>JAVBND010000108.1:0-4108 GCA_031551775.1 Eubacteriales bacterium | reverse complement strand
CACCTCCGCGCCCGACGCCGACGCCGCCTCCGCGTCCGACGCCAACGCCGCCTCCGCGTCCGGCACCGACGCCGCCTCCGCGTCCGGCACCTGTGCCCACTCCACCTCCGCGTCCGACGCCCACGCCGCCTCCGCGCCCGGCACCGACGCCACCTCCGCGTCCGGCGCCTGTGCCCGCGCCGCCCCCCCAACCGGCCTGCCCGACCGGGTACACTTCAGCGACGGTCCGGTATGGGCAATCGCTGACCGATATCCTGACGCGGTACAACATGTCCTACCAGGCGTTTCGGCGCGCGAACCCTGACGTGACCCCGACGCGCCTTGTGCCGGGGCAACGCTACTGCGTGCCGCCGCGAAGCCAGCGGAGCCTGTGCGGCGCGGGCCAGAATTACCTGATTGAGGAAGGAGAAGACCTGAACTCCATCGCGCAAACGCTGAACCTGACGGCCCAGCGCTTGTTGTTGCTCAACCCAAATATGGCGCCCGGAGACTTTATCCCCGGGCGCGTGATCTGTGTTCCGAGCGGCTCTCTTGGCTCTACTGGCCCATGAACTCGTAGCTGATGGCGGATGCGCTTGCCCATTCGTTCAGGGCCGCGCTGTAAGCGGCCTTGACCGCTTCGTCCTTGAGCGTCTGGGTGAGCGCGTCCTTTACGGTTTCGTAGGGCGTCTCGCCCGCGGGCACGTCGCCGTTGTAGCGGATGATGTGGTAGCCGTAGGTGCTCAGGGTGGGCTTAGAAATATCGCCCACCTTGTTGAGCGCCATGCCAGCCGCCGTGAACTCGGGCACGAAGGAAGTCGTCGCGGCATTCATCGTGTAGCCGGTCTCGGCGGTGGCGCCGTTCTTCATGCCGCCGTCCTCGCCGTACTGATCGATCAGGGCATTGAAGTCTTCGCCCGCGTCGATCTTTGATTGGATCTCGTCAAGCTTGGGCTGGAGTTTGCCGGTAATCTCGGCAATCTTTTTCTCGGTCTCCTCGCGCGCCGCGTCGTCCTCGGCCATCGCCGCGAGTTCTTCCTCAAGCGTCTTGAGCTGACCGGCTTCGTCAAACTTGACCAAAATGTGCTTGACGGTGCGGTTGCCTTCGGGCGTATAGTAGATGGTCGCGCCGCCCGCGACATCGGTTGTGTACTGGGCGGGCGCGGCAGCGTAGGCCGCTTTGGCCGCTTCCACCTTTTCGCCGTAGACTTTCTTGACGTCATCCTCGCTGACGTTCACGTCCTTGGTCGCCTCGGCGTAAACCTTGTTGTAAATCTCGTTTTTCTTGAGGTTTTCGGCGATTGCGTCCGGCGTATAGTTGTTCTGGTCGAGGAAGGCGATGACTTCGGCCTCGACCTCCTCATCGGTCTTGCCTTCCGCCGCGTAGTAGCCCTTGTAGGTGTTGAGCGCGCTGTCGTAGCTTTGCTGGGCGCTTTCCTTGAAAGCCGCCAGCTCTGCCTCGGTGAACTGGTCAAAGCCGAGCTTCACGCCCTGCTGCATGATCAGCTTTTCCTGAAGCAGCATGTTGAGCACATAGCTCATGAGCGCCTGCTGGTTTTCCGTGGACGTAAAGTCCATGCCGTAGGCTGCGTATTGCTGCATCATCTGGTCGTAGAGAACCGACATATCGCCCTTGGTGATGGCTTCGCCGTTGACCGTCATGAGGACCGCGTCGTCGCTGAGCGCATTGATATCGACAGGTTGTTTTTCCTCAGCGGGGGCCTGGGCGTCTTCGGCGGGGGCCTGGGCGTCTTCCGCAGTTGCTTGCGTCACTTCCTCGGCGGCTTGGGTTTCGGCTCCGGCCGTTTCCCCGGCGGTCTGAGCCAGAACAGCAAAGCACGAGATCAGCATCGCAAACGCGATGACAAGGGCAATCCAAGATTTTTTGGTCATGGTACGCCTCCTAGGATAAGTATTTAGGAACAGTTATTCTATACCGCGCGCCGCTTTTCCTGCCCTGATTTGTGTCCGGTCTGTGAACACTTGAGGCCGTTGCGGGTGCAATTCCTTCCATTCAGGGGCAAAATTTTTCGCCGCGCCGCTTCATAGACGCGCCGCGTCTTCAAATGTTCACGTAAATCTTTTGCGCAAGGGGTATGCCCTATGGCCACCGATGGGGTACAATAACCGAAATAACATGAGAAGAGGTGCGCCATGGACAGACAGAGAAAGGCAGTCGTCACGGTACTCGGTTTTGACAGAAAAGGCATCATCGCGCAGGTCAGCCGCGTGCTTTATGAGAGCGACGTAAATATTTTGGATATTTCCCAAACCATCCTCTCGGGGCTTTTCAACATGGTGATGCTGGTGGACGTCACCGCCCCGAGCGTGACCTTTGACGATTTGGCGCTTGCGCTTTCCTCGCTCGGCGGACGGCTGGGGCTTGAAATCCGCATCCAGCGAAACGAAATATTCGAAGCCATCAACCAGATTTGAGGGAATAAGATGATCAGCACAAACGAAATCCTGGATACCCTGAGCATGATCGACAAGGAAAAACTCGACGTGCGCACCATCACCATGGGCATATCGCTTCTTGATTGCGCGCGCGAGGACGGGGACGCGCTTGCGGAGGCGGTATACGACAAGATCACGAAAAAGGCCGAGCGGCTTACCCAGGTAGGGGATGAGATTGAGCGCGAGTTCGGCGTGCCGATCGTCAACAAGCGCATCTCGGTGACGCCGGTGGCGCTGATCGCGGGGGCAAGCAACGATCCGCTGGGCGTAGCGCGCGCCCTTGACCGCGCGGCGCGGGAAACCGGGGTCAACTTCATCGGCGGGTATTCGGCGCTCGTTCAAAAGGGCATGACGAAGTGCGACCGCGCGCTCATCGAATCAATCCCCGAAGCGCTTTCTACGACCGGCCGTCTGTGCGCGTCGGTCAACGTGGCGTCCACCCGCGCGGGGATCGACATGGACGCGGTGTACCTGTGCGGACAGGCCGTGAAGCGGGCCGCCGATCTTACGCGTGATCAAGACGGGCTCGCGTGCGCGAAGCTGGTGGTGTTTGCCAACGCGGTTGAGGACAACCCCTTCATGGCGGGCGCGTTTCACGGACCCGGCGAGGGCGACACGGCCATCAACGTGGGCGTAAGCGGTCCGGGCGTGGTGAAGCGGGCGCTTGAATCGGTCAAGGGCGCGCCCTTTGACGTGGTGGCCGAGACCATCAAGAAGACCGCGTTTCGCGTGACGCGCGTGGGGCAATTGGTGGCGATGGAAGCCTCAAGGCGGCTGGGTGTGCCCTTTGGCATCGTGGACCTGTCGCTCGCGCCAACGCCCGAAGTGGGCGACTCGGTTGCGCATATATTGGAAGAGATGGGCCTTGAAATGTGCGGAACCCACGGCAGCACCGCAGCGCTGGCTCTGCTCAACGACGCGGTTAAGAAGGGCGGCGTGATGGCGTCCTCCCACGTGGGCGGGCTGTCGGGCGCGTTCATCCCGTTGAGCGAAGACATCGGCATGATAGAAGCCGCAAAAGCGGGCGCGCTGACGCTCGAAAAACTTGAGGCCATGACCTGCGTGTGCTCGGTGGGCCTTGACATGATCGCGGTGCCGGGGGACACAACCGCCCAAACGATCGCCGCCATCATCGCCGACGAGGCCGCGATCGGCGTCATCAACAACAAGACCACGGCGGTGCGCATCATCCCGGTGCCGGGCAAGGGCGTGGGCGAAATGGTGGAATTCGGAGGCCTGCTCGGCCGCGCGCCGATCATTCCGGTCAACCCCTTCTCAAGCGCGCGCTTCATCGAGCGCGGCGGCCGAATCCCCGCGCCGCTGAGCAGCCTGAGGAATTGACAACCCCCCCCGGGAGGGAACGGGGAGGGCCAAAGCCCTACCGAACCCGCCACGCGCAAACGACCAATTCGGACCAATCCGGGGACTGACCCCGGATTGGTCTTCTCTTTCGGGAGGGAACGGGGAGGGCCAAAGCCCTCCCGTAAGCAACGCCCCCGGCGACCTGTGCGCCGGGGGTGAATGGGATTTGGACCAAGGGAGGGCTTTACCGCCCTCCCGACTCAAAATCCCTCCCCGCCCGATTTCCGCCCGGAAAAGCCCACAGGCTTTTCAGGAAATCGGCCCCGCAGCCCATTTGGGGTCCCCGGCCCAAGGCCGGGGACCCCAAATG
>JAVBND010000081.1:0-22100 GCA_031551775.1 Eubacteriales bacterium | reverse complement strand
AACCTTTTCGATGAGGAAGGAACGGGGCCGGATTCCTGAAAAGTCTGCGGACTTTCCCGGGCGGAATCCGGGCGGGTGGGGATTTTTCGGGCGGGCGATAAAGCCCGCCCTTGGTCAAAATCCCATTCACCCCCGGCGCACAGGTCGCCGGGGGCGTTGTCCGGGGTTTGTTGATGAGCGGGCCTCGCGGGTATTGATCACCCGCGAGGTCCCCCTTGATATGTTGTCCAATGTATGGCGAAGTCTGTCGCCCGGCCGGGCTTTATTCGGGTTTGTCGTTCATCATGTCGGCCAGGGGATAATCGCCCAGCTTTGTGACTTCAAACCCATTTTTCTTGAATTCCTCATAGTCGAACGCTTCCAGCTCGTCAAAAGCCAACTTGTGGAACTCATAAAAGTTGGGCCACCAGGCATATCCTTCGCCAAAGCCGTTGTTCAAAAACGCCTCGGCCATCTCGATCCCCATTTGCGGGGCTACGTAAAACGCGCCCATGGACAGCACGTTGCAGTTGTTGCCGGTGATCGACCGGCGTGCAGCGGGCACGCTTTCACACACCGCCGCGTGTACGTGCGGGCACTTGCTGGCGGCGATGTGAATGCCCATGCCGGTGCCGCAAAAAATAAGCGCGCGCTCAAATTCGCCTTCGGAGATCTTCGCGCCTACCTTGAGTCCGATGCGGTGGAACATCTCCGGCTCTTTTTCATCTTGAGCGCGAACGCCGATGTCGGTGATCGTCCAGCCCTTCCCGCGCAAGTGCTTGCAAACCGCTTCCTTGAGCGGATATCCGGCGGAATCAGCGCCGACGAGAACCTGTTTGTCCTTCACGGTTTTCATAAATGCGCCCCCCTTGTCGTTCATGTTTCATGTTTCCACAGCCGATTATAGTACAAAAAATGATTTTAAGCAAGTGTTTAGCGTGCGCGTTCACGCAAAATTTTACGGGCTGTTTTTGCCTTGCCATGCCGCCGCGGATGCGCGGGAACGGTTTGCCTTTGACCGCCTTGACAAGCAATTTTGGATATGTTAAAGTGAGCGGTAGCATGCATGGGCGGGGAAGGGACCATTTGAAATGGGTAAAGTTACGATTATGACCATTGCGAGGGCGGCGAATGTGTCGGTGGGGACGGTTGACCGCGCCTTGAATGGGAGGGGCCGGATCAACGACTCGACCAAGAACAACATCATGAAAATCGCACAGGAGTTGGGTTACAAGCCCAACAAGATCGCGAGCGCCCTGGGCCGCCAGAGGGAATATTCGATCGCCGTCATCACCCCGCGCAATCCTTATTTTTTCTATAAACATATCCGCAGCGGGCTTCTGGACGCCGAGCGGGAATTTGCCGATTACGGCCTAAAAGTTGAGTATATTCCTTGCGAGTCGCTGGAGGTTGGCGAGCAGGAAAAAGTGCTCAGGGATTTTGACCATACGCGTTTTGACGGCGTAGCCATCAACGCGGGCGGCGACGCGCTGGCGCCTTTGATTGATAAAATCGTCGATGCCGGCGTCCCGGTCGTCACGTTCAACTCGGATGCACGCGACAGCAAACGCCTCGTCTTTGTGGGTGAAAACTCCTACAAATCCGGGCAGATGTCCGGCGATATGATGGGGCGCTTGCTCGGCGGCAAAGGCAAGGTGGGTGTGTTCACCAGCTTTTTCCACCCCGGCGCGGCCATGGACCGGCGCAACGGTTTTTGTGATACAATTCGCAAATACTACCCGGGCATCAGCATTGTGGTTTCGGAAATCTACAGCGACGACGTGGATCTTGCCTACAAGGCGTTCGGCGCTGCGCTGCGCAAGTACCCGGACCTCGACGGCGCGTTTTCCAACAGCGCCACGGGTTCCTTGGCGCTTGGCGATTACGTGGTCAACCACCCCTTGGAGAAGAAGCCGGTGCTCATCGGATACGACGTTACGGAGCGGGTGGAGGAATACCTGAAGACGGGCATCTGCGATATGATCATAGACCAGGAACCCCGGCGGCAGAGCTATCTGGCGGTATCGCTTCTCTTTAAGCACCTGTCCCAGCACTGGATTCCCCAAGCGCAGGAGCTTGAGATTCGCTCGAAAATTGTTATGCGATTTAACGCGTCCGATCACTCAATGATGCACGCTGTCGGGGATACCCTCTTTCTATAAACCACGGAAATGCCCCTTTCTTCTTGTGAGTATTTGACAAATTACACAAATGTACAGATTGGCTATTGACATTTCGAGTAAAAATGCATATGATCTGTCTGTGGCAGCTGTAATGTTTTCTTGTTGCTTTGCGTGACAAAGACGGGGCAGGGAGATGCCGTTTTTTAAAAAGTTTTGCGTGTGCGCTAACGCAAATATGAAGAGCAAAGAGAAGTGAGCGGAAAAGTGCCCGCAGATATTGCGTTTGATTTGCGTGTGCGTATACGCAAGAAGATGAAACGGCCCAAGACAACCTGATTTGTCCCCCATAAGGGGCAAAAATAGATCAACGGAGGGAATACCATGAAAAAGATTCTCGCGCTGGTTCTCGTACTCCTGATGGCGGCGTCTGTCGCGTCCGCCGCATCTTACAAGGTGGGCCTGTCCATGGACGACCTGAACACCGAATTCTGGCAGGGCAACTACGCCGCGATTTACGAACAGGCCAAGGCGATGGACGTGGAAATCGTCGAAGCCATCGCAGGCGGTGACGCCAATGTTCAGAACGAGCAGATTTCGCAGCTCATCGCAAAGGGTTGCCAGGCGATCATCTGCGCGGCCGTTGACTCGGTAGCCATCGACGCCGCGATTGAAGAGTGCAACGACGCGAACATTCCGATCATCATGGACAACCGCCCCACCACAGGCGAAGCGGTTCCGTCGGCGCAGATTCTCTCGGACAACTACCAGATGGCCTTTGACGAAATGACTTGGCTCATCGGCTACTGCAAGGCCAACAACGTCAAGTTCGAAAACGCCATCATGCTGATCGGCGACCTGGGCGACGAGAACGCGATCCAGCGCCGCGACGGCTTTAAGGCCGCCATTGAAGCCGATCCGGGCTATGTAAACGTCGTGATCGACGTGCCCACCGAGTGGAACCACGAAGTCGCGCTGGCGGGCCTTCAGAACGCCTTGCAGGCATACCCGAACGTCGATTTGATCATCACCCCTTCCGACTTCCTGTGGACGCCCATCCAGTCCTCACTTGAGCAGATCGGCAAGTGGGCGAAGATCGGCGAGGACAACCACGTGGCGGTCATTTCCTTTGACGGCGACGTGAACGGCATGCAGATGCTCAAGGACGGCTACAACTGGGCGAACGCCGCGCAGGGTGCGGTTGAGCAGGGCAAGATGTGCGTACAAGCCGCGGTCTCGCTGATCAACGGCGAAGAACTCGAGAAGTCCGATACCATCGATCCCGGCATCATCGCGAACTTCGAAAACCTCAGTGAGGTTGCCGAATCGGTCTGGGGCTGGGCGGGCGTAAAGTAAACCGCAACAAAAAAGCGGGCGGGATCAAGCGGCGCGCCGTTTGATCCCGCCGATTGGGTAACCGGATGCCGGTCAAGCCTGAGACAAAAGGGGTGATGATCATGGGCACTTTGAATCGTTCCGGGCGGCGGTCGGCTCGGCTGCAAGGCTTCATCGCCGAAAACGCGATCCTGTTCATATGGATGGTGTTCTTGGCCTATGCGCTCATCTTTGTGGAGGGGTTTGCCTCCGCGTACAACATCAAGAACTACTTCAAGGATTGCGCGCCACTGCTGGTCGCGGCCTCCGGCCTGACGGTGGTCGTGCTCAACGGCGGCGTGGACTTTTCCTCGACCTCCGTCATCTCGCTCGTAAGCACCATTTGCGCATACATTCTGGTCCGGACCGCGCTTGCGGATACCGTGTGGGCAATCCCGGCCGCGATTCTCGCGGGCGCCGCTATCGGCGCTTTTGTGGGCGTGATCAACGGTCTGGCGGTTTCGAAACTAAAAATGCCGTCATTTGTTGCCACCCTCTCCACCAAGCTGGTCTTCTCCGGCGTGGCGGTGTGGTTCGGCAATGTTTTCTACGATAAAATTTCACTCGGCGGCTTGCCCAAGAGCTTTACCGCGATTGGCGGCAAGGGCGATCTGTACTACATCCCCATCGTCATCGCGGCGGTTTTCTTCCTCATTACATACTGGCTTTTGAACAAGACGCTTTTCGGGCGCAGGGTCTACGCCGTGGGCGTCAACCCTGAGACCGCCAAGGTGTCCGGCATTCCGGTGAAAAGGATCATCTTTCTGGAACTGCTTTATTGCGGCCTTATGGCGGGCGTGGCGGGGCTGATGTACACCGCGAAGAACGGATCGGGCGTGACCACGCTCGGCGACAATATGTACATCAACATCGTCGGCGCGGTGGTCATCGGCGGCACCAATCCCTCCGGCGGCTTCGGTTCGGTCAGGAAGACGCTCTACGGCGTCTTGTTCTTAATGCTGCTGAGCAACATGCTCAACCTCCTGGGCGTCAATTACACGCTGTACGATGTGGTCAAGGGCGCGTTCATCATGATCGCGGCGGCGCTTGAACTGTTTACGCGCCGGATGAGCGTTCGCGCTTCGGCCCGCGCGCTCAAGGCGTAAGGAGGCACGCACATGCAAGAAACGATTCTATCTCTTCAGGACATCCGCAAGGGATTCTACGGCGTGGAAGTGCTCCACGGCGTCAACCTCACCTTCAAAAAGGGAGAGGTTCACGGGCTTGTGGGCGAGAACGGCGCGGGCAAATCCACCCTGATGAACGTCATCGGCGGCGTGTTGGCGCCTGAGAGCGGCCGGATGGCGATACGCGG
Organism: Eubacteriales bacterium; assembly: GCA_031551775.1. GTDB lineage: Bacteria > Bacillota > Clostridia > Christensenellales > Aristaeellaceae > Anaerozeibacter. The sequence continues at coordinate 17,312 of JAVBND010000081.1, read as the reverse complement.
CAAGGAATACAGGCCCCTTACGCCCAATGACGCGCGCGCGGCGCGGATCGCCTTCATTCATCAGGAGCTAAACCTTTTTTCAAACCTCACCGTGGCTGAAAACCTCTATATCGAGGACCTGCCCAAGACCCGTGCGGGCGCGGTCAATTACCGTTTTATGAACGCCGAGGCAAAAAAGGAACTGGCGGAGCTGGGCGTAAACATCAGCCCAAGGGCCGTGGTTGAAAACCTGCCGATGGGCGTTCGCCAGACCATCGAGATCATCAAGGCGCTCATCATGGACGCCGAGATCATCCTCTTTGACGAACCGACCACATCGCTCTCGCAGAAGGAAAAGGATTTCCTGTTTGACATCATACGGGGACTCAAGGAAAAGGGCGTGTGCGTGGTGTACATTTCCCACATCCTTGAGGACGTATTCGCGCTGTGCGACGTGGTATCGGTGCTGCGCGACGGCAACATGATCGCCGATGTGGACAAGGGCGAACTGAACCGCGACGATATTGTCTCAATGATGGTCGGGCGTAAGCTTGAAAAAATCTATCCGAGCGTGCAGAAGCAAGTCGGAGACGTGATGTTTGAGGCGCGGGGCGTTTCGGCTCCGCCCGCCGTCAAGGATGTCTCACTGACGCTGAGGGGCGGCGAAGTGCTGGGTATCTTCGGGTTGATGGGCGCGGGCCGCACGGAATTTGTGCGCGCGATCTACGGCCTTGACCCGATGGCCAAGGGCGAAATAAGGTTTGAGGGGCATCCCCTGCGCGGCATGACGCCCGCCGCCTGGATTGACAGGGGCATGGCGTTCATATCGGAAGACCGGCGCAAGGAGGGCCTCCTGATGCCCAAAAGCGTTGAGGACAACCTGGTGCTGGTGAAACTTTCGGATATGACCCGCGCGCTCGGGCGCATCAGCGAGCGCGAGGTTGAGACCCTTGCCGACTCGATCATCAAGGATTTTGGCATCAAGGTGGCCGATAAGAAGATTCAGCTCGCGAGCAACCTCTCCGGCGGCAACCAACAAAAGGTGGTCATCGGCAAGTGGCTGGCGCGCGGTCCTAAGATGCTCATCATGGACGAACCGACGCGCGGCGTGGATGTCGGCGCGAAGTACGAGATTTATACCCTCATATTGGGGCTGGCTCAGTCGGGCACGGGCGTTTTGTGCATCTCCTCTGAAATGGAGGAACTGATGGGCATTTGCGACCGCATTTTGGTCATGAAGGACGGCGCGGTGACCGGATCCCTGGTAAGGGGCGAATACGATCCCAAGCGGATCATGGATTACGCGCTCACGGGAGGGAAGTACGATGCCTGATGCGAAAAAGCGGGTTTTTTCCCTGGACTTCATTGTGAAGTACGGCGTTTATTCGATCTTTGTGGTCATGTTTGTCGTGTTTTCCTTCAGCAACAAGAACTTCTTGACCGCGAACAACATCCTGCTGCTCTTCCAGCAGAGCGCGCCGCTGCTCTTGGGCGTGATCGGCATGGCCTTTGTCATGATGGACGGAGGCATCGACATTTCCGCCGGGTCGAACATGTACCTGTCGGCGGCCATGGGCGCGCTCATCATCCGCGTGATGTTTGAGGCAGGCGCCAACATGAACTCGTTTGGCAGCTACGCGCTTGTGCTTCTGGCATCGACCGCAGTGGGCGCCGCAATCGGTTTTGTCAACGGCTTCTTTATCGCAAAGCTGAGCATGCTGCCCTTCATCGTTACGCTGATCATGACCAGCATCGCGCGGGGCCTGGGCATGTTCTTTACCGAAGCCAAGCTGATCATCATCAACACCATGGGCTTTAAACTGACCGACAAGACCTTTCTGGGCGTATCGGTGCTGATTTACTTCGCCTTGGCCGCAGTGGCCATTTTCCACTACGTGATGCGCTATACCACCTTCGGCTGCCAGCTCAAGGCCCAGGGCAACAACCACGAAGCGGCGCTCAAGATGGGCATCAACACCCGCCGCAATACGCTGATCGCCTACGTCATCTGCGGCGCTCTGTGCGGCCTTGCCGGCATGTTGTCGGCGGGTGCGAACGGGTCGGTGCCCAGTTCATTCGCGGAGGGAAACGAGTTCATCATCATCCCGGCGGCGGTGCTCGGCGGCATCTCGCTCTTTGGCGGCAAGGGCACCATTTTGCCCGGCTCGATCATCGGCATCCTGCTGATCTACACCATCGTCAACGGCCTGACCATGATGGCGGCCAACCCCTATGTGTACACCATTGTGCGCGGCGTCATCATCTTTCTCGCGGTTATGGTGGACAGCATGAATTACAAGGGCGCGCTGCGCTAGAAAGAGGCGGGTATGGACAATCACGTGACGCTCGGCGTGGCGCGCAGACGCCTTGAAGAGCGGGGCATGAAGTATGAAGTATTGCCGCTGGGCGGCGACTGCCTTGCGCTTGTCACCCAGTACGGCGGACGGCTCCTGGGTCCGTTTCATGGAGAAGAGGGGGAGAGCGCGCTGTGGCTGAGCCGCGCGTTTTTGAATGAAACATCGTTTGGCTCTTTGATCGAAGGGCGCGGCTGGAACATCGGCGGCGAGCGCCTATGGGTCAATCCTGAGCTTAAGTTCTTTTGCAAGACGCCCGAGACCTTTGACGAGACCTATACGGTGCAAGATGCGCTTGACCCCGGAAGCTACAAAATCACGCTCAGGGACGGCGGGGTCGAGCTTGAGCAGTCGCCGACGATCAAGGTGCTTGGAACCGGCCGGGAGAAATCCTTCCTGATCAGGCGGCGCTATACATCCGCGGTCAACCCGCTGCGCCATGTCGCTTCTCTCAAGGGCGCGCCCATTGCGTATTGCGGCTACGCGCAGGACATCTTCCTGAAGGATACCTCCCCGGACACGCCCATGTGCCTTGAGCCGTGGATACTGACCCAGATCAATCCCGCGGGGCATGTGGTGACGCCCTTTTTCGGCGCGTTCGATTTTGTCAACTACTATGAGCCGGTCGGGGATAGGCAACGGGTGCTGCCCGGCTATGCGGAGCTTGACATCACAGGGCAGGACAAGTACAAGGTGGCCTACCGCTCCGCCCAGACATTTGGCCGCATGGCCTACGTAAAGCGCGCGGAAAATTCATGGCTACTCATGGTGCGCAATTATTACAATGATCCCTCCATTGCCTATCTGTCCGAACCCTGGGGGAACCTTGGGGACAGGGGCTGTTCAACCTACTACTACAACGACCACGGCCGGGAAGACGGGTTTGCCGAATTTGAGAACAGCGGCCAGGTGGTGGACCTTGGTTCGGGGCGCGGCGAGTCCTCGAGCACCACGTCGCTTTGGTTCTTTAAAGGCGCCAAGGGCGATATCCACGCCGTCATGGAGAACCTATTGGGCATCGACTACAAGTTCCATGAAGAGGAAGAGGGGCCATGATCAATACCTTGACGCTCAACCCTGCCATTGATTCAATTTTATACTTGGGTCGGTTTCGGCGCAACGTGACCAACAGGATCGTTCGCACCGCCCTGACCATGGGCGGCAAGGGCACGCATGTCTCGATGAACCTGAGCATTATGGGGTCCGCATCGCGCGCGTTCGGCTTTGGGTTCGGGGAAAACGGCCGGAAGATCATCCGCATGCTCGAAGAAAGCGGCGCGATTCCCTGCTTTGTCTATGATGAGACGGGCGAGAGCCGGGTCAACTACCTGATCGTCGAGGAAGAGACCAAGGACTCGACGCTCGTTACGAACAGGGGACCGGAACCGACCGAAGTCCAAACGCGGGCGCTTTGCGCGCTCATGGCCGGCCAAATCCAGGACGGCGACCTGTTGGCGCTTTCGGGGGACGCGTCCAATTTCTCGGATCCCTTCATCTACAACCGCATACTCGAGATGCTGGAGGGAAAGAAGATCCGCGTATTTCTTGACGCCAGCGGCGAATCGCTGAAAAATTGCATGGAACGCTCGCCCTTCTTGGTCAAGCCCAACGACGACGAGCTTGGCTTCCTGACCGGGATGAGTGTCGCGAGCGATGGTGATGTCGTGCGCGCGATCGCCGCGCTCGACCGTTATCACATTGAAATCGTGGCGGTGTCACTCGGCGGCAGGGGCCTAATCGTGCGGGCGTGGGATGCGCTATACCGGGTGAAGCCGCCCAAGGTCAATGTCTACAATACGGTTGGATGCGGCGATTGCTTGGTTGCGGGACTGCTGCACGGGTTTGAAGGGGGCAAGGAGTTTGAGGACAATTTGCGCTACGCCACAGCCGCTTCAGCGGCGATGGCGGAGGAAGCGCTTTCGGTCAATTTTGACCCCGATCGGGCGCTCGAACTCATGCCCCGGGTCAAAATCACGAAAATGTAAATGAAGAGAGGGAACCGCATTGTTACAATATATGGACATTCGGGAAGAAATGTGCCTGACCGCCCGCAATATGTGGCAGCGCCGCCTGACCAACGCGGCGGGCGGAAACTTTGCCGTGAAGGTTGCGGAAAATAGAATCCTGGTCACCCCGTCGCTCATGTCCGAGCGCAAGCACTGCAACCTTGAACCGGAAGATATTCTGCTGATCGACTATGAAGAGAACATCATCGAAGGCGAGGGCAAGCTCTCGCGCGAGACAGACATGCATATCCTGCTGCTGTCGCGCTTTGACAACATCGGCGCGACCATTCACGCGCATCCCTTTTACTGTATGCCCTTCGTCGCCTTCGCCCAACCCATCCCGAACGTCACCGAAGCCACCATGGGGCGCGGCTACGTCGAGTGCATCGAATGGACCAAGGCATATACAAAAGAACTTGCGCGCAATGTGTACCAATACTTTGAAGACCGCCGCGAGCTCGCGGAGAAAAAACCCATTGGCATGATCCTGCCCAAGCACGGCGTCGTGGTGTCGGGGCCCGATATCTATGGCGCATACTCCATGCTTGAGCGGATTGAAGCCGACGCGTTTTGCGCCATCGCGAAACCGCTCATTATGCCAAAGGAGGGCTAAGGCGTGCGCTACCTGGCCTTTGACCTGGGCGCGAGCAGCGGCAAGATGTTCGCGGGCGATTTTGACGGGGAGAAGTTGGCGCTTCACAAGGTGCATGGTTTTGAAAACCGCGCGATCGACATGGGCGGTCATCTGTATTGGGATTTCCCCGGCATCTACCGGAACCTGTGTGACGGAATATCGATCGCGGCCCGCGAAAGCGATGTAGCCTCGCTTGGCATAGACAGCTTCAACAATGATTTTTCCTTCGTGGACAAGGCGGGCGCGCTGCTCCAGCCCCTGCGCGCGTACCGCGATGAACGCGCCCTTCGCCACGAGGAAGCGATCTACCGGCGCATTCCAAAGGAAAAGCTGTACATGCTCTCCGGCAATCAGCTGGCTCCGTTCAATACATACATGCAACTTGCCGCGATGGTAGAGGACGGGCACGGCTATATCTTTGACAAGGCGGACAACCTCTTGATGCTGCCGGACCTTGCCGCCTACTTCCTGACCGGCGAACGGGTGATGGAGTACACACTGGCGGCGGAGACCCAGATGCTGGATCTTGAAACCCGGAGCTGGATCCCGGAAGCCCTTGACGCCATCCCGTTTCCGAAGCGCCTGTTCGCGCCGCTCGTTCAGCCCGGCTCGAGCGCAGGTCGCGTGAAAAATGCCATGTGCCGGGACTTGGGCGTCCGGTCTTTTGACGTGGTGAGCGTATGCGAACACGACACGGCTTCGGCCTTCCTGGCCGCGCCGATAAGGCGTGATTGCGCCATCATTTCAAGCGGTACGTGGGCCATTGTGGGCGTAGAAACCGAGCGGCCGGTCGTTGAGCAGTACGGTTACCTGCACAACATCGCCAATGAGGGCGGGCCGGACGGACATCACAGGCTTCTGAAAAACGTCATGGGTTCGTGGATCTTGCAGGAACTGATCCGGGATTTTGCGCTCGGCGGTCAGCGCTTTGATTATGGCGATACCCAGGCGCTCGCCCGCGCAGCCAAGCCTTTTCATTGCATGATCGACGCCGACGATGTAAGCTTCTACGAGCCGGGGGACATGCGAAGGAAGATCCGGGACGCATCCCTCAAGGCGGTCGGGCGCGCTCCGGAAAGCCCGGGTGAATACTTCAGAACGGTGTACGAAGCGCTGTCCTTCAAGTATCGCCAGGCGCTTGAAGAAATCGAAACGCTCACCGGCAGGGCATACACGCAAGTCAGCCTGATCGGCGGCGGCGCGCAGGATGAATTGGCTTGCCAGTTTGCCGCCAACGCGCTTGAGCGACCGCTGACGGCGGGACCCGTGGACGGATCGGCGCTTGGAAATGTCCTGGTTCAGATGATCGCCGGGGGCGAGATCGCATCTGTCGGTGAAGGCCGCCAGGTCATCCTGCGCAGTTGTGCGTACCGGGAATACAGCCCCGCGGATCAGGCGCTGTGGCGTGAACAGTACATGCGGTACGGCGAAATTTTTCACCGTGCGTGAAATCAGACCGGATCGCGATGATCGCTTCGCCGCGCAAATCCGTCGGCGCCATGCGCGCGGGCGGGGCTTTGTCCATCAACACAAAACCTGCGCGTCGCCATGCGCGCCTTACGAAAAGTAATCGTCAATGGCAACCGGCCCTTCAAGCACTTGACGTCCCGCGAACAGCGTCTGGTCGCGTCTGACCATGACGCTCCATTTGATGAGCGTCAAGGCGTTGTTTTCTATTTCAATACCCGTAATGCAGCGCGGATGCACGCAACTTCCGTCATTGAAATACAGACCCTCGCCGGGACTCGGAAAAACCGGGCGGTGCGTATGGCCGGCAATGAGCAAATGGCCGCTCTTTTCGGCAAACGCGGCAAGTCCCCGTTCGATTTTTTCCCGCATCTTGTGCGGGCGCCCCGCGCCCGTCGGCGCGTTGAACCCGACCAACTCCAGCGGCCGCCAGATATACCGCACCAGAAAGCGACCCAGGTGCCACAGGGTGTCGTTTATGAGGCTTCCCTGATGCCCGTGGACAAGAAAGATGCGGTTTTTGTTTTCTTCATTTTCCAGAATCAAGCCTTCTGTGCATTCAATCTCAGGAAAAAGCGGAATGCGCGCATTCCGGATGTCGCAGAAGCGCTCCTTAAAATGCCTGCGCTCAAAAGACGAGCGGCGCTTCACCATGTCGTGGTTTCCGTAGAGCATGTGAAGGCGATTCTCCCGGTAATACAGGGATAAAAGCCAGAATGCGTCGCTGTGCGCGGCGATGATCATCTTCATGTTCCGGTTTTCCCAGAGTTCATCGCCGTCCCCCAACTCAATATAGGTGAATCCGTTTTGGTGGTAGTGCTCGAGCGCGGAAAAGACAAGCTCTTGATTGTCCAGATAGCTGTCGCCCGTGTTGCCCACACCCCGGTGACAGTCGCTCATGAGGATGAACTTGGACTTTGCGTTAAACGCAACGACCTTCGCATCGCGGTATACATTGCTCAGGCGTTTGTCGGCAGACGGCACATGCATCCCTCCTTGCTGTTGCGCTTTCAGTGCTTGCGCCAGGGCCTTCAGAAATCATCCCAAGGATCGCGGACGGTGCCTGACGGGCCGCGCGGCCCATCCGGTTTGCGAAGCGCACAGGAATCGCACGGACCGCAACCGCACGAATCATATGGGCCATACTCGTATGGTTGAAAGGCGCACGAGTCGCAAGCGCATGGATTGTCCAAATCCGGCTTTGAAGAGGGAACAGCGGGGCCGTCCGGCGCATCGGCAGGCAGGGCGCTCAGGCTTGGCAGCAGCCATTCAAACGCCTCCAATACGCCCTTGGCGTACAATGAATTGAGCAAGAAGTCAAACAGGGGAGAGGCCATGTTTTGCAGGAACTCCAACCTGTCCAGGGTATCGGTATAGGGCGCGGTCACCGTTCGATAGAGCGCGCAGTTTTTCTGGTTGAGCCCTTGCGCGATCAAGCGCTGCGGGCCGGTTTGCGTATGCGGCTGCGGCGTATGCGGCGCACGGAAAAGGACGGTCACCGTGCGGAAGCGAACGCGGTATTCATCCTCCCCATAACCGGCCGCCGCGAGAGAACGCACAAAGGAATCGCGCATGGCGTAGTTTGGGAATCCTATGCGCGCGTCCATCGTCAGCGCCTCGGGTTCTGAAAAACTTCCAAGCGCGAACCCGGTCAGCCACCAATGCCGCTGCCTGTCGCGCTTGATGAGCACATCAAAATCCTTTTTAAGTTCAAAGGAGAGGTGGAGCATCTCCTCGTCGGATATTTTTTCATAGTAAGTTCCCGTGAATTGATCGGTGTCGATGTCCGCGCGGCTGGTGTTGTACACGCCAATTTCACAGCCACTGGTGATGCCGTATTGGCCCTTCCACAGCTCAATGAGCCATCGCTTTCCTCCATACGCGAAGGGAATGGACTCGCAGTCCATGATCATATTAAAAAAAGGCGCGGCTTCATCGTAAAGTCGGCAATAGCCAACATCGCGTTGCCAGCAATCCATGAGCGAGTAAAAATAGTCGCCTCCGGGTTCATACGCAAAACCGGTAGGCTGTAAGCGGGTATTCAAGCGGCCCAGTTGCCGCGCTTTATCTTTTGTTGGGCGAAATGTCTGCGCCCGGATAAACCATACCAGCGCGAAAATGAAAACAATCGCGGTAAAAACCGCGGCGGCTATGGAGAAAATTGACGGCATGACGATCACCTTCCGCTCCATCGTATTCAAACGGAATACGGCGGGTGACGCAAGATGGCTGACGTGGCCTTGAGGATGGGCGCGGGGCTTCTTTTTCTTGGCACATTTCGTGGCGCACTTTGCTTCAAAAACCCGTTTTTCGTCATTTTTTCGCGGAGTGGAGCTGCGCCGTTTCGGAACCGCGAAGCCCCGGAAAGCCCAGTATATATGGGGATGAACGGGAAATCGCCCGTCCTTGCTGGACGGGCGATTTGGTGCTGAAAGCGGGACTCGAACCCGCACGCCCTTGCGGACAGGAGATTTTAAGTCTCCGGCGTCTGCCATTCCGCCATTTCAGCGCGCGCAATATATTATAGCAAACCTCTTCGTAAAGTTCAATCGCTTCTTGTGCTACATTTTGAGTTGTGACGCAATGTTGTAATAAATGATATAAAAATGAAATAAACGACTTGCAAAAATCGGCCGGTGTGGTATAATATAGGCGGCGTGACCGTTTTGCGGACATGTACATGATTTGGAGGGCGATGAGGCGGATGAAACGAAGTGTGCGGGCGTTGCTGATCGTGTTGGCGCTATCTTTGCTGTCTATCCCGGCCCTCGCGGCGACCCGGTTGACCCAGTATTCCCTGGTGGCAAACGGCGCGCATGTGGGGTTGTCGCTGGATACGGGCTATCTGTTTCGCTCAGGCAGCGCCATAATGGTGCCGGTTGAGGCGGTGTGCAAGGAGATGGGACTGGGTTACGTGGTATCGCCCAACAAGGACGGCATGACCATTCGCAGCAAGGACGATAAGAACGTTGAGATCAAGCTGGGCAGCAAGTACATGAAGGTGGATGATTTCAAAAGGCCGCTTCGGGTTAAGACCATCAGACAGGATGGCAAGAAGCTTACGTGCGACGTGCGGCTGCTTACGATGCTGGGGCTTGATTTCAAGCATTATAAGGCAAGCGCGGCCACCAAGGCGCTGGGTTACAAGGGCGGCGTACTGGCGGTTGCCGTGGATGGGGGAGACCTGGCGCTTCCGGATGTGAAGCCGGTCGAGCCGGTGATCGAGCTGCCCGAAGCCGCAAGGGAAGCGGGCCGGACCGCGACCCAGGTCGTGTGCGTCAAGTATACCGGCGGCTCGAGCGCCAAGATGACCTTCTACCAGAAGGAGAAGGCAAGCGGCAAGTGGCGTGAAGAGTTTTCCTCAAACGCCTATGTCGGCAAGCAAGGCATCGGCAAGCAGGTCGAGGGCGACGGCAAGACGCCTACCGGCACGTTCAACCTGACCAAGCCCTTCGGCATTTTGGAGGATCCCGGTGCGAAGATGGGCGGATACGTCAAGGTGACCAAGTACCACTACTGGTCAGGGCAGTCGGGCACGAAGTATTACAACCGCCTGATTGATACGCGCATCATCGACGGATACAAGCCCACCGGCGCCGACGAGCGCCTGATCGATTACAAAGGCGTGTACAACTATGCGCTGTTCATCGACTACAACGCGAGCGGCGAGGCGGGCAAGGGCTCGGCCATCTTCCTGCACTGCATGGGTTCAAGCAAGTCCACCGGCGGGTGCGTCGCGGTGCCGCAAGCCGTGATGAAGACGCTGCTCAGGACGCTCAAGAGCGGGGCGAAAGTCGTGATCTATGCGTAAAAGGATTGGAATGTGTTGACAATTTGACACTTGGGTTGAATTCGGCCACGGGCCATTGACCGGCGTTCGCGCCGGTCATATAATTTATATACAGAAGAAATTCAGGGGGCTTATCTATCTATGTTTGCAAAATTCAGCGTCAAGCGGCCGTTTACCGTTGCGGTCGGCGTGATCGTCGTGCTGGTTCTGGGCGTGATTTCGTTCATGAACATGACCACCGACCTGCTGCCGAAAATGAACCTTCCGTACGTGGTGGTTTACACCACGTATGTGGGCGCCAGCCCTGAAGCGGTGGAGACGACCGTCACCAAGCCGCTGGAGGCGGCGATGGCGACGGTTGGCGAGCTTAAAAATATTTCTTCGGTATCCAGCGAAAACGTCTCCACCATTACGATGGAGTTCAATGACAACGCCAATATGGACAGCGCGATGATCGAGCTCAACGCGGTCATCGACCGCGTCAAACCCAATTGGCCCTCGGGCGTCGGAACCCCCACCATGATCAAAATCAACCCGGATATGATGGCTGTCGTTGTGGCCGCGGTCGCCTACGAGGGTAAAGACATTGTCGAACTGTCCGACTATGTGGACAATACATTGCTGGGCGCGCTTGAGGGCATCGACGGCGTGGCATCGGTCAGCGCGTCGGGCTTGATTGAAGAGGAAATCACGGTGTCGATCGAGCAGGAAAAGATCGACGAGATCAACTCCATTATATTAAAAGAAGTGGACAAGGAACTGTACAAGGTCGAACAGGAGTTGAAGGACGGCGAGCAGAAGCTGCTCGATGCCAAGCGCATGCTCGAAAAACAGGGCAAGGCGGGCATCAGGCAGCTCGACGACGCAATCGGCAAGCTCGATCAGTCGAGCCTTGAGCCGATGATCGGAGAACTTGAAACCCAGAAAACGACGCTCGGCAAACAGCTAAGCGATGCCCAGGCGGCCGTGACGCAGTTGGAGGCGGCGCTGGCCGGACTTAGCCAGGCATCGATGGGGGAGAGCGAGAAAGCCGCGCTCAAACAGATGCGCGCTACCCTTGAGGCGCTGAACGCGGAGCTTTCCGGGCATGAAAGCGCGCTTGGGGAAGTGGAGAAACAACTGGCCGCGCTCGATCCCGCGACGCCCGCGCCGGATCAATCGCCTTCGCCTACGCCGCAGCCGACGCCAACCCCGAAGCCGCGCAAGGAAAAGCAACAGCGCATCAAGGAAATTGAAAAGATCGATATTGCAGCTGCGCGCGGCCCGGTTTTCTCGTTGTTGCCGGCTGCGCATGCGGCGGGCGACGGCGGCAGGACCGAGCTGCTCGCCGAAAAATCCAGGCTTGAAGGCGAGATAGAATCGGTCAAGGCGCAGATCAAGGGCCTTGAGAATTCGTCCGTCTATCAAGGGCTGCTGACCCTTGAAAAGGCTTCCGCTCAGAAAGAAACGCTTGAAGGGCAACTGGCCCAGGCCAAGGGCGCGATCGAGCAGCTGCCCGCCGCCATAGCGCAGATCGAGCAGATGACTCAAAAGCTCAAGAACGGCATCATCCCCGGCGGCGTCATGGAGGGCATTGATCAGGATACCAACGTCGAAGACGCGCGCGCGATGCTGGAAAAGACGCGCTCTGACGTCAAGGGGCAGTTGTCGGACGCTTCCGACATGATTGAAAAAAACCAAAAGAAACTGGGCGAGGCGCGCAAGGAATTTGAAGAAAAGCGGGAAGAGGCCTTTAAGGAGGCAAAGCTCGATGGCGTGATTACGGTTCAGATGATCAGCCAGATCATCTCCGCGCAGAATTTCTCCATGCCGGCCGGCTACCTGACCGAAGACGGACAGGATTACCTGGTGCGCGTGGGCGACGAGTACACGGACGTGGACGACTTGGCGGCCACGGTCCTCTTTACCATGGACCTTGACACATTGAAAGAGGTTCGCCTCAGGGACGTCGCGGACGTCGGCATCACCAACAACGCGGATACCGTCTACGCCAAGGTCAACAAGAACGACGGCGTGCTGCTCTCCTTCCAGAAGCAGTCCACCTACTCCACCGCCGATGTCGCGCATTCGGTGATCGACACGTTCGACAGGCTTCAAGCGGCGACGCCGGGGCTGCACCTGACGCCGCTGCTCAACCAGGGCATTTACATCGACATGATCATTGAGTCGGTCTTAAGCAACCTGATGTCGGGCGCGGCGCTCGCCATTTTGATCTTGCTTTTGTTCCTGTTCGATTTTAGGCCGACGCTCATCATTGCGCTTTCCATCCCCATCAGTGTGGTCGCGGCGTTTGTCACCATGTACTTTACCGGCATCACGTTAAACGTCATGTCGCTGGCCGGGCTGGCGCTGGGCGTTGGCATGCTGGTGGACAACTCCATCGTGGTCATTGAGAACATCTACCGCCTGCGCGGCGATGGCATGCCGATCCTCGAAGCCTGCGTCAAGGGTACCCAGCAGATGTCGGGCGCGATTTTCTCGTCTACGCTCACCACTGTGTGCGTGTTCCTGCCTCTGGTGTTCATCACCGGCATCGCCAAGCAGATGTTTACCGACATGGGCCTGACCATCACCTATTCGCTGATGGCCAGCCTCCTGGTTGCCCTGACGCTCGTACCCGCCATGAGCTCCTTCGTGCTCAAGCGCCAAAAGAAGGAAAAGAAGCACAGTATATTTGACGCCATTCAGAACGGCTACGCGAAAATCCTGTCCGCTACGCTGAAGTTCAAGCTGCCTGTATTGGTTCTGGCGCTGGCGCTTCTGGTGTACAGCGGCATGCAGGCGGTCAGCATGGGCACCGCCTTCATCCCGGAGGTCGATAGCCAGCAGATGACGGTCACCTTGTCCCTGCCCACCGATACGACGTTTGAGGAAAACACCGATCTTGCCAATCGTGTGCTCGACGAGCTTCTGACGGTCTCGGATATCGACAGCGTCGGTGTTTTCTCGGGCGGAAGCGCGGGCCTCATGACCGGGGGCGGAGGGTCCGGGTCGGGCGGCTCCATGACCTACTACATAACGCTTAAGGCCGACAAGGCGCACCGCAACACCGAAATCGCCCGTGAGATTGAGCAAAAAACCGAACCCATCGGCTGTGATTTGTCAATCAGGACCAGCAATATGGACATCACCATGCTCTATGGCTCGGGCATCAGCGTGCGCGTGCTGGGGCCGGATCTTGAAATACTGCGCGCCTACGCAACCGATATAGCCGAAAAGATGCGGGCCATCCCCGGCGTCATTGACGTATCGGACGGCCAGGAAGATACGGTGCCGGAAATCACGCTGTCGGTCGATAAAGAAGAAGCGATCAAGAACAACCTGACGGTCGCGCAGATTTATCAGTTTGTGGCCCAGCTGGTGTCAGACGGCGTGGAGGTGTCCACCATGACGGCGGGCGGCAAGGAGTACGCGGTGATGGCGGTCGATGGCAAAAACCTGGCCCTCACGCGCGAAGAACTCAGCAACCGCACGATAGAGGTCAAGAAGGCCGACGAGACCATTCAGGTGCGCCTGGGCGACGTGTGCCAGATCACCGAAGGCAGCTCGCTGTCCTCTATTCGCCGAGATCAGCAAAGGCATCTGGTTACCGCGTCTTGCGGCGTGGACGCGGGGTACAACATTGGCCTCGTGGGCAGGGAAGTAGAGGCGATCATTGAGGGGTATCCCGTCGAGCCGGGCTATACGGTTGAAATCTCCGGCGAGAGCGACACCATCGCATCAACGCTCAATGACCTCATTTTGATGGTTGCGCTGGCGATCGTCCTCATCTACCTGATCATGGTGGCGCAGTTCCAGTCCTTCCTCATGCCCTTCATCGTCATCTTTACCGTGCCGCTCGCCTTTACCGGCGGCCTGCTCGCGCTGATCCTGGCGGGTATGGAAATCAGCATGGTCGGCATGCTCGGCTTCCTGATCCTGTCGGGCGTCATCGTCAACAACGGCATCGTGTTCGTGGACAGCGTCAACCAGATGCGCATAGAGGGCATGGACAAGCGCAGCGCGCTGATCGAGACCGGCCGCCTGCGCCTGCGCCCCATCCTCATGACCGCGCTGACCACCATCCTCGGCATGTCCACCATGGCCATGGCGCAGGGCATGGGCGCGGAGATGATGCAACCGCTGGCGCTGGTCACCATCGGCGGCCTGTCCTACGGCACGTTGCTCACGCTCTTTGTCGTGCCCGCGCTATACGACATGATGACCGGCAAAAAAATGAAAGTGCGCAAATTGGAACATGCGGACGGCGAGCGCGCCCAAGAAGGTGACGGCTCGGGCGGCGACGAACTGCCGGGCCCGGCGCAAGCCGAAGATCTGGACGCCGAATTCGACGCGTTTGTGAACCGTTACAATGAAAGGGATGACGCCTGACCCCTTGCGGAAATGATAACTTGCCAGGGCTGGCAGGAATTACAGGCGCAAATTTCGGCGAATCATGGCGAAAATCGACTCGGCACGCGCAACCTTTATGGAGCGCGTGCCGTCTTTATTACGTGATTTCACGAGGAAAGCGATGTGAGTAGTGAATGAAACGCAGGATTACCGCCTTTGTAGTCATGCTGGTGGCAGTGCTCGTGGTGAAACTGGGTATGCCGGTACTGGCGGAGATGACACTTGAGACGGGTGAGGGGTTGGACGTCACGCTCGGCTATTGTGAAGGCCGCGAGGCGCCCGTATCCGCGTTGATTACAAAAGAACTCCCCACCCAAGCGGAAGGCGAGGCGGAGGTTACGTGGACTAGCAAGGAATTTCCGTACACGACACCCTACGGCCAAAGCCATGTAGCGCGCGCGGTGGTCACCATGGCAGCCGGGCGCGAGGCGAGCGGCGACGAGTGGCAACAGCTGAGCGACGACTTGGCGGACATCATTTCCCGCGCCATCCCCAATGCGGAAAGGCTCGACGCGGGGGAGATGGCCGAGAAGATTTGGCGGGCGATTGATTCCGTCCGCCGCGATGCCAAGCCCGATGAAACGGGCAAGGTGCCGCTCCTGAACGACCCCAAGGTGGTGCTTTCGAAGCTGAGCATTGAAGCGCCGTACTATCCGACGCTTCGGCGCGGCGACAAGAGCGACGAAGTGAAGACGCTCCAACAAAAGCTGATTGAGCTTGGATACCTTGTAGGCGCGGCGGACGGCCAGTTCGGCGCGATGACCGAAACGGCGGTCATGGATGTGGAAAAGGCGCTCAGGTCCATCGAGCAGGCGGCGATTGACGCCCTGCCGACTCCGACACCTGTGCAAGTGCCCACGCCAGCGCCCGGGGAAACTTTATCCGCGACGGCCGCACCGGAACCGGCGGGCGAACCCGCGCCCAAGCCTGAACCCGCCACAGCGGTTGACGGCGTGGTTGACCTGGCGCTTCAAATCCGCCTGAACTCGGATGAGTTCCCGCTGGTTGCCGGCGACTTGGCCAAGGGCAGCGACGCGCAGGCGGTTACGAGGCTTCAGCGCAGGCTCCTCCAGCTCGGTTGCCTGACCGGCGCGGCGGACGGCGATTACGGCGCGAATACACGCCGGGGCGTCACCATCTTCCAGCACTACAACGGCCTTGAAGAGACCGGCGTCGCGGACGAAGCGACCCAGCGGCGCATCTTTTCAAGCGCGGCGCAGGCGCCGGCCAACCCGCTGCTGACTGAGGGTGTTGAGGGCGAAGAGGTCAAGAAGCTGCAAACGCGGCTGATCGGCCTGGGCTTCATGAAGGGCACGCCCGACGGCTCGTATGGCAACGCCACCGTGGCGGCGGTCAAGGAAATGCAGACCTACCTTCGCGAGAAGGAAATTGCGCGCCTGACCGCGGCCGCCAACGCGGACCACGGCGCCCCGGAGGACACCGAAGTCCAACCGGGCGCGACGGCCGCGCCGACAGACGCCGAGGCGAACGTCGATGAGAACGTCAACATCACGCCGACCATCGAGGTCAACGGCGTCGCAGACCCGCTGCTGCTCGATACGTTCTATGCCAACGATTTTGAAACATCGGCGCTCAAGAACGGCGACGAGAACCTGGACGTCAAGCGCGTGCAAAAGCGCCTGAACCACCTGGAATACCTCTACGGTACGGCCGATGGCGCGTTTGGCGATGCCACTGAAACGGCGGTTCGCGATTTCCAGAAGCGCAACAGCCTCCCGCAGGATGGCATTGCCGGACAGGCAACACTGGACAAACTGTTTGGCGATTTTGCGCTCAAGGCGCTCAAGCCCTACGTGCTCAAGGTAAGCATCGACAAGCAGCGCGTGTACGCGTACGGCCTGGACGCGAACAATGAGCACACGGAACTGGTGCGCACGATGAAGTGCTCGACGGGCAGCGTGGGTACACCCACTCCGAAGGGAACCTACCAGGCGACGACCGGCCCCGGCGCGCGCTGGCACTACTTTAAAAAGTTTACCTGCTGGGCGCAGTATGCCTACTACATTGAAGGCGACTACATGTTCCACTCCGTGCTCTACGGCAGCAAGGGCGGCCCGGTGACCAGCTCGTCGGTCAGAAACCTCGGCAGCCGCGCCTCCCATGGCTGCGTGCGCCTGACGGTGGAAGACGCCAAGTGGCTTTACACCAACTGCCCGCCCAACACCAAGGTCATCATCTACTGACAAACTGTCATCGAAAATCTTTGGCTTTGCCAAATCTTTTCGATGAGGGGGAACGGGGCCAAATTCCTGAAATTCCTGCGGGAATTTCCGGGCGGAATTTGGACGGGGATGGATTTTGAGTCGGAGGGGCGGTAAAGCCCCTCCTTTGTCAAAATCCAATTCACCCTCGCGGTACACGCCCGCGAGGGCGTTGCCAACGGGGGCTTTTCATGGGCTGAAGCGCCCGCACATTGAAAAACGTGCGGGAGCTTTTTGCTCTTGCATTAAAGAGTACGTGTTGCTTTATCCGCAAAAAGCTGCGCGGATTTGGGCCTTTTCCTCCTCCGACAGATGGGTGATGGGGCTTCGGCAAAGCCCGCTCTCGCGGCCCATGACTTGAAGGGCGTACTTCAGGCGGATCGGGAATTGGTTGCCGGTCAGGCACTGCCAGCGCTTGTACAGGCTGTGCTGTATTTGAAGGCCTTTTTGCGCATCGCCCTTCTTGGC
>JAVBND010000042.1:0-47470 GCA_031551775.1 Eubacteriales bacterium | reverse complement strand
GGCGCTTGAGGTCACGCGCATTCACTCGGCGGCGGGCCTCATGCCCGGATCGGGCCTTTTGACCGAGCGCCCGTTCAGATCGCCCCACCACACCGCGTCGAGCGCTTCTATGGCGGGCGGCGGCATGAACGCCATGCCGGGCGAAATCTCAAAAGCCCATCAGGGCGTGCTGTTTTTGGACGAGTTGCCCGAATACCGCCGCGATGTGCTTGAAGCGCTCAGGCAGCCCATGGAAGACGGCTTCGTCACCGTCACGCGCGTCAACGCCCAATCACGCTACCCGTCCGAGTTCATGCTGGTGTGCTCAATGAACCCCTGCCCGTGCGGGAACTATGGCTCGCGCGTGCGCGAATGCCGCTGCACGCCGGGGCAGATTCAGCGCTATCTCGGAAAAATCTCCGGCCCTTTGCTGGACAGAATCGATATGCACATCGAGGTCGAGTCGATCCCTGTGGAGCGCTTGGCCGAGGGCGGTTCGGAAGAGACCAGTCAGGCTGTGCGCGAGCGCGTGGAAGCGGCGCGCGGGGTGCAGCGCGCGCGATACGTGGGCCTTGGCATTGCGTGTAACGCCCGCCTGAACGCCCGCTCGATCAATAAGTTTTGCGAGATGGACGCGGGAGGGAAAGCGCTCATCAGGCAGGCCAGCGAGCGCCTTGACCTGTCGAGCCGCGCCTATACGCGCGTGCTCAAGGTGGCGCGCACGATCGCGGATCTCGCCGGGGCTGGTGTCATATCGGGCGAGCATGTGGCCGAAGCCGTGCAGTACCGGTCGCTCGACAAGAAATACTGGGGGTAGAGACCGTGGAATACGATGCCATGGAGCAATACTGGATATGGCTTTCAAGCGTCGAAGGCATGACGCCCAAGCGCTTTTATCCCCTGATCGAGTATTATGGCGATGCGAGGGCGGTGTGGGATGACGTGCGGGAAGCCGCGCGGATGCTGCCGGAGAAGACGGCGCACGCGCTGATCGCCGCGCGTGACGAGCGCACGTTCTACCAGTTGTTCGCGCGCCTTGACACACTTGGGATTACGGCCGTTTCGCGCGTCGGGGAACATTACCCCGCGCGGCTGACTGAAATATACGATCCGCCGCCGGTATTGTACGCGCTCGGGGATCTGGACTTCGCGCGCGAACGCGCCATCGGCGTGGTGGGTTCAAGAAGGGCCAGCCGCGACGGAAAACGCGCCGCGACTGAAGTTTGCGAAGGGCTCGCGCGCGAGGGCGTGAGCGTCGTCTCCGGCATGGCGCGCGGCATCGATACCGCAGCGCACCAGGGCGCGCTAAGCGGTGCGGGGCACACGGTCGCGGTGCTCGGCAGCGGGCTTGACGTGATCTATCCGCCGGAAAACGATAAGCTTCAGCGCGAAATCCTAAGCGCGGGCGGGGCGGTCCTGTCCGAGTACGTGCCAGGCACGCCGCCCTATGCGACCAACTTTCCGGCCCGAAACCGCATCATCAGCGGCTTGTCCCGGGGCGTATTGATGGTTGAGGGGCGCAAGAACTCGGGCGCGATGATCACCATGAACTTTGCCCTTGATCAAAGCCGCGATGTGTTCGCGGTGCCCGGTTCGATATATTCGCCGCTGGCGGAAGGGCCGAACCAACTGCTCTACGACGGCGCGCAGATGGTCCGGGACGCCTATGATATCTTGGAATCGTACCATTGGGCGTCAAAACCATCCGAGCAGGCGAAGGCGAGAGAAAAGGAATTGCTGGGCGAGGACGAGTCGAAAATTGTCGAAAAACTGAGAATCGAGGCCCTTTCGTTTGATGAACTGGCCCTTGAGACCGGTTTTAACAGCGCAAAACTCAATTCACTCTTGACAATCCTTGAATTGCGGGGAATAATAAAGCAGTTACCCGGTCGGCTGTATCGGGCGTAATAGAAGCTGGAGGACAGTATGCCGTACAAGTTGGTTATTGTAGAGTCGCCCGCCAAGGCGCGCACCATTTCAAAATTTTTGGGCAAGGGCTATCACGTCGAGGCGTCGCAGGGCCACGTACGCGACCTGCCCAAGTCCCAGATCGGCGTGGATGTGGAAAACGGCTTTGAACCCAAGTACATCACCATCCGCGGCCGCGGCGATATCCTGGACAGGATCCGCAAGGAAGCGCGCGGCGCGACCAAGGTCTTTCTCGCCACCGACCCTGACCGCGAGGGGGAGGCGATCTCGTGGCACCTGTCGAAGGTGCTGGGCATCGCTGAGGACGATCCCTGCCGCGTGGAATTTCATGAGATCACCGGAAAGGAAGTCAAGTCCGCGATCAAAGAGTCGCGGGCGATTGACATGGGCCTCGTCAACGCCCAGCAGGCGCGGCGCGTGCTCGACCGGCTGGTGGGCTACAAAATAAGCCCCATCCTTTGGAGCAAGGTGCGCAAGGGCCTTTCCGCCGGACGCGTGCAATCGGTGGCCACCGCGATCATTTGCGACCGCGAGAAGGAAATCGATGAATTTGAGGCCGTAGAATACTGGAACCTGAGCGCCGGTTTTGTGGCGGACGGCATTTCGTTTAAGGCGCGCTTTCACGGCGAGAACGGCGAGAAGACCGAGGTCGCGGGCCAGGCGCAGGCCGAGGACCTGATCAGCCGCATAGGCGCGCAGGCGTATTCGGTTACCTCGGTCAAGTGGGGCGAGCGGCGCAAGCTCCCCGCGGCGCCCTTTACCACCTCCAACCTCCAGCAGGAGGCTTCGCGCAAGCTTGGCTTTACGACGCTCAAGACCATGCAGGTCGCCCAGCAGCTCTATGAAGGCGTGGACATTGAAGGCGAGGGCACGCAGGGCCTCGTCACCTACATCCGTACGGACTCCACCCGCATCTCCGATGAGGCGATTGAGAAGGTGCGCGAAGCGATTTTGAACGCGTACGGCGAAGCCTACTTGCCCGAAACGCCCAACACCTACAAGACGCGCAAGAGCGCCCAGGACGCGCACGAAGCGATCCGCCCGACCGACACCGCGCGCAAGCCCGAATCGATCAAGAATTCGCTCACGCGCGACCAGTTCAAGCTCTACAAGCTCATCTACTACCGGTTCGTGGCCAGCCAGATGACCCCGGCCGTTTACGACACGCTGGCAGCGGAGATCGAGGGCGGCGGCTTTCAGTTCCGTTTCAGCGGGCAAAAGATGAAGTTCGCCGGCTTCACCGCGGTTTACGAGGAAGTGCTCGATGATCAGCAGACCGACGAGGACGCGGCGCTTCCGAAGCTTGAAGAAGGCATGGCCGCGACACTCACCGGCATTGACTCCGAGCAAAAATTCACCCAGCCGCCGCCGCGCTACACCGAGGCGTCGCTGGTTCGCGCGCTTGAGGAAAAGGGCATCGGACGCCCGTCCACGTATGCGCCCACGATCACAACGATCATGGCGCGCGGCTACATCAGCCGCGAACAAAAGCGCTTGCACCCAACCGAGCTGGGCATCGTCGTGACCGACATCATGAAGAAGAACTTCCATGACATCGTGGACGTAAAGTTTACCGCCGATATGGAAGAGAAGCTCGACGACGTGGAAGAGGGAACCGAGCAATGGCGCGAGGTGATCAGCGAGTTCTACGGCCCGTTCAAAGCCTCGCTTGAGGCAGCGGAGCTGACCATTGAAAAAGTGTCGCTCGAGGATCAGGTTTCCGATGTGCCGTGCGAGAAGTGCGGCGCGATGATGGTGTACAAGATGGGACGCTACGGCAAGTTCCTGGCCTGTCCCAATTTCCCGAATTGCCGTCACACCATGGCGCTGCTCAAGGACATCGGCGTCAATTGCCCCGAGTGCGGCGGCAAGCTGCTTGAGCGCATCAGCCGCAAAGGCCGTAAGTTCTACGGGTGCGAGAAGTACCCCGATTGCTCGTTCGTGAGCTGGGATTTGCCGGTCGAGGACAAATGCGCCGTGTGCGGCGGGCGCATGGTGCAAAAGCGCGGGCGCAAGGGTGAAATTTACCACGTTTGCATTAGCGAGCAGTGCCGAAACCGCGTCTTGGTTGAGTCCACGCAGGGGGATAGCGAAGATTGATGACGACTGTGGTCGGCGCGGGCCTTGCCGGGTGCGAGGCCGCGTGGCAGCTGGCTGAGCGCGGGATCCCGGTCAGGCTGGTCGAAATGAAGCCGGTCCGGTTTTCGCCCGCGCATCACGCGCCGGGGTTTGGCGAGCTGGTGTGCTCCAATTCGCTCAAGGCCGAGCATTTAACCAATGCCTCGGGCGTGCTCAAAGCGGAGATGGAAAAGCTCAATTCGCTGGTGCTTCGGGCGGCGCGCGAATCGCGCGTGCCCGCAGGCGGCGCGCTGGCGGTTGACCGGGAGCGGTTCAGCGATTGCCTCACCCGAACGTTGACCGCTCATCCGCTGGTTGAGGTGGTTCGGGAAGAAGCGACCGCGATGCCCATAGCGCCCGCCGTCATCGCGACCGGGCCGCTGACCGACGGCGCTATGGCCGAGGCGATCGCGGCTTTGCCCGGGCTTAAGCAGCTCCACTTTTTTGATGCCGCCGCGCCCATCGTCACGCGCGAGTCGCTCGACATGACCAAGGTCTTTCGCCAGTCGCGCTACGGCAAGGGCGAGGATTACCTCAACTGCCCGATGAACGAAAACCAGTACAACGCGTTTTGCGACGCTTTATTGGCTGCCGAACTGAATGAGCCGCATGGGTTTGAGAAGAACCTGGTGTTTGAAGGATGTCTGGCTGTCGAAATCCTGGCCTCGCGCGGGCGACAGACGCTCGCGTTTGGGCCCATGAAGCCGGTGGGCCTGACCGATCCCGCGACCGGGCGGATGCCCTATGCGGCGGTGCAGCTTCGCCAGGACGACGCGGCGGGGACTTTGTACAACCTCGTAGGCTTTCAGACGCGCCTCAAGTGGGGCGAGCAGAAAAGGGTTTTCTCCATGATTCCGGGGCTTGAAAACGCCGAGTTTGTGCGCTACGGCGTCATGCACCGCAACACCTACTTGAACAGCCCGGACGTGCTTTGGCGCAATTACGCGCTCAAGTCAAACCCCTTGGTTCGCTTCGCGGGGCAGATAACCGGCGTTGAGGGATACATGGAATCGGCGGCGTCGGGCCTCGTCGCGGGGTTGGCGCTGGCGCAGCGGCTCAGGGGAGAGGACGAAATCGCCCTCGACAGCCGCACGGTCATCGGGGCGCTTGAAACCCACGTGCGGACGCCTTCGTCAAATTTTCAGCCCATGAACGCGAACTTTGGCATTCTGACAGCGCTTGACGCGCGCGTCAAGGGAAAGAAAAACCGTTACGACTTACTTGCGCGGCGCGCGGTTCAGGTGATCGACGATTTAGGGAGGACGCTATGATACGGGGTACGACGATTTGTGCCGTGAAGCGAGACGGACAGTGCGCCATCGCGGGTGACGGCCAGGTGACGATGGGCGAAAAGACCGTCATGAAGATGAATGCGAAAAAGGTCCGCCGCATCTTTTCGGACAAAGTGGTGATCGGCTTCGCGGGTACGGTTGCGGACGCGTTCGCGCTGTCGGAAAAATTCGAAGGGAAACTTACGCAGTACGCGGGCAACCTCCCGCGCGCGGCGGTGGAACTTGCGCAGGAATGGCGCACGGACAAGGCGATGAGGAAGCTCGAAGCCATGCTGATATGCGCCGATAAGGACAATCTGATGCTGCTCTCGGGCACGGGTGAAGTGATTGAGCCCGACGACGGCATCCTCGCCATCGGATCGGGCGGCAGCTACGCCCAGGCCGCGGCGCGCGCGCTCATTGAAAATACCGATCTCGACTCGGAGACGATCGCGCGCAAGGCGCTTGAAATCGCCGCCAGCATCTGCGTATTCACCAACGACCACATCACCGTTGAGAGGGTATAAACCATGAATACACTGACCCCTCGCCAAATTGTACAGGAACTCGACCGATACATCATCGGCCAGGCGGACGCCAAGCGCGCGGTCGCGGTCGCACTGCGCAACCGTTACCGCCGCGCGCAGTTGCCGGAGGAGATGCGCGAGGAAGTGACGCCCAAGAACATCCTCATGGTGGGCCCGACCGGCGTTGGCAAGACAGAGATCGCGCGGCGCCTCGCGAAGCTGGTCGATGCGCCGTTCGTCAAGGTTGAAGCGACAAAGTTCACCGAGGTGGGCTACGTGGGGCGCGACGTGGATTCGATCATCCGCGACCTGGTCGAGGCCTCAATCCGGCTGGTCAAGGAGGAGCATGTATCGCGGGTTAAGCAGCAGGCGGCGCAGATTGCCGAGGACAAGCTGATCTCGCTGATCGCGCGCCCGATCAAGAAGGCCGCCAACCCCATCGATATTTTGCTGGGCAACAAGCCCAAGGAGCCCGAACCCACGCCCGAGGAAAAGACGTTGCGCGATTTAAAGCAGGGCGAGGTTGAGCGGGCGCTGCGCGCGGGCGAACTGGAGCACACGCTGGTTGAGATTGAGGTTGAGGAATCGCTGCCCAAGGGCGGCGAGATTCCGGGCATGGACGTCAACATGAACGACATGCTGGGCTCTATCCTGCCCAAAAAGACCAAGCTGCGCAAGGTTGAGGTGCGCGAGGCAAGGCGGATCCTGACCGCCGACGCGGAGCAGAACCTGATCGACATGGACGCGGTCTATACCGAAGCGATCCGCCGCGCGGAACAGGACGGCATCGTGTTTCTGGACGAGATTGACAAGGTTGCGGGCAAGGCGAGCGGGCACGGCCCGGACGTATCGCGTGAAGGCGTGCAGCGCGACATCCTGCCCATCGTCGAAGGCTCGACGGTGCCCACCAAGTATGGACCCGTTGAAACCACGCACATCCTCTTTATCGCAGCCGGCGCCTTCCACGTGAGCCGCGTGACCGACCTGATCCCGGAACTGCAGGGGCGCTTCCCGGTGCGCGTGACGCTCAAGCCCTTGACCCGCGACGACTACCGCTTGATCCTGGTCCAGCCGGAAAACGCGCTGATCCGCCAGTATCAGGCGTTGCTCAAGGTGGACGGGGTGGATCTGGCGTTTGACGACAGCGCGCTTGACGCGGTGGCGGAATACGCGTGGCTCGCCAACGAAAACGCCGAGAACATCGGCGCAAGACGCCTTCATACCGTCATGGAGTCGATCTTGTCGGACATCGCGTACAACGCGGGCGGCGGCGACGCGCCCGAGCTTGAGGTCAAGGTGAACGATGAATACGTGAAAAAACAGCTTGACGAG
The DNA here is from genome assembly GCA_031551775.1 of Eubacteriales bacterium. Classification (GTDB taxonomy): domain Bacteria; phylum Bacillota; class Clostridia; order Christensenellales; family Aristaeellaceae; genus Anaerozeibacter. The sequence goes on along the minus strand of JAVBND010000042.1, from coordinate 40,314 downwards.
GACTACAAGGAACAGGACCTGAAGAAGTACATCCTGTAGGCGCAAGCTGAAAGAAAAAAAGGCCCTGTTGCAGGTTCTTGGCTTCCGCAACAGGGCTCTTTTTCGTCCGCTTGGCTTTACAGCCCCTCCAGCAAGTGTGCCTTCTCAAGGCCCTTAACGACGAGGGGAACCAGGATCAGGTGCAGGATGATGCCGGGCACGGCGGCGGTAAACGCGCCGGCCAGGAAGGCCTCAAAGGAGAACGAGTTGCCGCTTGCCGCCATGAAAAGCCACGTTGCGAGGCCCCACACCACGCGCCCAATGAGCATGGAGGCGATCAGCTCAAGGTAGAGGGTCTTGAGGTTCTTGGGGAAGGCTTTGTACAAAAGGCCGGCGACCGCGCCATAGGTCGCCAGTTCCAGCGCCATTGCCGTGGCGGTGGGGAACAGGGGCGGCATGCCAAAGATCAGAGAACGGAGCAGCGGCGAGATGACGCCGACCGCGATGGCATAAGGCCAACCGCACACGAAACCGGTGAGCAGCGCCGGAATGTGCATGGGCGAAAGCGCCTTGCCGACCACCTGGATCTGGCCGGTCAAGAAGGGCAGGTACAAGGCGATGGCGAGGAACAGGGCCGATAAGGTGAGCTTTTTCGCGGAGATTTTTCGCATGGGAGAACTCCTTTTGATCTGGTTTTATGCCTTCGGCGCTTCGTCCGAAGAGGCCCTGAGCTTACGCTTTTCCTTGCGCGCTTCCTTGCGCGCGGCGTCGATCATCCGGTTTTCATTGGCGCTGAAGCGCAAGATTTCGCGCACCAGTTTCTCGTCCACTTGCGCGCCGTAGGGCAGTTGAATGCCGCCCTTGCTGCTCTTGTAAGCGCCCAGGCGTCCCGCGCTTAAAAAGTGCTCGACAGCGCCCGAACCGGGGTACAGCCCCAGGTGCTTGGCAAATTTACCAAAATGGATCAGGTTGCCGCAATAGGAAAAGGTTGCCATGCCCCAGCTGATCTTCTCGGTGACTTCGGGCACCTCCTCGTGGACAATCGCGCGAATCCTGTTCATCACCGCTTGAGCGTCCGGGGCGGCATCGGCGATGTACACGTCGATCTCGGGAGAAAAGCGGGTTTCTTCCATGGGTTACGCCTCCTTTGTCAGCGCATTGAGCGGCGCTTCACAACCTTGCGACACATCTGCATACCAATGTATTATATCACCTTCTCTCCCGCGCTTCAATCGGGGAATTGTCCAAAAAGCCATGCGAATTCTGCGAGGGAAACGACTGCGGCGCGCTTGCAGGCCGCGGCAAAACCGATCGTTACGCAATGTAACTTGAGCTTAACACCCGGCGGGATTGACAAAAGAAAATCAGGGCCATATAATGTCACAATACCGGTTTGCCGGTAGGGCGCGGAGGCGTTTTCGCGTCGGCAGGAAGCGCCAATCCGAACCGGATTGGCACACGCAATATGGAAGGATGGTAAGCATGATGAAAAAGGTACTCTCGGCAATTCTGGTAACGGTTCTCGCTGTGTCGGTTGGGGTCGCGGTACTCGCGGAGGGCAAGGTCTTTAACGTCGGCATTATGCAGATGGTCGATCACCCCGCGCTCAATGCCGCGCAGGACGGTTTCGTGGACGCACTGGCAGCGAACGGTTTCATTGACGGGCAGAAGGTTAAAATCACCTATCAGAACGGACAAGGCGATACCAACAACCTATCGACCATCGCGGACAAGTATGTGGGCGACGGCATGGACCTCGTGCTCGCGATCGCTACGCCTTCGGCCCAGGCCATGGCGGGCAAGACGGCCGACATTCCGATCATCGCCACCGCGGTCACCGATTTTGAGGTGGCGGGGCTGGTCGAGTCGAGTGCGAACCCGGGCACCAACGTGTCGGGCACCAGCGACATGAACCCGATCGCGGAGCAGATTGACCTGCTCATGAAGCTGGTTCCCGCGTGCAAGACGGTCGCCTTCCTCTATAATTCCAGTGAAGACAATTCCATTTTGCAGGTCTCCGTCGCAAAAGCGGCGCTTGACGCCTTGGGCATTGCCTACGTCGAGCACACGGTCTCCAGCACCAACGAAGTGCAGCAGGCGGTCATGGCGGCGGTCGAGGCGTGCGACGCCATCTACTTGCCCACCGACAACATCTTTGCGTCCGCCATGCCGGTGGTGAGCGCGGTCGCGATCGACGCCAAGATCCCGGTCATCTGCGGCGAGGAGAACCAGGTCACGGGCGGCGGACTCGCGACGCTGGGCATCAGCTACTACAACCTGGGATTTCAGGCGGGTGAGATGGCGGTCAGGGTACTGAACGGCGAGGATATCACGGCCATGCCGGTTGAGACATCCAATCAATTCAATTACTGCATAAACGGTGATACGGCCGCGGCCATCGGGATTGAGATTCCGGCGGACCTTCAGGAATTCGTCATTTTTCCCGAATGAGCATCGGCTGAACAATAATATCGCGAAGAATGGCGGACATCCGCCATTCTTCGCTGGCAATTTGCGCTCAATACATGGAGGACACTTCTATGGGCAATATTCTGCTCGGCGCGATCTCGCTGGGCTTACTCTGGGCGGTCATGACGCTGGGCGTGTACATCACCTACCGCGTACTCGACATTGCCGATTTGACCGTTGAGGGGACGGTGGCGCTTGGCGCGGCGGTTGCGGCGCGGCTGATGACGGGCGGCGTTCCCGCCTGGCCCGCGACGCTGGCCGCGATGGCGGCGGGCATGGCGGCCGGCCTCGTCACGGGTCTTTTGCACACGCGGCTCAGGATCCCGGCGCTGCTGTCGGGCATCCTGACCATGATCGCGCTCTACTCGATCAACCTGCGCGTCATGGGCAAGGCCAACATGCCCTTGCTGCGCATGGATACCGTCTATACGCCCTTTCAGGAAATGGGCCTTGCGCGTTCCATGCCCTCGCTCGTGGTGGGGCTCGCGGTCGTGGTGCTGGTCTCCTTCGTGATCTATTGGTTTTTCGGCACCGAGCTCGGCAGCGCGATCCGCGCGACCGGCAACAACCTGGCCATGTCCAAGGCGCAAGGCATCAACACGGACAACATGATCATCTTGGGGCTCGTGATCTCAAACGGCCTGGTGGGCCTTGCGGGCGCGCTGATCGCGCAGAACCAATCGTTTGCCGACGTGCAGATGGGCACCGGCACGGTGGTCATCGGCCTTGCGTCGCTGATCATCGGCGAGGTGCTGTTTGGCACGCGTTCGTTCAAGAACCGCCTGATCTCGGTGTCGCTCGGCGCGGTATTGTACCGGATCATCATCGCCCTGGTGCTCAAGGCGGGCATGGACGCCAACGACATGAAGCTCTTTACCGCCGCGACGGTAGCCGTCTGTCTGGCGCTTCCGATGTTTAAAAGCTATTGGCTGACCATCAAGAAGTCGCTTACGGGCGCAAAGGAGCGGGCCAATGCTTGACATTCGAAACATCACGAAGACGTTCAACCCGGGCACTGTCAATGAAAAGCAAGCGCTAAGCGGGGTAAGCCTTACGCTCAACGAGGGCGACTTTGTGGCCATGATCGGCGGCAACGGCGCGGGCAAGTCCACGCTGCTCAACGCCGTGGCGGGCGTCTACCCGGTTGACGAGGGCAAGATTTTGATCGACGGCAACGACGTAACCGCCCTTCCCGAGCACAGGCGGGCGAAGTGGCTGGGCCGCGTGTTTCAGGACCCGATGCTGGGCACGGCCGCAAACATGGGCATAGAGGAGAACCTGGCGCTGGCGTACCGGCGCGGGCAAAAGCGCACGCTCAAGTGGGGCGTGACAAACCGCGAGCGGGCGATGTTCAGGGACTTGCTCGCGGAGCTTAACCTGGGTCTCGAGAACAGGCTGACCAGCAAGGTGGGCCTGCTCTCGGGCGGGCAGCGGCAGGCGCTGACGCTCACGATGGCGACGTTGGCCAGCGAGAAACCGCGCCTCTTGCTCCTTGACGAGCACACGGCGGCGCTTGATCCCAAGACCGCCGCGACGGTGCTGGCGCTGACCGAAAAGCTGATCGCGGAGCACGCGCTGACCACCATGATGGTGACGCACAACATGCGCGACGCGATCGCGCTCGGCAACCGCCTGATCATGATGGACGGCGGGCGCGTGATTGTCGATGTGGCGGGTGAGCAAAAAAAGAATCTGACGGTTGACAAGTTGATGGAAGCGTTCAGCCAGGCAAGCGGAAGCGAGCTTGCGAGCGACAGGATGCTGCTGTCGTAATCGCCGCCCTTTGTCAAAATCCCATTCACCCTCGCGGACACGCCCGCGAGGGCGTTGCTTAAGGGGGTTGTTGATAAGCTGAAACCCCTTCGGATTTGGTCCGAAGGGGTTTTGTTGGATGGTTTTAGGCCTTGGGTGCGGTCGGACGGCGCTCATAGAGCGGCCGCTCCGGTTGGCTGGCATGATCGTCGCTGTAAAGCTCTTCGTGAATTGCGCCCGCCATCTCGCTGAAGGTCTTGAGCATTACGTCGCTGAACGTGCCGCATTCACCCGCCAGGATCATGCGCACGGCTTCGTCATGCGAGTAGGCGTCCTTGTAGACGCGCTTGCTGACCAGCGCGTCGTATACGTCGGCCAGCGCCACGACCTGAACCCAGATGGTCAGTTCGTCGCCCTTGAGTCCATCGGGATAGCCGCGCCCGTCATAACGCTCGTGGTGGTGCCGGCAGATGTCATAGCAATAGGTATATATCTCGCTTTCGCGGATGCGCGGGATGCTCTCAAGAATTTCGCAGCCCCGCACCGTGTGCTCCTTCATGATTTCAAATTCTTCCTTGGTGAGGCGGCCCGGCTTATTCAGGATGTAGTCGGGGATGGAGACCTTGCCCACATCGTGCATGACCGCCGCGTCGGCGATGTTGGCAATGTCCTCATGCTTGACGCCAAATTCCGGATGATTTTGGACGATATACCCGAGCATCATGGTGGTCAGCGAACGGATGCGCTGGATGTGCTCGCCCGATTCACAGTCGCGGAATTCAATCACCGTAGACAAGGTATCGATGATCGCGCTGTTGGTTTCCTGAAGTTTCTTGGCCTGTTCGGCCAGCATTTCGCCTTGGCGTTCGACGATTGTGCGCAGTTTGAGCCGCGCGCGGTAGAGCTCAATGACGTTTGACACGCGCCGGTAAATGAGTTCCAGGCTGAACGGCTTGTTGATGACGTCGGCGACGCCCATCTCATAGCCGTGGATCAGCACCTTTTCCGAATTCTCCGCGGTGATCAGGAAGACGGGGATGGTGCCCAGCAACTCTTGCTCAAGCATCTTGTCCAGCACGTCAAACCCGTTCATGACGGGCATGACAATATCGAGCAGGATGGCCGCGATTTGGTCGCGGTAAATATCAAGCTGCTCGAGCGCCACTTTGCCGTTCTCGGCTTCAATAATTTGGTAGTCTTTTTGAAATGCTTCCGCCAACATGGCGCGGTTCATTTCTACGTCGTCCGCAATCAATACGATGTTGCGCTCGTCCACTACCTTCGCTCCTCTTACCCGTACCGGGGCTGATTTATCTGCTGTTATAAATTAAGCATCAATTTGATTGATGATTGAAAGCACGTCCTCATAGTCCTGCTTGATCAATTCGTACAGCGGCGCGATCGAATCAAGATCGCCTTGGCGCACGGAAAGAACCATGTCGTTAGAATGGTTGAACAGCGCGTCAAAACCCAGGTTGCCGGTCAAGCCTTTGAGCGTGTGCGCCGCGCGCTCAATGGCCTCCGTGTCGCCGGCCTCCACCGCGGCAGTCAGTTGCACAAAGGATTGATCCTGCGGAAATTTTCGCACAAAACGCTCCACCAAGGCGGTTGAGCCGCTGAAACGCCGGAGAACCACGCTGCTGTCGCCCGTAAGCCGGGTCAACGCTTCATCAAATTTCATAAGACACTTTCACGCTTTGCCGCGCGAAGCCCCTTTCTCGATCTTGAACCGGTCAAAACATAGCCCCAATAACCATATTTTGACTTCTACTATAATAGCGTATTTCGTTCTTCAATACAATAGGAATCGGCAAGAAAATAAAAAAATATTGAAAAAATACGGAGCAAAAGGGGGCTATGCCTTTATAAAAACGGCGGGCGGAGCGACCTGCCGCGCGCCCCGCCCGCCGTTTTTTGCCGTTACACGCTCAGTGTGCCGTCGGCGATATACTGAAGCAATGTCGCGATGCTGCCGATGGTGGGCGCGATGGTGTCGATCGGCACGCGCTCACTGGTTGAGTGCGGGTCGATGACGGTCGGGCCAACCGATACGATTTGCAGTTTGTCGTTCCAGTCGGCGAAGTCCGCGCATTCGAGGCCGCCGTGCACCGCAGTGACGATGCAGTCATCGCCTGTGTATTCCTTGAACGCCTTGGCGTAGTACTCGGCGATCACGTCGCCTTCCCTTTCGACCCAGCCCATGTACAGGTCGTCGCTCACTTCCATCTCATAGCCAAACGCGTTCGCGATGGCGGCAAATTCCATATTGGCCACGAGCGCCGGCCACGCGGCGTTCAGGCGCATCGGAACATAGAAACTCATCGCGTCGCTGTCGGAGGTAAAGTTGACGATGCCCACGTTGAAGGAGGATTCGGTAATTCCTTCGTAGCGCTGGCTGACGCCGTTGATGCCGTCCTCAACCGCCGCGACCAGGTCGATCAGGTGGGATGATTCTTCCACCGACAGCGCCTTCGCGGGCATGTCTGTCGCGCCGTAGGTGAAGGTGAAATTGGGCTCGGTCGGCATGTACTGCGCGGTAAAGGTGGCGATGGTCTTGTCCATCAATTGGGCAAACTTCTCCGCGTCCGCTTCCTTGATGACGATGACGGCGCTCGCGAGCTTGGGAATCGCGGTCATACCGGTGCCGCCGGTGAAGGAAGCAAGTTCAATATCGATGCCGTTGTACTTGGCCCAGGCCATGCAGTAGTCAACCGCCTTGATGGCGTTTGCGCGGTTCTTGTGGATATCGACGCCCGAGTGGCCACCGGTCAGACCCTTGAGGTCAATCGCGTAGGCTACCTTGCCCTGGGCGTTGACGTCCGCCCAGTTCAGCGTCCCGCTAAAGGAGAAACCGTTGAATCCGCAAGCGGCGACGGTGCAGATGCCGTACTCTTCCGAGTCAATGTTGATGAGGAACTGCGCGTCCGTAACGGTCGCGTGGTCGAGGTTGCCCACGCCTGAGGGCTCGCCGCCCTCTTCATTGATGGTGATGATCACGCGCATCGGCCCGTGAACGACCGCCTCAGAGGTAATGAGGAACATAGCGGAGGTGATGCCGATGCCGTCGTCGCCGCCCAGGCTGGTACCATCGGCCTTGAAGAAACCGTCATCGGTCTTGATCAGCGTGACGACGCCATCCCAATTGGGATCATCCGAAACGCACACCATGTCGGAATGCACCTGCAGCACGGTCAGCGGCGCGCTTTCAAAGCCGGCCGATGCGGGAATCTCCCACACGACGTTGCCCACTTCGTCCTTGACCGACTCAAAGCTGTGGCTCAGACCCCATTGGTAGAGGTATTCGCTGATGGCTTCGGTATGGCTGGACGGGCGTGGGATGGCGGCGATGCCCTTAAACTCCTCATGGACAAAGTCAACCACTGCCGCTTCGTCGAGTACGACTTTCGCGCCGGCGGACAAAGCCATCGAAGCAAGCAGAACCAGGCACAGCAAGACGCTCAAGAATTTCTTCATGACAATCCCCCTCCATATCATTGCATAAAATTTCACAATGGGTACCGATTTCACCGATTCGGCGGAATTCGCCCCGCATGAATACAATCGGTAAAATCAATGCGAAAACTATATATAATCAGCGCCATTGCGCTGTTATTTGCAAAAATGGCGATGGAGCGTATTCACAAAGAATTTGTATTGAAATGCATTATAGCGCCAAAAAATTGTTGTGTCAATATAAATACACAACAATTGAAAGAATATGCAATGAATTAACCTTTGGCGCCATGGGCGCAAGGGTTGGCCGGGAATCTATAACGGCTGGCCCGCTTATGTGCTTATGATCCGCTTTTGCACACACGCCCTGTAGGCCGCTTCGATCACGCGCCGCACCTTTCGCCGGTGATCGCCATCGCTTGACAAGGGGGCGGCAATCCCCTATTATTTCATTGAACAAATTACGGGCGGCATCAAGGGATAATGGGGGATAGGGGCATGTTTACAAAGGCGCAGCGAGGCGTGCTCGGCGGATGCTTCTTGGTTTACACCTCCGCCTACATTGCCCGGCTCAACCTGGCACAGGCGCTTTGGGGTATACAGGAGTCGCTCCGGTTGACCGGGGCCGAGGCGGGCGCGCTGCAAACGGTGTTTGCCATAACCTACGCGGCGGGACAACTGGCGGTGGGCGCGAGCGCTGACCGCCTCAGTCCCCGCCGCTTTATGCTGATGGGGTTGATGGGTACGGCGCTTATAAACATCGCATGTTCGTTTGCGGCTTCGTACCCGGCGCTTTTGGTCCTCATGGCGCTCAACGGCGCGCTGCAATCGATGTTATGGACGCCCATCGTGAAGACGGTTGCCGAGTGGTTTGAGGGAGCGGCGCGCGCGCGCGCGGGCTTTGTGATGTCGGTATCCACCATCGCGGGGCACTTGCTCAGTTGGCTGGTTGCCGGGTGGATGGCAAGCGCGTTTTCGTGGCGGATGGCGTTTTTGGCGCCCGGCGCGATTGTGCTTGCCATTTGGCCGTTTTGCTTTCGCCTGGTCAGGGATTTTGCCGGAGAGCGCGTGGCGCAGGCTCCCGGATGTGAAAAACCGAAAGACGCCATGCCGGTGGGCAGACTGATTTTTTCGACCGGCTTGTGGGCGATGCTCGTGGCTTGCGCGGCGCAAGGTTTTGTACGCGACGGCATCACCACCTGGGGGCCGAGCATCCTGGCGCAGTCCTTTGGCGGCGGCGCGGCGCTGGTGTCGCTCGTAATTCCCGCGCTCAACGCGCTGGGCTTGGTGCTCGGACGGATTGTATTTGCCCGGGTTCACGGGCGCGCACGCGCGGCGGCATTGGTCATGATGGGGCTGTGCGCTGTTTCAACCGCGATGCTCTGGCTGGTTCCGTCACCCGGCCGGTTCGCGTTCGCGGCGATGCTGGGCGTGAGCTGCGCCATCCTCTACGGCAATACGCCCATGCTCACCGCGTTTTTTCCGATGGAATACGCGGGCGTGCGCCGCGTGGCGCTGGTGGCGGGACTTGTGGACTGTTTCTGCTACCTCGGTTCGGCCCTGGCGGGCGCGGCGATCGGCTTGGTGTACGACCGTATGGGCCTTTACGCGGTTTATGCGCTGTGGGCAATCGCATCGGCGCTCGGCACGGCGCTGGCGGGCGTGGGCCTCAAGGGCCGTAACCCGCCTAGGCCGGTAGGAGGATGACGGGAAAACATACAATTTCAGCCCGCCGATAACTTTGTCGGCGGGCTGAATTGAAACAACAAGCGCTGCGCGGTTTCAGACGGTGCCCGAGCAGGTGAGCAACTGCGGCTCGAGGCTGTTGATCGACGCGCTGGTGAGCGGAATGGACCCAAGCCGTTTGGCGGTGAACACCGCAGAAAGCCCAGATGGCGATGTGGTCGTCGCGTTGGGCGTGGAAGCGCCCGTCAGGTCGAGCACGCTGCCTGCCGCCAACGACAGGAAGACCGACTCGACGATCGTCTGTTGGACGTTGGCGACCATCGCATAGGTTGAGCTTACGGTATTTGCGCCGTTGGTACGGATGGCGATGGTCAGCGCGGAGTTGACCGATGCCGAAACCACCCAAGTGTACTGAACTTCGTACACGCCCGCGGTGGGGACGGTTAACCTGCAGGGCGTAATGCTGGCGATCACACCGGATGACGGCAAAAGCGTATCAAAGCAAAGCACTTGCGCGGCGGCGGTGAGCGAGTGCGTCGATCCTCCAACCGTGGCGATGCCGCCAAACGGCTGATCGGGCCCCACGGGACCCTGGGGGCCTGACGGACCTGTGGGACCCTGGGGGCCTGACGGACCTGCGGGGCCTTGTGGGCCTGACGGACCTGCGGGGCCCTGGGGACCTGCCGGACCTGCGGGGCCTTGGGAGCCTGGAATACAACAGGCAGGCTGGCGGCCTTGGCAATATTGCGGGCCATATCTATTCATAGGCGATCCTCTTTCCATGTTTTCGCGCCAACACCACGCGGATGGCGGAGGCTGCGCTTATGCGGTTTGCGTAGTGTTGCTGCGATATCATGGTATGCGCGCGCGTCTTGCCCTGTTCTTGAGGCAAGGCGGCGCCTTGATTGAGCAGCGCATAGCTTTTTTGAATGTTTTTCGCAAATCTGAGAATTATTTTCGCGAATCTGAGAAATCCCTTGTGAATGTGGCGCAAATGTGGTATTTTATGAATAATATATTTATATGGAGGGATCAATGGCATGCGCGAAAAATTCGGCACTCGGCTCGGCTTCATTCTGATCTCGGCGGGCTGCGCCATAGGGCTTGGCAACGTGTGGCGCTTTCCCTACATCACCGCGCAATACGGCGGCGCGGCGTTCATCCTGATCTACCTGTTGTTCCTGTTGATTCTCGGCATCCCCGTCATGGCGATGGAGTTCTCGGTCGGGCGCGCCAGCCGCAAGAGCATCGCGCAGTCCTTTCGGGTGCTTGAGCCCAAGGGGAGCAAGTGGCATTGGTTTTCTGTGGTGGGGGTGCTCGGCAACTACATGCTGATGATGTTCTATACGGTGATTTCCGGCTGGCTGCTTTTGTATCTGTGGCGCTTTGTGTCGGGCGCGTTTACGCCCGCAAGCGTCGAGACGGCCATCGGCGCGATGAGCGCGGGCCTGGCCGAGCCGATCTCAAGCGCGGACGCCATTACCAACATGTTTGTCGGCATGACCGCTGCGCCCGGCGCGCAGATCGTCTGCATGGGCATCATGGTGGCGCTTGGGTTCGGCATCTGCATGATGGGGCTTGAAAAGGGCGTCGAGCGCATCACCAAGGTGATGATGGTGCTGCTCATCGCGATCATGGCGGTGCTGGCGGTTAATTCTTTGACGCTCGAAGGCGCGGGCGAAGGCATCCGTTACTACCTGGTGCCCGACTTTGGCAAGATCAGGGAAGCGGGCATTGGCACGGTGCTGTTCGCGGCGCTCGGTCAGGCGTTCTTTACGCTCTCCATCGGCATGGGCTCGATGGCGATTTTCGGCAGCTACATCAGCCGCGAGAAGCGCCTGATGGGCGAGAGCGTCGTGATCACGCTGCTCGATACCCTGGTCGCGATCATGGCCGGACTCATCATCATCCCGGCGTGCTTTGCCTTCGACATTCCGACCAATGCGGGCCCGCCGCTGATCTTCATCACTTTGCCCAACATCTTCCACGCCATGGCGGGCGGGCAATGGTGGGGTACGGCGTTCTTCCTGTTCATGCTTTTCGCGGCGCTTTCAACCCTGATTGCGGTTTTTGAGAACATCATCAGCTTCGCGATGGACGCTCTGGGCTGGAGCCGGAAGAAGTCGGCTGCCGTCAACATGGCCGCCATCTTCGTGCTGGCGCTGCCGGCGCTGCTGGGCTTTAACCTGTGGAGCGGGGTTCAGCCGCTTGGACCGGGATCGGGCATCCTGGATCTTGAGGACTTCATCGTGTCCTACAACATCCTGCCGCTTGGGTCCCTGGTATACGTGCTGTTCTGCTGCACCCGCCTGGGATGGGGATATGAGAGCTTTCTTGAGGAAGTCAACGCGGGCAGCGGCATCCGTTTTCCGGCGGCGCTTCGCGGCTACGCCACCTGGGGCATTCCGGCCATCATCCTCTATGTATTCGCGCAGGGCTACATCGATCTGTTCAAGCTGCCCGGCTACATGATCTACATCGTGCTGGGCATAATGGCGCTTGTGTACGCATTGGCGATCTACCGCCATGTCAAGGGCAAGGCGGCCCGGCGTACGTTGAACTGAAAGGATTAAAACCATGCGCGGGCTAAAGGAATTTCTCAAACGCAAAGACGTAGCGCCTTCGTTCAAGCGGTACCTGATCGACGCCATGGGGCATATGGCAAGCGGGCTGTTCGCCTCGCTCCTGATTGGCACCATCCTAAACACACTGGGCACGCAACTGGGGCTTCCCATTTTGAACCAGTTCGGCGCGTTTGCCTCGTCCATGGCGGGTCCGGCAATGGCGGTGGCGATCGGCTATGCGCTCAAGGCTCCGGCATTGGCGCTTTTTGCGCTGACCGCCGTGGGGCAGGCCGCCAACCAATTGGGCGGCGCGGGCGGACCGCTTGCCGTGCTTGTGGTGGCGATCGTGGCGGCTGAATGCGGGAAAATGGTCAGCAAGGAGACCAAGATCGACATTTTGGTCACGCCGCTCGTCACCATCCTCGTGGGCGCGGGGCTGTCGATGCTGATCGCGCCCGCGATCGGGCGGGCGGCGCAATCGGTGGGGCAAGTCATCATGTGGGCGACCGAGTTGGTCCCCTTCTGGATGGGCATTTTGGTGAGCGCGGTGATCGGCGTTTGCCTGACGCTGCCGATCTCCTCGGCAGCGATCTGCGCGGCGCTTAACCTGACCGGACTTGCGGGCGGCGCGGCGGTGGCCGGTTGCTGCGCGCAGATGGTGGGCTTTGCCGTGATGAGCTACCGCGAAAACGGCGTGGGGGGATTGGTGTCCCAGGGCCTTGGCACGTCCATGCTGCAGATGGGCAACATCGTGAAGAACCCGCGCGTCTGGATCGCGCCCACCGTGACAAGCGCCATCACCGGCCCCATCGCGACGTGCCTGTTTCGCCTTGAGATGAACGGGCCGGCCGTCAGTAGCGGCATGGGTACCTGCGGGCTGGTCGGCCCCATCGGCGTATACACCGGCTGGATAGGCGAAATTGCGCAGGGCACGCGCGCCGCGATTGGCGCTATGGACTTGATCGGCCTTGTCTTGATCGCCGTCGTGCTGCCCGCTGTGATCTGCTTTGTGCTGGGCGAGGTGTTTCGAAAAATCGGATGGATCAAAGAAGGCGATTTGAAGCTTCAATGACCGAAACCGGGGCTTTCGCGTTTGCCGCGAAAGCCCCGGTTTTTTTATGTGGTTTCTTCCGTTGCCCTCAAGTATCGCTGCGTGTAGGGGCAGGCCTCAATACAGCGGCCGCACAGGGTAATGTCTATGCCCAGCGCCTGCGCGGAGCGCTCACGGGCAGTCTTAAAACACAGCGAAGATCCGCGGCGCGTATTTTGTGCGTCATGGCGCGAACTTTCGTCAAAGCGGCGTGAATTCCCATCCCAAGAACTTGTAAATCGGTAAAAAAGGTTATATAATATACATGGTATGGTCAATGCTGGAAGAACGATGGGGAGGAAATCATCATGCAAAGAAGATCGGTACTTTCGTGTCTGTTGGCGCTGCTGCTCGTATTGATGATGGCGATGCCTGCGACCGCATCAGGGCTTGTGGACGTTGCCGGGAAATTGGTCATCCTGCACACCAACGACATCCACGGCTATGCGGTGTCCGACATCTCCGGCGGCACGTTTGGTTACGCCGCCGTCGCGAAACTCAAGAAGGACCTGACCGCCGCCGGCGCCTCGGTATTGTTGCTCGACGCGGGCGATGCGACCCAGGGCACGCCCTTGGTCAACATCAGCTACGGCCAGACCGCCCTTGAGTTCATGAACGCCGCAGGGTACGACGCGATGACCCTGGGCAACCATGAATTTGACTGGGGTTCGGACAACCTCCAGCAAATCCTTGAGGTGGTCAAATTTAAAGTGTTGTCGGCCAACATCGTCAACAAGATCAGCGGCGAGACATTTGTCGAGCCCAACACCATTTTCACCATGGATAACGGCCTCAAGGTAGGCGTGTTCGGCCTCTCGACGCCCGAAACCCTGACCAAGACGCATCCCGACAAGGTCAACACCCTGTCGATGTTCATGGGCGATGAACTGGTTGCCTGCGCGCAGGCGCAGGTGGACCTGCTCAAGGGCGAAGCGTGCGACCTGATCGTGTGCCTGTCCCACCTGGGCATCGCGGATGAGAGCGCCGGCAACCGCTCGACGGACGTGCTGGAGAAGGTCACCGGCATTGACCTGATGATCGACGCGCATAGCCACAGCATCATCGAAGGCGAAGTGGTCAACGGCACTACCCTGGTCTCAACCGGCGAATACTTCCACAACATCGGCATGGTCGTCTACGACGGCGAGTCGCTGACCACCACCCTCATCAAATCTGATCTTGACGCCGATGTCACGGAGATTGTGAACGCGAAGAACGCCGAGGTGCAAGAACTGCTCAGTCAGTCCTTCGCGACCACCGAAGTGCTGCTCAACGGCGAACGCGACCCGGGCGTGCGCACGGAAGAGACCAACCTTGGCGACTTTGCGTGCGACGCGATCCTCTGGGCGGCAAAGAAGGCGCTGGGCGAGGACAAGGTTGTGGCGGCCATCAACAACGGCGGCGGCATCCGCGCCAGCATCCAGGCGGGCGAAATCACCATGAACGACATGAAGACCGTGTTCCCCTATGGCAACCAGGTGACCGTCCTCACCATCACCGGCGCGGAGTTGCTCGAGGTGCTTGAAGCCGCAACCTTCTCAACGCCCGACGCGATCGGTGCGTTCCCGCAGGTGTCGGGCATCGTCTTCACGCTTGATACCACAGTTCCCTACGAACAGGGCGAACAGTATCCCGATTCCACTTATTTTGCGCCCGCCAAGCCCGGCAGCCGCGTGAGCATCGAAACCGTCGGCGGCGAGCCGTTCGACATTGAGGCGCTGTACAACATCGCCACCAATGATTTCTCGGCGGCGGGCGGCGATACCTACTACGCTTTGCGCTACGCCAACCAGACCTCGGGATACATGACGGGCGTCGCCCTTGAAGACGCGCTGGTAAACTATGTGACCGAGGAACTTGGCGGCGTCGTGACGGCACAGGCGTACGGCGAGCCCCAGGGCCGCATCAAGATCATCAAATAAACAGTCATATCCATTTAAAAATCCCCGTTTCGCGCTTGGCGGACCGGGGATTTTATTGATTCACGGATACCGATTCAACCGTTCTTAATGGCCAGGCCTGAGAGGAGGTCCGCAGCGTCTTCGCACATGTCGAGCACCACCTCCATGGTGTCGTAGATGTCGCGCCACTTGAGGATCAGGAGCACGTCTTCGCCCGACAGATACAGTTCCTTGATGATGGCGCGGTGCAGCCCGTCGCCTTCGCCTTCCAGGCGGTTGACTTCGATGCCCAGCTCATTGAGTTTCTTGGAGCGCTTGAAACTCTTGAACTCCAGAACTTGCTCGTGAAGGCTCTTGCAGCAGGCAAGCACGACGCGCGCCAATTCCTTCGCGGCCGGGCGCATATCGGTTACCGACAGCATGTCGAAGAGGTTGGCCACGTCCTCGATGGCGTCGGTGATTGAGTCGATCTTGTCGGCGACCGTCAGGATGTCCTCCCGGTCGATCGGCGTGATGAAGGCCTTGTTGAGCGATACAACCATCTCGTGCAGCAGTTCGTCCGATTCATGTTCGATTGTGTGAATCGCGTCAGCCTTGGCGGCCACGTCGCGGTAGTCGGTGATCAGATCGACGAGTTTCTCCGCAGCGCGCACGCTTGCGCCGGACATATTGGAAAAACACTCGAAGTAGTCAAGTTCCTTTTTCATATCGCATCCATCCTCTCAAATTCAAATCAGAACAGCTTGATGAACAGCAAGCTAAAGAGATATCCGATCAATCCGCAGCCGGGAAAGGTCAGCACCCAAGCGGCGAACATGTCGCGCACGACCCCCAAATCGACCGAATTTCGCCGATTGGCCATGCCCACGCCCATGATAGCCGTGGTCTTGGTGTGGGTGGTGGAGACCGGAATGCCGGTGAGCGTCGCGAACAGAAGGCATACGGCAGCCGACAGGTCGGCGGCGAAGCCCTGGTATTTTTCAAGCTTGACCATGTCCATGCCCACCGACTTGATGATGCGGTAGCCGCCGATCGAGGTGCCAAGCCCCATGACGGCGGAACACAGCAAAACCACCCAGATCGGAATAGAGAACGCGCCGTCCGCGCCTTTTGCGGCGTGACCGCTTAAAAAGAGGGCAAGCATGAACACGCCCATAAACTTTTGCCCGTCTTGCGCGCCGTGCAAAAAGCTCATCGCCGCCGCGCCCGCCACCTGTCCGCCGGAGAAAAAGCGCGTTGCCCGGTAGCGGTCCATCGCGCGGCAGGTCAGCATAATGATCTTTGTGACCAGGAACCCGAACCCAAATCCGATGACGGAGGAAAGAATGAGTCCTTGCACGACCTTGATCCATTCCTCGCCGTTGACTGCGGAAAAACCGCCCAGCGCCAGCGCCGCGCCGGTCACGCCCGCGATCAGCGCATGGCTCTCGCTGGTCGGAATGCCGAAATACCATGCGGCCACCGCCCACACCACAATCGCGACCAGCGCAGCGGCCAAGGCGATGCTGGCCTCCTGTCCCGCGGCATCGCCAAAATTCACGAGGTTTGATATCGTGAAGGCGACCTTGGCGTTGACCGCGGTCATGAACAGCGCGCCAAGGAAGTTAAACACCGCGCTCATTACGATCGCCGGTCGCGGCCTCAGCACGCGCGTGGATACGGCGGTCGCAATGGCATTGGGCGCGTCGGTCCATCCGTTCACGAAGACCACGCCCAGCACCAATATGATTGTGATGGCAAATGAAACGCTCAAGCGCATCGCTCCTCTTGTTCGAAATATGTGCAAGCGTAGCATACATCAACCAATGTAAAGACTGGAAGGCGATGATTGAAAATTGTGGCGGTTTTTGATTTTCTTGTCGGCAACTATACAGGAACATAATGGCGGAATCTTTTTTATTGCGCGGGCGTAAAATAAGCACATCAAAAGCATGAGGAGGAGGACTATGGGACTGATTACGTGGATTGTTCTGGGCGCGTTGGCGGGCTGGATCGCGAGCATGATTATGGGAAAAAATTCGCGCATGGGCGCAATAGGCAACATTGTGGTGGGCGTCGTTGGCGCGGGGATCGGCGGCTTTATCGCGACGCTGCTCGGTTGGGGTACCGTGAGCGGCTTTAACCTCTACAGCATCCTGATTGCCGTCGCGGGCGCTTGCCTGCTCTTGTTCATTGTCGGCGCGCTCTCGCGCGCGACGCGCTGACGCGTCATCGAAAACTTTGGCTTTGCCAAATCTTTTCGATGGGCAGGGAACGGCTGTACACGCCGGGGGCGTGTTGCCGGTGTCGGTCAAAACGCCGCCTTTTCACGGGCGGCGTTGGTTTTGCTTATAATACGACAGAAGAGGTGTATTCGATTTTGATTGAATTGGCCTTGGTGCGCTGGAGCTTGGCTTTGTTGCCGTTGCCGTCTTCAATTGAGAGCTTTTCCAGTTCGTGCGCGTCAAAAAACGCCACCACGTCGCCTTCGACAAATCCGGCCCAGTTTACGCGCTTTACGCCTTCTGGGTTGATTGCTTCTTCCAGGGTGCCCGGGGTTTTGAATTGTTCTGACATGTTTGCCTCCTGCGTTTTGATTGCGGCCCTGCCGCGGAGTTCTAATCATAGCGCGTAGGCGTGCGCAAAGCAACCCGGGCTGTGTAAACTTATGCAATCAACACCTTAGCATAAAAATTCATGAAAGAACCGTCGCGGATGGAAGAAAGCGTGCTATAATATTGCGGGGACGTCAACATGTGCCAAGAGGTGACAGACGCTGTGACAGTGCGGGTAAAAATTCGAACCAAGCTGATGACCGCTCTTGCGGTTGCCTTGATTGTTACTGCGGTCGTTGGATCCGTAGGCGCTTTTAGCGTGCTTCGATTGGCGGGATTGATCAAGTACGAAGAAAAGGTGGTCATCAATCCGCTCGTTCATATATCCCAAATTCTCTTTGACTTTGACCAGATCAGGACGCAGGTGCGCGATAAGGTAATCGGGGAAAACACGACGTACATGAAGGGCTATATTAGGGATCATAATCAGGTTTTCAGGGACATGGACGTTCAGATGGAAGGGTACTTGGACACGCTGAGGCAAGGCGGCGGCGAAAAGGGCGGCGAGTATGAGGCGGTGCTTGGGCTTAGGGAGCGCATCGGAGTATGGAAAGAGCAGGTCGTGATCGCCTTTGAAATGGCGGATCGGGGCGAGAGCGGCGCCATTCGGTATTTTTATGCGCATGCTTGGCCTATTGGGGCACAAATCGATGAGATGATTAAAAACCTGATCGAGCTGAACGGCGAACAGGCCCGCACGAGCAGCTTGGAATCAGAACGCCTGCTGCGCAATTCCACGACCGCGACCATAGCCATCTTTGTCATCGGCATCGCACTGCTGCTCATATTCACGCTTTATATCATCCGCTCCATTACCCAGCCGGTTCAATACATGGTCCGCGCGGCCAACAAACTGGCCGACGGCGACACCAAGATTGTCCTCAGCCGGGAGGACGCGCAGGATGAACTGGGGCAACTCGAACATGCGTTCCTGCGCGTGTCTTCAAGCGTGGCAAGCCTGATTGAGGGTACCGAGCACATCATGACCGCCACGCGGGACGGGCGTTTGTTCGAACGCGCCGACGCGGCGGACTACAAGGGCGATTATCTGCGGATTGTAGACGGCATGAACCTGACTGCCGATTCCATCTGCCACCATTTTGACTCTATGACCGACTGCATCGCGTTTTTCACCATGGATAAGCAGATGGTGTTTGCCAATGCCGCCATGCGGCAATGCCTGCGCGAGCGGGGCCTCAACATGAGCGATAAGCAGGTGCTTAAGCGCTTGGTGCGCGGAGAAGACGCGGGCGCGCTTGACGAGGACGTGCGAAGGATATTTGATCTTGGGCACCTCGGCGAGTTCAAGAAAACAGTGGTCATGGCGTCCCAGGAAACGAAGCCGAGCCGAATATTTACGCTTTCGCTCATCCCTATGGCATCGGAGTACGAGGGCGAACAAGCCGCCGCGCGCTGCGTGATGATGACCATGACCGATGTGACCCCGCTGGTAAACGCCCGCAACGAAGCGGAAAAGGCCAATCGCGCCAAGAGCGAATTCCTCTCCAATATGAGCCACGAAATCAGAACTCCGATGAACGCCATCATCGGAATGACGCAGATCGCGCGCAGAAGCTATGAACCGGAAAAGATTCGCTACTGCATCGACAAAATCGAGGGCGCTTCGCAGCACTTGCTCGGCGTCATCAATGATGTGCTTGATATGTCAAAGATTGAAGCGGGCAAGATGAGCCTGACACTGGGCGAGATGTCCTTGGCCAAGAACCTCAGTTTTGTGGCGTCCATGATGATATCCCGCGCAAAAGAACAGGATGTGGGCATTGACCTTGACATCGATGTTGAAGACGATATGATTCTTTGCGACGCTCTGCGGTTCAACCAGGTGATGATGAACCTGATGAGCAATGCCGTCAAGTTTTCAAGCCATGGCGGGACGGTCGCCATTGCCGCAAGCCAGGTCGCGCGCGAGGGCGGTGATGGGATATACCGTTTCGCGGTGACCGATCAGGGGATTGGCATGAGCCAGGAGCAGGTAGGGAAACTGTTCAGGTCCTTTGTTCAGGCGGACGAATCGATCACGGGCCGTTTTGGCGGAACCGGTCTGGGTCTCGTGATTTCCAAGGCATTTGTGCGCATGATGGGCGGGGATATCGAGGTTGAAAGCAAGGAGGGCGTGGGCAGCGCGTTCAGCTTCACCATCAGGGCTCGGATTCTAGAGCCGGGCAAGCGGGTATCGATCAGTGAAAAGGCGGTGACGGATGAGAAGATTCGCCAATTGATGAACGCCGAGAGCGCCCAAGGCGAAGCTTCCCGGATTGACCTGACGGGCCTCAACATATTGGTGACAGACGATGTGGAGATCAACCGCCTGATCGCGACAGAACTCCTGGCGGGCAGTGGGGCTACGACCGAGGAAGCTTCGGATGGCGCTGAGTGCATTGAAAAATTTGAAAGATCCGAGATCGGGCATTACGATGTGATCTTGATGGACATGCAGATGCCGGGTGTCAATGGCTGCCAGGCGTCGCGCGCGATCCGCAATTTGAACCGGCCTGACGCCAAGCGCGTGGCAATCATCGCCATGACGGCCAATGTATTCAAGGAAGATATTGAACTTGCGCTTTCGGCGGGCATGGACGGGCATCTTGGCAAGCCGCTTGATGCGGATGTTATGCTCCGCACCATCAAGCGCATCGCTTCGGTAGGCAAGTAGCGCGTTTGAGAATCCGCGCGCATTGAAATCATTGAAATAAGGAAGAATCGTTCCCTCCGGGTGGACGCTTCCTTGTGTTTCTTGCTGGCATAAAGACAAAATTGGAATATTTTGGCGAAAACTGATGCTTTATCAGGTAAAATTTCCGTGTTTGCAGGGTTTGACCGGTCGCGCGTGGTATATAGCATTCGTTGAGGGGACATACGTACAGGTGTAGAAACTCAAACTGCGCGGGAATTTTTGCATGGTGCAGGAAATTCGGCATATGACATCGAAATCTTATGGCACATGCGTGCGGGAAAGGTATGTCAATGTACTTGCCGTCCCGCGCGAGAAGAGGTTTTGGGCATATGGCGGTAAGACTATCAGATGCCTGGCTTGACGACCTGCGCAGCCGGTTGAATATTGTCGATGTGGTGTCGGAATACGTTCCGCTTAAGCAAAAGGGACGGCGATATTGGGGGCTTTGCCCGTTTCATCATGAAAAAACCGCATCCTTCAGCGTGGACGCCGAGGCGCAGATGTACTATTGCTTCGGCTGTCACAAGGGCGGTACATTGATCCAATTTGTGATGGATTTGGAACGGATGGAGTTTCTGGACGCGGTCAAGCTGCTGGCGGAACGCGCGCGTTTGCCGCTGCCCGAGGGGGAGAGCGGCGGCGGGGGAGAAGCCTCACGCGCGCTCAAGGAGCGCATCTATGAGGCAAACCGAATCGCCGCGCGGTTTTTTCATGATACCATATGGTCCCCGGACGGTTCTCGCGCGCTTGCGTACCTGAACAAGCGGGGCTTGGACGATGCGGTTATACGGCGCTTTGGCTTGGGCGCGACCGGCGCGGGCTGGGACAGTTTGACCGAGCATCTTATGGGGCAGGGGTTCGACGAAGAGACGCTGGTCGGCGCGGGGTTGACGAGCGTCAAGAACGCAAAGCGCTATGACATGTTTCGCGAGCGCGTGATCTTCCCGATC
This sequence comes from Eubacteriales bacterium, assembly GCA_031551775.1. Classification (GTDB taxonomy): domain Bacteria; phylum Bacillota; class Clostridia; order Christensenellales; family Aristaeellaceae; genus Anaerozeibacter. The sequence goes on along the minus strand of JAVBND010000042.1, from coordinate 19,181 downwards.
ATCAACGCCCAGGACCGGGTGTTGGGGTTCGGCGGGCGCGCGATGGGCGACGGGACCCCCAAGTACCTGAACACCCCCGACACGCCGGTGTTTAACAAGCGACAAGGCTTGTACGCCATGAATTTTGTCAAAAAAGAGCGGGGGATCAAGCGATTGATATTGGTCGAGGGGTACATGGATGTGGTGTCGTTGCGCGCAAGGGGCGTCGAAGGCGTGGTGGCGACACTGGGAACGGCGCTGACGGTTGAACAGGCCAAGCTCATCAAGCGCTATGTGCCCGAGGTGCTGGTGGGCTATGACGGCGACAGCGCGGGCCAGAAGGCGATTTTGCGCGCCCTTGACATCTTTGAGGAAGTGGGCGGTGTCAAGGCGCGGGTGCTGGCATTTCCCGGGGGGCAGGACCCCGACGATTTTGTGAAGGAACAAGGGCGTGAAGGGTTTGACCAACTCCGGCCCATGGACCCGTTTGTCTACCGCATGGAGCGCGAAGCGGACGGGCACGACATGACGACGCAGGAAGGACGCACGGAATATGCGATTGCGTGCTGCAATTTGCTGAAAAAGGTAGGAAATCCGGTTGAACTGGACCTTCACATCAGCCGTCTGAGCGTAGAGACAGGGTTCGACAAGGAAGTGCTGATGCGGCAGGTCGGCGTTTCGTTTCAAGCGTTGGAGCCGGCGGTGAAAAAGCGCCCGGCGCCGGGCCGAATGGCCGAAAAGTTGAACGAGGTGCAAAAAGCCGAGCAGGCGTTGCTTGCGATGCTGGCCGGACGGATGATTGCCGCCGAGACGGTGAACGCGAACGACTTTGACGACGAGCTATACAAACGACTGGCCGAGATGATGCTTCAGGGGGTGGCCCCTGCCGCGGCGCTTGACCGGATAGACGAAGAGGAGAAAAGCCGCGCGGCGCGGGCGCTGTCGGTCGAGGTGTTGCCGGACGAACGCACGGCGCTTACGGCTGCCGAGGATTGCCTGAACGTGATCCGCAAAGCGCGCATTGACAAGGAAATAGACCGCCTGCGCGAGGAGATCAAGGTTTCTTCAGGCGAGGCACAGAGGGAACTGAAACAACGGCAGGCAGAACTCATGACAAAAGCTAAAGGAATGGCCTGATGACCGGTCGGAGGGAGTGAACCACTTGGACAAGGCAAATATGGAGAATGTGTCGCTTCGCGTTCGGGAACTGATCGAGACCGGCAAGACAAAGGGCATGTTGACCTACAAGGAGATCATCGAGCAGTTGGGCGAACTGGAGCTGGACGCGGACCAGATTGACAAGGTGCTCGATACGCTCGACAGCGTGGGCATCGAGGTGGTCAACGAGGAAAAGATCGAGGCGGAACCTGAGCCCATCATCGAATTGAACGAAGAAGATTTGGACCTTTCGGTGCCCGAGGGCATCTCGATAGACGATCCCGTGCGCATGTACCTGAAGGAAATCGGCAAGGTGCCGCTGCTCACGGCGGAAGAGGAGATCGAGCTGGCCAAGCGCATGGAGATGGGCGACGAGGCCGCCAAACATCGTCTGAGCGAGGCCAACCTGCGCCTCGTGGTGTCGATCGCCAAGCGCTATGTGGGGCGCGGCATGCTGTTCCTGGACCTCATTCAGGAAGGGAACCTGGGGCTGATCAAGGCGGTTGAAAAGTTTGATTACCGCAAGGGCTACAAGTTCTCGACCTACGCGACGTGGTGGATTCGCCAGGCGATTACGCGGGCCATCGCCGATCAGGCGCGCACGATCCGCATTCCCGTGCACATGGTTGAGACCATCAACAAGCTGATCCGCGTATCGCGCCAGCTCCTTCAGGAATATGGCCGGGAGCCCACGCCCGAGGAAATTGCCGAGGAAATGGGCATCAGCGAGGACAAGGTGCGCGAGATCATCAAGATCGCGCAGGAGCCGGTGTCGCTGGAGACCCCGATCGGCGAGGAAGAGGACAGCCATCTGGGCGACTTCATCCCCGACGACGATGCGCCCGCGCCCGCCGAAGCCGCCGCTTTTACCTTGCTCAAGGAACAGCTGATGAGCGTGCTCTCAACGCTGACGCCGCGCGAGGAAAAAGTGCTTAAGCTCCGGTTCGGCCTTGAGGACGGCCGCGCGCGCACGCTCGAAGAAGTGGGCAAGTACTTCAAGGTTACGCGCGAGCGCATCCGCCAGATTGAGGCCAAGGCGCTCAGGAAGCTGCGTCACCCGAGCCGGTCCCGCAAGCTCAAGGATTCGCTTGACTAACCAAAGGAACCGAGGGGCTGTTTTAGAACAGCTCCTTCTTATGTGAGAGAGATGCGTGAGTTTCAACTGGACGCGCGGCTTGAAGCGATAGAGCGCATGATTCCCGCCTGCCGCCATGTAGCCGATATCGGCTGCGACCACGGGCGGCTTGGCGCGAAGCTGCTTTTAAGAGGCAAGGCCGAACGCGTGACATTTATGGACATCAGCCAGCCCTCGCTGGACAAGGCGCGTGCGTTGACCGAGCGGTATGGCCTTGAAGGCCGGGCGGAGTTTTTGCGAAGCGACGGCGCGCGGGGATTGCCCCAGGCGCCCGACTCGGCCGTGATCGCGGGCATGGGCGGGGAAACCATTGCGGGCATCGTGGAAGCGGGCAAGGCCCAACTCGGCCAGGCGCTTCTCGTCATGCAGCCCAACGTCGCCCAGGAATCGCTGAGGAGACGCTTGGCCGCGGCGGGCTACATGATTGTCGATGAACAGGTGGCGCGCGAAGGGCGGCGCTGGTATGTCGTCATCGCGGCTAGGCCGGGTGTGGCTTCATACAATGAACTGGAACTGCTGGCGGGCCCGGTGCTGTGCAAACGGCGGGGCGATGACCTGCTGGGCTATGCGCAGTTTCGCGCGCGCGTCAGCGAAAAGGCGCTCGCCGGAGCGCGCGGGGCGGGCGTCCCCGAAGCGGAAGAGCTCGCGCGGGAACTTAGCCGGTGGAGGGAGATTTTGGCATGGCGAGCGTAAAGCGGATTTATGAACTGATCGACAAAATCGCTCCGTTTGATTCGCAGGAGGAGTGGGACAACGCCGGCTTGCTCGCGGGGCATCCGGACCGCCCGGTCGAGCGTGTGCTGACAGCGCTCGACTTGACCGCCGGCGTCATTGAGGAAGCCGTCAAGCTTGATGCGCAGTTGATCGTGACGCACCACCCGATCCTGTTTCACGCGCGCAAGAACCTGCGCGAGGATGACCCGGAAGGCGCGCTGCTGGCAAAGCTTGTGCGCGCTGAAAAGGCGCTGATCGCGGCGCACACCAACTTTGACAAAGCGGCGGGCGGCGTGAACGACGCGCTGGCCGATGCGCTGGGGCTTACGGATGTCGAGGCGCTTGACCAGGGCTTGCGCATCGGGAACTGGGACGGGACGCTTTATGATCTCCAAGAGGCGGCCAGGGTCCATCTCAAAGCGACGAGCCGCTTGTACGACAGCGCGCGCCGTCCGCTTCACCGGGTGGCGGTCTGCGGAGGCGCGGGCGGTTCGTTGTGGAGGGTTGCGCATGAAGCGGGCGCGGACGGCTATCTGACGGGTGAGGTCAAGCACAGCGACGCGCTTGCGGCGTCGAGTTGGGGACTGTCGCTCATTGAGTGCGGGCACTATGCCACCGAGCGCGCATCGGTAAAAGCTATGCGAATCGCTTTACAAACCGAGCTAAATGCGCTACAATATAATGTAATGGTTTTTGAGAGCGAGAGCGTGCCGTTTCGCGCAGACGTCGATTGATCGGGACAAGGTCGCCCTGCGGCATATGAGGAGGAGTATCGTGCAACTGGATTTGCTGTGGAAGTTCATGCAGCTGGACATGGAAGCCGACAAGTTTGAGGTTGATATGCGCCAGTCCCCCAACCGTCAGAAGCTGCTCAAGCAGCGTTCATTTCTGATGGACCAGCAGAACAATATGAAGCGCATTGAATCTGAAGTGGCGACCCTGGCCGACCGGCTGGACGCCATCGAAGATGAGGCCAACCGCCTGGACGCGCTGCTTGAGAAGGAGCAAAAGGCGGTGGAGGATCAGCCGCCCACCACGCCCGAGGAAGCGGAAAAAGCGCTCGGTCAAATGCAAAAACTGGTCGATAACCTGACGCGCTATGAGCAGGAACTGCAAAAGATCCGCAAGGATGCCGAGACGCGCGACCGCCAGCAAAAGGAAATCCGCGTGCGCGCCGCCAAGACCAAGGCGGAGTTCGATCAGCTCAAGACCGAGTACGATAGCGAGTTTAAGGCCGATTCGGTCAAGCTCAATGAGCTGCGCGCGAAGGCCGAGGAGGAAGGAAAAAGCATCAATTCCGAGCTGCTCAACCGGTACAAGACCATTAAGCAGCATTCAACGCCGCCAATGGCGCTTTTAACCGGCGGGCAATGCGCAGGCTGCTACATGTCGCTGCCTTCGGCGACGCTGCGCGAACTGCAAGCGGGTGAGAAGATCGTCGAGTGCGACAATTGTGGGCGCATCCTGTACGTACAGGAGTAGTTTTCTTGAGATTTTGTGAGGTTGTTGGACGGCCGCAGGCGCTTTATGCGCGTGAGGAAAGTCCGAGCTCCATAGGGCAGGGTGCCGGTTAACGGCCGGTGGAGGCGACTCCAAGGAAAGTGCAACAGAGATATACCGCCGTTTTGCGGTCGAGGCCGAGCGTAGCGAGGCCGGAGGGGATTGGGAGGCCTTTGGGCTCCCGGTGTCCGGAACGCCGGGCAACCGATGGTTGCACGGTGCGTAGACGGTAAGGGTGGAAAGGCGAGGTAAGAGCTCACCAGCGGCATGGCGACTTGTCCGCTCTGTAAACCCCACCTGGTGCAAGATTGATAGGGGAGCATTATGTGGCGGCCCGTCACGCTCCCGGGTAATCGCTGGAGCCCGCTGGCAACCGCGGGCCTAGATAGATGGTCGTCCGCGACAGAACTCGGCTTATAGACAGCACTCACAAATCCGGGCCGCCGCAAGGCGGCCCTTTCATCGAAAATCTTTGGCCGTTGGCCAAATCTTTCCGATGAGCGGGGTACGGGGGTGACGGGGGTTACGGGGCCGATTTCCTGAAAATCTTGCGAGATTTTCCGGGCGGAAATCGGACGGGTAGGGATTTTGAGTCGGGAGGGCGGTAAAGCCCTCCCTTGGTCAAAATCCCATTCACCCCCGCCGCACAGGTCGCCGGGGGCGTTGTTTGCGGGAGGGCGCGGCCCTCCCCGTTCCCTCTGAGGTTGGGTATTCGCAGGTTTGGTTTCCGTACGACGGTTTGCGGGAGGGCGCGGCCCTCCCCGGTCCCTCTGGGGTTGGGTTGTGGGGCTTTGGTTTTTGTGTCGCTGGTTTGGGAGGGCGCGGCCCTCCCCGTTCCCTCTGGGGTTGGGTTTTGGGGCTTTGGTTTTTGTGTCGCTGGTTTGGGAGGCTTTGGTCTCCCCGGTTCTGCGGGGGCTGGGTTGGGGAGGAATTGGGATGGAGGGGAGAGGATTATAATGAAAGCTTATCTGTTGAGCCTTTACGAGAAGGCGGTTCCCGGGGATCTTTCGTGGTCTGGAAAATTGAAGGCCGCGGCGGGCGCGGGCTTTGACGCGATGGAATTGAGCGTGGATGAGACCGACGCGCGGCTTTCACGGCTTGATTGGACCTTGGGCGAGCGGCGCGAGCTTGTGAATGTCGCGCGCGGCGAAGGCGTGCCGTTTTCCAGCATTTGCCTGAGCGGCCATCGCAAGTATCCGCTTGGCAGCGCCGATCCGTCAGTCGAGAAACGCTCGCTTGAAATCATGGAAAAGGCGATAGGACTGGCGCTTGACTTGGGGATCCCCGTGATTCAACTCGCGGGCTACGATGTGTACTATGAAGACTCCACGCCCCAAACGGTGGCGCGCTTTGGCGGAAACCTTGCGCGCTCAGCCGAAATGGCGGCATCGGCGGGGGTGCTCTTGGGATTTGAGACCATGGAGACGCCGTTCATGGACACGGTGGGAAAGGCCATGGCGTATGTCGCAAAGGTTGATTCGCCCTACCTGGGCGTGTATCCCGACATTGGCAATCTGACCAACGCATCTCTTTTGTACGGCAAACCCGTCGTGGACGACTTGAAGACGGGTGCGGGGCACTTGATCGCGGCGCACATCAAGGAGACGATTCCCGGCCATTACCGGGAGATTCCCTTCTCAACCGGCCATGTGGATTTTGAAAGCGCGATCAAAACCTGCTGGGCGCTTGGCGTCAGGCGCTATGTAACCGAACTGTGGTATGTGGGTCAGGAAAGATGGGAAGAGGACATCGCTTTCGCGGCGACGCTCGCGCGCCGTCATTTGGACGATTGCGCGAGCGGACAATAAGAGGGACAAAAAATCCGCCCTTGCGCAAAAGCTGGGCGGATTTTTTCTAAGATCAGGCGGCGGGCTTGACCACCGCGACCGAGTAGAGCGTCTTTTTGAAGAAGGCGCTTGCCGCTTTGTACTTGGCCTGGGGCGCGGAGAAGTGCAGCGCCACGATCTGCTTGGACTCGGGGATTGCGGTCATGATGACGTATCCCTTGATGGTGGCCTTGTTCTGCTTGGCGAGGTAGGTCACATTGAGCGCCGTGCGGTTGATAAACGGCGTCTTGTTGTTCGGGTCGGCAACTTTGAAGCCGGTATAGTCGGACTTCAGGTTGTTGACGTAGTCCTTGAACAGTTTCTTCTGGTCGGCTGCCGTCAGTTTGTCCTGGTCAAAGGTTTTGACGGTCAGCGCGAAGCGCATGGGGTTCTTGCCCGCCTCTGTCGGCTCGGTAAAGGACAACGTGCTGGCGCTTGAGGCATCGACCGCCCAGTGCTCGGGGTAGTCAATGGAAAGGCCAAGGGCATCGTCTACGTAGGTGGTCAAGACATAGTCTTTGGGTTTGATTTCCGCGGCTGGCGTAGACTTCCCGGGCGTTGCGGAAGGTGTCGGCGTGGGTGTGCCAATCGCCGACGGATCCTCGTCTGCGCCCATCGGATCGCTGCCATCGTCAATCAGGTCGCTCAGGTCCTCGTCCGCGCCATCCCCATCGTCGGGCGCGCCAAGCGCTCCGTCGTCGGCAAAATCGTCAAGGGGATCGGCCAGGTCTTTAAGCGGATCGCTTGTCACACCCGGGGACGCGAGCGGATCAGGCGACGCGGCCGGATCAATTGTGGGCGAGGGGGAAGTGGCGACGGGGTCGTTTCCGCCGCCGCATCCGGATAGCATGAGCGCTATGATAAGCGCCATAAGCAATGCGCCAACTCTTTTCACGTTGTATCCTCCATGTTTCGTGTTATAGCCATCTATGTTCGCTCATCATTATACAGCGAATTGATCCGCTCGTCAAATTCCAACATTTAAAAATCTGAAATTAACTTGATTAATCATGGATCATATGTTATAAATAACATATGATCAAAAAGGCGGTGAAAAAATATGACGATAGAGTGCGCGATTTTGGGGATGTTGAGCGAAGGGCCGCAGGCGGGGTATGACCTGAAGAAGCGGATTGGGACATCGCCCGTCATGCCGTGGTCTGGCAACAACAACCAGGTGTACAAGGCGCTGAGCGCGCTTGACGCAGAAGGGCTTGTGACGAGCGAAGTGTTTCACCAGGAAGGGCTGCCGTCGCGCAAGGTGTACACCATCACGCCGCTTGGGCGGCAGGCGCTCAAGGAATGGCTCAACGAGCCGGTGGAAATGATGGAGCTTGGCAAGCCGCTGGTAGCGAAGCTGAAGTGGATGGACGTGCTGGGCGCCAACCGGATAGACGAATTGCTGGACGATTATGACCGGCAACTGCGCGCGGGCCTGGGGAAGAGGCCCGCAATGGCGGCCGACGGGCTAAGCGGCGCGCTGTGGGCGCTGGCGGAGGAAAACATTCGCCTGAGCTTTGAGATGGAAATCGATTGGGTGAAGCGCGCGCGCGAGGCCATTTCGGAATACCGGGAAGAGGCGCGCGATCAGGATGTGGCCGAAAGTTTGAATGGAGTGACCCAAATGGAATATCAAGTGAAGAAACAAAACGGGCAGACGCTGCTGCATTATCGCGCATCGCAAAATCGGCCGGAGGCGATTGACGAGACGCAAATGGTCGGGGACTGCATTTTGGAGCGGACAAACCTGGTGATGATTGACGAGGGCGCGCTGCCCGAGGCGTTCTTTCGCCTCTCTACAGGCGTTGCGGGCGCAGTGCTGCAAAAACTGGTGCAATATCACGTGAAGGCGGCGCTCATCGTGGACGAAAAAAACCTGAAGGGCAAGTTTCGTGAGATGATGCTTGAGGCCAACCGCGCGGGCGCGCTTCGGTCGTTTGAGAACAGGGCGGAAGCCGCGCGCTGGCTGACGGGGGAGGACGGACAGTGAACAAAGCGTTTCTGAGCGCCGAGGGCCGATCGGCTGTGTTGTCCTACTATGAGGACCTGATAAAGCGGCTGGGCGCGGCGCATGAGCGGATCGCGGTCAAGACGCGCTATGGGGATACGTCGCTGATTGCGGCGGGTGACCCGGCCAACCCCGCGCTCATCTTGCTTCACGGCAGCAGCATGAACGCCGCCATGTGGATCGGCGACATCCCCCAATATGCGGAGCATTTCCGTGTGTATGCGCCGGATATACCCGGCGAGCCTGGCTACAGCGACGAGGGCCAATTGCCTCTTGACACCGGTGATTACGCAGAGTGGTTGCTGGGCGTGATGGATGCGCTGGGCGTTAAGCGCGCGGCATTGGTCGGCGCGTCGCTCGGCGGGTTTCTCGCGGTCAAGTTTGCCTCGGCGCATCCGGAGCGCGTGACAAAGCTCGCCTTGCTCGCCCCGGCGGGCATTGGTGGGCAAAATGAGGCGTTTGGCCGCCTCGCGATGAAGCTCTTGCCCGAGGGTGAAGCGGGCGTGGATGCACTGCTTAAGAAGGTCAACGGGGGGAGTACCGTCCCTGAAGTGATCCTTCGCTATCAGAAGCTGATCGCGTTTTGTTTTAACGCAAGGAAGGAGCCCATCCCGATCTTTACGGATGAAGCGCTCATGCGCCTGACGATGCCCGGCATCGTGTTCGTGGGCCTACAGGACATCATGCTAAAGTCGGACGAAACCGCCGCGCGCGTCAAGGCGCTGCTCAATCACTTTGAGGTCATCGCTCTGCCGGATCTTGGTCATTCGCTGGCCCATCAAGGGGATGAAATCCGGACGTTTCTCATGAAATAAAAAACGCGGGAGCGGGCAATGCACCCGCTCCCCTTTCGCATCGCGAAGCCGTTACCGTGCTTTCGCCTTCTCCGATTCCATGCGGCGAACAAGCATCGGCAGGGCTTGTTCAAAGTTGACGCCGTAGAAGCGGCGGTTGGGGTCGTCAAAAGTGATTTGGATGCACTCGACCGTGTAGTCAACCGCGACCTTGAGCGCGTCGTCAAGGGTCAGGCCGCTTACCAGCGCGCCCAGCACTGTCGATGCGTACACGTCGCCCGTGCCGTGGTAGCTGACCGGAACTTGCTCGCGGAAATAGGAGAAATAACGGTTCAAGCGCGCGTCGTAGCTCATGACGCCGAGCTGCCCCTTTACAAAGCTGACCCCGGTCAGCACCGCGCAAGGCGTGCCGAGGCCGGTAAGGCGCTTAAGCAGGTCTTGGATGTATGCCTCGTCATAGCCTTCGCCCACGTACTCGATGCCGAGCATCGCCGCGGCTTCGGTCATGTTGGGCACGATCACATCGGCCTTCCTGCACAAAACCGCCATTGCGCGCGCAAACTCGGGGGTGAAGCCGGTATAGAGTTTGCCGTTGTCGCCCATCACCGGGTCGATCAGGATCAGGCTGTCCTTGCCGCCAAATTGGTCAAAGAGCTCGCCCACCAACTGAATTTGCTCAAAAGAACCCAAGTACCCGGTGTAGATGGCGTCAAACGCAATTCCTTCGTCCATCCAGTGTTTCGCGATGGGCTTGATATCGTCGGTCAGGTCGCGGAATGTGAAGCCTTTGAACTGCGTGTGGGTGGAGAGTACCGCCGTGGGCAGCACACTTGTTTCAACGCCCATGGCCGAGATGATCGGCAGCGCTACGGTGAGCGAGCACTTGCCTACGCAAGAAATGTCCTGGACGGTCAGAATACGTTTCATTTGAACACCCTTTTCTTCGATACATTTGTCTTATGAAAACGGCAAAGAGAGCGGTCCAGTGACGCGCTCCCTTCCGCTTCATACGGATTATACGCTGGCTCATAGATGGTGTCAATCAGGGCAAAATTGACTTAAAGTAAAATTCCATGCGGATATTTGCGCTTATGATCGAACGTCATGCGGCTTGGCCTTGAGAATCTTGTCGATTTCGCCGGAGCAGAAATCGCACAGTTCCTTGGCAAATTCCGCGTCGCGCGATTCCGCCATGACCACACATTCCCGCTTGTCGCCCGCCGGGTTGATCCATGCCCAGCCGCCTTCACGCTCGACCGTCACGCCGTCGGTCAGGTCGGCGTCCGGCATGGCTTCCGCCAGCATGCGCAAAAGCCGTCCCTTCTCCTTTAGCTCGACCGGAATCACAAAGCTCTTGCGGTGGATTTGGGGCAGCATCCGCGTGGCGCCCCTGAGCGTCAGACCCTTGCGCTTGAGCGTCCATATGACGGCCAGCGCCGAGGCGATGCCATCGAAGTGGAGCATGAACTGGTCGCTCTCCTGTTCAAGCAGCGCGTGCTGCCATGTCGAACGGTCGCTCGCGGTCCATATGAGGTTGGCGTCGTATCCTACCGCCAGTTCCTCCGCCGCGCGCGTCGCGCCGCGCGGCAGGATCAATTGTTTTGCCCCGCGCTCAAGCGCCACGAAGCTGAGCAGCAGTGTGCGCTCGGCCTCGGTCAGCATGCCGTCTTCGCCCGCGAACGCGCATTTTTCACCGTTGTCGCCAAGCCATATTCCAATTTCGCCCGGCCCCAAGTCCATCAGTTCCTCTTCCCATTCAGCCCGAACCTGGCACCCCGCCATGCGAAACGCGCGCTCGCACAGGGACAGCAGCTGTTCGTGGGGGCTGTAGATCGCGACCTGCGGAGCCTGCTCGCGCTCAAAATGCGCGCGCGACCATTGGGCAACGTGCGCGACATAGAGCATGTCTATGCCCGTCATCACGCGCGGCGGGCGCGTCATGCCTGAAAACGGCATGGCGTAGTCCTCGCGCGAAAGCGCGCCCAGGAGCTTGCGCGAATTTTCGCGCGTGAGCAGCGCGCCATGGCCGTCTAGCGGCGTCAAGGCATTCAGCGACACGTGCATCGCGCCGTCCGCCTTGATGCTTAGAAGCGCGTAGCGCGTCTCGCTGAGTGTCGCCGCGCCGATGTCGATCACCTGCACGCCCTGGGCCATCAGTCCCGCGACCACCGCGCGATGGCACGCCTGCGCCACGGCCGATTGGTCGCGCGCAACCACCACATCCCTCATGCGCATGGATTCGGCGAAACTTTGCGCGTCGCGCACCGCCTGTGCGGGTGCACCCAGCGGGAACACGCCGCTCTCAAACCTGCGCGCGGGCGCGCCGCCCCACACGACGTTCGCGTCCACGCGCTCGCCGTCCTCAATTTCCTTGTGCGGCCACACGCGCACGCCCGGCATCAGCACCGCACCGTCTCCGAGCAGCGCTCCCTCGCCGAGCACGCTTTCCTCAAACGCGCACGAACCCTCGCCTGCCTGCGCTGCGCCCATCAGAATTGCGCCGCGCAGTTGCGCGCGCGCGTGTGCGCTTGCACCCCTAAGCAATATCGATCGCTTGACGCTGGCATCGGGACCCACATGCGACCCCGAAGAGAGCACCGTATAAGGCCCTATGCGCGCGCCGGCTTCGACACGCGCGCCCGCGGCAATGTAGCAGGGCGCCTCGAGCACCGAGCTCTTGTCAACAAAGGCGCCGCTCATCTTGTTGACCGCGCCGCTCTTGAATGGGATGCCGAGCTTCAGCTTGCCGTCCATCAGGTCGATGTGCGCGCGCAAGTATGCGCTGGCATCGCCAATGTCGCACCAATAGCCATCCATCTGGTAACCGTATACCGGGAGGCCTTGCTCGACCATCTGCGGGAACAATTCGCGTCCGAAGTCAAACGCCTTGCCCTCGGGGATGAGCTTTAGCGCTTCGGGTTCCAGAATGTAGATGCCGGTGTTGACCGCGTCCGAGCACACTTCGCCCCAGCCGGGCTTTTCGACAAAGCGCTCAACGCGCCCGTCGCCGCCCGTACACACCACGCCGTATTCGAGCGGTGTTTTGACCTTTTTGAGAACCATGGTCGCAAGCGCCTTTTTCTCACGGTGAAATTCAAGCGCCTCGCCCAGGTCGCAGTCGGTCAGCCCGTCGCCGGAGAGCACCACAAAAGTTTCGGTGAGCATGTCTTGGGCCTGACGGACGCTGCCCGCCGTACCGAGCGGTTTGGGTTCGGTGTAGTAGGTGAGCTTTACGCCAAACTCGTTTCCGTCGCCAAAGTAATCGGTCACGCGTTCCGGCAGGTACATGAGCGTCACCGCCGCTTCGCAAACGCCGTGGCGCTTGAGCAACTCCAAAGCGTACGCCATCACCGGCCGGTCGAGTACCGGCACCATTGGCTTTGGAGTGGCGCAGGTCAGCGGCCTCAGCCTGGTTCCTTCTCCGCCCGCCATGATTACGGCCTTCATGTGTCTCCTCCTCAAACAGGGTCACTCGCCCTTTTTTGTCTAGTGTGACCCGATCGGCGGCGCCGCATGCATGGGTACTTCTTATGGACTTTTCCGCCGGAGGAAACTGCCACGTTTTTGCCGCATATTCCATACAAAGTAGGCCAAAATTCCTAACTTGTGAGTCTAACAATTAAGGTAAAATAAAGTATCTGAATTGATTATCATAAGTTTAAATGCAAGGAGCCCCGCATGGCCAAATATTTGATCGGCGTAGGGGCCGCCAAGTGCGGCACGACGCTGTTGTACGATCTGCTTGAATCGCACCCTGAGCTCAGCAAGGCGCGCGAAAAAGAGCTGCACTATTTTGACCGCACCGACGCGCCAGACCGCGCGGCGTATGAAGCGCTGTTTCGCGGCGACATGACGCGCCTTGAAGTCACGCCCAATTATATGTTTTACCAGGATTCAATCAAAAAGATCTGTGATGCGTTGGGAGCTCAAAATGTGCGCATTGTGGTGCTCCTGCGCGACCCGATCGAGCGCGCACGGTCGCATTACTATATGCGCAAGGAAGAAGGACTGGAGACGCTGTCGTTTCAAGCAAGTTTTGAGCAAGAGCCGCACCGTATCGCGCAAAACGAAAGAGAGCTGCGTCTTTTCAGCTATTTTGCGCGCGGGCGGTACATGGAGCAAATGGCCAACATCTACCGCTATGTGCCGCGCGAAAACGTGCGCATATACATCTTTGAGGATTTTGTCAAGAACCAACAGGAGTACATCGACGATATTTGCGATTTTGCGGGCATCTCACGCATCAACGTACGCGACAAGCATTCCAACCGGGGTGTGGTGAACGTCAAGTACAAGTGGCTCAACGACGGGATCAGGTTGCTCTCGCGCAAAACGCCGCGCGCGCTCAAGCTCAAATTCCTGCGAAAAATCAAGCACGCGCTTACGCGGGTCAATGAAAAAAACACAGGCAAGCGCCCGCTTGACCCTGTGTTCAAGCGCCAACTGGTGCGTTATTATCAGTCCGATGTGAGCAAGCTGCGCGAGACATTCGGGCTCGATCTTTCAAGCTGGCCAAATTTCTAGAAAACCGCTGATCAATTCGATCACTGTCTGACCTCTGCTTTTCCGCCCATGCGCACTTGCAAAAACACTCGGCGCAGCGCTGCTGCGCCGCAAGCATTGCAAGTGCACATGGACAAAAAATCATCTCGCCATCCATAACCGAATAAATCAACGGTTCCCTATCGTTATCAATGTTGAATTGAATCCGAGCGGGCGATCGTATTGGACGCATGTGGCGATGCGCTTGACAACTTGGATGCCGCCGGTGGCGGGACCTTCTTCGGAACCGGGCGCGTAGGCCGTGGGGTCAAACGGCACGCCGTCGTCGCGGATGGAGATGAGCAGCTTGTCCTGCGTGATCCGCAGCAGCACGTCGATGGCGCCGGCGCCCGACTTGTGGCCGTACTGGGCGATGTTCAAGGTCATTTCGCCCACGGCCAGGGCCACGCGGTTGCACAGCGTCTCCTTGATGCCCTGTTCACGGCAGAACGCGGCAACCTGCTCAGGAACCGCCAACGCGGCCTGCTGGGTGGCGGGAATGGACACGTCCCACACGGCGCCGGTCTCGCCGTCCGAGCCCAGCACCAGCAGTGGCGGCGCGACCTGCTCCTTGCGCGCGATTGCCCGGCCCCAGACCAGCACCACGAGCAGCGTACACCCCTCCGCCAGCACGTAGCTCAGCCAGATCCAGTCGGGCGCGATTTTGCTCAACAGGAACATGAACCCCACAATGAACACCAGCCCCGACAGGATCGCAATGGCCTTGGACAGCTGGCCGCGGCCGGTGGTCTGGTAAAAGTTCAGCAGCAGTTGGTTGACGCCGTACAACGGCAGGCTCAGCGCAAAGAATCGCAGCGCGCGCACGGACAGTGCGGCGCCTTCCGCGCTGGTTACACCGAACAACTGGCACACCAGGCCCGGTACCAGCAGGAACGCCGCCATCACGGCGGCAACCGCCACGATCATGAACCGAAATGCCACACTGGCGCTTATGCGGATGCCGCGGTAATCCCGCTCACCAAAGAGGGTACCCACAATGGGCAGCAGCGTGTCGCTTGAGCCGCTGATGAACATGGATGCCACCATCAGCCCATTGATGCAGATCGTCACGGCCGTGACGCCCAGCGGCCCGAACAGGCCCACGACCAGGAAATTGATCACCAGCGTCTTGACAAATGAGAGGCCCTGGGTCAGCGCCTTCGCCGCGCCGCTGTTGACGATCTTCAGCACCAATGAAAGGTCCCGGGACGAGACGCGGGTGAACGAGAACGTGCGCTCCTTGCTGCGCAGGTAGGGGATCAGCAACAACACGCCGCAGGCGTAGCCGACAACCGTGGACACCGCCGCGCCCGCGATGCCGGTGTTCAGGAACTTGATCAGTACGTAGTCCAGGACCAGGTTGACCGCATTGGCCAACAGCATGATGTTGGCCGCCGTCTTGGGCAGTCCGTCCGTGCGCAGGAATTGGGCCATGCCGGACACGATCATCATCACCGGACCAACGAACACCACTGGGATCAGATAAGCTGACGCCAGCTGTTGAAGCGCCACATTGCCCTTGGCCAGCGACATGGTGATGGGCTGCATGAAGATTTGGGTTACAACCACCAGCAGCAGCATCACCGCTACGCCGGCGGCAAAGCACAGCGTGAACAGCTTGTTGGCCAATTGGCTGTCACGCCGGCCCTTGGCGATGGACGCCAGCGTCACGCCGCCCACGCCAAACAACATGAACACCATGTTGATGCAATAGATCACCGGGCCGGACAAGCCCACCGCGGACAGCGCCAGTTCGCCCAGCAGGTTGCCCACGATGATGCTGTCCACGATGGTGGCCATGGAGACCGCCATGGTGGTCATCAGGGTGGGGAGCAGGTACTCTTTGTACTTGCGGGTGAGCAGGGTCGGCTTTCTTTCAAATTGCATGGCGCGTCACTCCTCTCTATTCCAGCATCATTGCGAAGAAAGTGCGCTGGTATTCGGAGCTGGTCTCCGGCCAACTCCAGCCCTGGCGCAACAGCGCTTGGGTGGTGTATTCACAGTCGGACGGAATGGGCACAACAGCCTTGCCATTGGCCATGTTCCGGTAGGCGATGAGGCTGGTGAGTTGTTCGGCGCGGGCCGGGTCCCGCATCGCGGATGAAAGCTGTGCCGCGAACTCCTCGTTTTCCACCATTTGGATGGGCCTTACCTCATCGCCAAACGCCTTGATGAGGTCGCCCAAGAAGATCGTATGGTTGTTGTAAGGGTGGAACACGCGGCAGCGGGGGTCCGTCCGGCTGAGCAGCAGGATCGCTTGCGCCGTGGAGTCGATGGGCGCCAGCTCCGTCCGTTGGGTGAACGCGGCATAGGGGAAGCAGCCCACCGCCGCAAACGCGCGCATGCGCCCGAGGAAGCTGTTGGAGTGGGCGTTGATCTGGAACTGGCCGTCCCGGTTTCGCGCCATCAGGTTGCCCACGCGCATGATCTTCGCGTCCAAGCCCTTGAGGCACGCCTCCAAAATCATCCGCTCGGCGATGAACTTGGAGAAGATGTACTGGTTTTCCAGGCTCTGGCCGAAGTACAGGCTGCGCTCGGTGAGCATCAAATCAGGGGTCAACCCTTCGCCCACGTGCAGCCCTGCCACGCTGGCCGTGGATACGTGAATCAGCCGCGCGCCTTTGTCCATGCACAGATCGATCAGGTTCATCACGCCGAGCATGTTCACATCGAACGTTTTTGAATCCCGCGCGAAGTGGGACACGTTGGCCGCGCAGTTGATCACCATGCCAAAAGACAGTTCCATGAGCTTTTCGACGGAGGCTTTGTCGGTCATGTCGCCTTCGACCACGCGCAGGCGCCCGCTGTCGAGTTGGTCCTCAAAGTTGTCCTCGAAGTAGAAGAACGCCATGTTCTGGAGCCTGCGCTGGGCGGTCAGATTGCGTCCGGCGCGGACCAAGCAGTTTACGCGAACGGACGGCGGCAGGAATCGCAACATCTCGCTCAGCACGTGTATACCCAAAAATCCGGTTACGCCTGTGAGCAATACGTCGCACGGCGGCAGTTGTGCGCCGTTTTTCAGGTTTTCAAGCGTGTTTTCCCGGAGCAGCTCATGGATGGCGCTGTAGTCGTAGTCGGCCTCGGGCTGCTTGGCCACCTCCGCCGTGCGGCCGCCGGACAGCATTTTGGCAAGCTCGGCAGGCGTTGGATGTTGGAACACGTCGCTGTAAGCCAGCGTCGCGCCGCTCTCGTCGCGCAGGCCCGCGCTCTCCGCCTCGATGACCACGCGGGTCACCTGCAACGACGTGCCGCCGATGTCGAAGAAGCTGTCGTCCGCGCCCACCTGATCGATGTCCAGCACCTTCTGGTAGATCGCGCAGATCACCTGTTCCTTCTCGCCTACAGGTGCGCGGTATTCGCTTAGCCTCAGCAGTTCCGGCTCCGGCAGCGCGCGCAGGTCGTTCTTGCCGCCGGGGGTCTTGGGCATCTTATCGATCTGTTTGTAGGCCGTCGGCACCATGTAGCCCGTCAGTTTTTTGCTCAGTTGTTCGCGCACGTGTGTCGGGTCAAGCGCATTGCCGGCCACATAGTATGCGCAGATGTGATCCTGTCCATTGAGCTTCTTGATCATCACCGCCGACGTGCGCACGCCGGGCAGGCTGGCCAGCACGGCTTCAATCTCGCCCAGTTCGATCCGCAAGCCACGCAACTTGATCTGGTTGTCGTTGCGGCCCAGGATCTCGATTTCGCCGTCCAGCGTCCAGCGCGCCAGGTCGCCGGACCTGTAGGCGCGGCGGCCGTCCAGCATCACAAACCGTTCCGCTGTCTGCTCCGGCAGGTCGTTGTAGCCGCGCGCCACGCCCGCGCCCGCGATATAGAGCTCGCCTACCATCAACGGCGGCAGCGCGTTGCCGTCCGCGTCAACCACCTGCTCGTACACACCCAGCAG
The DNA here is from genome assembly GCA_031551775.1 of Eubacteriales bacterium. Lineage (GTDB taxonomy): Bacteria > Bacillota > Clostridia > Christensenellales > Aristaeellaceae > Anaerozeibacter. The sequence continues at coordinate 1,636 of JAVBND010000042.1, read as the reverse complement.
CGGTGCGCCGACCGTCACCTTGCCTCGGCCGTGGAACTGCTTGCAGTTGCACGAAACGCTGATCTCCGTGGGGCCGTAGGTATTGAACAGAAGCGCTTCGCTGCCCGCTTCAAGCAGCCGGTCCAGCAGCAGTTCGGGGTATTTTTCCGCGCCCGCCATGATGACCTTGCACTTGGCGATGGCGCAAAGCAGGCCCGGATGGTTGGTGTATTCCAGCATGATCGACGGCGTGGTGTTGAATGCGTCCGCGCCGGTCTGCGCAAACAGCGCCGCCAGCCGCGCCGGGTCGTGGGTCGCCTCTTCTGGGGCGAACACCAGCGATACGCCGTTCAACAGGCTGGTCATGCTCTCCTTGAGGAACATGTCAAATGCCACCGTGGTGATGGACATCATGCGCGTTGAATGCTCAGCCAGCGCATAAACATGCCGGTTCTGCGGCGCGGCGGTGCAGTAGTTGGCGATGCCGTGGTGCTCGATCATCACGCCCTTTGGCACGCCGGTGGACCCGGATGTGTAGATCAGATACGCCAGATCTCCGGGGTCCACAGCCTGATCCGGGTTGTGATCCGGCTGATCCCGCACGATCTGGTCGATGTCAAGCGCATCCGGATGATCGCCAAGAAACTCGGCTGTGGTCAGCATTGAATGGGCCTTGCTGTCGTGGAGCACATGGGCGATGCGCTCCTGGGGATAGTCGGGATCGAGCGGAATGTAGGCGCAGCCCGCCTTCATCACGCCCAGCATGGCGCACAGCACCCGGCTGGTGCGCTTGAGCAGCAGCGCCACCCGATCCTCCCTTTTGACGCCGCGGGCCAGCAGCGCATGGGCGATCCGGTTCGCGCGCTCGTTCAGGTCTTTGTAGGTCAGTTCCGCGTCGCAGGCGATCAGCGCGGTGCGGTCGGGGTATTGGGCCGCCGCGCGCTCAAACATGGCGTGGAGTGTGTCCCAAGCCGGCTCGCCGGTTTTGTTGAACCCGGCGATGCGCGCCTTCTCGGCCGGGGCCATCAGCGACAGGCCGGAGACCTGATCATCGTCCTTTGCGTCAAGCAATCCTTGAAGCGCCATGCCCAGCGTTTGCGTGAACGCCTCCATCAGCGGCGCGGAATAGCGGGCGTCGTCGTACTGCACCGCGAACACCGTCTGGCTGCCGCGTTCCTCCACGTGCACGGACAGCTTGAACTTGGGCGTGGACAGCGCCAGCCCTTCCAAGGCCAGTTTCCCGCCGCCCAGGCTGTAGTCGGCGATCACGCCCAGCTCGCAGGTGTACATGATCGATGGCTCATAGCCGTAATCCTGCGCCACGCGGGTGAACGGATACTGCTCGTGATCGATCGCCTGACGAAACGCGTCCGCCGTGGCCTGCGCGAACGCGCGGCAGGTCTGGCCGTTCGTCCGGAAGAGCGCCAGCGGCAGCGTGGCCACGAACATACCCATGCTGTTTTGCAGTTTCGGATCAAAGCGTCCGCTGCTGATGGCGGCGATATACAGTTCCCGCGCGGACAGCCAGCGTCCCAGCGCCAGGTTGACCGCCGCCAAAAACAATCCGGCGGGCGTCACATCCCAATCGCGGCAGCGCGCTTCCACCGCCGCGCGGTCAACCGGACGCACCACCTCCCGGAGGCTGCCCACGGTCCCG
>JAVBND010000056.1:0-17168 GCA_031551775.1 Eubacteriales bacterium | reverse complement strand
GACCAAGGGAGGGCTTTACCGCCCTCCCGACTCAAAATCCCTCCCCGCCCGATTTCCGCCCGGAAAAGCCCACAGGCTTTTCAGGAAATCGGCCCCGCAGCCCATTTGGGGTCCCCGGCCCAAGGCCGGGGACCCCAAATGACGTACCCCCGACTTGAAATATCCGCAAAGCGGAGATTTCAAGTCACGCCGAAGGCGCTATCCCGGCACACGATCCGGCAGGGCAGTTCCACGCGCACGTACTCCTGATGGCCGCCCTTGATTCGATCGAGCAGGACCGACACCGCCATGTGCGCCATGTCTTCGCGCGGGATGTTGACCGTGGTCAAAAGCGGCTTCGTTGACTGCGCCTGCGCTATGTTGTCGATCGATATGACCGACAGGCGGCGTCCTTTTCGTTTCTCGGCCATCGCCTCAAGCGCGCCCACGGCGGTGATGTCGTTGGCGCACAGGACCGCCGTGGCTTCCCCGCCTTCCATGATGCGCCTCATCGCTTCCGCGCCCGCTTTGCGGGTCTGGTCGGTCGGCGCGACCAGGTTGTAGTCGAGGGGCAGGTTGTGTCCCATCAGCGTTTGGCAGTACCCGACATAGCGCCGCTCATAGGAGCAATCGCCGATGTAGGCGATTTTTTTGTGTTTGAGCTCAATCAGCCGCTCGGTCGCCAGCGCCGCCGCCTTTTCTCCGTCGCACACCACTTCGTCCACATCAAAATTTTGCGGATTGCGCCAGATGCCCACCAGGTTGCCCGTCACCTGCTTGAGTTTTGCGAGCAGCGCTTGCGAACACCGCCCCAGAACGAGCAGCGCGTCGGGCGCGTCAAACGCCGGCAGCGTACCCGGCGCGTAGAGAATCTCGGTCAGATGCGCGCCTTGCCTCAAAAGCTCAATCTCAACCGAGCGCGTGAGCTCGGAAAAGAACGGATCGTCGGTCAAGTCGCGGATGCGCGCCAACACCACCGCCACGCGCGGCCGCTCGTCCACGCCTTCGCCTCCCGCGCGCAGCCTTCGGGCGTGGTCGTTGGGCCGGTAGCCGAGCGTGCGCGCCGCCGTCCAGACCCGCACCCTGACTTCCTCGCTCGCGCACGCCCCGCCCTTGTCGTTGAGCACCCGCGAAACCGTGGAAACCGATACCCCCGCCGCCTGTGCGATGGCCTTGAGCGTCATGTGCCTTCACTCCTTGCGATAACGTTTGTGCGATTTCAAGTTGAATTCGCTTGATGAATACGCTATTATACTGATTATATCATAAATATTCGGCATAACACAAGAGTGTTTTTTAACGCAAACGTTTGTGTATCGGAGGAACAATATGAATCGTTTACCCAAAAAGATGCTCACATTCGCCTTGATCCTGGCGTTGGCGGCGGCGCTGGCCGGGTGCGCCGTGACGGCGAAGGAAGCATCCCGGGACGCGCTTACGCTGACCAACGTGTCCTACGACCCCACGCGCGAGTTCTATGCCGCGTACAACCGGATTTTTTGCGACTATTATAAGGAAAAGACCGGGAAGACCGTCGAAGTGATCCAGTCGCACGGCGGCTCGGGCTCGCAGGCGCTTTCCGTGGCGCAGGGCCTTGAAGCCGACGTGGTGACGCTGGCGCTCGAGGGCGACGTGCAGGAGGTCGCGGGCGCCGGACTGATCGAGGCGGGCTGGGTGAATGAATTTGACATGAGCAGCGCGCCTTATACATCGACCATCGTGTTCCTCGTGCGCGCGGGCAACCCCAAGGGCATCCGTGACTGGGATGACCTTGCCAAAGAAGGCGTGGGCGTCATCACGCCCAGTCCCAAGACCAGCGGCGGCGCGCGCTGGAACTTCCTGGCCGCCTGGGCTTACGGCGAAGCGCATTTTGGCGGGGACGAAGCGCAAATCGAGGATTTTCTCAAAAAGATCTATTTAAACGTGCTGGTGCTCGACTCGGGCGCGCGCGGCTCGACCACGTCGTTTGTTGAAAACGGCCAGGGCGACGTGCTGCTCGCATGGGAAAACGAGGCCTTCCTGACGCTTAAGCAGCACGCGGCGGACTATGAAATCGTGACGCCGTCGGTCTCGATCCTGTGCCAGCCGACGGTGGCGGTGGTGGACGAGGTCGCGAGGAAGCGCGGCAGCGAGGCGCTTGCCGAGGCGTACCTCTCGCGCCTCTATTCGGATGAAGCGCAGCGCCTGGCGGCATCGCATTTCTACCGCCCGTCAAACGAGGCCATCTTAAAGGAAAACGCGGACCTGTTCGACCTCAACATTCAGATGACCACGATTGGGCATTTTGGCGGCTGGAAAGAGGCGCAGAAGAAGTACTTTGCCGACGGCGGCGTGTTCGACCGCATCTACGAGAAATAAATGATGATGATGAAAAAAGCCAAACCTGTCCGGGTGATCCCCGGATTCAAGACGAGCCTGGGCGTGACGGTGACGGTCGTCAGCCTGATCGTACTGATCCCCATGGCGTCACTCGCCGCGGGCGCGCTGGCGCTTTCTCCCGCCGAGTTTTTTGAAACGGTGACGCGCGCGCGCGTCATGGCGAGCTTTCGGGTCAGCCTGACCTCGGCGCTCATCGCGGCCCTGGTCAACCTGGGCATGGGCGTGGTGCTTTCATGGGTGCTCACGCGCTACGATTTTCCGCTGAGGCGCCTGATCGACGCCCTGATCGAGCTGCCGTTCGCGCTGCCAACCGCCATCGCGGGCATCACGCTGACATCGCTGACATCGCCAAACGGGCCGGTCGGGCGCCTGTTTGGCGCCGTGGGCGTCAGGATCGCCTACACGCAAACCGGCATCGTGATCGCGCTGATCTTCGTGGGCATCCCGTTCGTGGTGCGCGCGGTGCAGCCGGTGCTTGAAAAACTCGAACCTTCCTATGAGGAAGCCGCGCACATGCTGGGCGCGAGCCGCCGCCGCGCGTTTTTCCGCGTGATTCTGCCCGAACTCGCGCCCGCCGCGCTGACCGGCTTCGCGCTCGCCTTCGCGCGGGGACTTGGCGAATACGGCAGCGTGGTCTTCATCGCGGGCAACAGGCCCTATGAAAGCGAGATCGCGCCGCTTTTGATCATGGGGCAATTGCAGGAGTTCGACTACGCCGAGGCCACCGCCATCGCGCTTGTGATGCTGGTGATCTCCTTTGCGCTGCTGCTCGTGATGAACGCCATACAATTGCGCGCCGCCAAGCGCACATCGGGCTAGAGGGCGGCGCTTATGGAGACGACAAACCACAAAAATCACGCGCTGATCATCCTGGCAACAGCATTCGTCGTATTGTTCTTGATGTTGCCGCTCCTGTTCGTGCTCTTCCAGGCGTTCGCGGGCGGCGTCGGGCCGTATATCGCGCACATCTTGGACCCTTACGCCGTCAAGGCACTCGGACTTACGCTTCTGGCCATGGCCGTCGCGGTCGCGGTCAACACGGTACTTGGCCTGTTCGCTGCCTACGCGGTGACCAAGTTTACCTTCCCGGGCAGGAAGTTCCTGACCACCGCAATGGATCTGCCGCTCTCGGTCTCGCCGGTCATCGCGGGGCTGATCTATGTTTTGACGTTCGGGCGGTCGAGCCCCCTCTATCCCTTCCTGATGGCGCACGGCCTCAAAATCGTATACGCGGTGCCGGGCGTTTTGATTGCGACCATATTTACCACGCTGCCCTACGTATCGCGCGAGCTGATCCCGGTCCTAAGCGCGCAGGGGCGGGGCGAGGAGGAGGCTGCGGCGCTGATGGGCGCGGGCGGTTTCACCATCTTCAGGCGCGTCACATTCCCGCACATCAAGTGGCCGCTGCTCTACGGCGTGGTGCTGTGCTCGGCGCGCGCCATGGGCGAATTCGGCGCGGTGTCGGTCCTGTCCGGGCATTTGCGCGGCGTGACCAATACGCTGCCGCTGCACATTGAAATCCTCTACAACGAATTCCACTACGCCGAGGCTTTCGCCGCCTCTTCAATTTTGGTGTTCCTGGCGCTCGTCATTTTGGTCGTCAGAAGCCTCGTCGAGCGGCAGGGCAAGCAGAAGGAGACATAGGATGTACGTAGAGCTTAAGAACGTCAACAAGAACTTCGGCGCGTGCGAAGCTTCGCGGGATGTCAGCTTTTCGGTCGGGCAAGGGCGTCTGGTTGCGCTGCTCGGGCCCAGCGGCAGCGGCAAGACCACCATTCTGCGCATGATCGCGGGCCTTGAAAATCCCGACTCGGGCGAAATTTCAATCGGCGGGCGCGTGGTGAACCACGCTCCGGCGGCAAGCCGCGGCGTGGGCTTTGTGTTTCAAAATTACGCGCTGTTTCGCTACATGACGGTGTTTGAGAACATCACGTTCGGCCTGAGGGTCCAAAAGAAAAGCCGCGCCGAAACCGAGGCGCGGGTCAAGGAACTCGTGGAGCTGACCGGCCTTATGGGCCTTGAAAAGCGCTACCCCAACCAGCTCTCGGGCGGGCAACGCCAGCGCGTGGCCTTCGCGCGGGCGCTGGCGCCCAACCCCAAGCTGCTCCTGCTCGACGAGCCGTTTGCTGCGATCGACGCCAAGGTTCGAAGCGAATTGCGCGGATGGCTCAAGCAAATGATCCGAAAAGTCTCCATCACCAGCATCTTCGTCACCCACGACCAGGACGAAGCGGTGGAGGTGGCCGACGAAATCATCATTCTCAAGGACGGGCGTCTCAATCAGATGGGCAGCCCCATCGAGATCTACAAGCACCCGAAGACGCCCTTCGTCGCGCAGTTCATCGGCGCCTCATCGGTCATCGAAGGCTACGACCGCCTGACCGGCTTTGAAAAGCTCAAGGACATCGGCCGCGCGGTGGTGCGCCCTGAATTCGTTGAAGCGTTCAAGCGCGACAACCGGAAATTCCGCGACGTCATGGACGTGGCGGAAGACGGCATAATTGAGGAAATCGCCTTCAGGGGCAGCTTCCTCGAGCTCAAGCTGAACGTGCGCGGCATGATCCTGACCACCAACCGCTCGCTCGAGCGGCGCGCCGTGCGCGTGGGCGAAAAAATGTGCGTGCTCGTCTACCGGATGTACGTCTTTGACGAAAACAACGCCTACCTGCTCAAAAACCAGGCGCTCGCCGGGCGGACGGTGGGGGAATAAGCGCAGATAAAGCAGCGCCGATACGGTCATGAAAAACCGCACCCGCTCTGGTTTATATACCTACCGCCGCGCGCTCGGGCACGACGCGCAGCCGCCTTCGCCGGTTTCGCGCAGCGAGCCGGGCAGCATACGGCCTACCCTGCCCATGGCGTCGATCACCTCGTCGGCGGGAAGGATCGATTCGATGCCGCCAAGGGCCATGTCCGCGGCCGTCAGCGCCACCGCGACGCCCGCGACGTTGCGGTATACGCACGGCACTTCGACCAGGCCGCCCACCGGGTCGCAGACCAGGCCCATCAGGTTCATGAGCGAAAAAGCCACCGCCGCGCCGGCCATCTGCGCCGTACCGCCGCGTAGCTCCACCGCCGCCGCCGCCGCCATTGCCGCCGCCGCGCCCACTTCCGCCTGGCATCCGCCCTCAGCGCCCGATATGCCGGCGCGCTGGGCGATCACTTCACCCACGCCCGCCGCCGTAAACAGCGCCAGGGTCAGTTGCCTGTCGTCATAACCATAGGTTTCCCCCAGTGTGATCAACACGCCGGGCAGCACGCCGCACGCTCCCGCCGGGGGCGCGGCGACGATGCGGCCCATGGCGGCGTTGAGTTCCGCCACGGCCAGCGCGCGCGAGGCCGCCTCGCCGATCAGCGTTCCGCCGGCTGTCTTGCCATCGCGCACAGCGCGAAGCAGCTTGAAAGCCGCTCCGCCCGTCAGGCCCGACATCGATTTGAGGTCCGGCTCCATGCCGCTCTTCGCCGCTTCGCGCATGACTGTAAGCGCCTTTTCCATCCTGTCCATGAGCGTCTGTTCGTCGCACCCGTCGGTTTCCGCCTGGTCGCGCAGCACCGCCCCCCAGATGGGGCCGCCCGCAGCCTGGGCGACGAGTTCCGCGATCGCGTATTGCTTCAGCATATTTTTTCTCCTACAGCTTCAATAAAAGCGTCGCCCGGTCAATTCCGGGCAAGGCGTTGAGCGCGTGAATGGCGCGCTCGCTCGGCACCGCGTCCACCTCCATCACCATGACGGCGGTTCCGCCCTGCGCCTCGCGAAAGACCTGCATTGAGCCGATGTTGACCGCCTGATAGGCCAGGACGCCCGCCACCTGGGCGATCATGCCGGGCTGGTCGCGGTGGGCAATGATGAGGGTGTGGGCGCTGCCGGTGAAGGAAACCGGCAGGCCGTCGAGTTCCTCCACCCGGATTGAGCCGCCGCCGACCGAGGAAGCGCGAAGGGTCAACGTGCGCGTCGCGCCCCGAACCTCAATCACGGCGGTGTTGGGGTGCGCGTCGCGCAAGAGCGCTTCATAGAATTCGAAGGAAAGGCCGGCCTCGCGCGCGCAGTCAAAGCTTTCGCGGATGCGCGCGTCGTCCACGTCCATGTCGAGCAGCCCCGCGATGAGCGCGCGATCGGTGCCATGGCCCTTGGCGGTCGCGGCGAAGGAACCGCAAAGCCCGATGCGCGCGCACGTCGGCCCTTCGCCCAACAGATAGCGTGCGACGCGCCCGATGCGCGCCGCGCCCGCCGTATGCGAACTCGACGGCCCGATCATGATGGGTCCGATGATGTCAAAGACGCGCATAAACGCCTCCTCATGTTTTTTCTATATTATAGCATTGCCGGGGCGGCGATACAATCATACAAAATTATTATGATTACCAGTTTATGGGCATTGAAAAAAAGCTATAGATATGTTACACTAAGCCGACCATTTATTATGTAAGGAGGCTGTTTTCGTGGATAAAGTGCTTAAACCGTTGCTCGTCGTGGTGTTGATCGTCGCCGTGGTGCTGGGCGTCATGCTGTTTAACGCCAAGGGTGACCTGACCCGCACCATCGCCGATTACGAAAAGAAGGTCACGGACACCGTCAAAGCCGGTGAAGATGCCGTCGCCGAGGCCGTCAAGACGGGTGAGGACGCCGTCCAAGCCAAACACGAAGAATTGACCGCCAAGGAAGCGGAACTGGCGAGCGCGGTGGAAACGCACGCCAAAGCCATTGAAGGCAAGGAAGCCGAGCTGAAAACCGCCGCCGAAGAACTGGCCGCGAAGACGACCGATCACGCCACCCAGTTGGCCGATCAGGCCGCCGGGCAGACCAAGGCGCTGGCCGACAAGGCCGCCGAGTACGCCCAGGCGCTGACCGCCAAGGAGGCCGAACTCAAGGCCGCCGCCGATCAAGCCGCCGCCGACCTCAAGGCCGCCGCCGACAAGGCAGCGGGCGAACTCAAGGGCGTGAAGGACGCCGCCGCCAAGGATCTGGAAGCCGCCAAGACGCAGGCCGCTGCCGAGCTTAAAGCGGTCAAGGACGCCGCCGCCGCCAAGGAAGCCGAGCTGACCGCCCAGATCGAAGAGCTGACCCGCAAGCTCAGCGAGGCGACCCCCAACAGCTGATCCCGTCATTCCCGCAGGCTGTCTCATCGCGAGGCAGCCTGTTTTTTATTGCCAAATCGATGTAAAAATATCTTTACGCACGGGGGCGATTGGAGGATTTTTGCGCCTTGACGCGCTCATTAAGAGATGTTAATATATATAAAACTCAAGCCACAGGAAAATACGTATGGTCAACACTATGGAGGAGGGGACTCAACCATGAAGAAGCGATCGGCTCTCTTATCCGTCATCCTGACCCTGGCGCTATGCCTGTCGGCGATCGGCGCCTGCGCCGCGGGCGCGGACACCATCGTGATCGGGCGGCTCAACGACCCGCTCTACCTTGACCCCAACGCTCCGGACGTGGGCGGCGCGGAAGTCATTCCCACCTCGCAGGTTTACGAGGGCCTGGTCACCATCAACGAGGACTGCACGGACATCATCCCCTGCCTCGCCACCGACTGGAGCGTCAGCGAGGACGGCACGGTGTATACCTTTAACCTGCTCCCGGGCGTGAAATTCTCGGACGGCACGCCGGTTACGGGCGCGGACTGGGAATGGTCTTTCTACCGCGCGCGCGACACCGAGACCAGCGCCTATGCCTTTGTCGCCGAAGCCATCGACAAGGTTGAAGCGACCGACGCGCAGGTCGTCATCACGCTCAAGCAGCCCTGGGCGCCCTTCCTGGCGCAGCTGTGCAACTTCAACATGGTCGTGGGCTCAAAGGCCTACTATGAAAAAGTGGGCGAAGAGTTCTACAACATGAACCCGCTGGGCACCGGCCCCTACATGCTCAAGGAATGGGTGCGCGGCGACCGCCTCGACTTTGTGGCCAACCCCTACTACCACGAGGAAGGCTATCCCAAGACGGCGAACCTGCAAATCAAGATCGTCTCCGACGACAACACCCGCCTCATGCAGCTCCAGTCCGGCCAGATCGACATTGCCGACGACATCGCCATGTCGCTTTTGCCGGTGGTCGAGAACGACCCCAACCTCAACCTCACCATGTTCGCCTCCACCCAGATCCGCTACCTGATCCTCAACACCACCAAGGCGCCTTTTGACGACGTCAAGGTGCGCCAGGCGCTGTACTACGCGCTCAACAAGCAGGAGATGAGCGACGTGATCGCGGGCGAGTTCGGCGCGCCCGTTGCCGCACTCGTGTCCGAGACCCAGGGCAAGTGGTGGAACAGCGACATCCCCGTGATCGGCTACCAGCCCGAGGTCGCCAAGCAGATGCTCGCCGACGCGGGCTACCCCAACGGCGTGGACTTTACCGTCTCCATCCGCTCCGGCTCCGCGGTCTATGAGCAAGCCGCCATCCTCATGCAGGCGCAGGTTGCCGAGGCCGGCTTCAACATGCAGATCGAGCTGCTTGAATCCGCCGCGCTTTCCGACAAGTACAAGTCCCTCAACCATCAGGCGACCATCTTGCAGTGGGTTGACGACTACATCGATCCCTCGGGCGTCACCGGCTGGACGGTGGATTATGACCAGTGCCAGGCGTGGTACACCGGCCTCAACGACGTGGAGCTTGACGAGCTCAACACCGCGGCCAATGCCGAGATGGACGAGGCAAAGCGCGTTTCGATGTACTGGGAGATCCAGCAGAGGATCAACGACAACGCCAACGTCATCCCGCTGTTCAGGAACGGCTTCGCGTTCGCGGCCGCCAAGAACATCGAGAACCTCTACGTCAGCCCCTTCAACGTGTATTTCTGCAAATATCTGACGAAGGGCTGACGCCCTCATCGAAAAGCTTTGGCTTCGCCAAATCTTTTCGATGAATAAGGAACGGGGGCACAGCGCCTGAAACCCTGCGGGGTTTCCGGGCGGCGCTGAGTGCGGGTGTGCATTCCTCCGCCTTCGGCTGCGGAATACCGCCCGCCCCGGCGTACACGCCGCCGGTACGATTGAAATCGGAGGGGCTCGGCCCCTCCGATACCTCCCCGGGGTTACGGCGGGGCCTTGGCCCCTCCGGTACCTCCCTGGGGTTACGGCGGGGTTTTGGCCCCTTTGGGGCCTCCCCGGGGTTACGGCGGGGCCTTGGCCCCTCCGGTACCTCCCTGGGGTTTGCGGCGGGGTTCGGCCCCTTTGGGGCCTCCCTGGGGTTTGCGGCGGGGGTTTGGCCCCTTTGGGGCCTCCCTGGGGTTTGCGGCGGGGTTTTGGCCCCTTTGGGGCCTTTTCGGGGAGGGCAGAACCTTTCGTCAACACATAACGTGGGCCTTTCGGGGGCTGCCCGGCCGGGCGGCCCCCGACGACATTTGGAGTAAAGCGGGTGATGCCTGTGAGGCAGGTCAACTACATCTTTAAGCGCATCCTTCAAATCATTCCGGTGCTCTTCGTGGTGAGCATCTTAACCTTCCTGATGATCCGCCTGGTCCCGGGCGACCCTGCCCGATTGATGCTGGGCGAGAAGGCGCAGGAAAGCGCGGTGGCGGCGCTGCGCGAAAAGCTGGGGCTCAACAGGCCCTTGATCGCGCAGTATTGGCTGTACCTGAAAGGGCTTTTGACGCTCGACCTCGGCCAATCGCTGATGTACCAGCTCCCGGTCAGCCAGCTCCTTGCGGGCCGCATCCCGGTCACGCTCAAGCTGACGCTGTTCTCAACGCTCATCGCGCTGGCGGTTTCCTTCCCGCTCGGCTACCTCGCGGGCATCAGGAAGGACCAGGGGACCGATCAGGTGATCCGCGTGTCAACGCTGCTCGCGGTTGCCATGCCCTCTTTTTGGATCGGGCTGTTGCTCATGATTGTGTTTTCGGTGAACCTGAGATGGCTGCCTGCGGGCGGTTGGGACAGCGCCTCCTTTATGAGCCAGCTTAAGAGCCTGATCCTGCCCGCCGTCACCCAATCGCTGATGACCTCGGCGCTCCTGATCCGCAACATCCGAAACTCGGTCGTCGATATCACGCGCCAGGACTATGTGGACTTCGCGCGCAGCAAGGGCATCGCCGAAGGCGCGGTCAGAAACCGCCACGTGCTCAGGAACGCGCTCATCTCAACCGTCACGCTGCTTTCGGTGCGCATGGCGGCGCTGCTGGGCGGCAGCGTCATCATTGAAACCGTGTTCTCGCTCCCGGGCATCGGAAAGCTGACGGTGGACGCCATCTTCGGCCGCGATTATACGGTGGTGCAATCGGTGGTCCTGCTCTTTGCGCTCATGGTGCTCTCGGTCAACCTGATCACCGACATCATCTACTCATTCCTCGACCCCCGGGTCAAGTTTTAAGGAGGGACGCATTATGAAAAAATATTACGGCCCTCAGACGCTTGAAAGGCGGCGCCTGCCCGCGTGGCTCGTCGCGCCCTCCTTCATCGCGGGCGGCGTGATCGTCCTGATTCTGCTGGCGATGGCCTTCTTCCCGCAGTTCATCGCGCCCTACGATCCGGTCAAGCTCGACGTCAAGGCGCGCATGGTCGCGCCCAGCCTTGAGCACCTGTTCGGCACCGACAATTACGGGCGCGATGTCTTCTCGCGCGTGGTGTGGGGCACGCGGATCGACCTGGCGCTCGGCATTTTCGGCACGCTCGTGCCCTTCGTCATCGGAAGCGCAATCGGACTGTTCGCCGCGTGGTACGGCGGCATCATTGACAGCCTGCTCATGCGCTTTACCGACATCATGATGGCTTTTCCGTTTACCATCTTGGTCATCGCCATCATATCGATCCTCGGCCCCGGCACGATGAACATGTACATTGCGCTGTGGCTGGTGGGGTGGATGGCGTATGCAAAGCTCGTGCGCGGCGAAGTGCTGGTGCTCAAGAACAGCGAATTTGTCGAAGCCGCGCGGGTCGCGGGCTTTTCGGACGCGCGCATTCTGATCAATCACGTACTGCCCAACGTCATCTCCTCCTCGATCGTCTTCGCCTCAAGCGACATCGTCCTATGCATGCTGACCGGCGCGAGCATGAGCTTTCTGGGGCTGGGCGTGCAACCGCCGACCGCCGAATGGGGCGCGGTGCTCAACGAAGGGCGCGCGTTCATCAGCTATGCCTGGTGGATCACCTTCTTCCCCGGGCTGTTTCTGGCGTTGGGCGGCGTGGGCTTTAGCCTGCTTGGCGACGGCATGACCGACTTCCTCCGAACGAAGGGACGGTGAGACGGATGAAAACACTGCTTGAAGTCAAGGACCTCAAAACCTATTTTAAGATACCGGACGGCGTCGTCAAGGCGGTCGATGGGGTGAGCTTTTGCGTCTACGAAGGCGAGACTTTCGGCCTGGTCGGCGAGAGCGGATGCGGGAAGAGCCAGACCTGCCGCTCGATCCTGGGCCTGCTCAAGAAGCCGGGCGAAGTCGTGGGCGGTCAGATCCTGCTCGAAGGGGAGAACCTGGTGGGGCTTACGCAAAAGCAAATGCGCAAGTACCGCGGCAAGAAGATATCGGTCATCTTTCAGGAGCCGATGACTTCGCTCAGCCCGGTCATGCGCATCCGTCGGCAACTCACCGAAATCTTTGACGACCAGCCCATGACCAAGGCCGAGAAAAACCAAAAGGCCGTGGATCTTCTGCGCATGGTGGGCATCCCGTCCCCCGAGACGCGCGTGGACGAATACACGCATCAGTTCTCGGGCGGCATGCGGCAAAGGGCCATGATCGCGATGGCGCTTGGCGCGAAGCCGAAACTGCTGATCGCGGACGAGCCGACCACCGCGCTCGACGTGACCATTCAGGATCAGATCATGAAACTGATTCATGAACTCAAGCGCGAGATGAACATGAGCGTGATCCTGGTCACCCACGACCTGGGCGTCATCGCGCAGATGTGCGACCGCGTGGCGGTGATGTACGCCGGGCTGATCGTCGAGATGACCGACGTGGTGACCTTGTTCGCCCGGCCCCGCCACCCCTACACCTACGCGCTCATGGGCTCGCTTCCAAACCCCGACCGGCCGGACGAGCGCCTGCGGGCCATCCCCGGCGCGCCGCCCAACCTGGCGAAGCTGAACGAAGGCTGCCCCTTCGCGCCGCGCTGTCCGGAGAAAACCGAACTGTGCGAAAAAGCGCGGCCGGAACTGACCGAAGTCGAGCCCGGCCACATGGCGCGCTGCCACCTTTTGGGCGTGACGGCCGGGTACCGCGGGCTGATCGACGACACAGGCAAAAGGGAGGCGCTGTAGATGGCTGAGGGCAACAATCAAGGCGTGAAGCTGATCGAAGCCGAACACCTCTCCAAGTGGTTCCCGCTCAAGGACGGGATCGTCGAATGGGTGAAGGGCGAACGGGGGCGCCACCTCAAGGCGGTGGACGATGTATCGCTTGCGATTTACCAGGGCGAGAACATGGGCCTGGTGGGCGAGAGCGGGTGCGGAAAATCGACGCTCGCGCGCACGCTGATCCGGCTTTACGAGCCGACGGACGGCGTCATCCGCCTGGACGGGCAGGACATCACGCACTTAAGCTCCAAGGAGCTTCGTCCCGTCAGGCCCAAGATGCAAATGATCTTTCAGGACCCCTATTCATCGCTCAATCCGCGCATGTCGGTGTACGACATATTGTCCGAAGTGCTGACCGTGCACAACATGGTGCCGCGCGCGAAGATCGAGGAGCGCGTATACGAACTGATGGAGATGTGCGGGCTGACGCGCGACGTGGCGGGCCGCTTCCCCGGCGAGTTCTCGGGCGGGCAGCGCCAGCGGATCGGCATTGCGCGTTCTCTCGCGCTTGAACCCAAGTTCGTCATCGCCGACGAGCCAGTGAGCGCGCTCGACGTATCGATTCAGGCGCAGATCATCAACCTGCTGGAAGACCTTCAGAAGAAGCTGGGGCTGACGCTCTTGTTCATCTCGCACGACCTGCGCGTGGTGCGCCACATCACAAAGCGCTTGACGGTCATGTACCTGGGGACCGTCGTCGAACTTGGCGACACGCAAAAGGTATTCGAGCATCCCATGCACCCCTATACCCGCGTGCTGACGAAAGCCGCGCCGGGGCTCGACCCGCGCGTGAGAACGCGCGATTATGCCATCGAAGGCGAGACGCCCAGCCCCATCGACATGCCCACGGGCTGCCGCTTTCACCCCAGATGTCCGCTGGCGACCGAGAAGTGCCGCGCGGACGCGCCGCCGCTCACCGAGGCGGAAAGCGGCCGGTTTGTGGCCTGCCACCGCCCGCTCAAACGGGAGAAAACCGAATGAGGCTTGAAAAAATGACCGGCGCCGCCGTCCGGGAAGCCATCAAAAACGGCGCGGTGCCCCTGATCCCCCTGGGCAGCCTTGAGGTGCACGGGCGGCACCTGCCGCTTGGAACCGATACGCTGATTCCCATGAAGATCCTTGAACTGCTCGAGGAAAAAATGCCGGGCGCGCTGATCCTGCCCGCGATCCCCTACGGCGCGTGCGATTCGCAGGTGGAGTTCCCCGGCACGGTTTCCCTTGGCGTCAAAGTACTTGAAAAAGTGCTGCTTGCCCTGACAGGGGCGTTGTATGATCTGGGCGCGCGCAAGATGGCGGCGCTCAATGGCCACGGCGGAAACTCCGATGCGCTTGACAGGATAGGGCTGAGCCTTGCGCGGCGCGGCGCGCAGCTTGTCCAGCTCAACTGGTGGCGCTTCGTTTGGGACATCAATCCAAGCTGGACGGGCGGGCACGGCGGCGGGCAGGAGACGGCGGGCGTGATGGCGGTTCATGAAGCGCTCGTCAACCGCGCGGCTTACGCGCCTTCAAATCCGCAGGGCATCGCGCCCTTCATGCCCGCTGCGGGCTGGGACGAGGTGCTGTTTCACGGCGTCAAGGTGCGCGTTCCGCGCCCCGACCGGCGCGTGACGGAAAACGGCTGGCTGGGACCGGACGCGCCCGAGGCCGCGAGCAAAGCATGGGGCGATGAAATGCTCCGGGCCGCGGCCGATTACGCGGCGGACTTCCTGAACACCTATTCAAAGACGGAGGGACCCACATGAGACTTGAAAACATAAACTGGGTGGAGGCCGAGAAGTATTTCAAAGAAAACGACATCGTGCTGCTCAGCGTGGGCAGCATCGAGTGCCACGGCAAGCACCTGCCGCTTGGGACCGATACGCTGATCCCGGTAAAGCTGCTTGAGCTGATCGAGCCCAAGACCGATGTCGCCATCGCGCCCATTTTGCCCTATGGCGCGTGCGATTCGCAGACCGATTTTCCGGGCACCATTTCGCTCGGGGCGGACGTGCTCTACGACGTGCTGACGCGCATCACCCAGGGCTTTAAGGCGCACGGCGTCCGGCGCTTTTGCGTGCTCAACGGCCACGGCGGAAATATTCCATCCCTCGACCGCGTCGCGCTCGACCTTTCGCGCCAGGGCTGTTTGATGGCCCAGTTCAACTGGTGGCTGATGGCCTGGGACCTGAACCCCGCATGGAAGGGCGGCCACGGCGGCGGGGAGGAAACCGCGGGGATCCTGGCCGTCGATCCAAATCTCGTCGATTGGACGCTGGTCGAGGACATGGCGCTCAAGGACGTATCGGAGGATTTCAAGGCGGCGGGCTTCAAGACGGTCAAATTCAAGGGCGTCGAGATCCCCGTGATCCGCCCGGTCATCGACATCACCGACAACGGCTGGATCGGGCCGGACCACCCGACGACCGCGACCGAAAGTTGGGGCAAGGAAATGCTCGAATCGTGCGCGACGTACATCGCGGACTTTATGGAGGCGTTCAAGCGCGTGCCGCTTGACTGAAAGAGATATGGATTATTTGAAATTGATCGAGGCGTTCTCAAACGCCAACGGCGCGTCCGGGTTTGAGGATGAGGTGGTGTCTGTTGCGCGCGCCTTCGCGCCCGAGGGGCTTGAACTTACGGAAGATAGCCTGAGAAACCTTTATATGAAACGGCCGACGCGCGTCGGAAAACCGGTGGTGCAGCTCGACGCGCACTCGGACGAAGTCAGCTTCATGGTGCAGGCGATTAAGCCGAGCGGCCTTTTGCAGTTCATCGAGCTTGGGCGCTGGACGCCCGGCACGGTCGCGGCGCACAAGGTGCGCGTCAGGAACAAGGACGGAAAGTACATCCCCGGCATCGTCGCGGCAAAGCCCCCGCACTTCATGACCGAGGCCGAGAAGGGCAAACCCGTCGATATTTCGCAGATGGCGATCGACGTGGGCGCGTCAAGCTTAGATGAGGCGAAAGAGGCGTTCGGCATCCGGATCGCTTCTCCGGTCGTGCCCGATGTCGGTTTCACCTATGACAAAACGCACGACCTCATGATCGGCAAGGCGTTTGACTGCCGCCTGGGCTGCGCGTCGATCCTGGCGACGCTTGACGCGATTGCCGGCGAAAACTTGGCCGTGGATGTGGTGGGTGCGATGGCCTCGCAGGAGGAAGTGGGCACGCGCGGCGCGCAGGTGACGGCCAATCAGGTCAAGCCCGATATCGCGATCGTGTTCGAGGGCTGCCCCGCCGACGACACGGTGGTCGAGCCGTACCTGATCCAGACCGCGCTTCACAAAGGCCCGATGCTCAGGCACATCGACGCGCGCATGATCACAAACCCGCGCTTCCAGCGCTACGCGCTCGATCTCGCCGAGGAACTTGATATCCCCGTGCAGGAATCGGTGCGCTCCGGCGGCTCCACCGACGGCGCGCCCATCCATCTGTCAAACGCGGGCGTGCCGGTGATCGTGATCGGGCTGCCGGTCCGCTACATCCACAGCCACTACGGCATCGCGTCGCTTAGCGACTTTGAAAACGCGGTAAAGCTCGCGGTCGCGATCATCAAAAGGCTTGACGAAAAGGTCATCAAGTCGTTTTAGCGCGCCCACCCGCGCGTGAGCGCCCATGGAGAATCCAAGGAGGCAAGGACTCCTTGGCGGGTCCGGGCGGCGCCCAGCGTCCTTTCATAACCCCGCGCCGCCGCCCGTTTCAATGCCCCCTGGCCAAAGTCGCCGGGGGGCATTGGGCGTTCCCCCGCCCCTATGTATCGCCGTTCGCCAGTATGTGTTGCCCTAAATATTTGAAATCTCAGATGGGCATATCCGCAAACCGCAACATATAATTTGTTCACCAAACGATTAAATTGTGAAAATACTGAAGACCATTCGTGCAATTTTCATATATAATGTTCATTGAATTTTTTGTCGTTTATGACACCATAACATTAATGGATTTTATGTGGATGTGATGCCTATGGGAATATGTTTAGCTCAGATGTGGAATTTTGGCGAAGGAGACAGCGTGTGTATAAGTGGAAGTATCATGTCACTTGGAATGTGAGGCAGTGCAGCATAGCGTTGGGGTACAACACACTATGATAAACCATGACCCGGGTATACACGCTGCCATCGGAAACGTCGTCATCTTGCTTGCTTCGGGCATATCATGCTTTTTTAATCGAACGCTGAAACGAAATAAGCTGTTTGCGGCGATCAACATCGCGGGTGCAGTCCTGATGGCCGTCATGGCGTACGTCGGGCAAAAGCGGCTCCTGCCCGAAGATACCTTCGTGACGCTTTATGTGATTGCCATTGCCGTCGTGGCAGTACCGCTTCTCGTTTTGATGATTTACAACCGGATGGAGGATTAACCGGATTTTGGCCCCATTGCCATATTGATGTGCTCCCCTTGAAGCAGACAGCGGAAAAAGAAAACCGCGACGCAAAGGGGAGCATTGCATTTAAAACCTACTGAAACAGCAAGTTCACGAACCCCATCAGGAAACCCAGCAGCGCGCCTAGGTAGACGATGGCGTTGAGTTCCTTATCGACCACGGCGAAGATCATCTTTTCAAGGTCGCCATCGTCGATGGACTCGATCTGGTGGC
>JAVBND010000104.1:0-5731 GCA_031551775.1 Eubacteriales bacterium | reverse complement strand
GTGGGCATCTTGATCATCATCAGTCCTCCATTTTCTGCTATCCTTGTTTCCTGCATCGCCAAGCGCAATGAAGCCTCTTTCGATGCGATCGTCTCATTATACCACATCGAGCAAGATACCGGCAGCATCTGTTCATGTGGATCTGGTTCGGCCTGATTCATAATCGCCACAGATTTTTCATAAAGTAAATTACTTCTTCTAGGCTAGGAGGGATCGAAAATGGTTGCGACAGACACCAAATCGCAAATACTGGAAGCCGCCTTGACGCTGTTTGCTGAGCAAGGCTATGAAAAGACGACGATACGGTCCATCGCCAAGAGAGTGGGCATTCAGTCGGCCAGCATCTATTATTTTTTTGACTCTAAAGCACACCTGTTAGAAGTAATTTTCACTGAGTTCCTGTCTGATTTTGCCAAATACCGCAATGCACCTGAAGACATATGGAAGGCGGCAACGGAAAAACCGCTTTCCGAAGTATTGAGTATGCTGTTTTACACATTCGGAAGTCCCGACGAGTCCGCCCGAATGATGACCATTGCCCGCGTCATTCTGTCACTGCAATACGAACACGCCGGCGCGCAGCGCCTTTTAGTAAAAGTCATGATTCAAGATGCGCTGGATTACGGGATTCAGGTGCTGAAAGGGCTTCATAAGCTGGGTGTTATCAAAGATGTTGATTACCAATGGACCGCTTATGTTTTTCTCGCATTTGCGATTGCCGTCTTTGAGGACAATTTGCGCTACAGCATCCATTTTGACGACAGCAGAAGAGAATACGGTGCGGGCATTCACTTCCTCTGCTCTGTCTTTGCCAAGACAATGGAACGTTAGCGCAATGCATCGCTCAGCATGCTGCAAAGCCTCTGACGCCGTGCACGCTCAAACGGTGTCACCGGGCAGGAGCGCGCAGGGCAACAGTTGCTCTTCCGGTTGAATTTCGCCGATGATCAGCTGATCCAGCGTCCGCGCCGCGCATTCCCCGATGGGCGATGCGGGATAATGAATCGTTGTCAGCTTCTTTTCCAGGTAGTTCAACACATTGTCCATGCCGTCGAAGCCCATCAAGCCAAAGGCTTCCGGAATCGGCAGTTTCCGTTCGCGGGCCACACGGAAAATCTTCAGCGCGTAATGGTCACTTGAACAGAAGAATCCCGGCCGCTCGCCATCCCGCGAAGCCAAACTGAGTACGCGCTCCAGATAGTCTCCGGAGATGATCTCCTCACCGCCTACTTCCGGATGGAGCGAGCGAAACAGGCGATAGCCTTCCAGACGGCTCAGCTGAGTGTGCAGATTCTCAGTGCCGAGGTTCCTGATGGGCGGGCAAACGAAGTGCACGGTGCGGTAGCCTTGTCTCGAAAACTGGTCCATGCCGCAATACACGGCATGGGCCTCATCAGCGCCCACATGATGTACGCGTCCGAGCCGATTGGAAATCGCCACGACCGGCACAGGCAACCCGCGTATGAAGGCTTCGAATTCCGCGCCTTCGTTGATCGGAAGCAGCGCAATGCCGTCAACCCTTCTGCGCATCAAGTCTTCAATCAGTTGCTTTTCCAGATGCCGCTGCTTCTCGGAAAGGCAGATGTAAGAGAAGATGCCGCGCGAGCGAAACTCCGCCTCCATCGCGCTCACCAATTCCGTAAAGAACCGGTTGTTCAGATCAAACACGATCACGCCGACCGATCCGCTCTTCCCCCGCGCGAGCGAGCTGGCCAAATAATTGGGGGTATACCCATACTCCTTGGCAGTCTTAAGGATGCGCTGTTTTGTTTCTCCATCAATCGCGCCGCGATTGTGCAATGCGCGGTCCACAGTGCCGCGCGAAACATGGCATAACTTTGCCAGTTTGTCGATCGTGATGGCCATGATCGTTCCTCCTAATTCCGCCTTTACGGCGGTGGGCATCGCGCCAAGACCGTGTGTTTGTACACACGCCTCAGCGCAGATAAGCTGATTGTAAACAAATCAACACAATTTGTCAATCATATTGGCTCATTTGCCTTTGGATGGACTTAACATTACGTTTTATTTGGGTTGACAAATAACGTCATTATGCCTATAATTCTCTTGTAACGTGCGCGCGCACGTACACAATATCGAATGGAGGGTTTACAATGAAGAGGTGTCTGGCTGTTTTGCTCGCTCTGATCCTGTGCCTCGTGGGCTTGACGCCCGCACTGGCGGAAGAGGAACAACAAATCAAGCGCAACCTGATCGGCGACGGCAGCGGCGTTACGCTGAAGCTTACGTTCTCCGGCGAAGAGTTTTCCAAAGAACCCCTCGAGGCTGTACTGACCGACTTCTTCAAAGAAACCGGCATCTCAACAGAAATCATGTATGTGCCCTCCACCGGCGGCTGGGGCGGCTATTTCAGCAAGATTCAGACGATGGTCGCATCCGGCGATGTCCCGGACATGATCCGAATCGCCATTGAGGGCTTCCGCGTGTTCCAAGAGGGTGGGATGCTGGAGCCGCTGAACGCCTATGCGGAAAAGTATCCTGAGTTTGCGGCGATGGTCAGCGACCAGGTCCCGAACCTGGCTGCGCCTTTCACCATCGACAACCAGGTCTACGGCTACACATTCGACTGGAACAACGTGGTTGTCCACTTCAACAAGAACATCATGGCTGAGCGCGGCGCGGAGATGCCGCCAGAGGATTGGAACCGCGAACAGTTCCTCGAGCTCGCCCAGAAACTGACCTTCACCCGCGACGACGGCACTCAGGTTTACGGCTTCATGATTCCCAACTACTACTTCGCGTTCAGCGCATGGCTGTTCAACGCAGGCGGCAGCGTGCTCAACGACGACTGGACCAAGTGCACACTGGATTCCCCCGAAGCGATCGAGCTGGCACAGTTCTTCCAGGACTGCGTCCATAAATACAAGGTCGCGCCGCAACCGCCGGTATCGGAATCCACATTCATGGCGGGTGAAGTGGCGATGGGTTGCTGGGGCCGCTGGCCGCTGAAGGGGTACAAGGAGTCCGGTTTTGACGCCGTCGACATTCAGTACCTGCCCACCGGCAAGACCAACCAAGTGATCTTTGGCTCGGGCATCTTCCCGATCCTGACCGCGTCACAGCACAAAGACGAAGCGTATAAGCTGGCCTGTTGGCTCTCCGGGCCCGACAGCCAGAAGCGCATTCTGGAGATCTCGCACATCCCGTCCTCCACGACCGTTCTGGAAGAGGTCGTGCGGCCGTCCACATTCCCGGCCAACAGCTACATCTACGCCGATTCCGGCAACATCAGCAGGGCCGTTGAATCGCCCGCCCAGTACAATGAAATCCAGGCTGTGTTTGACCGCTACTTCCAGTTGATCATGGCCAACGAGATGGACGCAGAAAGCGCCATGAAGGCCGCCACCCAAGAAATCGATCTGGTACTGCAGGGTTTCTAACTCCGTTAAGCCGCGCGAGATGTGAAGCGAGGGGAACGGGCGATCCCCACCCCTCGCTTCACATTTCACCCTGACACAAGGGGGACTGTAAATGACCGTTCAAACCGTCCGAACGAAGCGGCGCGCAAGCGGCGCGCGCAGACAGGAGGCCATCAGCGCCTATCTGTTCTTGGCGCCGGCGCTGCTGGTGTTCCTGTGCTTCATGCTCGTCCCATTGGTGTACATCATCTACCTCAGCTTCACCAAGTACAATATCATCACGCCTGCCGTGTTTAACGATTACAAGAACTGGATCCGTCTGACGATCGACGGCCGGTTCGTGACGACGCTCCTGAACAGCGGCAAGTTTGTGCTGTTGTTGGTGCCGCTGCACATGGTGATCGGGCTGTTGCTGGCGTCCGGGGTAAACAGCCTCAGGCACCGGTCCGCACACTATCTGTTCCGCACGATCTACTACTTCCCGACGCTGATCGCCACCAGTTCCGTGGCGATGGCCTGGACGTTCATCCTCTCGACGGACGTCGGCATGTTGAACTATTTCCTGACGCGCCTCGGCCTGGAAAAGATCCCGTGGCTGGCATCGTCATTTTGGGTGTACCCGGCAACGATGATCTTCTCCCTGTGGAAGTTCAACGGCGGCTACTTCCTGTATTTCTTCATCGGGCTGCAAGGGATCGACAAGACGTACCACGAGGCCGCGGCCATCGACGGCGCAGGCGTCATTCGAAAGTTCTTTTCCATTACGCTGCCCATGATGACGCCCACGATCTTCTTTGTGCTGATCACCAACATCATCGGCTGCATCCAGATTTTTGACGAACCGTATCTGCTGACCGCCGGAGGTCCGGGCGACGCGTCGCGGTCGCTGAGCCTGTACATTTATGAGACGGCCTATCAGGCGCACAACTATGGCTACGCGTCCGCCATCTCACTGGTGCTGCTGGTGATCGTACTGTTGATTACCTTGGTTCAGTTCAAAGGTTCCAACACATGGGTCAGCTATGACAGAGAGTGAGGTGAGACGGATGCAGGCCACGACCAAAAACAAGTCCGGTACGGTTCTAGGCAAGATCGCGATCCTCCTGGGCGTGACGGCCTTTGCAGTCTACATCGTCCTGCCGCTGATGTGGATGTTCTCCACGACGCTGCGCTCGCCGATCCGCTCCTTTGCGCTGCCGCCGGCGATCTTTCCCACCGAGTGGAACTTTTCCAGCTACCGCACCGTGTTTGAGAAGGTGGACTTCTCCGACTTTATCTGGAACTCACTCAAGATCTCGCTGCTCAGCACGTTGCTGCAGGTCTTGTTCTCATCGATGGCGGCGTTCGCTTTTTCGCGGCTGAGGTTCCCCGGCCGCGGCGTGTTGTTCATCCTGTTCCTGTCGGCATTGATGATTCCCGCGCAGGTAACGAACATCCCGAGGTTCATCATCATGTCCAAGCTGCACCTGATCGACAACCACCTGGCACTGATCCTGCCCGCCGCGTTCAGTGCCATGGGCATCTTCCTGATCCGGCAGTATATGATGACCATTCCGGCCAGTTACGACGAGGCCGCCTACATCGATGGCGCATCGCGGTTCTATTGCTTCTCGCGCATCATTGTCCCCATGGCCAAACCGGCGATGATGGTCATCGCGGTACAGACGTTCATCATGACCTGGAATGACTTCTATGGTCCGCTGATCTACCTGAACTCGCTGGACAAAATGACGCTGCCACTGGGCTTGGCCGCGCTTCGCGGGATGCTCAACACCGGCTCGCAGGCTTCGATCCTCGCGGGCGTCATCCTGTCCCTGATCGCGCCCCTGCTGTTCTACATGTTCGGACAGCGTTATCTGGTGGAAGGCACCAATTTGGGCGGACTCAAGTCCTGATTGATGGGAGGAATCACCGCATATGCCTCGATACATCTACGAAGGCGACAATCGCAAGGAGATCGTATTCCCGCTGGGCGGCATTGGCGCCGGCGCGATCGGACTGGACGGAACGGGCAGGTTCCGGGATTGGGAGATTGGAAACCGGCCCGCGAAGGGCTCCTACAACGGTTACAGCCACTTCGCACTGAAAGCTGAGCGGGATGGCGAGGTGTTGGACGCCCGCGTACTGAACGCAGATCTGATGCCGCCGTACACAGGCCGCCAAATCCCGAACGTGCGCTTTCAAGAATATGGCTACGGCCCATCACGCTATCTGATGACCGGCGTACCCCACATGCGCGGCAGCCGGTTCACCGGCATCTTTCCTGAGTGCGAAGTGGCGTATCTGGACGAGTGTTTTCCCGGCCAGGCGTCGCTTTGCGCATTCAGTCCATTCATCCCGCTGGACGACAA
>JAVBND010000111.1:0-5036 GCA_031551775.1 Eubacteriales bacterium | reverse complement strand
GGGGGGGGCGGCACGCCGGACTTTTAAGGAGGGAAATCCTGGGGGGGACTTCCTTTATGGGGGAGGGCGCTTTAGGCTACGCCGAACATTTCCCTGGCAACCGCCATGAGGGTGTCCGACTTGTCCTTGCTGAGGACGCCCGAGAGGCTGTAGACCATGTGGTTCGCATCGTCGTGGTAGTGAACGACCATCAGGTCCTCCTCGTCGGCCACGCACAGGTGCAGACCGCTTTCGTGGGCTTCCTCGTGCATGGGGGTGTAGATGCCGTCGATGTCGATGTCTTCTTCATCGTCGGGGTTGGCCGCGGCGCGGTAGACGTAGTCAACGCCATCGATCTTGAACCAGATCTGCGCGAAGGTCGGGTCAGCCTTGATCCAGCAGTAGTTTACGTCGGTCGCGTTCGCCGGAGCGTCGGTGAGGGCCATGTCGGGCTGGGAGGCCGTCAGGACCTCGAAGGATTCCACTTCGTTGACGGGGCTGACCACCATTTCGCTGTCGAGGCCCCACAGCACGTCGCTCTGGGCGCCAAAGGTGGGGTTGTCGTTGCGGGTCAGGTACTTAAGCGTCATGTACCCAACGCGGTTGCTTTCGGTGTCCATGACCTGCGCCCAGGATTTTGAAACCATCAGCACGTGCATCAGGTCGCCGTTGTTGTACACGCCGATGACGCTTGAATCCGTGGAGGGCTGCCAGCGCATGTTGAGGTGCGCGGTGGGGCTGGCCAAGGTCACGTTGGCGTAGAAGTCGGCCTCTTTGAA
This sequence comes from Eubacteriales bacterium, assembly GCA_031551775.1. Lineage (GTDB taxonomy): Bacteria > Bacillota > Clostridia > Christensenellales > Aristaeellaceae > Anaerozeibacter. The sequence goes on along the minus strand of JAVBND010000111.1, from coordinate 4,278 downwards.
CTCCTCAAACACCGGCTGCGGCTTTGCGGTGGGCTTGGGCTGGGGCTTGGGGGTGGGCTTGGGCGTCGGCTTGGGCGTGGGCTTCGGCGTCGGCTTGGGCGTGGGCTTGGAGTAGTCCAGGTTCTTGAACAGGATGTAACCGTAGTAGCCGTCGTAGCTGGCGCTGGCCCAGTCCGAGCCGTACATGAAATCGTAGGTCAGCACTTTCTTTCCCTGGGGGATGGTGGTCATGACGCGCGACTTGGTGCTCATTTCCGAGAACATCTTGCACTTCTTGAGCGTCCACATGGGAATGACATCCGGGTCCTTCGCCTTGGCCGCCAGGGCGATGTTCGGAACGATGCTGGTTGCCACCAGCATGGCAAGGATCAAGTAGATCAGCAGCTTTTTCACGGTTCTTACCTCCCAATTGATTTTGATTGCCGGTAAACGCTTTGGTTTCCCCGTTGACGGAAGAAATGCCGCCGTCGGCCGCTTCGAATGTCTCCCGGTCAACTTCTGGCGCAATAATAGCACGGGCAGCGTAACAGTTACGTAACTCCCCCGCGATGAAAACATGGTTTTACACTACATTAACAATCAAAATAACCCCGGCCCGCTCAATGCCGAGTGGGCCGGGGTTTGCTTGGTCTGTTCGATGAAAGGCAGGCGCCTGCCTCCCGCGTCACCCGATCATCCCTTCAGGATTTACGCCCGCGTCCGGCTCTGCCTGGCTGAAAATGAACGGCAGCACATCGTCCACGTCGATGCCCAGGGCATGGGCAAATTCGTCGTATAGCCGCCGCTCGCCCTCGTGCAGCAATTTCTCGTCCGACGCGTGCATCTTGCGCTTGCCCGCGGCCAACGCCTGTTTGCGCTCATACAGCGTTTTGATCATGCGCACGACAGCCATACGGTCCTCGCCCGAGAGTATTTTTTCATAAGCCGACGCGCGTTCATTGTCGTCGTCGATCCAGATGGTCGCCTCCTCCGGCATCCGCCGGATGAGCTCCAGCGTTTCTTCACCCGAAAGCGCCTTTCTCATTCGGCCGACCAACTGCTCGTTGTCGGTTGGCACGTAGATGATGGTTGATTGTTGTTGGCAGGACCTGAGCACATAGTATTCAATCGGCTTTCCGGCCACCGTCCGGACGGTCTTGCCCTCCACCCGGCACACGCCATCCACGCCGTATAGCACCACGTCGTTTGCTTTATACACCGCCGTCATCCTCCTTTTCATTCAACGGAATTAAAAAACCACGCGTCAACAGCTTCGTTGACCCGCGCTCCATCTTGTGTAATGGCCAAACGCTTTGAGCATTTCCCGCAAATAAGTTCGGTATCTTTACGGATCTTTTGCTTCGAGCGGACGAATGTTGCCGAAACCGGCCGTTCCATTTCCATTATACCACATGTCTGTCCAAAAGGCCAGGGACGCGGTTTTTCCGCATATTTGCCCCGAAGGCCATGGTACACAGGAGCGCGCCGCGCCATAGTATGCAATCAGAACCATGCCCAAGCGTTTTCTTTTGCGCCATTGGAAGGAGCATCGGTATGATAGAACAACTTGCCGCGGGGCATGTTCCGGGCATGCTTGAATTGCAAACGCACTGCCTTAAGCGGGGCGACCTTTTCACGCCGACCAGCGAAGAGGGGTATCTTTTGAGCTTTCGCTTTCGCAACTTCGCCCTGGGCATTTGGGGCGAGGACCGATGTACGCTGACCGCGTTTTTGTGTTGCACCATCCCGAGCGAGCGCGCTTCGCGAAACCTTGGCCGGGGGCTCCTGCCCGACGAGATGCTTGACGAAGTCGGGCACATGAACACATTGCTCATCCGCGCCGAGCACCGGGGACGCGGCCTTGGGAAAGCGCTGGTGAAAAGCGGCATCGGGCGCCTGCGCGAAGGCGGCGCGCATTATATCTTCGCGGTGGTCAGCCCCGGCAACGCCATCTCAAGGCACATGCTTTCCTCGCTCGGCTTTGAGGAGGTCCGGCCGATCAAGCTCAATGACCAATGGAAAATCCAGTACTGCCTGGTGAGCGAAGGCTATCCCGCGCTTGGCGGAGAAACGCTGTAAAGCGTCTTGAGGACTTGCTCGCCCGACCCGAGATTGCCGCCCAGCGCTTCAAACGACCCAAGGTCGTTGAAATGCCACCACTCGGAGGCGAGCGGCGTCAGGCGGGCATCGGCCATGTAGCGCTGAAGCAACAGCGCTTCTTCGTTCATGGATGCGGCGGGCGCGGCGCTTTCCCACGCGGTTTGGGAAGTCGAGGTCACCGGGTAGGAAAACGCCGCCGCCGCGATGCTGAGCTCGTGAATGGGCGTGGGCATTTCGTACTCGGTGTACTTTGTCACGCGGGTAAAGGCCCTGTCGCCCGAGAATTCCCGCTTGAGTTCATCGGCCTTTATAAGGCTCACGTCAATCGCCAGCCCCCTCTGGTGATTGCTCGTGCCCTGCGACACGAACCAGCTCACCTTCCACGGCGCGGTTGAAATGCCGCGCATGACTTTCTCGTCGCGCGCGGCAAAGTCGTTAAGCGCCTGAACCATCATGCGCTGGGCGCTCGCGGGCCGGTAGGCTTCATAGATTTTGAGGCAGTTTCCGTCCGCGAGCGCTTGCTGCTGCGCCGCGCAAATCTTCTTCGCCATTTGGTAAAGCGCGGGCATGATAAATTCCTCGCGGCCCAGGCGCTCGTCGTAGGCGCGCGATGCGTAAAGTTTCTGCCCGGTCACGCCCGGCACCGCCTTGCCGGAGGAATGGACGCGCGATTTGGACGCGTTGGTGTTTTCATAGACGATCGAGGGGATGACGTCCGGCAGGTTGATCATGAGGTACTTGTGGGCGAGGTAGCCGCTGAATTCATCCGACTCGACCTTCCAGTATTCGCCCATCTCTTGAAGCACACGGAACGCCGTGCCGGGCGCTATCTTTTTTAAGAGAACGGCATCCGGGCTCGGCTTTTCGCGCAGGTTCGCCTCAACCGTCGTAAAGCCGGTCGCGCCTTCGATGGGCAGCTCAAATTCGCCCGGCTTGGCCGGTTTGTGCGTGGGCGCGGGCGTCTGCTTTTTGTCCGGTTCGGCGGCTTGCACGGCATCGGGCGGCAGCGGCTCAGCGGTGGGCGCGGGCGGTTGCCCCGCGCGTTTCCCTCCGCCCAGCAGCGCGAAAGCCCCAATGACGGCAACCGCCACGGCCAGCGCAATCCAAAACCCCTTGGCCTGTTTTGACATGTTCATCCTCCGTTTCACCCGCGAAAAGGCGCGTAATCAAGCTTATTGTTTGATTGCGGGACGTATCTTATCCCTGCTTTTTCATTTTTATGGTATAATGGCAGCATACGGAGGAGAAAAGCCCATGCCATTCTTTCCAACCGTCTTCTTGGCGATTGCGCAGCCCGGTACGCGCGCGTTCATGCTGCGCCTGTATGAGACCCATCACCGCGCAATGTACATTCAGGCGTACAGGGTGACGCGCGAGTGGGGCGCGCTTGACGACATCGTGCAGGAGGCATGCGTCAAGCTGATGGCGAAAACCGATATTTTAACGCAGCTTGAGTGTCACGCGCTCAAGGCTTACGTTGTCTTAACAGTCAGGAACACCGCGATCAACTACGTCAAGGCGCGCGCCCGCCGCCGGGCGCATGTCGCCGATGTGCCGGACGAAGCGCTCGACAGGGCGGAGGCGCCGGGCGCCGTGGACGGCCAAATGATCCGCCAGTCGGACATCGACAGCGTGTGCCGCGCCATCGAACGTTTGCCGGAAAAGGCAAAAGAAATTCTCGACCTCAAGTACCGGCAAAACCTGCCCGACGGGGAAATCGCGAAGATTTTGGGCATAAAGCAAGCCAGCGTGCGCCAGGCGGTTTCTCGCGCGCGGGAGAAGCTGAAAGCAATTCTCTTGGAAGGGGGCGCTTTTGATGCATGATGAAACGGCGTATCTGAACCGCGAAGCGCTCCTGGATCAATACGAAGAGACGCTGATCCGGCTTGCGTTCCTCGACATGGATCGCCTGGAAGCCGAGAAGCTTGAAGATGAAATTGAAAAAGGCGTATACGACGGGGAAACGACGAAGTTCGAAGAAATGTACGAGCGGTCCTTTCCGCGCGTGATGGACGCTGTGGAGAAGGCGGACAAGCGCGCGCGGCACGCGCGCCGCCGGGGCTATTCGCTTCCGCGCGGCGCGCAAATCGCGGTATGCCTGCTGCTCATATTGACGCTGGGCGGCGCGGGCGCGGTGGCGCTGGTGCCCGAGGTGCGATTTCAGGCGCTGAAGCTTTTGATCAACATTGAAAAGGAATA
>JAVBND010000116.1:0-6779 GCA_031551775.1 Eubacteriales bacterium | reverse complement strand
CGGGCGAGTCGCTCACGGCCGAGAGCCTGAACAAGGCCTATGGCGCGCTGAACGCCAAGTACTACAGTGCGGTGGATCAACCCGATCTGATCGCCTACGAATGGATGCGCATCCCCCACTTTTACCGCGCGTTCTATGTGTACAAGTACGCCACCGGGTTCAGCGCCGCGACCGCCATCGCGGGCATGATCCGCACGGAGGGCGCACCTGCGGTGGAGCGCTACAAGCAGTTTCTGAGCTCAGGCTCCTCCGTCAGCCCCATCGAGGCGCTGAAGCTGGCGGGCATCGACATGGGCACCGCCGAGCCGGTGGAAAAGGCGCTCAGACTGTTCGAGCGGCTGCTCGGGGATTACGAAAAAGCGATCTAGGGCGTGTTGACACGATCCGAAATGCTCAGATTTCCTTGGATGTCTGCGTCTGACAAGGCGCTTTCCCGAAGGAATACCGAGCGTATTTCGAGGGAAAGCAACACGGTCAGACACAAAAAGGCGAGGGAAGATGGGCGTTGAGCGGTGGTGTCAACACGCCCTAGCCCAAAGGAAGTGATGCCATGTCGATGAAATCGCACAAGACGGCCAAACGCACCCTGATGCGCGGCGAGCGCTGGGGGTTCTGGGCCTTCTTTCTGCCCGCGCTTTTGTTTTACGCCGTGTTCAAGTACTTCCCCATAGCGTACAGCGGCGTGCTAAGCTTCGCCAAGTGGAACTTCGTGGGCGAACTCAAGTGGGTGGGACTCGATAACTATACGTCCATGTTCGGCAAGAGCATGTTTGTCAAGGGCATCGGCAATACCCTGCGCTACATCGCGGCGTTCATGCCTTTCTTCGTGGTGCTGCCGCTCACCTTTGCCGCCATGCTGCTTTCGGTCAAAAACCGCCTCGCGCAAAGCGTATACAAGGTGGCCATGTTCCTGCCGACGGTGCTTGCGCTGTCGATCGTATGCATGGTGTGGCTGTGGATCTATTCGCCCTCCTTCGGCCTCCTCAACATCATCCTCAAGGGGCTTGGCATGAGTCAGGTCTCCTGGCTCAGCGAAAAGGCCACGGCGTTCTGGGCAATCGTCGTCGCGTGCGGATGGAAGTACCTCGGTCAAAACCTGATCTTGTTCATGGCGGGCCTGCTCAACATTCCCCAGGAATGCATCGAAGCATCTCACATCGACGGCGCGAACGGCTGGCAGTGCTTCTGGCGCATCAAGATGCCCCTGCTCATGCCGATCACCGTATACGTCGTCACCACGTCGATCATATTCGCGGCTGACCGCGCGTTTACCGCCATCAATATATTGACTGCGGGCGGGCCGAGCTACACCACCACCAACCTGGCTTATGTGATCTACGAATTTGCGTTCAAGTCCTACAACATCGGCATGGCCAGCGCCATCGCGGTGTTTACCTCGATCTTCTACCTGGCCATCACGCTGGTGATGATGCGTTCGTGGGGAGGGTTTGAGCATGACGAGTAAAAAAGGCCCGGGGCAAATCCTGCTCAACCTTGTCCTCGCCGCGCTCGTCGCGATCAACCTGTTCCCGCTTTTGTGGATGGTCTCCTCCTCGCTCAAAAACCCCGGGGAGATGTTCTCCGGCGCGATCAGCCTGATCCCCAAGCAAATCACGTTTGACAGCTACCTGACCGTTTTTCGCGAATACGCCTTCGGCACCTGGCTCAAAAACAGCGTCTTCTCGACGCTGGGCATATTTGCTTTGCAACTGGCGGTGTCGCTGATGGCCGCGTTCGCGGTGGGGTACTTCAAGACGCGCGCGGCCAAGTTCGGGTTTTATTTCCTGCTGATCACCATGGTGATACCGTTTCAAGTGACCATGATCCCCAACTACATCACGGTCTCGCGCATGGGCCTGATCAACACCTTGACGGCTGTCGTCCTGCCCTATGCCGCCAACGCTTCCACCTTCTTTTATCTGTATCAGAACGTACGCGGCATCCCCAAAGCCTACTATGAAGTGGCCAAGCTCGAAGGCGCGAGCTCCGCATGGACCTTCCAGCACGTGGTCATGGGGCTTTCAATGGGCGCGATTTCGGCCATCTCGATCCTGACAATCATTGAATCGTGGAACCTGTACTTTTGGCCGATGCTGGTTTTGACCAAGTCCGACACGCGCACGCTGACCGTGGCGTTCAAACAGTTCCTTGATTTTGAGATGGGCAACCGCTGGGGCCCGTTCATGGCGACGGCCACCATGGCGTCCATGCCCGCCATCATCTGCTACCTGTTCTTCCAACGCGGCATCATCAACGCCTTCGTCAGCGCCGGCATCAAGGGCTGATCAGGCGCCCGCCACGATCAGTTGAGGCCGTTCAAGCGCGCCGTACGCGGCGCGTGCCTCCGGCGAAATGGCGGCGTCGGTGATGACGATATCGGCAAAATCCAGCGGCGCGAGCTGGTGAATGGAACGGTTGCCGAAGCGTCCGGAGGGAGCTAAAAAGATGGTGCTTGAAGCAAAGGAAGGCAGTTGCGCGAGGATGCCCAACTGGGAAAGTTCCTGCATGGTGTAACCCGCCTTTTCATCGATGCCGTCAACGCTGGCAAAGGCTTTGTTGACCAAAATGGTGGACAGGTTGGTCGTCAGGCGCGCACCCCCCGTATAGACGTTGTCGGCGTTTTGCAAAAGTTCTCCCCCGATCAGGTACAGGTGGCGCACATGCGCGTAAAGCGCCACGGCGACGCCGAAGTTGTTGGTCACCACGATCAGGTGCTCAAGGCTTTTGTCGCCCCGGATCTTTTGCGCAAGCAGGTAGCACACCAGCCCTTCGCCGATGAACAGGCTGTCATTGGGGGTAATGGATAAAACCGCGGCGGCGGCGATGGCGTCGAGCTGACAGACTTCCTCCGGCGCGCGCAGGCCCATCGCTTCCCCGCTGAACACCTTGCCGCCGCGCACGGCTGCCGATGTCACCACGCCGCGGTTGAGCGACAGCGCCCCCTGCTTCTCAAGCTCGGCAACGTCCCGGTACAAGGTGGCCTTGGATACGCCGAGCTCCTGAATCAGGGTCTCAAGGGGCATGGATCCGTTCTGGTAGAGCTTGCGCTTGATGATTTCATGGCGCTTGGTCAACAGCATGGCGCGCCTCCTTATGCAAGCATGGTGGGGATGTTCATGGCATGAAACGCCTTGGTGTAGCGCGGGTCGATTTCGCGGTTGGTCATGATGGCGTCCGCCACATCAAGGACCGAGCCGATCCGGTGCGCGCTTTGGAAGCCGAACTTGCTGGCATCGGCAACCAAAATACTCTCCCGCGCGATCTTCTTGGTGGATGTGAGCAGCGTGAACTGGGACAAGTCGTAAACGGTCAACTGGGCATTGATGTCGATGCCGCTCACGCCAACAAAGGCCTTGTTGACATAGATCTTCTCAAGTTCCCCCGCGACCTTGGGGCCGCCCGTGTTGTACAGGCCGTCGTATTCGGTTAGCTCCCCGCCGATGAAGAAGATGTTGTCAATATGGGGCGCGAGCTCAAAGGCGATGTTCAGATTGGACGTAACGATCCGGATATCCTTGCGCGCCTTCAGGTGCCGCGCGATCACGTAGAACGTGGAACCGCCGCCCAGGAAAACCGAATCGCCCGGCGCAATCAGCTTCACAACCGCACGGGCCAGCGCTTCCTTGTATTCGAGGTCCGGGATCCGCATCGGTTTCATGACCGATGCGATGGACCTGAGATCGCCCGGCGCTTCATTCGCGATCACCGCGCCGCCGCGCGTGCGCCTGAGCTTGCCCGCCTTCTCAAGTGCTTTAAGGTCGCTCCTTACGGTCACGCTCGATGCCCCGAGTATACCCGCGAGTTTCGCGATTTCAACCGACCTTGTCTCTTCCAGGGTTTTAAGGATAAACTCCATGCGTTCGTTGCGCGTCATAGGCCGTCACACTACTTCCAATCATGAGGATCATTTTCATAATTTGCAGAAACATCAATTTCCAACGTAAGAATTCTACCTCATAACGCAAAGAAAGTCAACATCACGCCGCATTCTATAGAAAACAGTGACAGGAAAGGAAGACCTCCATGAACAAGCTGATCATCGCGTGCTATTGTGTGAACTTCGAAGACTACGACGCCCTGACCGATATCCTGAACCCGCTTAAGCGCTACGGCGTGGGTGTCGAGCTGTCCATATTTCACAACCCCGAATACATCGGCCGCTTGATGGCGGCGCGCGGCCTGTTTAAGGATTACTACATCACCTTCCACGCGCCCCACATTGAGGTGGAAGCCACATCGCCCGCAGGCAGCCAAGGCCACGCGCGCATCGTTCGGGCCATGGCCGAATCCTTTGACATCGTCCGGGCCTTTAACGCCCACTCCATCGTCATGCACACCAATCAAATCTCCTTGCGCGCCGAGGACAAGCCGCGCCTTCAGGCGTGCTCCCTTTCAACGCTCAATCAGATCGGTCAAATGGCCGCGGACCAGGGCGTGAAGCTGCTGATTGAAAACGTGGGCGAAGCAATTTTTGACAGCCTGCTGTTTGACGAGGACGAATTCATCCGCCTTTTTGACGAGGTCAACCCCGCATCGGGCTGCCTGATCGACATCGGACACGCGATGATCAACGGCTGGGACTTTGAAAAGGTGATCTCTAGCCTGTCCAACAAGATTGAGTCCTACCACCTGCACAACAACGACGGCCGCGCGGACATTCACCGCCCGCTGTTTGAAGAGGGCATGAAGTACGGTCCCGCACGCTTAAAGGAACTGCTCTCATGGGCCGATCGATACACGCCGCACGCCGACTGGGTGCTCGAATACGCACCCGGCAGCCACATCACCCCCGCCCTGGTCGAGGGCGAAGTACAAAAGCTGCTGGAACTCACCGGGCGATAACCAGGGAAATTCGTGAGCGACAGGGGGACGGCCAGGTGAACCAATTTGATTACGTCATATTTGACATGGATGGCACCATCATCGACAGTGAGTGGGCCCACGAAGAAGCCAAGGTAACCATTATGAAGGAGCTCGGCGGCAAGGCGGACATCGATTTGAACTACTTCATCGGCCGCTCAAACCGGCTGTTCTGGCAGACAGTGCTTGACAGGATGGGCATGGAGGGGGATGTGGACGAACTGGTCAAGAAGCAATTTGACCATGTCTTAAGCGCGCTTCGGCGCGCGGGCCAACGCGAATCGCCGGGGCTGACCGAGCTTTTGCGATTCATCCGCAAAAACGGCATGAGGGCCGCCGTGTGCACAGGCTCCGAGGAATACTTCGCGCGCGAAATCCTTGGGCACCTTGGCATCGAGCCGTACTTCGACGTCGTGATCACCGGAGCCGAGACCCGGGTTCTCAAGCCCGCGCCCGACATCTACCTGGCAGCGCTCGCCAAGGCGGGCGCCGACGCGCGGCGCGCGGTGGCGGTTGAGGATTCGCGCTCCGGCGTCATGGCCGTCCACGCGGCGGGCATGCGCTGCGCGGGCTACACGATGAACGGCGCCAATCCGCAGGACCTGCGCGAGGCCGACTGGCCAATTGAACGCATGACCGATCTCATCGACATCCTGCGCGCGCCTGCCGCGCAATAACGCAATGACCAAACGACCCGTCCGATTTAACCGGCGGGTCGTTTTCGTTGCGCCGCAATCGCAATAGACCCGCCTCGCGTTTATGTCCATGGCAGAATATACCATGGCCGCGCTTATTGACAGGATACATTTTGGTGTCATACAATGACAAACGGCAAATCCCGGAAATCTCTTAAATGCTGAAAGGTGGTCTAAAATGAAGAAACAAATGACCGTTGCCGCGCTCTGTTTGGCGCTTTGCCTGCCCTGCGCAAAAGCCGAGACGCCATCTCCCGACTATTCGTCCATGACAAAGGATGAGCTCCATGCGGTGATCGACCAAGCGCGCCAAGCGCTGATGGCGCACGAGGTCTACCTCGACAGCGATAAAGTCATCCTCGATGAACAGGGCATTTTGGTCACGATGCGCGCCGACTACATGGTCGAGTATGACGCGTTTACCACAACGCTCATCGTCGAAAACAACTCGGACAAAAAAATCACATTGCTTCCGGAAAACGTCTATGTCAACGGGTGGCAGGTTTACGCGATGGGCGTGAGCGATCTGGAACCGGGCAAAAAAGCCGAAGGCAAGTTCTTCATCGGCACCATATCGCGCGCGAATGTGGATGACGCGGAAGATCTCGAAGACCTGGAGTTCGAGTTTAATGTTTTTGATTGCGACGCGTTTGAAACCGTCTTCACATCCGAGAAGATTCACATCGCGTTTTAGGGCGTGTTGACACTACCGCTCAACGCCCATCTTCCCTCGTCTTTTTGTGTCTGACCGTGTTGCTTTCCCTCGAAATACACTCGGTATTCCTTCGGAAAAGCGCCTTGTCAGACGCAAAAATCCAAGGAAATCTGAGCATTTCGGATAGTGTCAACACACCCTAGGAAAGTCAAGCCCGGTTGTCGGCTCATCGAGGAAAATTACCTCCGGCATACCCACCAAACTCATGGCGATGTCCAGCCTGCGCGCCATGCCGCCCGAATCGGTATCCACCCGCCGATCCGCCGCGCCGCTTAGTCCGCACCGGCCAAGCAACCCATCCGCGACCCTGCCCGCGCCACCAATCCCGCGCAACTTGGCGATTGGCGTCAGATTTTCCCGTCCCGTCAACATGCCGTCTACGGCGGCAAACTGCCCCGTGAGGCTGATGCGCTCTCGCACCTTTTCGGGCTCGCGCCGCACATCGAAGCCGCTCACGCCGGCATTGCCGCCGTCAGGCGAGCAGCGTGGACAGGATCCGGATGACCGTC
>JAVBND010000059.1:0-25087 GCA_031551775.1 Eubacteriales bacterium | reverse complement strand
GCGGACAGCCAGCGTCCCAGCGCCAGGTTGACCGCCGCCAAAAACAATCCGGCGGGCGTCACATCCCAATCGCGGCAGCGCGCTTCCACCGCCGCGCGGTCAACCGGACGCACCACCTCCCGGAGGCTGCCCACGGTCCCGGCGTGCGGAAGGTCCGCCGGCAGTTCACTTGCGGCCTCGAACCCGGCCAGCTCGGCGGCGATAAACGCCTTGTCGGCCTCGAATTCCGGCGTCCCCTCGCGCTTTGCGTCGATCACTGCCCAGGAAAGCGCCGATAGCCGCTCCTCAGGCAGCGCCTCGCCGCAATAGGCCCGGTCGATGAGCCGCATGAACAGGTCCATTGAACTTCCGTCGAAGGCGATGTGGTGGAAGTCCAGCAGCATGTAGGCATCTTCGCCCGTTTTGATCAGTTCCGCGCGGTAAAGCGGCCCGGCCGCAAGGTCGAAAGGCCGCACGAACGCGGCTTTGTGAGCCCTGAACGCGGGCGCGTCCAGCACGGATTCGGCGACCGCGACAGGCGCGTCGCCCGGAATCTGTACAATCGCGCCGCCTTCGTTCTTGATGCGGCAGCGCAGGACGGGATAGTTGCCGACGACCTGGACAAGCGCGTTTTTCAGCTTGACCAAATCCGTACCCGCAGGCAGCATGCAGCACAGCGGCACGTTGTATTTAAGCGCGTCCGGGTTTTTCATGGCGTCCAGATACACGCCCAGCTGGCTCTGGGACAGCGGATATTGGCTGAAGGTCTGCCTTGTCTGTTCCGGTTTCGCCGCGCCCCCGGACAGCAGCTTGTCCAGCACCGCGTTTTCCAGGGAAAGCAGCGTTGGATCCTTCATGAACTCGCGCACGGTCGGAGATGTTCCAAACGCCTCGTCCACCTGCCCGATCAGCTTGATTGACGACAGCGAGGTCAGCCCCTGGCGCATCAGGTTGTCGGTCAGGCCGAACTGGCGGTGGCCCAGGATTCCGGAGGCAATCTCCGCCAGCCTGGTCTCCAGGCTGTTCAGCGGGCGCGGAGACGACTCGCCGCTTTCATTCGTTCGGTATTCCGGCGCGGGAAGCTTGCGACGGTCCACCTTGCCGTTGGGGTTGAGCGGAATGGCCTCGATCTGCATTGTGGCGGCGGGCACCATGTACGGCGGCAGCGCTTCTTCAATGAAGCCGTTCAGGGTGGGTACGTCGATGGCGGCATCGCCGACAACATAGGCCACCGCGCACTTGCCGCCGCCCGGCGCGTCCAGCGCGACCACCGCCGCGTCCTTCACATCCGGATGCTGGCGGATGCGCGACTCGATCTCGGTCAGTTCCACCCGGAACCCGCGGATCTTCACCTGGAAGTCGCGCCTGCCCACGAAATCGATCGCACCGTCGGGCAGGAAACGCACCACGTCGCCCGTGCGGTACACGCGGTCGTAATCCGGGTCATTCGAGAAGGGGTTGGCGGTGAACTTTTCCGCCGTCAGGTCAGGCCGGTTCAGGTATCCCACGCCCACCTGCCGCCCGGCGATCAACAGCTCGCCCGCAACGCCCACGGGGCAAAGCTGATCCCGCTTGTCCACCACGTACAGCGCTATGTTATCCCCGGCGCGGCCAATGGGCACGCGGTCATAGAGTCGGTCAACCAGTTGGCCGGCGCACATGATGGTCCCCTCGGTCGGGCCGTAGCCGTTGACAACCTGCAGGTCGGCCGGCGGCGCGATCGGCACCAGCGCCTCACCGCCCACCACGATCCGGCGCACGGTGCGGCTCTTGTGGCTTTCGGCGAACTGGCGGCCCAGTTGGGTTGTCATGAAGAAGAAGCTGATGTCGTTCTCGGCGCAATAGCGGTCGATGCCTGGCAAGTCCAGCCGCATCTCCTCGGGAATGATGTACTCCGCGCCGCCAACCGTCAAGATTGGGTACATGTCGAACATGTGCGCGTCAAACCCGAAGCTGGCATAGCACAGCACGTGGTCCCGCGCGGTGATGTTGTGCAGCCGCAGATGCCAGCCGATGTAGCTGACGAGGTTCGCGTGCGTCAATATGCAGCCCTTGGGCTTTCCCGTGGTGCCTGATGTGTACAGCAACACCATCGGATCATTCGCCGCGGGCGGCGCGGGCAGATCGCCTGGCTTTGGCAGCGATCGGATAGACGATGTGCTCAGGCCGTCACCCTGATAGCCCGACACCAGTTCGCGCAGGTCGTCGTCAAAGATCAGCTGCTCCGCGCCGGAGTCCTCAAGCATGTATTCCAGCCGGTCCGGGGGATAGCTCGGGTCCAGCGGCATGTAGCAAGAGCCGGACTTCAACGCGCCGATGGCACATACCGGCATCCACTCGCTGCGCTTGATCAGGATGCCCACGGTCTTTCCCCGGCCGCAGCCGCGCCGGGCCAGCTCGGCGGCCAGATTGTCGCTCAGTTCATCCAGTTCCCGGTAGGTCAGCCGCGTGTCCTTGAAAACGACCGCCAGCGCGTCCGGCGTCTCTTTTGCCTGTGCGCGCAGCAGGTCCGCCACGGCCTTGTCCCGGTTCCAGACCACCACGTCGCCCTTGAAGTCCGAAAGGATCTGGCGCGTTTGCGCCCAAGGCAGCTCGCAGATGGCGCCGATGGGCATCCGCGCATCCGCGCACAGCCGCTCGACGATGGCGCATAGCTGGTCGAGCATGTTTCGCGCCACAACCCCGTCATACAGCGCATCGGAATACGCCAAGCTGAGAAAAAGCGCGCCATGCCCCGAGCGCATCTCCAGCACAAGGTCGTGGGCCAGTTCCTGCGTGCGCACGGGATAATCCTCCACCTCAATCGCGCCCGGCGCAAACGAGGGCAGTCTGCCCAGATAGTTTACCACCATGTCGAACACCGGCCCGCGCGACGCGTTCCTGTCCGGCGCAAGGATGGGCACCAGTTGGTCAAAGGGATAGGTCTGATGCGCCTTCGCGTCCCGGATCAGCCGGGAAACCGCGCCGACAAAGGTCGCCCCGTCCTTCGCGCCGTCCAGCTTCATCCTTAGCGCCACGGTGTTCACAAACATACCCATCATGTCCGCTGTCTCGGGCAGCACACGCCCGGACATGGCCGTGCCCACCACCACGTCCTGCGTGCCGGTGTACTTCATCAGCGTCAGCCCCGCCGCCGCCATCAGCAGTTGGTAGGGCGTAGCGTTCATCAGCTTCGCCGCGCGTTCGATGGGCGCGAAATCGAGCCGCGCCGTTGCTTCGCGGTCCGCCACGGGCAGCTCGGCGGGGCGGATTGGATGGGTGGGCATCTCGGTTTCGGGCACGCCGTCCCGGAACTGATCGAGGAAGAAAGCCCTGCCTTCCTCGTCGTCGGGTTGTTCAGACTGCCACACCGCGTAGTCCATAAAGTCCACGGCCAACTCGGGCAGTTGACTTCCCTGATACAGCGCCCAAAGATCGCTCAGCAGCGTGCCCGCGCAACTGCCGTCGATCAGGATGTGATGAAACCCCAGGCTCAACACGTGCTGATCCGAGCCCTGCTCGTACAGCGCAAACCGGAACAGCGGCGCGGCCGCCAAGTCGTAGGGCGTATTGTCCGAATGGATCAGCGATTCAAGATCCGCCTCGGCGCAGCGCACCACGGGCAGCGCCACATCGACGGATGCGGCGACCTTGTGCACCGTATTGCCGCCCTCATTGACATAGTGCGAGCGCAGCACCGCGTGGCGGGCGACCAGCGCCGCCAACGCGCCGCGCAGTTGCTGTACATCCAGCGGCCCCGCGATCCGCTGTGCCAGCCGCACGTTGTAGGCTACGGATTCCGGCTCCATCATTTGCTCCACCACCATTGCGCGCTCCGCAAACGTCAGCGGATAGCGCTCCCGCGCCGGGCAATGCCGCAGGAAACGATCCGCGCTTCGCTTTGCGCCCGCGATCTTCCGTGGCGTCCTTAATTCCAAAATCTCCGCCGCGCTCAAAGCCATCTCCGCCAGCGCGGTCTGCAGCCGAACCGCCGCCATGGAGTCCCCGCCCAGCAGCACAAAATCGTCATCCAGGGAGGCTCTTTCCAGGCCCAGCACGGCCTCAAACGCAGCGCACACGGCCCGTTGCGCGTCGGTCTCGGGCGCGATGTATGGGGCCCGCAGCCGCGCCGCGTCGGGCGGGGCCAGTTGCTTTCGGTCCACCTTGCCGTTGGCGTTCAGCGGCAGCGCGGGAAGCTGCTCGATGAACGCGGGCATCATGTAGTCGGGCAGGTGCTCGGCGATTGCGTCGCGCACCTCGAGCGGATCGACCTGATCCGGCGCAACATACACGGCATACAGCGCCGTTTCGCCCGCCGCGTTGGAAAAGCCGGTCACCACGGCCTGTGTCACGCCCGCGAATTTCACCATGGCGGCCTCGATCTCGCCCGGTTCTACCCGGAATCCGCGCACCTTCAACATGAAGTCCTTGCGCTCAACATAAACCAATGCGCCGTCTTCGGGCCGGAAGTATCCCAGGTCGTTGGTCTTGTACAGCACCGCGTCGTCCTCGCAGGTGGCGAATGGGTTGGGTACGAACCGTTCCGCCGTGAGCTCGGGCAGGTTGATATAGCCCGTGGCCACCTGGCCCGAGATGCAGATTTCACCCCTCTCGCCCGGGGCAACGGGGTTTAGGCCGTCGTCCAGTACATGGATTTGCACGCCTTCCGGCGCGAACCCAATGGGCGTCGCTTCCGAATAGGGCCGGTCGATCACGAACTGGCTGACCAGCGCATAGGTCTCGCTGGCGCCGTAGACATTGATCAGCTTGGTTTTCTCGCTGTACAGATCGCGCACCCGGTCGCTGCCCACCAGCATGCATTTCAGCAGCCCGTCCGCCTGTTCCAGCAGCATCCGCCCCATCTGCGGCGGCGCGAACATGTTTTCAATGTTGTGATCGCGTACATAGTCGAGGATCGCGTGCGCGTCCTTGATCACTTCATCGCTTGCGATGTAGAGCGCTGTGCCCACCGCCAGCGCGGACAGCACCAGGCAGGGCGTGGCGATGAAGCCCATCTGGGCGATGTGCAGGAACGACCGGCCCAACTTCAGCACCGGCGCGGTGGAACGCACGCACTGGGCCAGCGCGCGTTGGGGCAGCAGCACGCCCTTGGGCGTGCCCGTCGAGCCGGAGGTGTATACCACTGTGGCGGGCGCGTCCGGTGGCACGTCCGGCGCGTCTGCGGCGCCTGTCCACGCGGGCAGGCTCGCCATGAAGGCCGGGTCCACGGTCAGCTTGGCGGCCGTGTCTTTTTGGATGAACGCGATGCGCTCCTGAGGATATGCGGGATTGACGATGCAGAACGCCGCGCCCGCCTTCATGACGCCCAGCATGGCGGCCACGCAGTCAATGCCCCGGGGCAGCAGGATCGGCACGATGTCATGTATGCCCACGCGCTGATCCGCCAGCGTTCCGGCCACCCGGTCGCTCGCCTCGTCCATCTCGCGATAGGTCGCCCGCAGCGCCCCGAAGACGACGGCGTCATCGCCGCCGCGGCGTGACAAGAGGTCGCTCCACATGTCAAAGAACTGCTGTCTCATTAGATGTACCTCCATACCCGATTGTATTGTTCTTCATGATTTTCTTAATCGGTTATAAAGCCGGACCACGACGTCGGTCGCGGCAATTTCAAATAAAAACAGCGCCACGCACCCCCAGAACCCAAAGGGTTTGAATGCGAACGCGCCAAATACCAGGTAGCATACCAGCGGATGAACGGCGTAGTACTTGGAGATGTGCTTGCTGTAGTAAAGCAGGTTGCGATTGAGCGCCTCGCGCCTTTGTATGGCGCCGGTTGCAAAATACAGCGCGCCCGCCAGCAGGATCACCGAGGCTGTGTTGGCCAGCGTGCGCAGGAAGTCCGGTTTGGTGTAGGTTCGCCTGATGTAGTCATACGCCAGCTCAAACGAAGGATGGCGTATCAGCAGCCACGCGCAAAACAGCGCGAGAACCGCCCCGGACAGGATGCAAGCGAACCGGTAGAACGAGCGCTTGTCCGCGGCGCGCCGGAGCGCCGCGCCAAAACCCACGCCCAGCAGCGCATAGGGCAAGTAATTGAGCAGGCTGAACGAGGCGTACCTGGGGCCTCCGAAGAGGTAGCCCAGCAGGTAATCGACGCCAAGAACGCCGGTCTCAAGTCCGACCAGCTTGGGCGAAAACAGGTTGATGACAAGGCCCAGCGCCACATGCAGCCACACGGGCGCATGGAGCTTGCGCAATAGCGCCAGCACCAAGTAGATGCCTCCTGCCAGGGAGAAGATGTTGAGGTAGGTCAAGTACAGCTTCACGAGCGGCATTTGATCTTCGACCGACGCGTTGCCCACCAGGCGAAAAACCGCATATGGCAGCAGAATAGACGCCGCGTAGCCGATGTTGTTCAGGTATTGGTATGCGAACAATTTTAACCCCGAGCGGACCATGTCCGAAACCCCGGCCCGGCTGTATCGGGACCCCAGCCCCATCACAAAAATAAAGATCGAAGCCCCGGTCATGGAGGCCGCCATGTAGACGGCCCGATAGGCCGCGGTTACCGCGCCCGCTCCCACCCCGGCGATCTGGAACGCATGCACAAACAGGATCAAGAACAAAAAGATGCCTTTGCTGTAGTCGAATTCAAGTTGCCTGCCCGTGTTGACATCACGCTCAGCGAACAAGGTGCTCATAGGGTTCATCTCGCAGTTCTGTTTAATTTGTTGCTATGGATATATTATACAATGGATTGACGGCGGTAGCAAGCGGGATTGCAACCAGCAAACAACATGTGCTAATCTAGGTAAGCGCTGATCAATTCGATCACTGTCTGACGGCTGCTTTTCCGCCCAGGCGGACTTACAGAAACACTCGCGGTAGCGCTGCTAGTCCTGCGGTTTTTGCAGGACCACCTGGACGAAAAATCAACTCGCCAGCCACCAAGCGAATGAATCATCGTTTACCTGGATGTCGCGAAGCGTCTATTCGCGTTTCTTATACAGACAGAAACGACACGGAAAAAATGTGATTCCGGCCGATCCGGTTCAACCTTTTGCGCGTTTCAATGCATCTTAAAGGTGCCATGGCAAAACCAATGTACACAAGCGGAGGCCAACATGAACGAGCAGCAGTTCTCACTTCGGGTGCAGGGCATTGAGCGCAAGCTGTACCGGATATCGCGCACGATCTTGTCAAGCGATGCCGACTGCCAAGATGCGCTGCAGGAGGCGCTGATTAAGGCATGGATGCGTCGGGATTCGCTGCGCAATGAAGGTGCGTTTGAGGCTTGGATCATCCGCATTCTGATCAACGAATGCCGCCAACTGGCGAGGCGGGCCGGACGCCATCGCCACGACGAGTTGACCGAACTGATTGCCGCTCCACCCGCGCCAGATCAGGCGCTACACGATGCGCTATTTGCGCTGGACGAAAAGTACCGGTTGCCCATCGCGCTGCATTACATTGAGGGATATGGCATCGGCGAGATCGCAGAGATGCTCCGCGCGCCAGCGGGCACGGTCAAATCCTGGCTCTATCACGGACGGGCACGGCTCAAGATTGGGTTGGGGAAGGAGGCGGAAGCATGAAGGACCCCATCAATTGGGACAATGCCTATCCGCCCACATCGGGCGAATATCACATCTTGATGATGAACACGCTGAATCATTTGGAGGAAACGAGCATGAAACGCAAGCATAAGGCAACTCTGACGTTGGTCGCGGCGCTGATGGCGCTGCTCGCCATGAGCGCCGTGGCGCTGGCAGCGATGAACCACTTTGGAATTCTGGACTTCTTCGGACGCGGTGAGGGTGATATACAGCCAATGATGGGTGTGGAGAGTCTGATTGAAAAAGACCTCGGCAGCGCGCAAAACGACACGATCCGCCTCACGATCCGAGAGGCCATGTATGACGGCTTTGGCCTGCGCGCGGTTGCCGCGATTGAACCCATCGACAAAACCAAGTATGCCGTGGTGGACGACATCGAGACGCCTGTGCCAGACGGCCTGACGCCGATTGTGCTCGACGGCGCGACCATCACATCGGACAACGCGCAGCTCGAAGACGGCGAAATCTTCGTACCCTCCGATCAGTTCGTCATGGAGGACGGTGCGTTGGTGCAGAGTGCGGAGGGCATTTTGTACGGCGAAGCCCCGGACGTCATTCATCTGAACTATACGCTCAGAGGCGATTCGGATCAAGTGCAGTTGTCGGTCAAATTTGACCTTGAGAACCGCGCGACAGCCAGCGCTGTAAAACTTGAGCCTCTTTCACAAGGCGAAGATTACCGTATTCTAAGCGCTGAGATCAAGTACACGCCGCTTGCGGCCTATCTGGATGTGACATTTGAAGATCAGATGCCCACGCCGCCCAGCGAACCGTTCGATGTGCCGGATGGTACTTACTATGGCACACCCGGCGCGCTTTTCTTCCACGTGAATCCGAGCTGCTCCGGCATGGAAAACGCACCGGCGCACAACCTAACGGACTTCGTGGAGAAAGGAAGCCGTCCTTGCCCATTCTGCCTGGGCGCACCCATGCCGCCCGCCGCGCGCGTGCTGTGCTTCGCGCTGCTGGATGGAGACGGCAACGAGGTTGAACTGCGAAGCGGTGGCTCAGATCAGGTTGGCGATGAAATGGACGGCGCGCGCACCTATCACCAAGTCACCATACATCAGACCAGCGACACAGTGCCGGACAAAGTGTTTCTGAAACCCATGGAAGGCTCCGAGCGCGTGGGAAGCGTACCGATTGAATGTGAAGTGGACAAGCTTTACGAGATGGAGCGCGGGGCCGAGCATCAGGGCCTCGCAACTGAGCACGGCGCCGGGTGAGAAATGGCCTGTGGATATGTGGATAACGCTGCCATATCAGTTTGCGTTTTTTTATTCTGCTCCTATAAGATTAAGAGACACTACGACATCACTATCGGTGTTGCTAATTTCAAATCCACAATTTGGGTATCTATCCATTATTTTTTTTGTATTGGCAAGCCCGGCGCCTTGATGCCCCTTCTTGCTCGTAACCCCAAGTATAAATGCATCGGAAAGCTCAATTGGCTTGCGTGAACTGTTTGTTATGGTAATGATTTTGTTTTGCATTCCTTTTTCATGAACGATTGTGAAAGTCACTCTCTTCTGTTCCGCTTCGGCTGCCGCCTCAATGGCATTATCCAGCAAGCATGAGATGACACGGCAAATGTCAATATCTTCGACCGGTAACTGAGAAAGTGGACACTCCAGAGAAACCCCCATGCTTACTTTTACTCGTTCGGCTTGTTCGTGCTTATTGAGTAAAAGAGAGACCAATGCGGGATGCTCCACGGCGCGGCGACTCAGGTCGAGTAAATCCCCGGCTCTTGTCGTGATTTCGACTAAGGATTTGTGATAACGCTTGCACGCTTCCAAGTCCCCAAGCTCAAAATACCCGTTATATGTATGAAGTATATTATAAAAATCATGCTTTATGGCGCTGAACTGATTTATGCTGTTAAACAGCGATTCCATCTGCCTGTCTTTCTCTCGGATTTCCGCCTGGGCATAGCGGTTGCTGTTTAGCGAAATGCAAAACGCCGAAAATAGTGCCAGCATGCATAAACTCAAAAAACTGCCCGGCACCGTTTGGGGAATAAACAACATGATACATGCCGCACAGATAAAAATGAAGCACAGTTGAAAAATGGGGAACCAAATGTTTTTATTCGTCGCGTCCTCTCCCATGCCCTTGATGATCAAGAATCTCGGTCTCTCATCAAGTATGCGGTGCATTAGACTGTAAAGGGCGATTGAAACCATAAAGTTCACGCCATACATAGCCAAGCAGACGGCGTAATTCATTTGATTGGGATCCTGCACGAAAAACATAGCGCCAATCACTCTTGTCACGCCGGTGACTGTCTGGAAATACAGATATGTATAAACTGCTATCTCAAGCGCGTGCAGAGGCTTAAAATGTAACGCCCGGACAAAATAAGCCCATAATAAAATAGTAATGATAACACCCGGAACCGACGCAACAAGGGGTAAAATCTTATGCATTGCTGCCGTGTCCACCAACAAATACTTGTAAATGTCCCCACCAAATGCAAGACATGCGAGGATTAAGGCAATCACGATTTTTTTTGGTTTTGGCAACTGTACCTCGCCCATACGCAAATGCATGCCAAACTTTATGTACATAAGAGCGAATTGATAAATATATGCGACGCACAATACTATGTTGCGCATGTCATCCGAATATGGGGATGTGTTGAAAATTCCCATCGCTGCCTCCGCATCTATCGAGATACCCATCGCATAGATTCATTTGCCAAATCAAAGAAATTGGGACCCGTCAACTCAAACTTGATCATCAATAAAGCGACAACCCAAATGGATCATTTTACATAGCGAAGCTTAACATAAGCAGACATTTCCTGACTGCGGTATTCAACTTGAAACGAGCAGTTGCCATATTTGCGAAGTATCTCGCGAGCTTTTAAAATGCGCATGTCGTCACTTCCCGGCGCCGTCGCAGTGTCTTTTGCGAACGTTGCCGGTGTACTGTTGGTTACAATCATAATTTTTTCGTCGTTGCTTTGCTTTTCGACCGTCAGATACGCTTTGCGCTGCTCGGAACGGCTTGCGGCTTCAATCGCGTTGTCCAGTAGATTCATCATAATTTTTGCGATATCCATATTGTCTATATAGAGATTATCCAAACTGCATTTTACTGAGAGGAGCAGCTTTACACTCAGTTTCTCTGCAGCTTCGATCTTGCTGATGAGGAGCGATATGAGCGTCGGATTCTCGTGCATTTTTCGCGTAAGCTCCGCAATATTTCCGGCTTGTGATGTTGCCAGAATCAAGGAATCATGATAAATTTTGAGTTTTTCATATTCTTTTAGTTCCAGATATCCGCTGTATGTTTGGAGTATGTTGTTGAAGTCATGCTTTACGCCGCGCAGCTCCTCCATACCCCTGAAAAGCACGCCGATATGCGCATCACGGTTACTATCAACCTGTTTGTTATAAACGACCACATCAATACAAATGCTGATAACCGTGTAGAGAAGCGTTGCCAATATAACAATAACGTTCGCGGCGATTTGTTCCGAGACGATGCTTGGAACGACAACATTGATTGCGAAAATCATTGAAGCCGCTAAGAAGTATATAACCAGTTCTTTCCTCTTATTGAAAAACATATTGTCGGAGAATTTGAGACTTACGTGCGTTTTTCCCAATATGTACAGCACGATTTTGTACAGAACAAAAAACATCAGAAGCCCTGCCGCTTGCTGAACGGCATCCATGAGATAATTGTATCTCGGATCAGGATCTACGTAACATATGATAGCGATCAGCCTGCCAAGGGTGACCTTCATAGCCCAAAACAGAAACATGTAGCTCATGAGCTTTACGGAACGTTCATTGGAAAGTCCAAATATCCGAAGCGCACTGTAGTAATAAACCAGTGCGGCTAACGGGTTTACATTTACGACCAAGAGGTATATAAATGGGCTGAATGACAGCGTGCCGCCTATAAAGTATATTACGTACACAAACACGGTCTGCAGGATGGTGCCATTAATAAAAATGAAAAGCAGCTTTTGCTTTTTGCTTATGTTTATTTTGAAAACAGCCATAATAACATTGGAAATCATTAACATCGTCAAAAATGTTTCAATAAAAGTTACGACGGCAAGAAATACCTGCATCTGAACAGAGTATGCAAAGTCAAAATACAGTATCTGCAAGCATATCACCTCTTACCCACTCAAACTTCATTCATTAATTCGTCGATAATGGTTAATAAATATTTCAACTCAAAAGGCTTCTTTAATAGATAACTGAATCGCTCCTTGCTAACCGCCTCTCCGGTGATGGTTCCTGACATTGCAATGATCGGTATCGACAAGGCTGTGTGAGCTCCGCTTTTTCGAATCAGTTCCATCATTTCTGTTCCATCCATAACCGGCATCTGCAAATCGCAAAAAATCACATGATATTTCTCGGGGTTTTGCATATACATTTGGAATCCGATTTGCCCATTTTCGGCTATATCACATTCAATACCATTTCTTTTAAAAAATATAGACATAATATCCGTAACATGAATATTATCCTCTGCCACAAGACATCTGATCTCTTTTTTTTTGAATGCCTTATCCATATGTGCACATCCTATATTATTTTTGCCCGAGTTCAACATAGGCGATCACCTCAGAATTGTAATAGTGTATTTTAAAAGCACTGTTGGTGTATCGCTCAATGATTCTACGCACATTGTTTAGCCCGACACCCTGATGCCCCTTTTTACTGGATGTCCCCGCCCTGAATAGTTGTGCGTCGTCAGGCAACTCTGGCGAACTGTTCGTAATAATAATGAGTGTAGAGTTGCCTTTCTGGAGTGTCGCGATAAGGGATATACGCCTCTGCACCGTTTCATTAGCCGCTTCAATCGCGTTATCCAACAGACAGGCGATGACGCGGCAAATATCAACCTCCTTGATGGGAAGATTAAAAAGTGGGCACGCGACGGAAAGACTCATTTGTATATCCATTTGCTCAGCAATCGACCGCTTATCTAGCAGCAGTGATATGAGTGAAGGGTTTTCATTCATTCGGCGGATCAAATCCAACGATTCACCTGTCTGGGTCGTGATATGAACAAGGGATTCATGGTACTTTTTGCACGATTGATAATCCTCAATGGCAAAATACCCATTGTATGTCTGTAGGATATTATAAAAATCATGCTTTACTGAACGAAATTCGTCCGAACCCTTGATCAGCGCGTTGATATGCGCATCCTTGTTGCGAACATCCGCTTTTGTGTGCCGGTACATACTCAGCAAAAGAGTTGTCGCAAGAAATAAAAACAGGACGATTACAATCACGGTATCCGCTACCACAATGCTTGGAATTGCGAGCGGCGTGATGACTTGGACACAATAAATGAAGAGTGCTTTTAAGATAAAAAAAATCAGATCTTTTCCCGGGTTCGCAAAACGGTCTGTCTTGGAAATAATCAAATCCGGTTTGCGGTCAATGACTTTCCAAGTCAATCTGTAAATGATCAAAAAGACAATCAAGTTGCATGCGTACATCGTAGCGTCAAGCAAATAGTTAAACCTTTGCGGATCCGGCTGCACGAAAAAAATTGTCCCAATGAGCATTGTAACGCTATGGACACACGAAAAATACAAGTACACATTTCCCATCATTTCAATAGCGCGTACCGGGGAAAGCTTTAGAATTTTAATCCCCAAGTAGCAATAGAGGAG
Organism: Eubacteriales bacterium; assembly: GCA_031551775.1. GTDB lineage: Bacteria > Bacillota > Clostridia > Christensenellales > Aristaeellaceae > Anaerozeibacter. Next base: position 11,893 of record JAVBND010000059.1, on the reverse strand, counting down.
CGCACAAATCGGATTGGGCGCAAGCATCAATATATATGTTATCCTCCCAAACGATGCCATGCCTCCGATGAAATACACCGCATATACCAGAACAGACAACAAAACTGTTCCCGTCAAAAACGCAAAAAGTGCTTTCTGCTGAAAACTGGCCACTTCCCCGTATATGCGAAGTATCAACTTGGCAATAAAGTACATTAGGGCAAAACAGTATACGAAGGAAAATAGCATCAGAATAAACTGCATAGCCCCTGAATAAGCAAACTCCGAAAACATTAAGTCACTCTCTTTCTGGCCGTCCAGATAAAAATCTTCATTTGCAATTGCTTATTTATCCGTTGCGAAAAGAACAAAAACGTGCCTTTGAGGGTCAGCGGCATTGACCACGGTAGCTTCTTTGCCCATATATCCTTTACGGGCAAACCGCTTTGCTGACGACCATGAATCCGGTTGCGCCTCAAAGAATTTCATTTCATTATAGCGCAAGCGCGGCACATAATCAACCGGATTTTTCGAATATCGCAAGAGCGCTACGAGCCGCTCCACATCTCTCCTGCGATATTGATTTCTTGGTTGCTCTATCGCATTGGCGCGCACCCCGCGTCCGCCGCCATTCATTGTACCTGCGGATCAGATGATCAAGTCCGTGTTGCTCGATTATTGATCTGCAGAAATTGTTGTATTGTTTTGGCTCTTTATAATCAGAGCAAATCAGGAAATGGTTTTTGCCATCAATCTGCGATCAAATGGCGAAAATCAACCCCCAAAACCCTGCGATTTCAAGGCTTTGGGGGCTTCGTTGATTATTCCCACTCGCTCGCGCGGTGCGCATTCCAAACATATTTGTTTGGGAAATGTGGCTTGAGATATTCGCATTACATCCATTATCCATATCTCTGGAGCTATCCGATTTTCTGTTGCCAAAGTGTTGCCAATGTTGCTTACGGTTGACTTAGCCAAAGTCTGTCCCTCATAGTTCCCATTATAGATTATAGCTCATTTACTACGCTTTTATCAAGTTATGATTGCATCTTGGGCAAACAAGGGGTGAAAAAAGTGAGCACCCTCTTTCAGCCGGTCAATCCAGTCTCAACGGGTCGTGCTCCTTTCGCGGCCAATCGGCTTCCTCATCACGAAATTTCCTCGGCGTCCCTTTCTGTCGTGATAAAAACGCACTCCTGTCCGCAACTTACCCCTGTTTTGACGGGGTCGGATATAAACCCCTTCCTCATCACGCATCACCCGATCTATCGCACCATGCTCCGGTCGGTTTTGTTAGATATTCATATTCCAATTGCCATAGTGCACCGCAGTTGTTAAGTGAAATCGTCGTAAATGGCGGGGTGAGCATGCTGCTGGCAATCGCCGGATTCCTGCCGCCCAATAAGCCGCCTGTACGCCCCCGGGGTCATCCCGGCGTGCTTTTTGAACAGCTCGGAGAAACTGCCTGGCTTGTGGTAGCCGACCGCTTGCGCAATTTGCGCGATCGGTACATCCGTATATAGCAGCAGGTGCTCGGCCTGCCCGATCCGCTTGTTCTGGATATACTGCCGGACCGGGCAGCGGTATACGGCTTTGAATGTATACTTTAGCTTGGCGGTACTCATGCAGGCGATCTGCGCCAGGAAGTCCAGACAGATGGGAAATGCGTAGTGGTCATCGATATAGGACGCAACGGAAGAAAGCGCAGTCCGGTCATCCTGCGAAACCGTTCTTTGTTTGCTTTGCCCAATCCGCCGCTCGTTTGACTTTTGGATAACCAGCGAAATCAGTTCATCGACCTTCCCCTGGTAGTACATTTTGGCGGGCATGCCGCTTCCCACATAACTCCGGATCTGGTTCAGAACCAACAGCAACTCAGGAAACTCCTCAATGCCGTCGATGTATTCAAAAGCGTCCTTCGGATTCTCGTATTCGCCCGGATACCGCTCGCTCAGGTATTTTTCGTAGTATTCCGGCATGAGCGTGACGCTGATGCTCCGCATCGGTACGTGCTTATGATGCACAAAGCGGTACGGCCCGCGCTTGCCGATGTGCGCGTGGATTGTCGACGAAGAAAGCCTGCGATACGGGGTCAAAATCTCCCCGGATACAGAGTAATAGTAGCCGATGCAAAGAAAATCAGGCTGAACGATCTCGCACAGGCAATCTTCAAAAAAAGTCTGATCCATGATGGTGATGGAAACGGATTCACCTAAGCGATACACCCAGCAGTATCCCTCCCCGATGGAGGGCGAGATCGAAAAGAAGCTGCCCGCTGGATTGAGTCCGTGAATCGGATCGCACGGCTCACAGTTCCGGTTGCTGAAAACATCATCATACATCTTCGCAAGTTCGGCGCTCACAAACACACCCCCAATACTGCAATCGGATAAAATACTTCGGCATATGGCCAAACCGCCGCCTATTCCATTGACTGCACGGGCGAGGCGCGGTACCATATTCTTTAGTTATTCCTGGCTAACCAATAGTCTACCACAAATCAACGCCATTTTCAATCCAAGGAGGCACAATATGGACGAACAAGGCGCGGTCGCGCGACGGTGTTCACGCCGCCGCTATACAGGTCAGAAAATCGCCCCTGAAGCGGTGAGTCAGCTCCTCGCCTCCATCGGCGCGCACAACAAAGAGGCGGACTTGTCCATGCAACTTGTTACCAACAACGGCGACGCGTTCGATGGATTCCGCAAGAGCTACGGCATGTTCTCCGGGGTGCGCAACTACATCGCCCTCGTGGGCAAACTGAAGGACGCTCATCGCATGGAAAAAGAGGGATACTACGGGGAGCGGTTGGTTCTGGAGGCAACGGCAATGGGCCTGTCTACCTGCTGGGTCGGAACAAATTACGACAAAGCGTCCTGCGTCTGCGTGCTGAAAGCGGATGAGACACTGGATTGCGTCATTGCCATCGGCTATGCGGACGAAAAGCGGTCCATGCGCGAAAAGTTCATGGAATCGGTCACCCACAGAAAGAGCAAGACCCTGGAGCAGATGATCCGGTGCGACGCGCCTACGCTTCCCGATTGGGTATCATCCGGCATGCGATGCGTGATGAAAGCGCCGTCCGCGCGTAATTTGCAACCGGTCGTGTTCCGCTGTCAAGGCGGCACCGTTACGGCAAGCGTCGAGGAAACGGCGGAACGCGTCCTGATCGATCTTGGTATTGCGAAGCGCCACTTTGAAATAGGCGCGGGCGGAGGTCGATGGGATTTGGGAAACGGCGCGGAATTCTTTCCGCAAGCTCGCCCATGAAATCAACCAACACATCACAATCAGGAGGCAGAATGATGGATAGGGATAAGCTAAACATCCGCGACTTTATTGTAATCGGGGTCATCGGTGCGATTTCCATTGTACTGTTTATGCTCATCGGCACGGTCATGGGCAGCACCCCTGTGGGCTGGCTGTTCATGCACTCGGTTCTTGCACTGCCCTTTGGGATTCTGTATATGCTGCTGTACAGCAAGGTGCCCAAGAAGGGTGTTGTGCTGATCAGTGGTCTGATCATTGCGCTGCCTCAACTGATGAATAATTGGCTCATTCCCGCGATCATGGCGGGCATCTACGTCATCAACGAATTGATATGGGACGTCGGAGATCGGCGAAGGTTCTCCAAGATGGTTGTGGCGTTCACCATCCTCATGTCCGGCTGGGCAATCGCCTCATTTGCGCCCATTCTGTTGATGAAGGACAGCTACATTGCGCAGTTTGGCGACAGGGCCGCCTATTTCCAGGAAGCCTACAACGCGCTGGCGGGACCGGTGGGAATCGGCGTGCTCATTGCGGTGATCATCGCCTCCGTCGTCGGCGCCTACCTCGGCCGCGCCGTGCTGAGGAAGCACTTTCAAAAAGCGGGGATCGTTTGATGTCTACACACAAAGAGCGAGAGGCGCTGGCGTTCGACCCGTGCGTCAAGCTGGCCTTTGTCGTGATGATGAGCGCGTTCACCTTTATAGCGAAGAACAATATTACGCTCACCTTCTTCCTCCTCGTGGCGCTGTACTTTCCGCTAAAAAGCGGGAAATACAGGTCCGCATGCATGACCGGCGCGCTGTATCTGATTGTGCTGGGTTTTGATGCGCTGATCACAAGGTATGTGTCGAACGCAATGCTGAAGGTGGGCCTTGGGATGTTCACGGATGTGGCGGAGCGGTTGGTTCCCACGTTCGTCATCGCGATGTGGGCTATTGATACGACCGAAACGAGCCTTCTGATTCCCGCCTTGCAGCGTATGCACATTCCGAAGGGGTTCGTCATCTCGCTCACTGTCGTGTTTCGGTTTATCCCCACCGTCCGATATGAGTTCTGGTACATTCGCAGCGCCATGAAACTGCGCGGAATCGGGCTCAGTTGGAAGCGGTTTTTCAGGCATCCGGTCAAAATGATGGAGTACGGGCTCGTACCGCTGCTCATGCGCAGCATGAAGATTGCGGAAGATCTCGCGGCCTCCGCATTGACAAGGGGCCTCGACCGGGAGAACGAACGCACATCCCTGCGCGATGTGCGCTTGCGGCCCTACGACCTGGTCGGATCGATGGTTTTTGTCGCCATCATCGTAGCGGGCCTACAATTCGACCGACTTTTTTGAGGAGTGAATGGATTGATTGCGCTGAACAATGTCAGTTTTCGGTACGCCACCGCAGAGGAGAAGGCGCTTAGAAACATCAGTCTAACCGTCAAACAAGGCGAGGTCGTGTTGCTTACGGGCAAAAGCGGGTGCGGCAAGACAACCGTTACTCGGTTGCTCAACGGCCTGATCCCCGGCTTCTTTGAGGGGGAACTGTCAGGAGAGGTGCTGCTTTGCGGCAAGAACGCGGCGACGCTGAAAATTGATCAGATATCAGATCTGGTCGGGTCGGTGTTTCAAGATCCGCGCAGCCAATTTTTCACGACCAATACGACCTCGGAAATGGCGTTTGCCTGTGAAAACGCGGCCATGCCAAGACAGAAGATCGCGGAACGAATCAAAAAGACATGCGGTGATTTGGATATGCAACGGCTGCTGGACAAGGACATCTTCACGCTGTCCGGCGGAGAAAAACAGTCGGTGGCCATTGCCAGCGTCTACGCTTTTCAGCCGAAGGTGTTTGTGCTGGACGAACCGTCCGCCAATCTGGACGAACAGGCCACGGAGATTTTGAGGAGAACACTTTTTGCCCTGAAACAGAGCGGCTATACCATCGTCATTTCGGAACACCGCATCCATTACTTGCGGGAGCTGGCCGACCAAGTCATGATCATGGAGGACGGCACGATCGCGCAAACGCTTTCAGGTGAAGCGTTTCGTGCGATGTCCAATGAGGATTCCGCCCGCCTGGGCCTACGCTGTGTGGATGTCGAAGAACTGGCCATTCCCCGCGCACCGCAGCCACAAGCCAATGTGGAAGCGCTGCGGCTTGAGGGCGTCTCCTTTGCGTATCCGCAGTATGAGTGCGTGCTGGACAAAATCGACTGCCGAGCCAACCAGGGCGAAATACTGGGCATCATGGGGCACAACGGCGCTGGAAAGAGCAGCCTCACGCAGGTGATCTGCGGGATTCGCGATGAGCAGGCCGGGATTCTCACCATAAATGGAAAGCGAAGCACCCCCAAGGACCGCGTGGACGGTACCTACTATGTGATGCAGGATGCGGACTATCAGCTCTTCACCGAAAGCGTCGAAGAAGAATTGTTGCTTGGGAGCGTCAAGGATGCCGACACCGTGCGAAAGGCCGAAACCGTCATGGCATTTATGGGGCTTGCAGAGTTTCGGGAGCGCCACCCAGCCTCGCTGTCCGGCGGGCAAAAACAGCGGGTATCCGTCGCCGTGTCCTGCATGAAGGACGCGGATATTTTGTGCTTTGACGAACCGACCAGCGGACTGGACGCGGAGAATATGCGGCGCACCAGCGAATTGTTCAGAAAGATGGCCGAGGCCGGAAAGACCTTGTTGGTGATCTCTCATGATTATGAGTTTTTGATATCGACCTGTTCACGCGTCATCCGCATCGACAGCGGCAAGGCCGCCGACGACTTCCTGGTTGCGCCGGAAAACAAAAAGCGTCTGCACCAAGCATACAAGAGCGGTTTGGGAGGGGATCGAATGGAGAAGAAGAAAAAGCCCGGCCTTGGGCGGTTGCTGGCCATTGCGGGCGAGAAAAAGACACTGCTCGTCGCGAGCGGCGCGCTGTCCACGATGAGCGTCGCGATGATGCTGGTGCCGTTTGTCGCGGTGTACACCATCATGGGCGAGTTGCTGTTGCATGCGGCTGATGTCTCCGCAGTGAACGGGGTCTATATGATCCGATGGGCCGTCATCGGTCTTATCGGCATGCTGCTGGGATACGCGCTGATGTACGCGGGCGGCATGTGCTCCCATGTGGCGGCGTTTCGGATACTGTACAGCATTCGCGTCAAAATGGCCAGGCACATCGCCGATTTGCCCTTGGGGTTCTTCAGCAAAAACTCCACGGGGAAAATCAAGACGGTGGTGGAGGCGGATGCCGAAAAGCTGGAGAGCTTTATCGCACACCACCTGCCGGATATGGTCAGCGCGATCGTCATGTTCTTCGCGATGGCGATTGCCATGTTCGTCCTCGATCCGCTGTTGGCGGTCGCCTGCCTGGTTCCGATCCTCATCGGGTACATCGCGCAATTCTCCATGATGATGGGCAAAAAGGCGCAGGCGAGTATGGTTGAATACTTCAACGCCCAGGAGGAAATCAACGCGTCTTCGCTGCAGTATGTGAAGGGAATGCCCTCCATCAAAATCTTTGGGCAGACGGTACACTCGTTCCGCAAATTCTATGCGGATATGGTGAAATACCGCGACTTCTGCATTGAATACACCGATAACTTTCAGTTTGGGTTCGTCATATTCAGGGTGCTGGTGCTGTCGCTGGCTTCGTTCATTTTGCCGGTGGGCCTGTTTATCCTGAGCGGCGACCCGAACCATATCGCGTTTGCCCTGACGCTGCTCTTGTTCCTCGTCGCCGCGCCGGGGATCGCCACGCCGGTCATCAAGCTGAACAACCTGGCCGCGTCGATGCGTATGATCATGGAGGGAGTTTCCCGCATTGACAAGGTGCTGGCTGAACAACCGGTTCCCGAATCGGACAAGGGTGAGAGCCCGAAAAACCATGAGATCGCGTTTTCGGGCGTATCGTTTTCATACGATGGGCAGCGAGATGTGCTGAGCAACATCAGTTTTACCGCGCGGCAAAACGAGATCACTGCGCTGGTTGGCCCGTCCGGTTCCGGGAAATCGACCATCGCGCAGCTCATTCCCAGGTTCTGGGATGTCGCCGAGGGTTCGATTGCGATTGGCGGCGTGGACATCCGCCGGATCCCCGGCGCGAAGCTCATGGACATGATGTCCTTCGTGTTTCAGGATTCGTTCCTGTTTGCCGATACGATCTACAAAAACATCTCGCTAGGCAGACCCGATGCCACGCGGGAGGAAGTGATCGCGGCGGCCAAGTCGGCGCAGTGCCACGATGTTATCGAAAAGCTGCCCAAGGGATACGATACGCTGATCGGCGAGGGCGGCGTGTATCTCTCCGGCGGCGAGGAGCAGCGCGTCTCCGTGGCGAGGGCGCTCCTGAAAAACGCGCCAATTCTGGTACTAGACGAGGCCACCGCCTATGCCGACCCGGAAAACGAATACCAGATGCAACTCGCCATCGGAGCGTTGATCAAAAACAAAACCGTGATCATCATCGCCCACCGATTGACGACCATCCAAAATGCCAACCAGATCATCGTCGTCCAAAAGGGCGAAATTGCAGAGACCGGCACGCACGCCGAATTGATCGCCCAAGAGGGCTTGTATGAAAGAATGTGGCAGGTCTACACGGAGGCGTCCGATTGGGCAATCGATCGCTCCACGACCGGCTGCACGCAAGAGGAGGCTGCCGTATGAGCAAACTGTTCTATCACATCACCGCGGGCAATCCGAAAAGGATGGCAAGGCCCGTACTGTGGACTGCCTGCGCCAACCTCGCCAATATGTTGCCGTTTGGCCTGATGGCGTTTGTGGTCAGCGTGATCTATCAGCACTTTGCGGATGCGCGCGTTCCGCTGGATATGAGGCCGCTGTGGCTCGCGGTAGGTGGGCTTGTGGTGGCGCTCATTGTGCTGTATGTGTTCGAGGCGCTGTCCTATCGGGCCTGCTACCGGGATTCCTATTCCGCGTCCACGGACGGACGGGCCAGGCTTGCCGAGCACCTGAGAAAGCTGCCCCTGGGCTTCCTGTTGAGCCGGGATCCCGGCTCAATTGCCGGAACCATGACGAACGATTTTTTGCAGATTGAGGAGGGCGCCTCCCACTGCCTTCCCCAGGTCATCGCCGGCAGTGTTGTCCCCGTCGTGGCAGTGCTGTTCATGTCTTCGATGGATTGGCGGATGGCGCTGGCGATGTTTGCCGGGTTTCCCGCCGCCGCGCTGACCCTGTGGGCGGTAAACGGTCTTACGCGCAAGTGGGGCCAGCGTCATTCCGCGGCCCGGATTGAGATGTCGAATCGCTTGGGCGAATACCTGTACGGCATGAAGGTCATCAAGGCGTACAACTTGCGCGGCGAGAACTTTTCGAAACTGGAGCGCGCATTTCATCGGTTCATGATAGAAAGCATCCGAGTGGAGGGCGGGCTTGGGCCGTTCTTCCTGGTGGCGATTGCCTTTCTGAAAGCCGGAATTTCGCTGATCACTATGGTTGGCGTGTACCTGATCCTGGGCGGCGGGATGACGGTGCCCGTGTTTGCGTTCTTCCTGCTGGCGGGCACGCGCATCTTCGATCCGTTGGCCGCCGCAGTCATCAAGCTCGGCGAACTAAAATACCACAACCTGGCGGGCGAGCGCATCATGAGCATCCTGAGCGAGCCGGTGATGGCGGGCGAAGGCGACGCGCCAGAAGCGCATGGCATTCGCTTTGAAAACGTCACGTTCGGCTATGGAGAGGAGCGGGTGCTCTGCCAGGTGAGCGCCGAGATGCGCGAGGGCACGCTGACCGCCATCGTCGGCCCGTCGGGGAGCGGGAAATCCACCATGCTGCGGCTCATTTCCAGGTTCTACGATCCGAACAACGGCCGGGTGCTGTTCGGCGGCCGCGATGAGCGCGACATGGATCCGGAAAAGCTGATGAAGAAGATCTCGGTCGTCTTCCAGGATGTGTATCTGTTTCAGGACACGATCCGCAACAACATCCGCTATGGGCGCGAGGACGCCACGCAGCAGGAAATCGAACAGGCGGCGAAACAGGCGCTGTGCCACGATTTCATCATGGAACTGCCCGGCGGATACGATACCCTGATTGGCGAGGGTGGCTCTACCCTCTCCGGCGGCGAAAAGCAGCGCATCTCTATCGCGCGGGCTATATTAAAGAACGCGCCGGTTGTGCTGCTGGACGAGGCGACGTCGTCCCTCGACCCTGAAAATGAAGCCGAAGTGCAGAAGGCGATCGGGCGGTTGATTCAGGGACGCACCGTCGTCATGATCGCCCATCGGCTGAAAACGGTCGTTAAGGCGGACAACATCCTTGTGCTGGATCGGGGCAAGGTTGTGGAACAGGGGGATCACGCGCAACTCCTGGCGCGCCAGGGATTGTATGCCAGATTGTGGGATTTGCAGGCCAAGACAGGCGGGTGGCGGATCACAGCATGACAGCGCAATGGCCGCTTTCGGATAAGATGCATCGAAATCGGTTCCTGAGCGGCTGCCTACACGTTCACGCCCAACCGGCGGCACTCCTTAGATCGTGGCCATGCCGTGGACGGCGATGCGGCGAACTGTTGCGTCATACACCGCATGGATTCGCTTTTTTTCCTGCTCTCACTCTCTGCGAAAGCGGCCAGAACAAGCAGGATGAGCTCCTGTCTGCGGTCCAATGTATTGATGTTCTCAGTTTCGAAATACACGCCCGCCGGTGGGTCGAGTTCCTTGAGCTCTTCAATTGCATCAATACAATCCCTGACGCGGCGCGAAAACCTGGTAACTCCCTTGGTGAGAATCAAGTCGATCTTCCCGGCCCTGCAATCACGGATCATTTGGTTGAATTTCGCACGCCGTCTCCGACTGAATTCCCTCACCTGCATAGATACCCGCGAGCGTCCAATTGGGTTGCTGTTGTATATATTCTTCAGTGTAATTACGCTGCAATTCATAGCTGCTCGTTTGAGCTTCGTCAGGCGTGGATACGCGGCAATATGCACAGACACGCATCGGTCGTTTCAGTGAGCGATCTTCCGCATAAATCGGATTGGGGGAACAATCAGGACGCTCTTGTGTGGGTTGGTTGCATATTTGCCCCAGATACTGGCCTTATCCTTGGCGTAGCGCATACCCTGCACTCCGCTCACCCGAATGGCAGTCTGATGGTTACACCGACCAGCCCATGCTCTGCTGCTGGATCGCATAGAGCCGATGATACAGCCCGTCTTTACCATACAACTCAGCGTGCGTGCCCTGCTCGGCAATCACTCCGTTTTCCATCACGATGATGTTGTCCGCGTCCGCAATGGTGCGCAGCCGGTGGACAATCACAACCACGGTCTTGCCCTTGATCAGCCGCCCGATGGCGCGCTGGATCAGCGATTCACTCTCGGGGTCCAGGCTGGCGGTGGCCTCGTCGAGCAGTACGATGGGCGCGTCCTTGAGCAGCGCCCTGGCGATTGAGATGCGCTGGCGCTCGCCGCCGGAGAGGGTGGCACCGTTTTCACCCAGCATCGCGTCATAGCCGTCCGGCAACTTCTCGGCAAACTCATTGCAGCAGGCCGCCTTTGCAGCCGCCAGGATTTGCTCGCGCGTGGCATTCATGTTGCCAATTTTGATGTTGTTATAGATGGTGTCGTTGAACAGCACCACATCCTGGAACACGAACGACATGTAGCTCATCAGATGCTCCGGATCTAGGGCGCTGACGGGCATGCCGCCAATGGTGATACTACCGCTGTCCGCATCCCAAAACCGTGCGATTAGCCGGGATACGGTGCTCTTTCCGCTGCCGGAAGGGCCGACCAGCGCCGTGATGCCGCCAGCGGTAAAGGCTGCGGTCATGTCCCGAATCGCGGCTTCACCGTCCCGGTTGTAGTGGAAGTCCACATGGTCGAACGCCATGGTAAAGTCCTTGATGTCAACGCTCGCATCGCCCTCCATGATCTGGATGGCCATCAGCTTGCGCAGGCGGCCCATGGCGATCTGGTGGTACAGCAGTTCGGGGAGCAATGTCAGCTCGGTCAGGAACGGGCCGTAAATTCGGGTGACCGCCAGCAGGAACATCAGCAGCGGAATGAACTCGATCTGACCGTCCGTGATGAGGTTTGTGCCGATGAAGATCACGAGCCCAATGCCCGCCTGCAACACCACCTGCGCGCCCGCGATGAACATGCCCACGCCCACCTCAAAGCGGATCGCCAGGTCGCGCATGGTCGCGAGTGCATGTTCGAGCGCGGTGAACTTTTCGCCGTCCATCCCGCAAGCCTTGATGACCTTGATGCCCTCGATGTACTCTTGCACCTGGGCGGAGGCGGCCATCTTGGCGGCGGACTGCGTTTTGCCCAACCGGTTTTGCACACCGCGACTGGCCCAAATGATGAAGAAGGCCGCAGGCACGGTAAGGAACATGGCCAGCGCCATCCGCCAGTCCATGAACGCCATGGCGGCGCAGGCGATGGCGATGGTGACGGCATTGGACGCGATCTGCGGCAAACTGTGGCTGAACACCTGCTCGCTGACAAACACGTCGCTCATCAAATTGCTGGTCAGTTCCGTCAAATCCTTGGCGTTGAACACGCTCATGGGCAGCTTGCGAATGTGCTCAGCCAAGGTTGTTCGTGCGTTTTCGCTCTCCTGATAGGCGGTTACATAGGTCTTTCGGTAGTCGTTTTTGCAGCACAGGAAGATCAGCGCCGCCGCTGCCAGTCCC
>JAVBND010000054.1:0-40954 GCA_031551775.1 Eubacteriales bacterium | reverse complement strand
GCAGCGTTTGCGCAGGGCAAGGAACACGCTTACATCTTCATCGGCCGCGAGAATCAGGACCGGACCATCCGTTACCTGCTCGGACGATTGAAAAAGGACGCGGACAAGCCGAAGTTTAAGGAAACCGACCTCATACAACAGCAGGGGCTTTGGAGCCGAAGCCGCGAGCGGGAATACCTGCTGTTTGAACCGGGCGAGGAACCCAATTTTCAATCGACGCCGATCGGGAAGCTATTCTCCATCTGTACCTGGAACGCCGGCGGATACGAGTCGCTCCAAGACGCGACAAAGCGCGGCGTGAGCCGGATCCCCGTCCCGCCGCCGTTTGCGGCGGTCAGGATGCACGGAGGGGCAGCCTGCGTCACCGAGTACATCCCGCTGACCGACGAACAGGTTAAAGCGTTCAAGCAGGGCAAGAAGATCAAAAACCCCGGGGGGAACGATTACACGATCGGGTACTCGCTCGTTGAAGTGGACGAGTACGATTTGGTCGAGTACGAAAAGGGCGGCGTGCCTAAAGAACTGCTTCGATTGGCCATTGACAAGTGCGGGTACGAGCCGCCCTTTGCCCTGCCCAAGGCTGCGCCCGTCAAAGCCTCATTGACCCTGAACCACAGCACCTACGGCGACGCGCTTTACACGCAGACGCTTGACGACGCCAAGTCGCTCAAAAAACTGGATTCGATATTGCGCACGATGAAGCGCGACAGCGAGGGCAAGTGCGGATATTATAGCAAGCTCGTCCTCTCCTACAAGAACGGCGAGGAGCGCGTCTTCGTAAAGGGCATAGACGGCTGCGGTTCCTTCATCATGGGCAGCGGCGCGGCGCGCCAGATCAGCCAGAAAGCCGACAAGGCGTTCTGGAAACTGTTTTCCGAGATCAGGGAGACCGAGATCCCGCCTATATCGCCGTAAAATCAGGCTTTGGTTTTGGAGGGAGGCGCACGCCCGGCGCGGGGTTACGCGGGGTTACGCGGGGCGCTGCCCAGACCAGCCAAAGGATTTCACCCTTTGGATTCCCATGGGCGCTCACGCGCGGGCTTGGGGCATAGATTAAGGGGCTGCCTTTTTGACAGCCCCGCTTCCTATCTACCGCTGTATGTGTAGCCTTCCTTTTCGTAAATCGCGAGCCAGCCCTTTAGGCGCTTGAAGAATTCCGCGTTGTTCGGGGTCTTCTCCATCATGCCGATCAATTGCTCCGCCGCTTCCTGGTTGCTGGAATTTGACATAAACCTGCGCACCTGATAGACGCCTTCAAGCTCTTCCTTCGTAAGCAGCAGCTCTTCGCGCCGCGTGCCGCTCTTGTTTAAGTCAATCGCCGGGAAGATGCGCTTCTCGGACAGCTTCCTGTCAAGGTGAATCTCCATGTTGCCCGTGCCCTTGAACTCTTCGTAGATGATGTCGTCCATGCGGCTTCCGGTCTCGACCAGCGCGGTTGCGATGATGGTCAGGCTTCCGCCGAACTCGATGTTGCGCGCCGCGCCGAAGAAGCGCTTGGGCTTGTGCAGCGCCCCCGGATCAAGGCCGCCCGAGAGCGTTCGTCCGGTCGGCGGCACCACCAGGTTGTACGCGCGCGCAAGGCGCGTGATGGAGTCGAGCAATATCACCACGTCGCGGCCCCCTTCGACCAGGCGCTGCGCGCGCTCGATGACCATCTCGGCGCAGCGCGTGTGGTTCTCAGGCACTTCGTCAAAGGTTGAGTACACCACTTCGCCCTTGATCGAGCGCTGCATGTCGGTGACTTCCTCGGGCCGCTCGTCGATCAGCAGCACGATCAGATGCACTTCCGGATGGTTCTTCGTGATTGCGTTGGCCACCTTTTTGAGCAGCACCGTCTTGCCCGCCTTGGGCTGGGACACGATGAGCCCGCGCTGCCCCTTGCCAATGGGGGAAATCATGTCGATCACGCGCAGGGCCAAGTCGCTCTTCTCGCCCGCATCCAGGCTTTCAAGGCGCAGCCGTTCATCGGGATACAGCGGCGTCAGGTCCTCAAAGCGGCGGCGGTGTATGGCTGTATCGGGCGTTTCCCCGTTGATTTGATTGATGTAGATCAGCGCGCAATACCGGTCGCCCTCGCGCGTGGGACGCGTCTTGCCCTTGACGTAATCGCCCGTGCGCAGGTTAAAGCGGCGGATTTGCGCCTGGGCCACGTAGACGTCCCGCGTGCCCGGCAGGTAGTTCTCCGCGCGCAAGAAGCCGTAACCGTCGGGATGAATTTCGAGCACGCCTTCGCCGTCCCGGCAATCGCCGCTCGACAACAGCTCCGGCACCGCCGGGTTGGTCGTGCCGTATTCGGGGTTGTAGCCGCCTTCGCGCCGCTGCGGCGCGGGCGCCACGGGGACAGCGGGACCGCTCGGCGTTGTTGGGGTGTAAAGCGGCCGGGCGGGCGGATTTGAGGGCGGCGCGGTGCGCGCGGGCGCGGAGCCCATCGGCGCCGAACCGCGCACCGGGCGCGGCAAAGGCTGGGCAGCATAGCCCTGTGCCGGCGCATGTGCCGGTTGTAGATGCGGGCTTACGCGCGGCCTCATGGGCGTGTTTGCCGGTTGCTGCGCAAGCGGCGCACTGCCGCGAATCGGGCGCGGCGCTTGCCGCTCAGGCGTCGCGGGACTTACCCGCGCGTCCGAACGCGGCTCAGGCCTTGCCGCCACCCGGCTTATCGCCTTGGGCCTTGGCATGGCATCGTTGTGCGACTCGCTTGCCGATCCCTCCGCAATAGGCATTTCAAGCCGGATTTGTTGCGCGGGCGCGGCTTGCGCTATAGGGTTTTCCTCCCGCGCGGGGTTTCCTTCTTGCGCGGGCATTTCTTCCCGTGCGGGCGTTTCTTCCGGCGCGGGGGTTCCTTCCGGCGCGGGCTTTTCTTCCGCTACAGGCTCGGCGGGCACTTGCGCCGGCGCGCCGGTCTTTTCTTCTTCGCGCGCCGTTTCCCCGGCTCCAAGGGCGCGTTTTCGAACCGGCTCCGCCGCGACGCTCGGCCGCTGCGGTTCGCTCTGGGCAGCAATCGGCTCCGCCGCCGCGCGCGGCTTGCGGCCCGGTTTCTTTTTCGGTACCGCAGGAACTTCCGCCGCGGCCGGTTCCTCCGTCCGCGCGGGCGCGGGCGCAACCGGCAAAACAACCGGCGTCTCCTCGCGTACGAGCCTGGGCCGTCCGCGCTTCCTGGGCGCGGGCGGAGCCTCGGGCGCCGGGGCTTCGGTTGTCGCTTCATCCTGAGCGGGTACAGCGCGCGCAACCTTGGGCGCTTCCTGAGCGACGGGCGCGGATACCGCCTTCTCCCCTTCAGCCCGTTCAATGGCGCCAAGCACGTACTCGACCAGACGCGCCTTGGGCAGGCCGGCGGGGAGCTTCAGCCCCTCCGCCTTGGCCAACGCGCGCAACTGGGCGACAGTTTTCATGTGAAGTGATCGATAATCCACGAGATTTGCTCCTCTCGGATGGTTTGTCTATATCTTGAGGCCGACCAAGACATCCCGGACAATGGCTTGTTCGACGAAGTGGGCCAGCCCTTCATAGTTCTCGCCCGTCATCACCCTGAACCCGGCCCCGGCAAGCAGCGCTTTCACCGTGGCGGAAGGCAGCGTATAGGTGTTGAACGACAGCGCCACCGCGCCGCCTTGCTTGAGGGATGAATGAATTTGAGGAAGCAGCCGCCCAAGCAGGACGTCAAATTTCTCCCGCGAATCGCCCGGTCCGTGCTGAACGCCGTAGGGCATGTCGAACGCCGCAATGTGAAAGCGGTTCCTTCCAAACGCCTGGGCCGCTTTTTGCGAATCAACCGCCGTCACCGACAGCGTACGCGTGTCCCCCCGGCGAAATGCATCGGCGTCCGCCGAAAAAACCACGCTTTTCACCGCGGAGGCGCCCTTGCCCGGAAGCGTCAGCGATTCTTGGGCAGTGGCGTGCTTAAAATGCCTCGCTTCGAGATATTTCTTGAAAAACGTCATTCCCTCCGTGATTTCACGCGCGCTGACATCGGCGCCATAGGCGTCGTAGCCGCGGTTGACAGCCTCGAAAAGCGTGGTCATCCGCCCGCACATGGGATCAAAAAGGCTCAGGCGCTGATCAAACTGGCCGGCATATTGGCTGGACAAAAGGGCCGTATTGATGAGAAAACGGGTGAAACTCTCATTGGTCTTGCCCTTGTACTTGAGGATTGAGGGTAGGTCATGCCCGAGATAGGCGTTAAAGCGGCCGAGCACCGGCGTAAAATGCGCGCCGCCCGCTTCGCCCATGAGGTACATTTGCGAGTGTCTCGACAAAAGCGCCAACTGCCGCTCGCTCGGGGCGTCCAATTCGAACATCAGGAAGTGCGCGCCCAGCTTTTCTTCGATACGCGCGCGGACATCGAGGCCCGCAGCTTTGAGCATCATGCGCAATTCACTAAGCGCCAACGGACACGCGGCTTGCTGGTAGCGAGCATTGGCGTGCGGCCAAAGTAGGATGCCGTATTGCATTGTATAGTTGCTCCCGAATCAGTTTATGCCGCTCCGGCAAAGATTATGCCGATTGAATACAGTATTCTAAAAAGAAAAATATAAACCACAGAGAAAGTATGGAAGAGGCTCCTCTCCCGCCATGTGGAAAGGAGCCCAAAGAGAGATCAGTATTTGCGTTTGCGAGCGGCTTCAGCCTTTTTCTTACGCTTTACGCTGGGCTTCTCGTAATGTTCCCTTTTCCTGGCTTCGGCCAGAATGCCCGAACGGGCAGTCATTCGCTTGAACCGGCGCAGTGCGCTTTCCAAAGACTCGTTATCCTTGATACGTACCTCTGACATAATGTTTTCCCTCCCCTCGCGAGGGCTGGCATGTAAGCCAATGTAGCATGGGGTTCGCCACACAAGCTATTATACCGCAGCTACACGCCATTCGTCAACCGAAAAACCTGTATTTTAACGAGCATGAAAGCAGTACAACTTTGTGGCAAACCGGTGAAAGTTGATCATCCCATCTTGCCTGACAACTGAGCGCCGCCGAGCAGGTGAATGTGGAAATGATTCACCGACTGCGCGCCGTCGGGGCCGCAGTTGGTGACCAGGCGAAAGCCGGATTCATCGATGTTCTCACTCTGCGCAAGGTTCGCCGCGACAAAAAACAGGCGCCCCATCAGCTCCGCGTCCGCATCCCGACATTGTTTCACATTGTCATAATGGGCCTTGGGTATGACGAGCACATGCACCGGGGCCTGGGGCGCGATGTCGCGAAACGCGTATATGCGCTCATCCTCGTATACCTTGTCAGACGGGATCAGACCCGACGCGATCTTGCAAAAAATGCAGTCCTCCATGGGCAAAAGCGCCTCCCCGATTCAAATTATGTTTTGACCGATCCGATGAGCACGCCCTCTTCAATGCGCTCGATTTGCGTCCTGAGCAACTGCCCGCTCCGGGCGATGGCGCGCACATATACATATTGCTCGGTGTAGCCCCCGGCCCATCCGCCGTCAAGCGCCGTCTCAAAGAGCACCTGACGCCAAGTGCCGATCAGTTTTTCGACGAACGCGCCTTCCAATTGGTTCCCAATTTCGATAAGCCGCGCCGCGCGCGCCTGTTTGACGGGTTCGGGCACCTGATCAGGCAGTAAATCCGCCGCCGTGCCCGCGCGCCTTGAATAGGGAAATACGTGAATGCGCGCAAAGCCCACTTCACGCAGGAAAGCTTCGGTCTCCTCCGCCTCTTCTTCCGTCTCGCCGGGAAAACCGGTCAGGACATCGGTCGTGATCGCGCAAAGCGGGAACGCCGCTTGCAAAAGCCGCGCGGCCCGAAGGTATTCCCCCGGCGTATAGCGCCGCCTCATGCGCTTTAGCACGCCCGCGCTGCCCGACTGCATCGACAGGTGGAACTGGGGACACACCTTGGGAAGCGCCTGAAGCGCCTCGACAAATTCATCCGTAACCACAAGCGGCTCGAGCGAGCCCAATCGCACGCGTTCAACAGGCGCGTCGTGCACCGCGCGAATCGCGTCGATCAGCGTATTCGCGCTGTCCCGGCCATAGGAGGCCAGGTGGATGCCGGTGATGACGATCTCGCGGTAGCCCGCTTGGGCCAGCCGCTCGGCTTCGGCCTTAACGGCCTCAAGCGGCATGGAGCGCACGCCTCCGCGCACATAGGGAATCACGCAGTAGGCGCAGTAGCGGTCGCACCCTTCCTGAATCTTCATGGTGGCGCGCGTCTTGCCCTCGTGGCGGTTGACCGAAAGGTTCTCAAAGCTCCACGCGCCCGTTTGCTCCACCGCGCTGATCGATACGCCCTCCAAAAGCGCTTTTTCAAGCAGCTCGGCGGCTTCGCCCCGGCGCTTGACGCCTAGAACCAACCGAACGCCCTCAAGCATCACGCGCGCGGCGTCCCTCTGCGCCAGGCAGCCCGCCACGACAATCGCCGCGTCCGGATGCTCGCGGTGGGTGCGGCGGATGAGCTTCATGCTCTTCTGATCGCCGGTGCCGGTCACGGTGCAGGTGTTGATCAGGTAGACGTCCGCGTCCGCGTCCCAACTTGCGCTTTCATAGCCCGCGCGCTCAAACGCCTCAAGCATGGCCTGCGTGTCATACTGGTTGACCTTGCAACCCAGCGTATGGCACGCGATTTTTTTGATCACGGCAAATCCCCCCATAAGAGCTGGCATGCGCAAAGCGAGGCGATGGCGGCGGTCTCGGCGCGCAAGATGCGCGGCCCCAGCGTAACGGCCAAGCCCCCGCGCCCGATCACCATCTCGGCTTCCCGCGCGCTGATTCCGCCCTCGGGCCCAATCAGGATGCCGATGCCTAGTGCCCCGGGACGATCCCTGTGCGCGTCCTTCATGCCGTAACCCCGCGCTTCTTCCCACGGCATAAGCATCAGCTCCTGAGCGGCCATATCTTGAAGCGCCGCCGAAAAATCCATCGCCGCCTCAACCGCCATCAAGCGCGCGCGGCCGGTCTGCTTGATGGCCTCAAGCGCGATGCGGCTTAAGCGTTCGCGCTTCTTCTGCGCATCGCACCGGTCGAGTTTGACAACCGAGCGCTCCATTCTGACCGGCACCAGCCGGCTGGCGCCGAGCTCCACCGCCTTTTGCGCGACCAGCTCAAGCTTTTCAGCCTTGGGCAGACCCTGGTAGAGGGTGATCGAAACCGGGCTTTCGTTCGCCTCAAGCGCGCCCGAAATGAGAACGCTTGCGCCCTCATCGTCAAGCTGTTCGATGGCGCCGGCAAAAAGCTGACCGCCTCCGCCCGTCACCTGTACCGAGTCGCCCGGAGCGAGCCTAAGCACGCGCAGCGCGTGGCGCGCCTCCTGCGCGCTCAGAAGCGCCCGGCCATCCTCAATTTTTTCCGCGATGAAACGGCGCATGTCAGTTCCTCGCGGCGATGGCCGACCATTCGCCCTTTTCGCGCACGTCGAGCGAGCGGTACCCCGCCCGGTTCAGCGCGTCGATCACGCCTTGCTTTTTCTCGCGCGCTATGCCCGAGCAAATGAAAACGCCGCCGGGCACAACGTGCGCGCGCACGGGCGCGGCGATCATGATGATCACGTCCGCGATGATGTTGGCGATGACGACGTCCGCGACCGCGTCCATCCCTTGCAAAAGGTCGCCCTGGCGCGTCTTGATGACATCGCTCAGGCCATTGATTTTTGCATTCTCGCCCGCGATGCGTACGGCGATGGGGTCGATGTCGGTGGCCAGCACGCTTCTTGCGCCCGCGAGCGCTGCCGCGATCGCCAAAATCCCGGTGCCGGTGCCCACGTCGATCACATCGTCGTTTTTCTTCACGATCTCCTCAATCAGCTCTACGCACAGCGCCGTGGTCTCGTGCGTACCGGTGCCAAAGGCCATGCCGGGATCGATCTCAATGATCCGGTCGCCCTCGCGCGCCTCGTATGCGCACCAACCGGGCTTGACCACCATGTTGACGCCCAGGCGGAACGGCACGTACTGCCTCTTCCAGTTCTCCGCCCAGTCCTCGTCATCCACATCTTGGGTCACAACCTCCAGCTTGCCCAGGTCCACGCCCACGGCGCGAAGCTTCAGCGCGCCCATTTGCTCGTTTACGCCCATCAACACGTCGCGCACGCGCTCGTCGGCGGGGTAGTACCCCGACACGCGCACATCCTCCGGCATGTTTTGAAGGATTTTCTCATCCAGGATATCCCAACGCCCCTCGGGCCTTGACGCGCCGTATTCCTCAACATCCTTTTTGTCTTCGATCATCGTGCCGCCTGAACCCAATTCAATCAAGAGCTGGCTGACCAACTCCGCGCCCTCGCTCGTGGTCATAACCGTTACCTGCACCCAGTCCATTTTAGCACCTCCCTGCCCCTTGCGCTATTATACCGTAAATTGAGCGCGTGTGCGAAAACAAATGCGCCCAGTGCGTTAATTTTTGAATTAGACGTACATTTACGTTTCGTTTGCTATTTCTTTACACTTAAAACATTTTTTACATAACCAACCGTAATTGCATTACACTACGTATATGGATATAATTAACGTAAGAATGGGTTGGGGGGCATCGCCATGGAGGATACACTTCGGCAAACCCAGCACTATGCCGAGTTGCTCAAGCGTCTGCCGGGCGTTTACGCGGCACGGGTGCGCCTTGATACCGACGACCAGATTGCGGAAGTCCACTTGCTCGCCGGGATGGCGCGCCATCCCAAACAATTGGTCCGCGACGCGCGCACCGTTTTGCTGTCCGCATTTGACCTTGATGTGGATTATCAGAAGTTTTCCGTCGCGCAGTTGTCTGACGCGCTGGGCGAAACACTCGGCGAAGCGCCGGGTGAAAATGTCGGCGCGGATGCGGACGCGGATGCGGGCACAGACGCGATAAAGCGCTTGTGCCTTGGCAATGTCGAACAATCGGTCGTAAACGGGCGCTACAGCGTCTGCGTGTCGCTCAGTGCGTCCGAGCAAGTCTTTACCGGGCAATGTGACGTGCGCAATACGCCCCTTCAGCGCCAGCGCGCCGTAGCCTCCGCAGTGCTCGACGCGGTCAATCAGACGCTCAACCCGGATCACGGCGTTTTCACGGCCATGGCCGTGCAGCGCGTAGCGACGACGCCGGTTCCTGTGGTGGTGGTGCTGGTGGAATGCATTGAGAAGGACCGCTCGCTGCTCCTTGTGGGCGCGGCGGAACACACCGAAAACGAAGCGCTGTCCATTGAAAAAGCCACGCTCGACGCGATCAACCGCAAGCTTTCCCGGCTCCGCGGCCATGACTGATGATGGAAGGTGAATCCGCGCGCAAGAGAGGACCCAACCAAGCGAAGCGAAAAAATAGCCTGTCTGTTAGCGAATGACAGAGCCTTGAAAAAGGAGGCTATTTTAAATGAAAAAGGCCAAGATCTGGTTGGCGCTCATGTCCCTGGCGAGCCTGCTGCTTTCCGCCGGCGCCTACATGACCTGGAGGTAGTATTGGACGCGCGGATTCACTTCCCTATATAGACCCGGTTTGTGAAGTACGTTTACTAAAGGAGAACCATCGTGAAAAGGGCTGCAACCCGATATACCGACGTGGTCATCCTGATTGGCGCCTTGCTGTTCCCATTTTGTGTATACGCTTATGTTCAGCCGCTTCTTTCGCTATCCAGCGCGCTGTTGACGAGTGAATTGTTACAGATGGGGTGCCTGTTGATTATATGCGCGGTTTGCCGTTCGACCCCGATCTTTTTAAACCCTCACCACGCCATCGATGTGTCAATCCTCGCCATCATCACGGCGGTCCTCTTGAAAGGGCCGTGCGCGGCGGTGGTCACCTACGTGATGAGTTCCCTGGTGACGGTTGACTACGATCCGTCAAGCGGAGACCGTCACCACCTCTACAACATACCCATCCGCAAAAGCGCCTTTAACAACGCAAACCTGATCATCTCAATACTGTTTCCGGGGATGCTGCTTGGGCTCATGGGGCATGTGCCCGGCGACGTGCGGCTGCCATGGGTGCTCGTGCCCATGCTCGTGTTCACCTTCACGTCGTTCGCGCTCAACAGCCTGATCTTGCTGACCATGTTTATCCTCAACGGCAGCATACAACTCAGGGACGCCACAAAGATCATGAAGAGCCTGGTCCCCAACGTGCTGGCCGCCATGCCGCTGGGGCTGCTCATTTGCTTCGTCTTCCAGCAGGAGGGCGGGTCCTGGGTCGCGCTGATCGCGCTCTTGCCGCTGATGCTCGCCCGGTACGCGTGGAAGCTGTACCTGGACGCGCAGCAGCAGCAATACAAACTGGTATCAGCGTTCACAGCCGCCATGGAAGCCAAGGACAAGTATACCGAAGGCCATTCCCACCGCGTGAGCCGCTATGCCAACCTCATCGCGTGCAACATGGATTTGCGCCCGGCGCTGATTGAGACCATCGACATGGCGGCGACGCTGCACGACATCGGCAAGATCGGCGTGCCCGACGCCATTTTGCTAAAGCCCAGCCGCCTGACGGAGGCGGAATTCACCGCCATCAAGCGTCATCCGCGAATCGGCGTCGCCATCGTCAAACAAGTGGCCTTGCCCGATGCGGTGACCGACATCATCCTGCACCACCACGAACGGTGCGACGGCAGTGGCTACCCCGACGGCCTGACGGGCGATCAATTGTCCATCGGCGCAAAAATCCTGTCGGTGGCCGACGCGTTTGACGCCATGACAAGCGAGCGCCCCTACCGCAAGGCCATGCCGCTGTCTGAAGCCATGAGCCAGTTGGTCCAAGGCCGGGGCGCGCAGTTCGACGCTCAAGTGGTTGACTGTGTGGTCTCGCTCGCCGGCAAAAGCGCGTTCCTGGAGGTCATGAAGACGTGATCCTTGTCTACCTGATCCCGATATCTGTCGTCTACGGCTACATCCGCGGCGGTACGCTCAGGGCCTATGCCGATGCCCCGCTCAGGTGCATCGCGCTGCCCGCGCTGGCGTTCTTGGTTGAAGCGCTGATGGTGCACTTGCCCGAATGGACAGGGCTTGAAAACCGGACATGCCTGATGCTTGCCGTGCCGCTCGAATACGCGCTGCTCGCGGCGTTCTGCCTGCTCAACTTTCGCCGCCGGGGCGCGAAATGGCTGCTTTGCGGCGTGGCGCTCAATTTTCTCGTGATCGCGGTCAATGGCCTGAGGATGCCGGTCAGCGACGCGGCGCTCGTGATTGAATCAACCAGGGCGACGGCCGAGCGCATTGCCTCAGGCGAGCTGTTCGAGTACGTATTGGTCAACAGCAGCGCGCCGCTTTACTGCCTGGGCGACATCATCTACCTGCCCTTCCTGCCCGGCGCGCTGGGCAGCGCCGGGGACTTCGTGCTCGGCATAGGCGTCTTTCGCATGATCGTCGGCATTATGAAACAAAAGCCGGCCCGCAAGTAACGCGGACGGTTCTTGCATGAATTCATGTCAACCGCGGGTACACCACCACGGTTTTTTGCCTGATGAGTTCGCCTGTCTCAAGAAACTTTTCCACATCGCATTCATACCGCCTCGCGCTTTGGCCGCGCACGGGGTGAAATTTTTCGCGCAGCAGCGCGCGCAGTTCCCGATCCTCCTGAACCTCAAGCGCGTCCGGCAGGTCGCGCCGCCGACCGGCAAGCAACAGGTCGTGCGCCATGATCTCGCGAAGAACCGGCGCGTCAAATGCGTCAAGCAGCGCCGCCGCGCGCGCCTTCTCGCCCTGTTCCGCGCCAAACGCGCCCCCCGCGCGGAGCAGACGCGCAAGATGGGCGAAGAGCGCAAACGGCGTTCGCTCCCGCAGCAGGTACTTGACCGCGCCTTGGTACCTGAGCGAATTGTGATACCACTCCAGCACCCGCTCGACGTCCTTCAAGAAGCACAAATCCGCGAAGGACAGCCCCGGCGTTGATATGACTTCATACGGCGGATCAGGCTCAAACACGATGCCGAGTTTCTTTGCGTCCCGCCTGAGCGCGCTGCCTTTAAGCAGTTTCAAAAAACCCAACTGCAGCTTCTCGGCGCCTACGGAAAACGCGTCGTCAAACGACCTGGCGAACGTCTCAAGCGTCTCCCCCGGCAGCCCCGCGATCAGGTCCACGTGCAGGTGGATGGTCTTGAGCGCCACCACGCGCGCAAGCGGCGCCCTGAGCGACTCAAAGGACACGCCGCGCCCTACCGCGTCAAGCACGCGCTCGTCGCTCGACTGAATGCCCGCCTCGAACTGGAAAAGCCCCTTGGGCGCGCGGGAAAGCACGTCAAACGCTTGGTCGTCCAGCAGGTGCGCGCCGATTTCGAAATGGTACGTGGGCATAAGCCCCGTCGCCAGGCTGTGCCCGATCAGACCGCGCCATACTTCGTTCGCGCGATCCTTGTCAAAGTTGAACGTGCGATCTACCAGCTTGATCAGCTTCGCACCGTTCCGGGCCATGGCCGTCAGGCGGCTGATGGACTCGGCCGCGTCAAGGGAGCGCACCTTGCCCGACATACCCGACAGACAGTAAGCGCAGCGGTAGGGACAACCGCGCGAAGTCTCGGTGTAGAGGATGCGCCCGGTAAGATCGCAAAGTCCCCCGCCCCACACGTCCGGCCAATCGGCGCTTTCCATCTCAGCGGGCAGCGGGTTGCTCATGATCTCGCCGCTTTTTCGGTAGAACAAACCCGGCACGCGCCCAAATTCCCCCGTTTGAAGCGCCTTGATAAACGGCAAAAGCGCAACCTCGCCCTCACCCGCGAGCACGCAGTCGAGCGCGGGGTTTTGAGAAAGCGTCTCGCGCGCTGCGGGCGCGACTTCCGGTCCGCCCGCGAACAGCGTCACGCCCGGCATCGCCAGGCGCAGCGCCCGACACAAGCGCCATACGAGCCCCGCGTTCCAGATGTAGGTTGAAAACCCGATTGCGCACGGTTCTTCATCCGCAATGCGTTCAAGCAGGTCGCGCACGGGCAGGTTGATGTTGAGTTCGAGGAGAACGACGCCGTCTGGCCGGTTCGCGGCGGCCAGCATTTGCCGAATGGCCAGGTTGGTGTGCATATAGTGCGCGTTGAGCGCGACCAGCTTGATCAACATGAAATCTCCTTCAAAGCCGCCTCGCGGTACTTCGCCATGGCGCTTGGCATGGGCAACTTCGCCAGTTCCTCCTTGTTCACATAGAAGTGGCCCGGCACCTGGGCGCCATCCGAGCGGTAGAGGTGCGCCTTCATCTCCCATATGAGATGCGTAAACACGTGCGTAACCTGTTCGCCCGCGCGGTGTCCATGCGCCCGGACACCCAGCTCAAGGAGCGCCTCGCGCACTTCCGCGTCGCGATGCGCGTCAAGAAAATTCGGAAATTCGTAAAGCCCGGCGAGCAGCCCCCGATCCGCGCGCCTTCGAACCAGCACGCGGTCCTCGGAAAAGACCAGCGCCACCGCGCGCCGCTCGGTCTTTTTTTCGGTTCGCGCGGGCAAGACGGGCAACTGCCGCTCCACCCCCGCGCGGCGCGCCGCGCAGTACTCGGCCGCAGGGCACGAAGCGCAAAGCGGGGCGCGCGGCACGCACACCAGCGCGCCAAGGCCCATCAGCGCCTGGTTGAAATCGCCGGGGCGCTCCCGGTCGATCAGCAGGAGCGCCATTTCGCGCAGGCGGTTTTTCGTCTCCGGACGCGTGGTCAGGGTGTCGATCAAAAAAAGGCGCGACAAGACGCGCACCTGATTGCCGTCAATCGCGCTCTCGGGCAGATTAAACGCAATCGACGCGATCGCGCCCGCCGTGTATTCTCCGATACCGGGCAGTTCTTTGAGTCCCTTGACATCCATGGGGAACTGTCCGCCAAGCTCACGTGAAACCACGCGCGCCGCCTTTTGAAGGTTGCGCGCGCGCGAATAATAGCCCAGCCCCTCCCACTTTTTGAGGACGGCGCTCTCGTCGGCGTCGCCGAGCGCGTCTGCGTCCGGGAACGCCTCAAGAAAGGCGCGGTAATAAGGGATCACCGTCTCTGCGCGCGTCTGTTGGAGCATGATTTCGCTGACAAATATGCGGTACGGGTCCTTCTCGCCCCGCCAGGGCAGGTCGCGTGCGTTCAGGTCATGCCAGTCAAGGATGTTTTTGCGCAAGCTTTCAATTTCATTTGCAGCCAATCGTCATTCCTCTTGTTCTTCCCGCACAGGCCGGTAGAGCGCGCCCACGGGGCATGGATAATCGTCGTAGCGGCAAAAATCGCCGTCCGGAACCTCAATCTCGCGCCCCGGCAACAGCCACGCGGGGCTGAACAGCCGGTTGGCGCGTAGCAACATACAGCCGGGCACCCCGAGCCTGGCCGAGAGCGCGTCCAGGCCCTCGCCTTCCCTCACCACGTCCACACCCACGCCGCGCACCCCCCTTTGGTAGAAAGCTATGCGCACTCGCGGCGGGTAAGAACAGGCTTCGAACCAGACCCCACGCAACGACGCTCCCGGCGACCTGCGCGCCGGGCGTGAATGGGATTTTGACCAAGGGAGGGCTTTACCGTCCTCCCGGCTCAAAATCTTTTCGAGGGCCATGTCAGTGTTTCATCGGTTCGGCAGGCCCCGAGGCCATGATTTCCTTTTGCTCGTTCCAAACCTGCTTGATGCGCTTGAGCACCGTTTCTCCGATGTCTTGAGGCGTCTTGTCGATCACGTCGCCGCAGGCCACCACGCGGTAATTGTACTGCGAACCGTCCTGCGTGCGGTGTACGTACACCGGCACGTAGCGCGGGGCCGTAACTTCCACCTTGCCGCTTTCCGGGTTGTCCTGAAGCGTAAACTGGAAGATGACGCCCGAATCGCGGTAGCGCGTGCGCTGGTCGGATAGGAAGTTGCCCATGCCGTAGAGGACGAGTCCCGTCCTGTCACTGCCGTCCTCTCCCTTGGCGCTCACGTATTCGCAAGGCAGCACCACGTGCTGATGCCCGCCCACGATCACGTCGGCGCCCGCGGCGATCAACTTTTGCGCGGTGCTCTTGAGTGAATTGGTCACTTCCTGCAGGTATTCCTCGCCCCAGTGCATGTAGACCACCACCGCCTCCGCCCCCGCTGCGCGCAGCGCGGCGATGTCCGTGGCGGCGCTCGAATTGCTGACCATGCGCAGCCCGTACTGGCTGGCTGCCGGATCGCTCCGCTTGGCCATGCCGTTGGTTCCGGTGGCGTAGTTGAGGAAGCCCACCTTGATCCCGCCGATGTCCTTGACATACGGCGCGTCATATTCCTCCTGCGTGCGGTAGGTGCCGATGTGGTCAAGCCCCACCTTGTCCACGTTGTCAAGCGTCGCCTTGAGCCCGTCGAAGTAGGTGTCAAGCGCGTGGTTGTTGGCAAGGGTCAGCATGTCAACGCCCGCGTCCTTGAGCGCGTGGAGTATGAACGGCGGGGTGTTGAACTGGGGATAGCCCTTGTAGCCGTTGACAAATTTCTTGCCGGGCATGGGGCCGTCGACGTTGAGCACGGTGTAGTCCGCCGCCGCCATGGAAGGCGCTATCGATTGAAACAGGGGCGAAAAGTCATAGCTCTTGTCAGCGGCGTTGTAGACCGACTTCATGATGGGCGTGTGGCACACGATGTCGCCGATCGAGCGGATGGTGATCGAACGGTTGCCCGCGCCGGCTGTGGGAACCGGCTCGGTTTTGCTGAGGTCGCCCTCAATGTCAACCTCAATGTCGGGCACATCTTGGAGCGCGTCCTCCGCGGATTCGCTGCCCTCCGGCTCTCCGGACAGCGTATCATCCGGCGTCTGATTCTCCGCCGACTGTTCGTCCGGCTGGTCCGGCGGCTGAGCGGTTTGCGTCTGGGGCGTACCCGTCGCTTGAGGCGCGCCGTCGGTCGGGTCGCCCTGGCCGGAACAGCCGCGCGCGATCAGCGCGATGAGCAAGATGATAAGCAGCAGCGCGCTGATGGACAGGGCTAGGCGCGCCTGCCTGGGCAGGCCCCGCCCCCTGCGCCGCCTCCAATTGAATGATGACATCAAAACCAACTCCTCGCCCGCTTCACTTTATAACGCCGCTTTGACGGTCAAATCCCGCTTTTTGTGGCAACATTATACCACATAAAACGGCCAATTCATACCGATGCGCGGCAAATGTGGCGATTGTTTTGAAAATTTTGGGATTTTTACGCCCAAATTGGTGCATTTTCTGAAACATTATCCAGCTCTTATGCGTCCAAAGCTTATTGACGAATCGGGCCGAATGTTGTACACTTGTAATGAAGTATACTCATTCGCATCAGGCGCATCCTTTCTTTGTCGGATGTATAAACAGAGGTGTAAACTATAATGGCGACAAAACAGATCGGCAAGCTGAAGCTGCACTGGTCCAAACGCGGGGTTGCCTACAAGTGGGGGGACGGAGATATCCACCGCCTCTCGTTTGAGCGCAAGCGCACGGGCGGTCAGGAGCAGAGCTATGACCAGGCGTACGGTCAGAGCTACGCAACCGGCGACGGCCAAGGCTATCCTCAGGATTACAGCCAGAACTACGCAGCCGGCTATGGCCCGGACGATACCGCCTCCGGCGGCTACTACGATCAGGACGATCACGAGCCGCGCCGCTACGATGTCCTGTATCAGAATGACTGGGTCATGTATGCGCTCCTGATCCTGCTGCCGCCGCTTGGCATCTGGATTTTGTGGAAGCGGGAGCGGCACACGCCGCTGATCCGCGGCATCTTGTCGGCGGCTTCGGCGATCTGGTTCGTGCTGTTGCTCGTCTGGATCTTTTCCGCGCTGTTCTTCGGCGGCAAGAGCGACGAAACCAAGGGCGGGCAGGTCAATCCGCCGCCCGTGACGGTTCAGACCGCCGCGCCTACGGCAACGCCCGCGCTGGCTGGTACGCAAGACTTCGTCACCAGTCCGCCCGCTGCCACGCCGCGTCCCGGCACGCCCTCGGGCAGCAACGCCAATCTTGGAAACGACACCGCCTCCCCCTCCGGCGGCACTACGCCCTCGGGCACCACGTATGTCTACGCGTCAAACGCTACAGGGCTTTACCACCTGACCGACTCCTGCACCGCGGTCAGCGCCGGGGACACCCTGCAAGCGATCGACTTGTCCCTTGCGCTTCAAAGGAAACTCGGAAAGTGCCCGGTCTGCTACCCCGATTCTGCCCAGAACCAAAAGACCTACTTCATCAAGACCGGCAACAAGTACTACCACAAAGCCGCCACTTGCGGAAACGTCAAGAACCTCGAGCCGGCCACCCAGTCCGAAGTCGAAAGGCTCGGCAAGACCGCCTGCCCCAAGTGCATCGGCAGCGTATGGGCAACCGAGAAGGGCAATTTCTACCACAAGACCGCCAACTGCTCGGGCATGAGCGGCGCGAAGCTGGTCACCGTCGCGGCCGCCCAAAAGGCCGGCAAGACCAAGTGTCCCAAGTGTCTCGGCGGCACGGCCACCAAGGGAACCCAGTACTACTCGACCAAGGGCGGCACGTACTACCACACCAACAAGACCTGCGGCGGCATGAAGGGCGCGACACTGGTGACGGCAGCGGTCGTCAAGGCCCGCAAGCAGACCGCCTGCCCGGTGTGCGTGGGCGCCAAGACCGCCACCGGCAACTCCTATTACGCCACCAAGACCGGCAAGTTCTACCACACCAAGTCCGATTGCTCGGGCATGAAGAACGCCACCAAGGTCTCGCTCACCACGGCGAAAAAGAACGGCAAGGCGGCCTGCCCCGTGTGCGTCAAGACCGCGGCGAAAACCGCCAACCCGGCCTCCGGTTCCGCCGTATACTACGCGACCTCGTCCGGCAAGTACTACCACAAGACCGCCACGTGCTCGGGCATGAAGGGGGCCAAGAAGGTCACCAAGGCGGCAGCCGAGAAGAACGGCAAGAAGCCGTGCCCGGACTGTCTGTCAAATATCGCCACCGCGGTATACGCGACCTCGGGCGGTACCTATTATCACAAGACCCAAAGCTGCTCGGGCATGAAGAACGCCCAGAAGCTCAGCCTGGCCACGGCAAAGGCACGCGGCAAGACCGCCTGCCCGACCTGCTACAAAACCGCCGCGGCCAAGGCCATCTACTACTATGCGACCAAGTCGGGCAAGCACTACCACAAGACCAGTACCTGTTCGGGCATGAAGAACGCCACGCGCGTGACCTTGCAGACGGCGCTCGCAAACGGCAAGACCGCCTGCCCGACCTGCCTCAAGGCCGCGACCGACAAGTTCTTCTACGCCACCAAGTCCGGCAAGTACTACCACGTCAAGAGCAATTGCTCCGGCATGACCAACGCCAGCAAGATCACGCTGGCCGCGGCGCAGCGCGCGGGCAAGTCCGCCTGCCCGGTGTGCGCGAAAGCGGTGAAGCCGACGCCCACGCCCCAGAGCAAGAAGGTGTACTGCTTCGCCTCAACCGGCAGCAAGTACTACCACAAGGACCGCGTGTGTTCGGGGCTCAAGAACCTCAAGAAGGTGCTGCTCTCAGCGGCCAAGTCGCGCGGCAAGGCCGCCTGCCCGGTGTGCGTGACCAAGAAGGTCAAGTCGGGCAACCTGACGACCAGCTACGCCGACAAGCAAACCGTGTGCTACGCCGCGTCCTCGAGCGCTTACTACCATCAGGACAAGAACTGCGTATCGGGCCTTAAGAAGACCACGGTGGCCGCAGCCAAGAAGAACGGCCGCAGCGCCTGCCCGAGCTGCGCGGGGAACCTCAACACCTATGTATACGTCACCCGCTCCGGGACCAAGTACCACAGGAAGAGCACCTGCTCCGGCACGGTCAACGCCTACAAAATTTCCCTCACCAGCGCGCTCAAACTCAACTACGTGCGCTGCACCAAGTGCAACGCGCCGCGCAAATAAGAGGACGGACGAAAAATCAATCCCGGAACGCGAAATGCGCGTTCCGGGATTTTCCATGCCCCGCACCGGATGAATTCATGCGATACCGCGCAGAGCGCGGATGTTTCCGCTTGTCACCGATTGCCATTCGCGCGCGCAGCAATGCTTGCCGCCGGGCGCCTTGGCCCCGGCTGTCGAACTGTACACTTATGGAGGCCGGCTATGGGTTGTGCGTCGCGGGTAAGCGCTGATTTCAACCTGCCCGCGCTTGTAAACCCCGCCCAAATGGCGTACAATAACCGGGATATCATTTGTGCGGGGGAATATAGGCAATGGCGCGAACACAGGATAAGGCCGGCGCTCTTGGCAATGCGCCGGTGGGGAAGCTGATTCTTCGCTTCGCGATACCCTCCATCGTGGGCATGGTGGTCAGCGCGATTTACAACATCGTCGATCAAGTGTTCATCGGCTGGGGCATCGGATTTTTGGGCATCGCGGCGACCAATGTCGCCTTTCCTTTGACCACCATCTCAACCGCCCTCGCGCTATTGCTCGGCATCGGCGGCGCGGCCAGCTACAACCTCTACATGGGGCAGGGCGAGTCCCGGCGCGCCGGATATACCATGGGCAACGCCCTCACCTTGCTCGCGATTGTCGGGCTTGTGGTGGGTCTGGTCGCGCTGACCTTCGCCACCCCCCTGCTCTTAATCTTCGGCGCGACCGAATCGGTCATGCCCTACGCCATCCCCTATACATCGATCATCGCCGTCGGCTTGCCGTTCGCCGTATTTTCGACCGGCGCATGCCACCTGATCCGTGCAGACGGCAGCCCCAACGTGTCCATGGCCTGCATGCTGGCGGGCGCGGCCTTTAACCTCATCTTCGATCCGGTCTTCCTGTTCGTCCTTGACTGGGGCATTGCGGGCATCGCCTGGGCGACCAGCCTGGGGCAAATGCTCTCAAGCGCCATCGCCGCAACCTACCTCATAAAAAAGAGGAGCGCCTCAATCGAGCCAAAGCAGCTCATTCCCAAGGCGGAATACGGCAAGCGCATCTCGTCGCTCGGCATGGCCGCGTGCTTCAACCAACTGGCCATGACGGTTGTTCAAATCGCGCTCAACAAGACGCTGGTGCACTACGGCGCGCTGTCTGTGTACGGCTCTGAAATCCCGCTGGCGTGCGTGGGCGCGATCTCAAAGCTCAACGTCATCTTCATGGCCTTTGTCATCGGCATCTCACAGGGCTGTCAGCCCATCATGAGCTTCAATTACGGCGCGCGAAACTACACCCGCGTCAAGCACGCCTACCGCCTGGCGCTGACCTGGGCGAGCGCGCTGGCCGTGACCGCGTTCCTGATATTTCAGCTTTTTCCGCGGCAGATTGTGATGATCTTCGGCGAGGGGAGCGAGGAATACTTCTCCTTCGCCATACGCTACCTGCGCGTGTACATGCTGATGACCTTCTTAAACGGCATCCAGCCGCTCTCGTCAAACTTCTTCACCGCCATCGGCAAGGCGCGCATGGGCATGCTGGTCTCACTCACGCGCCAGATCATTTTCCTGTTGCCGCTGATCTTGCTTTTGCCGCTCATGCTCGGCATCGACGGCGTCATGTACGCCGGGCCCATCGCCGACGGCGCGGCGGCGGCACTGGCCATGTTCCTGGTGGTTCGCGAAATCCGCGCCATGCCCAGGGACGGCGCGACGGCATAACGCAAAGCAAATGGATTTCGAGCGGGCGGCGCAAGGTAGCGCCGCCCGCTCGTTGGGTTCCCGAAAGTGGATTACGGATTCTTTACCGTGACCGTGCACTTGCCTTTCTTGCCGCTGGGCGCTTCGGCGGTGATCACCGCCTTGCCCGGCGCGATGGCGCGCACCAGGCCGTTCGCGTCCACGGTGGCCACCCCTTCGTTGCTGGAGCGCCAGATCAGGGCGCGGTCGGGCGCGTTTTGCGGCTTGGCGGTGGCGGTCAGTTGCAGCGCCTCGTTGACCGTGATCGTCTTGCGCTGCGGTTTCACCGAGACCGAGCGCACCGCATTCTTGGTCACCGTCACCAGGCATTCGGCGAAGACGCCGTTTTGCGCCTGGGCGCGTATGGTCGCGCTGCCCAGCGTCAGTCCGGTCACCTGGCCGCTTTGATCGACGACGGCCACATAGGGATTGTCCGAGGTGTAGATCAGCGTCGCCCCGCGCGCCGCCGCGGGCTTGATTGTGGGCTTGAGCTTCACCGTTTCGCCCTGCTTAATGGACTTCTTTGCCGCAAGCGTGACGGCGCTGGGTTCGCCGCTGCCCACCGTGACGGTCGCGCGCGCGACTTTGCCGTTGTAGGTTTTCACGCTGATCACCGTCTTGCCGTCCGCGACCGCAGTCACCAGGCCGTCCTGATCGACGCGGGCCACGCCCGGCTTGCTGGATGAGAACACGTAGGAGCCGCCGCATCCGGCCGGCAGCGTCGCCGTGAGCTGGCGCTGTGCGCCAACCGTCAGGGAGAACTCGCGCGCGTCGAGCGTTATACGGCCCGGTTTTTTCAGGATCTCGACGGTCAGGGTCTGCTCAAGGCCGTTGTAACTCCTGAGCGTCAGCCTGCCCTCGCCCCGCTTGCGCGCGTGCGCCAAGCCAAGGGGCGTGATCTCGATCAGTTTTTCGTCGCTTGAGATCAGCCCGACGCGTCCGGCCGCGCCGTCCGGTTCCAGGCGGTAGGGGATCGCGCGTTTTTCTCCAACGCCCATCGTCAGGCGCGGCCCCTCCACATTGAGGGCGGTCGGCGCCGGGCGCACCTCCAATGCGCACGTCGCGGTCAGCCCGTTCACGCACGTCGCCGTGACGACGGCATTCCCCTTCGTAAGCGCGGTCACGATGCCGCTCGCCTGGTCCACGCGCGCGACCGACGGATCGCTGGACTGATACGCCGCCTGCAAGCGAATCTTGCCGTTCGCGCTTTCGCAGGCCAGCTCAAGGCGCTCACCCACGCCCAGTACAGCCTTGGCGGGATTGAGGCCAACCGCCTGGGGCGCTTCGGCGACATTGACCTGGCACGTCTCGGTCTTGCCGGAGGGATCGCTCACGCGGATTGCCGCGTTGCCCTTCTTCAAGGCGGTCACCAGCCCGTTTTCATCCACCTGCGCAACGGTCGGTTTTGTCGATTTGAACGTGTACGCGTCCCCGCCCGAAAGCGGCGGCGTCGCGAACAGATGGAACTGTTCGCCCACAACCAAGTCAATCTTCTCCGCGTTGAGCGCGAAGGCCTCCTTGCCGGTTACCTCGAGCGTCAGGCTGTTCGAAGTGAGCGCGCCGACCTTGGCGCAGACGCGGAATTTGCCCGGTCCGCTTACGGTCAGCACGTCGTCTAGAATGTAGGCCGTGTCGCCGTCGGGTTCGACATACCATGACACGGCGGAAGCCGGAATGACCTCGCTGTACTGGTCAAGGAACTCAAGCGTCAGTTGATCAAGCGCGTACTGGCTGGGCACGCCCTCCCACTCGAAGGATTTGAGCAGGCCCGCCGGGTCGGACAATTTGAGGCTTGCCAGCGCGCGCGCTTCCCTGACGCTCACCGGCAGCCACTCGGAGGCGAGATCATCCCAAACCGCCCGGATCCGGTAATCACCGGTCTTTTTCAGTGTAAGCAGCGCGCCTTCCTCGATCAGGAGCGCGTCCGGCGTATCGGTCTCCCACGTCACGTGCACGCCGCGCGCCTCGCCGGCCGCGTCGCGGACCGAAACCGCCACCGCGCCAAGCTGGTCAAGGTCGATCACGTCGCCCACGCTGCCCGTCACCTTGCCGCTGGCGTCGATGGTGAACATTTCGTTTTTCACCGCCACGTCCACTGTGATGTACGCGGTTTCGGTCAGGTCACGGTTGAGGATGTAGGCGTCCTTTTCCACCCGCTTGTAGGTCTGCTCGTCGATCAGGTACTTGAGGTAGACCGTGCCGGGGGAGAGCGCCTTGAGTTGCTTGACGCCGGTCACGGGGTTGGATGTGATCTGCGCCACCTGGCTTTGCACGGCCGGCTGCCCGTCTTCATCCAGAATTTGCCAACTGCCCTTTTCCGCGTTAAACCCGTAGTAGGGCGCGCCGCTGGCGTTCTGCCCGCCCACCAGAAGGCTTGAAAGCCTAAGCGTTCCGCCCGGGGAGAGCATGTATTCGTCCGTGCCCGTGGCCTGGACCCGCGAAAGGTTCTGGGTCGGCCTGAGCCCGCTCGTTTCCTGCACGGTGGCGTTCTGGGTGTAGGCCATCTTCGCGCCCTGCTTGCTCATGGGCACGTACTTGTACATGCCGCTTGCCAGCGTCCGGGCGGCGGATGAGTAGCGAAGGTTGTTCGGATCGGAGATGGAAGTGTTGTTGGCGCGCTTGTTGAGGTCCGTGCGCGCGTCCTGGGTATTGCGCCCGGCATCGGCGCCGTAGCGGGCGAAGACCGCCGACGAACCCGCGGCGTGATTGAGCCCGATGGCATAGCGCACCAGGGATACGTCGTACTGGAGCGCGACCGGGTATTGGTAATTGAGGGATACGCCGGCCTTGCCGATGGTGTGTTTGACGATCGCCGTGGTAAAGGGCGGCAAGTCGATCGAGACCATGGTTTTGGCGGTGGTCTTCTTTGTGTTCATCTTGCTTTCGTTCCAGGCGTCGGTCCAAACCTCGGACCAGTCCATGCCGAACTTGGCGTACAGCTTGCTGTCCTCGGGCAGGAACTGGGTGATGGGCACGTCCAGTCCCGCCTCGAAGTGCTGCGAACTGGTCTTGACCACGCTGCTGCTCACGTCGTTTCGCATCGCTTCAGACACCTCTTGCGCAAGCTCGGCAGTCTGGCTGTTGAAGACAGGCGTGTTGTTTGTAAACAGATTCGAATAGGAAAATTCGACATCGTCGATGTGCACGGCGCTGCGCCAGGTGGCCTCGGGTATCTGGGTGTAGGTCTTGTCGCTGACGACGGGCACGATGCGCAGGTTGCTCATGATCGCGGCATAGCCGTACACATAGTCGTCAAGCACGTACGCCTCGGGCTCCGCGCCTGAGATGACCGGGGCCGACCACATGAAGACCACCGGTTGGGGCGCGGTGTCCTTGTCCGCGACCGAGCCGATCACCGGCCTGACCCAGCCGGGATAGCTCGATGAGATCTGGGACTTGAGCGCGTCTTCGGCGCCCTTGAGGCTCATCGCGTAGCCGGAACCCGTCTGGATGGCGACAGGGGGCACTTTCTGGGTCGTGGTTTCGACGTAACGCTGGTTGAATGCCTGCAGATTGTTTTCACGCTCGAGCGCGAGCGCCAGTTCCCACCAACGATTGAGCAATGACGCGTTGGCGTGGCCGTCCCTGGTGTAGGCGGCGTTGATCAGCAGTTTCTTGACAAATTCTTCCTGGCTGTCGCCGGGCATGTCCACGGCATTGAAATAGGTGACGCCTTCGATCACCACGTCGTCGTCCGCGGCCAGCGCCGGGCTTACCGCCGCCAGCGCCCAGATGAGCAACAATACCAGGAGCCTTTTCATGTTCTTCATGGATCGCATCCTCCCTTCGCGCGGTTATGGCCGCGCAGTCCTGTTCCTTAAAGCGCTGGGGTGTTTTCTGGCGCGCCGCCTGCCTCAATCAAACATCGCGCGCAGCGTCGGCTTGTCCGCCACGCCGCTTTGCGTATCCCACCCCAGCACGATGTGCTGATAGCGCCGGACCGCGTCCTTGGTAACGGCGTCGTACACGCCGTTCACTTCCGATGAGGTCATGAACTGGAAGTCAACCAGCCGGTTCTGGAGCCGGGTCACCGCCTTTTTCGCGCCCCAGTGCTCGCCGTAGTACTTGTTTAAGAAGTTGGCGATCACCTTGACCTGCTTGTCGGTGATGACCTGGCCCGATTGGGGCTTCTTGGTCGGCTCAGGCGTCACGTCGGGATCGACATAGGGCTTGCACTTGGGGCTGAAGATCATGTACTGGAGGTTGGCGTCGCACGCACCGGTCGCCAGCAACCCGTTGGTCATTTGGAAGCGCTCAATCGCCTGGACGGTCGCCTTGCCGAAGGACGAGGAGGCCGTGCCCTTGAAGTACTTGAGTTTCTTCAGGCGCTGATTGAGGCGCTTGACCGCCGGCGCGTCGTCGCCCTTTTCAAGCGCGAAGTATTCCGCGCACTCGGGGCAGCTCTTGGAAAACAGCTTCTCAAGCTGCTTGACCGTGATGTTGCCGGTCTGCTTGTATCCAAGCTGCTTCTGGAAGCGCTTGACCGCCTGAACGGTATTTGTCTGATAATGCCCGCCCGCGTTCGCCGTCATGTAGCAAAGCGTTCTCAGCCGCGCCTGCAAATCGCGCACGCGGATGCCCTCGTCGCCCTTTCCCAGCGCAACGCAGGGCTCATAGTGCGGGGGTTTGCCTTCGAGCACCGAGCGTTGGAACTTGGCGTCCGCCTTGCCGGTCTCGCTCAGGCCCATGTCCCCCTGGAGGTAGGTGACCGCCGAAACGGTGGCGCTGCCGTACACCCCGTCCGCCGAGCCGGACAGGTAGCCCAGCGCCTTGAGTTTTTTCTGCAGCGCGACCACCGCGTCGCCGCGCGAGCCGTTCGAGAGTGTTTCGTACTGTGGCGCGGGTTCCTTGGTCGGTGCGGGCCGGGCCGTCGGTACGGGCCGGGCGCTTGGCGTCGGGACGGGTTCTTCCGGTTCGATCGGCGCGGCCTCGGCCTCAATGGCGGTCACAAAGCGTTCGCCCGCCTCGGCCATGCCATCATACACCAGCACCTGCCCGTCAAAGGCCAGCAGCATCGGGGAGCGTACGGAGGACGCGATCATGCCGATCGGCGCGCATTCGCCGGCCGTCAGTTGGTAACGGTACAGCACGCCGCTCTCGCCGAGCATGAACGCGCTCCCGCCGTCAAGCGCCAACTGCGCGGTCATCTTTTCGCCGAACGTATACATGCCCGCGATGTGATCGACCTGGGCGGTGTAGGCGCGAAATTCGGCGGGAGAACCGCCGGTCAGGTAGTAGATGATGCCGTTTTCAACGCACATGGACAGGACATCGGTATCGACGGGTTGGGCGGCAGCGGCGCCGCGCACGCGCAGGGACAGGTTGCCGCCCGCGTCCAGAAGCGCGTCAAACCGGTCGCCCGCCGCGACGGTCATGCCCCGCGCGTCAAATGGCGGCGGCGCCAGCGCGTTGAGCGCCGGAATGTACAAGAGCTCGCGCTCCCCGGCCTCGACCAGCAGCCCGTCCGTGCCCAGCCGCAGCCGCGCGATGGTTTCCGGCGCGTCGCATAGGGCGCCCGCGCCGCCCAAGTCCGGTTCGTAGCGCGCGAGGCTATTGGGCTGGGCATGGGTGACGTAGTACAGCGCCTGATCCTGCCCGGACCACAGCGCGATGCGCACCCCGCCCGAGATTTCGGCGCGCTCGTGGG
Organism: Eubacteriales bacterium; assembly: GCA_031551775.1. Taxonomy (GTDB): domain Bacteria; phylum Bacillota; class Clostridia; order Christensenellales; family Aristaeellaceae; genus Anaerozeibacter. The sequence continues at coordinate 14,921 of JAVBND010000054.1, read as the reverse complement.
GCTCGGCGGCCAGATCCAGCGAGACCAGCGTCCGCTCCCGGTCGAGGTCTGCGTTGGATTCTTCCGCCGTCAGGTAAATCAGCTGCGTGTCGGAGGCGTAGAGCAACTCGCTCGCCTTCTCCTCAACCAGCGGTTCGTTTACCCCAACTTGGTAGATGAGGTTTTCGGGGCCAATGTAGGCGCAAACTTCATCCGAATGCGCCGCCATCAGCACCGCGCTTTCCATCTCGGCGTGAGCGGGCAGCGCGAGAAACAGCATAAGCACCATGATCAGGAACCGTTTCAAAATAACCCCTCCTCTTCCTGCGTCCAAAAGGGAATCCCCTCAACATGATTATACGTGTTCGGCTGCCCGCCACACATCGTCCAAACGGACGATTTTGGGAAGGAATTTTTGCGGCAACACCGCGCAGAGGGTGGGTGTTGCCTTAAGGCCACGCCAAGGTGCGGCGGGAGGCGCACGCATCCCGGCGCGCGGGCGTTTGTTTGACAGGCGCGCCGCCTTCGTTTATACTGTTTGCGAAGAGGAAGGGAGGGGGCGGATGTGCCCTTCAAGATCGGCGAGGCATCGCGGCTGCTCGGCGTTTCCACACAATCCATACGCGCCTACGAGGAAGCGGGTATCCTGACGCCCCACAGGAGCGAAAACGGCACCCGGTATTTTGACGAATGGGACTTAATTCGCCTGATGTCGTTTAAGAAGTACCGCGAAATGGAACTCTCCATCGCCGAAATCATCGGCCACTTTCAGGACGATACGCTGGACAGGTTTTCGGCGGTGCTCGCTTCCCATGCCGGTTCTCTGCGCCGGCGCGCCGAAGCGCTGCTGCGCGTGGCCGACGCCGTGGACGAACACAAACGCGTGATCGATCTGGCGAGCGAAGCGCTTCAGTTGACGGACAGCCCCGCGCACTACCGCTTGGACGACCTGGTCTTGGGTCTTGGCCAAAAAGAGTACACCGAAACGCTCGGGCAGTGGATAAAGTCGCTTCCGGCAATGGTCATCTCGCCTGTGATAAGCGCCGCGAATCCGCTCGAGCAGCCGCGTTGGGCGCTCTCGGTGTCGGAGGAAGACGCCGCGCGCTGGGGCGTCGGCATACACTTAAACGGCGTCAAGCACATCCCCTCCCGCCCCTCGGCGCGCGCCCCGGTTGCGGTTGACATGGGCATCCCCATGGGCGCCTGTATCGAGCCGGTGATCCGGGAATTGGCCGGGCAAGGCGTAACGCTTGACGAAACGGGCGAAATCTGGGGCCGCCAGGTCTCCTCCGAGACCATTGATGGCATGGTGCGCCTCCATTACATCCTTTGGATTCCGATTTACCGATAAATAATAATCATTTTGCGGCATTGCCCCCTTGCATCTAAACCTGCATGAGGTTGTATAATTGTTATCAAACACGGTTCGTCCGTGTTAGGATAACAAAGGGGAGGGTTTCTCATGCACAAGTTTTTCAGGTCGCTCCTGTGCGTGCTGCTGGCGCTGACGCTGGCGCTGGGCGTTTCGTCCATGGCGCTGGCGTACACGGCGGGCACGTATGAAGGGGAGGGAGCGGGCAACAACGGTCCGGTCAAGGTTCAGGTGACCTTCTCGGAGGGCGCGATCACGGCCATCGAAGTGACCGAGCAAGCCGAAACCCAAGGCATTCGCGAAATGCCGATCAATACCATCCCTCAGGCGATCATCGAGAACCAGTCGCTTAAAATCGACACCGTCTCGGGCGCGACCAATACCTCAAAAGCCATCCTGGCTGCGGTCGCTCAGTGTGTTGAGCAAGCGGGCGGCGATGTAGAGGCGCTCAAGAACGTAGAAGTGAAAAAGACCCAGACCGAAGACCTCGACAAGACCTTTGACGTCGTGGTCGTGGGCGGCGGCGGCGCGGGCCTGGCGGCGGCGCTCTCGGCCAAGGAATCGGGCGCGAGCGTGGTGCTGGTTGAAAAGGCGGCTCAGCTGGGCGGCAACTCGCTGCTGGCCGGCGGCGCGTTCAACGCGTGCGATCCCGCGCGCCAGGCCACGGTGCCCATGAGCGCGGCGTTGCTGAACGAACTCAAGAGCTACCTCGAGCTGGATGAGAGCGAATTCGGCGATTTCGCGCCGGTGCTCAAGGTCGTCAAGGAACAGATCAACGAATACCTCGCGGGCGACACCGCTTATCTGTTCGATTCGCCCGAGCTTCACCAGCTGCACATTTACCTGGGCGGCAAGCGCACCGGGCTTGACGGCGCCGTGATCGTGCCCAACGTCAAGCTGGCCGAGACGTTGACCCACAACGCATTGCCCGCCTTTGAGTGGGTGGAATCCTTTGGCGTTGAATGGTCCGATAAAATCAGCACGGTGCTGGGCGCCATGTGGCCGCGCACCCACTCCGTGACCACCGGCAAGATCACCGTCACCATGGAAAATGCCGCGCGCGAGCGCGGGGTTGAGATCTTGACCAGCACCCGCGCCACCTCCATCATCATGGAAGGCGGCAAGGCGGTCGGCGTCAACGCGGAAACCGCCGACGGCGCGAAAGTCACCCTGCACGCCGACAAGGGCGTCGTGCTCGCGACCGGCGGCTATGCCGCCAACGCGCCGATGGTGGTCAAGTACAACAACTACTGGGACGGCCTGTCGGACACCATGCCCTCCACCAACGCCACCTCGATCACCGGAGACGGCATCGTGATGGCCGAAAACGTGGGCGCGAACCTCGTCGGCATGGGCTTTGCCCAGCTGATGCCCTCCTCGCACCCGGTCGATGGCTCGCTGTTCAGCGGCATCTGGGGCAGCGCCGAGACGCAGGTTTTCGTCAACAAGGAAGGCAAGCGCTATGTGAGTGAATACGCCGAGCGCGACGTGCTTTCAAAGGCTGCCCTTGAGCAGACCGACAAGCTGTTCTTCATCATCTGCGACAACAAGATCGCGCAAAACGCCGATGTCGCGGGCATGGAGAAGGCCGGCAACGTAGTTTCTGCCGATACGCTTGAAGGCTTGGCCGAGAAGCTGGGCATCCCGGCGGACGCCTTCGTCGCCGAGATCGCGCGCTACAACAGCTTTGTCGAGAACCAGAAGGACGATGATTTCGGCAAGCCGCTCTTCGGCGAGAAGATCGACGAGCCGCCCTTCGTGGCAACGCCCCGTTCGCCCTCGCTGCATCACACCATGGGTGGCGTTGAGATCGACGAAGGCGCGCACGTGATCAGCACCCAGGGCGCGGCGATCCCCGGCCTCTTCGCCGCAGGCGAAGTGGCGGGCGGCATCCATGCGGGCAACCGCCTGGGCGGCAACGCCATGACCGACTTCCTCGTGTTCGGCCGCATCGCGGGCGCGAACGCCGCCGAAACCAAGTAACATTTGAATCCATCGCAATAAAAAAAGCCGGTGGCCGTCGCAAACCCGCGACGGCCACCGGCCTATTTTATTCGCCCATGAGCGCTTTGTCGATCGATTCCGCCGCCTGTTTGCCCGCGCCCATCGCCAGGATGACCGTGGCCGCGCCGGTGACGGCGTCGCCGCCCGCGTAAACCATGTCGCGCGAAGTCTTGAGCGTGTCTTCTTCGACGATCAGCCCGCCCCACTTCTGGGTCTCAAGGCCCGGCGTGGTCGATGCGATCAGGGGGTTGGGGCTGTTCCCGATGGCGACCACCACCGTGTCCACGTCCATCGTGAATTCGCTGCCCGGTTTCTTCACCGGACGGCGGCGGCCCGACGCGTCCGGCTCACCCAGTTCCATTTCCACGCATTCCATCGAGACCACGCTGCCCTGATCGTCTCCATTGATGCGCGTCGGGTTGGTCAGCATCTTGAACTCAATGCCCTCTTCCTTGGCGTGGTGCACTTCCTCGGCGCGCGCGGGCATCTCCGCCTCGCTCCTGCGGTAGACGATCGACACATGCTCCGCGCCCATCCTGAGCGCGCAGCGCGCGCCGTCCATCGCCACGTTGCCCCCGCCGATGACCGCGACGCGCTTTCCGACCCTGACCGGCGTCATGTGGTTCGGAAAATCATAGGCCTTCATCAGGTTGATGCGGGTTAAAAATTCGTTGGCCGAGTACACGCCGCACAGGTCCTCGCCGGGAATTTTCTGGAAATTCGGCAGCCCCGCGCCGCTTCCGATGAACGCGGCGGCATAGCCTTCGTCGGTGAGCAACTCGTCAAGCGTGATCGACTTGCCCACCACCACATTGGTGATGACCTTGACGCCCACGTTCTTCAGCGAATCGATCTCGCGCTGCACGAGCGCCTTTGGAAGGCGGAACTCGGGGATGCCGTACATCAGGACGCCGCCCGGCGTGTGCAGGGCCTCAAACACGGTCACGTCATAACCCTTGGCGCGCAGCGCGCCCGCGCACGAAAGGCCCGCGGGGCCCGAACCCACCACGGCCACCTTGACGCCGTTTTCCTTTTCAGGCGCCTTGGGGCCCATGCCGCGCGCCATCGCCCAGTCGGCCACATAGCGCTCAAGCCGGCCAATGCCCACCGGCTCGCCCTTGATGGCGCGCACGCACAGCTTCTCGCACTGGCTCTCCTGGGGGCACACGCGCCCGCAGACGGCGGGCAGCGAGTTGTCACCCGACAAAATGGCGTAAGCGCCTTGCATGTCGCCCACGCTTATTCGGGTGATGAAATCAGGGATGTGCACGCCCACGGGACAGCCGTTCATGCAGGGGCGGTGCTTGCAGTTGAGGCAGCGCGCCGCTTCGTTTTGAGCCTGTTCCTCGGTATACCCAAGCGCCACTTCGGAGAAGTTCTTGCCGCGCAGGACGGGGTCCTGCTCGTTCATCCGTGTCTTCTCAAGCTGCATATTGGCCATCTTACTTCGCGCCTCCCATTCCCTCGAGCTTGCACGCGTGGCGCAAGGCGGTCTCTTTTTCCTCGGTTAAGTACATGCGGCCCCGGCGCGCGGCGCCGTCAAAATCGACCAGGTGCCCGTCAAAATCCGGCCCGTCCACGCACGCGAACTTGGTCTGACCGTCAACCGTCACGCGGCAGCCGCCGCACATGCCGGTGCCGTCCACCATGATCGAGTTCATGGACACGGTGGTGTGGATGCCGTAGGGGCGCGTCAGTTCGCTGACCGCCTTCATCATCATGAGCGGCCCGATCGCGATGACCTCGTCATACCTGACGCCCGCCTTGAGCCGCTCCTCGAGCGCCTGGGTCACGAAGCCCTTGTGGCCGTTTGAGCCATCGTCGGTCATGACGAAGAGGTTGGTGCACGCCTTCTCAAATTCGTCCGCCAGGATGATGAGCGAGGTGCTGCGGAAACCCACGATCAGGTCAACTTCGCTGCCCTGCTCGTGAAGCGCCTTGGCCTGCGGGTAGGCAATCGCAACGCCGAGGCCGCCGCCCACGACCGCCACCTTTTTGAGTCCCTCAAGCGCGCTGGGCTTTCCGAGCGGGCCCACAAAATCGCTCAAGCAGTCGCCCGCGTTCAGCGTGTCGAGCAGCCGCGTGGTCGCGCCGACCTTTTGGTAGATGATGGTGACGGTGCCCTTCTCGCGGTCAAAATCGGCGATGGTGAGCGGGATGCGCTCTCCCTCTTCATCGACCCTCAGCACGATGAACTGTCCGGGCTGGGCGCGCCGCGCCGCGTAAGGCGCTTCAACCACCATCCGGGAAACCTGCTCATTGAACACATCTTTTTGGACGATCTTGTACACCGGTCCTATCCCCCTTCTATCATGTAGCACCTATTGGTTTTTATCGATCGCTTCGAGCATGGCGACCCGCTGTTCGTGGCGCCCGCCCGTCTCGAATTCGCTTTCGATGAACGCATCGACAATCGCGAGCGCCGTCTCGGCGCCCACGATCCGCCCGCCGATTGCCACCATGTTGCAGTTGTTGTGCTGACGCGAAAGGCGCGCCGTGACGCTCTCCGAGCAATTGCAGCAGCGAATGCCGCGCACGCGGTTCGCCGCGAGCGAAATGCCGCAGCCGGTGCCGCAAACGAGCACCCCCCTTGCGCATTCGCCCGCGGCCACCGCGCGCGCGGCCTTTTCCCCGTAGACGGGGTATTCCGCGCGCTCGGGCGTGAAGCTTCCGTAGTCCACGCATTCATGGCCGCGCGATTTGAGGTGATCAAGTATGATGTTCTTGAGTTCGTATCCGCCGTGGTCAGAGCCGAGCGCAATCTTCATGCGTACCCCCCTCGATTATCTGCCTGTAATGAGGCCCAAACGTTGCAGTTCCGATAGCAGTTGGCATTCGTTTTCCTTGCCCATGTCGGTCAGCGGCATCCTCAGCCGCCCGTCGCCGTAGCCCATGAGCCGAAGCGCCGCCTTGACCGGGATCGGGCTGACCTCCTGGAACAGGAGGCGCGTAAGGTCGGACATCTCGTGGTATGCCGTGCGCGCCGCTTTCAGCTCGCCCCTGAAAAAGCTGACCATCAGCTCCTTCATCTTCGCAGGCCACACGTTGGCCGCGACCGAGATCACGCCCTTCGCGCCGACCGCCATCGCCGGCAGCACCAAGTCGTCGTTGCCCGCGTACACGCGGATCTTGTTATCGCACAGGCGCACCGCTTCGCTGAGCTGCACGATCGATGGGCTGGCCTCCTTGAGCCCGGAAATGTTCTCGTGTTCGGCCAGGCGCTTGACCGTCTCAGGCAAGAGGTTGACGCCGGTGCGCGAGGGCACGTTGTAGATGATGAGCGGGACGCGCGCCACGTCCGCCAATTGCTCAAAGTGGCGCACCATGCCGTCCTGCGTAGCCTTGTTGTAGTAGGGCGTGACCACGAGCAATCCGTCCGCGCCCGATTCCTGCCTGCGGCGGCATTTCTCCATCGCGCGCTTGGTGTCGTTGTCGCCCGCGCCCACCACCACCGGCACGCGCTTGTTCACGCGCCGAACGGCAAAGTCGATCACCTTTTCGCATTCGCGCTCGGTCATGGTGGTCGGTTCCCCGGTCGTGCCGAGCACCACCAGGCAGTCGGTCCCCGCGTCCAGTTGCCGGTCGATGAGGCGACCCATCAGGTCAAGGTCCACATCGTCTTCAGTAAAAGGCGTGACCAGCGCGACGCCCGCGCCGGTAAAGAGCTGCGTCTTCATGTACGCACCCGCCTTTCACGGTCGGAAGGGACATGTAGCAAGGCGTCCGTCGTTTATTTGTGAACGATGTATCCCTCGTGGCACAGAAGCTCCGCCGTCTCCACCGCGCCGCCCGCCGCGCCGCGCAGCGTGTTGTGCGAAAGAGACACGAACTTGTAGTCAAAAATCGAATCTTCGCGCAGCCGTCCGACCGCAATGCCCATGCCGCCAAAGAGGTCTCGGTCGAGCCGGGTCTGCGGGCGGTTGTCTTCGGTAAAATAGGTGATGAATTTCTCGGGGGCGCTGGGCAACTTGTACTTTTGCGCAAGGCCCTCGTAGGCGTTCCAGCGCGCAAGGATCTCATCTTTTGAAGGCTTCTTGTCAAAGGACACCGATACCACCGCCATGTGCCCGTCGCTGGCCGCGACGCGGTAGCACTGGGCGGAGATGACGGGACCTTTTGCGGGGACAATCTCATCTCCCTCGATCGCGCCCCAGATCTTGAGCGGCTCAACTTCGCTCTTGTGCTCCTCGCCCCCGATAAAGGGGATCACGTTGTCTACCATCTCCGGCCAGGTTTTAAACGTCTTGCCCGCGCCCGAGATCGCCTGATACGTGCACACGCTGACCTTTGAGACGCCGTAATCCATCAGCGGCGAGAGCACCGGCACATAACCCTGGATGGAGCAGTTGGGCTTGCAGGTGATAAAGCCGACCTTTGTGCCCAGGCGTTTTCTTTGAGATGGGATGATCGCCATGTGATGCGCGTTGATCTCCGGGATCATCATGGGGATGTCCGGCGCATAGCGAAAGGCCGAGTTGTTGGAAACCACCGGCGTCTCGGCCCTGGCGTAACGCTCTTCAAGGGCGCGTATCTCCTCCTTGGGCATATCGACCGCGCAGAAGATGAAATCCACGTCCCCCGCCACTTTTTCGACTTCCGCGGCGTTCATTACGGTCAGATCCGCCGCGCTTTCCGGCATCGCCCAATCAAACGCCCACCGCTCGCCCACCGCTTCCCTGTACGTGCGGCCAGCCGAGCGCGGGCTTGCCGCGAGCACCTTGAGATCAAACCACGGATGGTCCTTGAGCAGCGACACAAAGCGCTGGCCCACCATACCGGTTGCGCCCACCACGGCGACAGAATACTTCCTCATCATCCATTCCCCCCGCTTGCAAGTGTATTGAGAAACCTTTCGGATTATCCCCAAGCCAGTCTGCCTCCGCAACCCACTCATCGAAAAGCTTGGGCAAAGGCCAAAGCTTTCAATGACGGCCTCAGCCCCCTATGTCAATGCCCGGGTAGCGCATGAGCATCTCGTCGGGCCTGAAACCGTTGGTCGCGGCCAGCCGCACCGCGCCGGTTAAGCGGCTCCACACGTCAAAGTATGCGTTTGTGAGTCCGCGCTCCAGCCAATACAGCCGCGCAAGTTCCATCAGGTAGCTTCCAACGCCCTTCCTCTGCCAGGCGGGCGTGGTCTCAATGATGCCCACAACGCCCGCGTCCCCGTCCGACCAGGTGAGCATTTCGCCCGCAAGCCCGCCGGGTGTAATGACGAGCAGCCGCGCGAAATCGGGCAGCGCCTTGAGTCCCTTGAGCCAGGCCATGTCTCGGTTTCGGGCGAACATGGCGTTGTAGCGCTCAAGAAAATACTTGGATTCAACTTCGTCCAGCAAGTAATCGCGCACGATGGTGCATCCCGCCGGAAGCGGTTTTACAATCGGCCCGCGCGAAAGGCGCTTGCGCATGCGGATCAGCCCATCGTCATCGCGGTAGCCCAGCGCCTCAAGCGAGGTCATCTTGGCTTCATCCTCGGGCTGGCACTCGGTATAGATGCGCGCGGCGGCGTCAGGCACCATGCGCGCCAGTTGCAGCGCGCGCGCCGTAGCGGCGCCAATCAAGGCGTCCTGCGCCTCGGGCCGGCACCGCGCCCGGATCAGCAGGTGGTACGGCCGCCCCGGACAAATCATGTATGCGTGCGACTCGATCACCGCCGCCTGCCCCAGTTCCTCTTCCAGATCGTCATAGGCGACAAAGGTGTTTTCCACCGCCTGCCCGTAGATTTCTTCCACTCCATGGCGAATGATCATGCGCTCACCTCCATTTGTAATATGGCAAATGGGCTCAGCGCCGCGATGCCGGACGCGTCCCTGAGGACGAAGCGCGAGGCCACGGCGTTTACCCATTTGGAACATTTATAAAGCGTCCGTTCCCGACGCGTTACGCGACCCTTCGATCTACCATTCAATTTCAGCCGGCGGTTTTCCCGTGATGTCGTAAACCACGCGGACGATTCCTTCCACTTCGCCCGTCACCCGTTCCACCACCCGCTCGAGCAGGTCGTAGGGCAGGCGGTACGCCGTGGCGCTTGAGGACGCGCCGGTCCAGCTGGCCGCGCGCAACGCCAGCGTGTAGCCGGTCTTTGCGCGCGCGCCCTTGGCGGTCAAGTCGGTCAGCACCGCGAAATACTGCCGAATCTTGCGGTCAAGCCCAGACGCGATGATTTCCTCGCGGAAGATGCGGTCGGCGTCTCTGAGCATCCTCAGCTTGTCCGCCGTCACCTCGCCCAGGCACCTGAGCGCCAGCCCCGCGTCGGGAAACGCCTGGCGGCGCGTAAGCTCTTCGCCCAGGCCCAGCGCTTCGCCCAGGGCGCGCACTTCGTCCTTGAACAAGCGCTTGATCGGCTCAACCAGGACCGAAAAGAGCGTGCCCGGCACGTCCGGCGCATCGGGCTCGCGCAAGCTAAAGAGCAAGTCGTCATAGGTCGTGCCGCGTGCCAGGCATTTCTCGCCTTCGATGGACCCGGCAAATTCCTCAAACACGCGCGTCAGTTCGTCTTCTACCAATTTGCGCTTGGCGGATGATTCCGTGACGCCCTTGATCCTTTCAAGGAACCGCTCGCGCGCGTCAATGCGGTTGACGCCCAGGTTCAGCTTCTCAAACGCGTAGCGCGCCAAATCGTTGTCGCCCTTGCGCATGAACCCGGTGTCCACATACACGCACTTGAGCTGGTCGCCAATCGCGCGGTGCATGAGCGCCGCGCACGCCGCCGAATCGACGCCGCCCGAGATCGCCATCACGACCTGGCGCTCGCCCACCTTCTGCCGTATGCGCTCGGGTTCCTCTTCGACAAAGCGCTGCGTGGTCCAGTCGCGTTCACAGCCGCAAATGTCAACCAGAAAATTGATGAGGATCTTGAGGCCGTCCGGGTCGTTTTGCTCGGGGTAGAACTGGACGCCCCAAATCTTGTCCTGAGTGTCCTCAAACGCCACCGACCAGTCGCCCATCTGGGCGATGGAGCGGTAACCCTCGGGCAATCCGATTTCGTCCAGCCGCTCGACATAGCGCTCCGAGTCGCTTACGCCGTCAAACAGCGCACTCTGCGAAAACGCAACCTCAACCGTCTGCCGCCCCGGCATGCTTCGGATGGGCATGCCTCCCGCGCGCCTGAGCAGCACCCCCGCGCCAAAACCCAAGCCCAGCACGGGAAGGCCCAGGCCGTATATCCCGTCTCTCAAAACCGGCGCGTCCTCGCGGAAGGGATTGCCCTCGCCGCCCGCGACGATCAGCGCCTTCGGCGCGCGTTTCACAATCTTCTCAAGCCCCGCGTCAAAAGGCAGGACTTCTGAGTAGATGTCGAGTGTGCGCACCTTGCGCGCAATCGCGGCCGCTTGAGGCCCGCCGAGATCGAGCACCAGGCACATATTGCCGTACACGCCGATTCCCCCTTACCTAGACCCGATAAGCTACCGCCCGTTCAGTTCCCCGCGCGCCATCAATTCGGCGCGGCTGTTGGGGCGTTTCAATACGATATCTATTTTGCGCATGATTTCGCCGGTTATGTCAATCTTAAGCGTCCTCGTCAATTGAAGGCCGTACATCATCACGTCGGCAAACTCTTCCGCAATCATTTTAACCCGCTCAGGATCCTCTCCGCTCAGCATTTTCTCAACCGCCTCCGGGCCCATCCATTGAAAGTGTTCGAGCAATTCGCTCATTTCAACCGTCATGGCCATGGCCACCTGCTGCGGATTTTGAATGCCGCTCATGCCCCAACCCTTGTCAAGGCACAAGGCATGTACCCGCTCCTTCAATTGCGCAAGCGTCGTATCCGAATCGTTCATCAAAACAATCCCCCCGGTATTTGTATTATTATAGGCAGACTATGCATGAAGCGCAAGCTATAAAGGTTAACTTAACACGTTTCACCGCTCTTGCGCCGCCGTTCAAAAAAGGTGTTCAGCAACGCCTCACACGCCTTCTCAAGCACAAAACCGTCGCTCTTGGCAAAATGTGAAAACGCGCCGTCCTCGGTCAAGCGATAGACACTGCCCGCGCAACCGGCTTTGGAATCGCGCGCGCCCCATACCACGCGCTCAAGGCGCGAAGCCACGATCGCGCCCGCGCACATGGCGCAAGGCTCGAGCGTCACGTAAAGCGTCAGGCCGCCCAGCCGCCAATCGCGCGTCGCTTCAGCCGCGCGCCGGATCGCCAGCACTTCGGCATGGGCGGTCGGGTCATGCGACCCTTCGCGCTCGTTGCGCGCGCGCGCAATGATCTCATCTCCGCGCGCGATGACCGCGCCCACCGGCAACTCGCCCGCGTCAAGCGCCGCGCGCGCCTCATGGAGCGCCGCATGCATCATTGTTTCATCTAGCGTCATAAAAAATACCCCCGGGAAAGTATAGCACATTGCGCGCAGAAAAAAAAGCAGCGGAGCGCCGCTTAAAAGAAGGGGGGGAAAGCGCGCTCCGCTTGCTTGTTTTTGGCATGACCGGTATGCAATCCCAAATTTTTCGTAGGCGGCCACCCGCTCCTATGGCGCAGCCCGCACGCGGGTCTGTTGTGACGGCCACCGCCGCTTGTTTGTTTCTTTCCTGACGCCGTCCACGGGGGGACATGGAAGCGGCGTCAGGCTCTGAGGTTTTCCGCTTGCTTGTCCGCTTTCAACACCTCTCTTTCACGCTTTTGAGTATACCGCACAACTTTGTCCTCGCAAGGGTTAAAATGTGACGATAATTTGGCATGTTCCGGCGCTTCCCAGGCGCCGGCGCGCGAAACGCCGCCCGCGCTTCGCTGTGAGGCGGGCGGCGTTTGTTCGGGCCATCTATGCTTGGGCGTCCTGCGTCCCTGTCCGCGCGGGGGCCGATTCCGCGCCGACTCCCTAAGCCTCGAGTTCGCTCAGCCCGTCGTCCGGTTCCGCTTCAAAATCCGGCCCGTCGGGCGCGTACGCCTCATCCGCGTCCTCGATCGCACCTTCTCCTTCGCCCTCAAAGACCGCCTTGCCGGTGTAGACCGCGTCCTCCCAGCCGATGATGCGCGCGGTCAGAGCGCCGCAGGCCAGGTCAAAGGACTTGTCCGCGACGCCATGGAGCATTTCCTCGGTCACGGACAGGCACTGGTGTACCGCCTTGCCCGCGGGCACCTTGCGCATCAGCGCAAAGGGCACGCTGATGAGCACCTGGCCGTCCCGGTCCAGCAGTTCATACTTCAATCCATTAATGTCCACGAGGCGCTTCCCGGTGCGGTTGGACACCCAAACGTCCAGATGCAGCGTGTCCTTCATGTACTTTAGCCGCCCGGTTGACAGCGTGATCGTGCCCTTCTTGCCCTTGACGGCCTTCTTCCAACCGAACTGGTTCTTCACCACCGACACGACGCACTTGCTGACCTTGCCGTCAACCTTCACGGTGATCGTCGTCCGGCCGGTCTTGTGCGCGGTCAGCGTGCCGTCCTTTTCAATGGTCGCGATCTTCGGCTTGCCGCTTATTAGCTTTTCAAACACCGGCATCACATTGCCTTGCGTCAGCTTGATCAGCGGGTACCGGAACCCGACCGTCGCCTTGAACTTGCGCGGCATGCTCACCTTGCCGATCACAGGGTCGGGGGCATTGGTCGCGTTGACGGTCAGCGTGCCGATGATCGCGCTGGCGGCGCTGTTCAGGCTGTCCGCCTCGGTCGATGCGGTGATGGGGTATTCGCCCGCCGCGAGATTGTTCAGGTCCTCCGCGGCAAATTCCACGGCCAAGTCCCCGTTGTCCTTCACGGTGACCGCCCGGGTCAGATCGCCCAGCTTCACGCTGACAATCATCTCGCCTTGCGCCGCGAACTGCGCGCCCAAAAGGTTCGCCTTCACCGTTCTGCCGTTCCACATCTGGCCCACCTGGCCCGACAGCCTGTTGTCGCCCGACAGGACGGGCTGCGCAAGGCCCGAGCCGCCGCCGCTGCCCCCGGACACCAGGGTCAGCGTGCCGATCCGGGCATTTTCTACCGGCTCGTTGTACTCGTTTCCGACGAGCGTTCCGCTTGCGTTGCTGCCCATTTTTACATACAGCGGGTACGGCTTGCCGATCTCAAGCAAGCCGAGATCATAATACACGCTCAGTCCGTAGCAATCGTTGGCCTCCTCGCGCGTCCAGTACGCCGTGAGTTCGAAGTTCTCACTGTAGGTGTCGGCGTCAATGACCTTGTGGTCCAGCGACAGTGTTTGCGGCCTTCCGTTGATCTGCGGCAGTATCCTCAACGAAATCGGAAAATCCGTCGCGCCCTCATGCGCCGTCCACTCCTTCATGGTAAAGCGCGCGGCTTTGCTCGCGCCGGATCCGACGGCGATCGTGAGGTTCACATCACCCTCGATGACCGGCTGGCTCTTTACGATGGATTGGGTGACGGTGATTTCGTCGGTCCCGACCATGGAATCGGCGCCATCGCCATGCCTGATTTCGCAGTTGAACCTGTCCGTGCCGGGGGCGACGAACGCCATGATCATCCTTTTCGCGTCCTTCTGAAAGCCGCTCTTGGCGGGCTTGAACACCGCGTCGGCGGTCGTGGTCCATTTGAACTCGACGTCCTTGGCCAGTACGCCGTCCTCGTCATACGCGGGGTAATATTGCGCCTCGGCATAGAAGCCGTCGGGGTTCAGGGACATGTCAAACTCGGCGCCGACCTCGTAGGAGAGGCTCCGCAGGGCCGGCGCGCTGCGCACGACCACCACGACGAGCGTGGCCGCGTCTGCCTCGCCCGCGCAACCGATCTTGTACGTGAACGTGCCGTACTGAAGTCCCGTCTTGGCAAGATCGCAGTCGAGGGTGATTGTGCCGTCTTGGTTGAGCGTCCAGATCGGTTCATCGCCGGGTTCTTCGCCGCCCGCGTAGGTCACGCCGGTGATCGCCACCGGCGAAGCGCCGTCCATCAGCGCGACCTCGGCGGTCGTCGTGCCCGAATGATCCAAGTTGACGACCAGGCGGTTGGCCTGCTCTTCGCCGGACGCAAGCACGTATTCAGTGCCCGCATCGTAGACGTTCAATGTGGCTTGGGCATCCCCACCGATTTTGATGGTCGCGTTATAATAAGCGCCGTCAACTATTCTCTGGGTTCCGACAACACCCGGCAAGACGGTGAAGTGCATTTTGCGATACCCATCAGTAAAGTTTATAACATTCAAAAGGTTGTTGTCGCCATTCCAAGTGGGAACCCCTGTCCAATAGCCGTACCCGAGCTGCGCCTCTTGCGCTTCGTTCGGCATGCCCAAGCCGGGCACGCGCGCCCGCCAGGAGAGCGCGGCGGTAAGGGCGCCCTCATAATTCTTGGGCACGGCGGTGACGATCTTGTTCTGCGCGTCCACGATCTGCATCTTCAGGATGGGCGTGGTGTCGATGGCGTCGATCTTCAGCCGGGCCACTTCCGCCTCGTTTTGTTTGAAAATGACACACGGATCATCTCCCGCCAACCCCTCGGTGCTCCGCTTGGCGGTAATGGTGTAACTGCTGTCGGTTTCTTCCCATGCTACGGTGAAGTACGTGTCATTCGCGGTCACGTCCAGCTCGCTTTCGACCAACTGTTCGCCGTAGTAGACCTTGCCGGTAACGTCGCTCAGATTCGCATCGATGAACGGGCCGACGTAGGCCGA
>JAVBND010000112.1:0-14043 GCA_031551775.1 Eubacteriales bacterium | reverse complement strand
CGCAGCATCAATTCCAGGTCGTACGGCTTGTTCCCGCTCTCCCCGGCGTAGTAGTGCGGCTTGATCAGCGCCACCCATTCCGCCCATGGAACGATCCGTTCCATCTGCGTAAGGAATTCCTTCTTCTTCGTCTTTGCCTGTGCCAGCTCATCTTGGAGTGCGCTCAGCGTTATCTGCTTGTTCATGGTCCTATTATATCATGGTTTCGTCAATTTGGGTTGTGCGGTGTTGCCCTAGGTAACCACTGATTTATTCGATCATGGTGCGGCAGTTGCTTTTTTACCCGTTCGAGCCCAAAAAGCCCACTTGAATTCGCGCTGTTACAAGGAGCAGAGATAACGCTGATCAGCGGACGCGATCAGCGCGCACTCCTTTTCACCCCGATACGCCGCCGCTTTGTGCGCGATGCCGCTTGCGGTCAGGCGTGCCTTGATGATCTCGAGGGTTTTCTGTTCGCCACCGCGATGTGTATCGTCCAGGAGGATTGCAAAAGACCGTGCGAGGCATCCGGGGAGCAGATCGAGCACATCGGTGCGCGATGCCACCGCGGCATCGGTCGCGCCATAAGGACCGTCGATCAAGATGAGATCGAACACCTGCCCGTGAAGGCGTCGATGGAAGTCCTCGTATGCCGGTACGGTACACGCGCCTGGCGTTTCAGCATTGTGCGTCAGATTCATCCTGAGCAGCGTGGTTTGTTTGGGGAGAGAGAAATTACGCAAAAAGAAGGCGATCCAATCTTCATCGTGCTCCACCACCCAATGGGTGCAGTCGGCATGACGCGCGGCATATTGCGCGATCATGCGCGTGCTCTGGCCCATGCCCAGTTCCAGAATGCGGCGGGGCGCGCAATCCGAGAGCGTGCGGAAAAGCACGTATAGCAGCGGATATCCGGCTGCCCAGCGCCCCGGAGAAAATGCTTTTGAGGAAAGCCAGGCGCAATCGGCGATCGAATCGCGGAAGATCTGGCTCCACAACAGTTCCCGAACCATGGCGTTGCTTCGCTTAAGGTTTTGGCTGATCTCCTGAAGCTCAGCGCGAAACTGGATCGTCTCCTGTGGATACTGCGCCGCGTTCTGGGCGGACAGTATGGCGCGGGGGTCAAGATTTGGGGGCATCGATTCACTCCTTTCCGCGCACCGGCTCCCCCGCGATATGACAACTCTCAGCATTCCTGTTGTCAGCATCCGCGGGGGGAGCCGGTGCGTGTCTTTGTGAACGCCTTGTTCCCATCGACTTGGATCAGGCCCTAAAGGCTTGGGATTGTCTCTGTGATGACGCCGCCCGCCTGGACGCATATGCCGTCCACCGGGAATGGGCCGCAAGAGACGAGCGGCGTGACCAGCGTTTGGGCAGCATGGCTGCGCATGACCGTGATGCTACCGGCGATGTTGACGACGTTAACTACGAAGGCGGTGCCCGTATAGAATGGTGGCGAAGTACTTGTGATCCTTAGATCCGCGAATACCACTTCGCCCGCATCCAGCGTCGGTCCGATGAGGCTAAGTGGCCCGATGATAAACGCATTTTGCTCGAAGGCCACGTTGTTGATATCAAAGAAGCGCAAAACCACCGGGAAGGCGAGTTGCAGGTCGATCCCCTCAAGGGAATTGCCCGCAAAGAGCACATTGGGCAGGATCGGCAAGATCTCCACGGATGCTGAGTGGTAGGGGGGCGTACCCACCCGTTGGAAGGGGATGACCCCGGACAGGAACGCGCCGGATTCGATATTGCAAACGCTGTGAAGCCCGATCATGTCAACACACGCGGTGGGATAACCGCTGGGCGGGGCCGCGCAGGTAAAATCGGGGAGAACCGCAAAGTGCTGGGGTTGATTGTTAAACCCAAGTATGTTAAGCGCCATGTCGGCGGTGAAGGTCAGAGAATTTCCGGAAGCCGAGAGATCGGTGACCGTGCCGCTTTGTACCGAGATAAAGAATTCAAAATCGATCGGCGTCGTGGTTCTGGGGAAGCTTTGATTGACCGCAACCGTGAAATTGATGAATTTCGAGCGTGCAGCGTCGGTGCCGTCCCGGTATAGCAGCATGAGCGTGGGCTGGATTTCTCCGCTCATCTGATACGGCGCGGGCGGGACGTCGGTCACTTCCAAATTATAGAGCGCCTGCTGGTTGTCAAGGATGAATTCCGCGACCAAGGCGGTGTATGGCGGGGGCCCATCGTTGAGGTTGAAAGCGTTCACCAAGCTGACCGGCAAGCCGGACAGAACCTGAGACGCATCCACAAAGCCCGGCAATCCTCCGGTGCAGGCAACGGCGGGTGGGTCGGGTGTCGGCGGGCAGGGTGGGCAAGGCGGACAGGGTGGGCAAGGCGGACAGGGCGGGCAGGGCGGACAGGGGGGCGGGCAAGGCGGACGGGGCGGGCGGGGCGAGCGCGCGCAACAGGCCGAGTAAGGGCAACAGTCGGCACGGGGACAACAAGGCCTGCGCGCATCGCATATCCCATATGGCGCGGCGGGAGGGGGCTGGAAGTTGGCGGGGCCATACCGGCCACACGGCGGACGGGGCCTTGGGCAACAAGAATCGCGGCCGTCAAAGCCGCCACATCCGGAGTTGTTGTGCACGTTATCCACTCCTATCGCATTGAGCGCAAAATCACTCCACCTTATGCGCCGGAACATGGAAAGATTCAGAAGAAAACACATATGCTTACGCGGGAGGTGAAGCCATGCCGCTGGTATCCATCGTCATCGCCACCTACAATGACGCGCCCACACTGAGCGCATGCCTGCGCACGGCGTTGACCCAATCGCTCAAGGATATCGAGGTGATTTGCGTTGACGACGCATCGGGCGACCAAACGCCGTCCATCCTCGCGGATTTTGCTGCGCGGGATCGTCGCTTGCGCGTGGTGAGGTTAGCGCGGCGATCGTCGGCGGCTACGGCGCGCGTGGAGGGCGCGCGCTTGGCCCGCGCGCCCCACATTCTGTTTGTCGATTCCGACGATGAATTGACTCAAACCGCCTGCGAAATCGCGCGGGAGCGGATCCTGGAAGAAGGCGCCGACGTGCTGCACTTTACCGTGGAGATTGTGGACGACAGCAGTCGGCCGGGGCGGCTCTTGGAACATGAAGGGTGCTATGATTCCATGCGGACGCTGCTGGACGCATGCTACGCGCAAGGGTTTCCGGGGTGCAACGTGCTCTGGAACCGCATGTTTGAAACAGATTTGGTGCAGCGCGCGTTTGAATGGGCCAAGCCCGCGTTTGTGCCCGCCGCCAACGATCTGTACCTGTTCTTTTTGATCGCCACCCATGCCAGGCTGTATCGGGCCGTCAGCACGCCGCCGCTCTACCGACATTTTGTCGGCCGCAGTGTCGGCGACCGCCAGGGCTCCCCGGCGGCGCTCCTGCTGCACGCTTGCACCAAGGCGCGTGCCCTTGCGCTCATCGAGGCATATATTGCTGAGCGTCAGCTTGTCGTGGATCCGCAAATCGTGATAAAACTTCGCGATACCTTCGAGCGGGGAAGCGCGTACGCCTATCGTTTGCTGCAGCCTCATATACGGACGCAGTGCTTTGAAATACTGCGTTCCCACTGGGACGATGGCGCAGTGCGGCGCATCGCCGACATGGCGCAAAAGATGGGCAAAGAAAACACAGGGAGGGCGTGATATGCTCAGCAAAGCGTCTATCATCATCCCCAGCCGGAACGAAGGCCCTATGCTCAAGCAAACCATCGGCTTTATCCGCCGCGCGCCAACGCGGTTGCCCTACGAGATCATAGCGGTAGACGACGGTTCGACCGACGGCAGCTTTGCCTGGATACATGACGCCGATGCCCCGGATCTGCGTTTGGCGCAAACAGCGAGCCGGGGCATTGTGGCAGCGCGCAACCTGGGCGCAAGCCTGGCTACGGGCGATATGCTGGTGTTTTGCGACGCGCATATCGATGTGGAACCCTATGGGCTCGATGAATTTGCGCGCGTGATGGATGTTTACGGAGCGGCCGCAGTCATGCCGGCCTTCAAGGACCTGGACCACGACAATCCGATCCATCGGCGCATGCTGCTGTACGCCGCGGCGCGCTCCGCGCACATCCAGCGCAAGATGTGCGGCAGGACCTTTGACAAGCTCAGTACCCTTGCGTGGATGCCGTGGAGCGATGAACCCTTTGAAACGCCGGTGCTCGCCGGCGGCTGTTGGGCGGTGCGCGCGGAGGTATTCCGGGCGGTCGGCGGCTATGAAGCGGCGTTTCGCGGCTACGGCGGCGAGGAAGAGGAGATTTCTTTAAAGCTGTGGTTGCGCGGCCATACATTATACGCGACGCCGCTGACCTGCGTGGCACACCAATTCCGGTTTTCGCCGCCTTACACAATCCAAATGTCGGATGTTCTCCACAATCGCCTGTATACAGCGCTGTGCCACTATAAAGACGAACGCGTGCGGCGCCTGATGGAGGAGCAAAGGGATCCTGATCGCGCGCGCGCCGCCTATGATGAGGTGTTTACACCAAAGAACATCGAAGAGATCCGCCTGGACCGCTTTGCGCGGCGGGTTCGGGATGACGATTGGTTCTTCGCGCACTTTGGGCTGGATTTGTAGTCATACAGCAGCCAAGATGCGCTGCCTGCTAAAAACCCCTGTTATTCGCGTGACAATTTTGCTTTGCGCCGATTTTCCCCGTGCGCGCAACAAAAACAGGGCAAGCCGTCGAGCCGCCCTGTTTTGCACGCTGCGAAATAAGCGTTTATATCCCTTCCGCTGCCAGTGCCGGCGCGACCGCTCCGATTGCCCGTTCGCCGAACGTCTTGCCCAGGGCGAGGTGAAGAACCTCGCGTATCTCGCTGACGGGGATGACCTCAATGCCCATGTCCCGGTAACGCTCAAGCATGTTCTCCTTGGGCACCAATACGGTCTTCATCCCGCTTTTGACAGCCGCCTGAATCTTTTCGGTCACGCCGCCGACCGGCAGCACCCGGCCCTGAACCGAAATTTCACCCGTCAGCGCCAGATCGCCCCGCACGGGGAGCGCGTTGAGCGCGGAGTATACCGCGACCGCCATTGCCGCGCCCGCCGAGGGACCGTCAACCGGCGTACCCCCGGGGAAGTTCAGGTGTATGTCGCTTGAATCCGTGCTCTCGCCCATGGCGCGCAGGCAGGTCATGACATTTTGCGCCGCCGCGCGCGCCATCGATATGCGCGTGATCTTTTGGCCGCCGCGCCCGCCCAGTTCCTCACTGTCCACGATGCCGGTTACGGTCACTTGGCCGTGCCCTGGCTGAGCGACCGCTTCCAGTTCCATCACAACGCCTTGGTGCGCGCCATGCACCGCCAAGGCGTTGACGCGCCCCGGTTCCGGCGCACGTACGCAACCGCTCTCGGGGCGCGCCGCGTAGTGCCCCATCTCAATCACCCATTCGATGTCGGCGCGCCCGATGGCGCCTCGTTCTTCGCTGCGCGCAATGCCCGATGCCATTTGCACCATGTTGACCGCATCGCGCCCGCTCATGCTGTGACGCCCGATCAGGCGCGCCTCACCATCGCCGAGCGGCTCGCCGACCCGCATGGCCGCGCCCTTGGCGATGACGGTGAGTTCTTCTGATTCAAGCGGCTTGAAGAACACCTCCATGCAGCGGGAGCGAAGTGCCGGGGGAAGGTCTTCGGGCGAACGCGTCGTCGCGCCCACCAGCCGGAAATCGGCGGGCAGGCCGTGCTGAAAGATATCGTGGATGTGGCGGGGCGTGCGCGCGTCGTCCGGGTCATAATAGGCCGACTCAAAGCGCACCATGCGGTCTTCAAGCACTTTTAGCAGCTTGTTCATCTGGAGAGGGTGCAGTTCGCCGATTTCGTCCAGAAACAATACCCCGCCGTGCGCGCGGGTTACCGCGCCTTCCTTGGGCTGGGGCACGCCGTTGACGCCGAGTTGTCCCGCACCCTGGTAGATGGGGTCGTGTACGCTTCCCAGCAGCGGATCGGCTATCGCTCTTTCGTCAAAACGTACGCATGTGGCGTCCATCTCAATGAAGGGCGCGTCCCCGGCAAACGGCGAACCCGCGCATTTCTTCGCTTCCTCAAGCACCAACCGCGCCGCGCAGGTCTTGCCGATGCCGGGAGGGCCGTAAATGATGACGTGCTGTGGATTGGGCCCGCACAGAATGGCCTTGAGCGCCTTGACGCCTTCCTGTTGGCCGATGATGTCGGTGAGGCGGATCGGGCGCACGCGTTCCGAGAGCGGCTCGCTCAGCCGGATGCGCCTGAGGCGGTTGAGCTTTTCCATGTCGCGCGCCGAGGAAGACCCAGGCCGCGCGCTCTTCTCGGGCCTGGTCTCCTGAACTTTGAGTTGCTTGTAGAAGTAGATGCCCACAATCAGCGTGACGGCGAGTTGAATGAGCATGACGGCGGCCGTAAACAAAAAAATCCCTCCCATAGCCTCAGAATACTCCTAAGCTAGTATGGGAGGGGAAATTGGATTTTATTACGCCCCCGAAGGTTTATTATGACACCGAGGGTGAATTGATGCTCAGTTGGCCCTGCTTGGCCGAGCGGCGCCGGGTTACCGGCTCGCCCGCGATGAGCGTTGGCTTGGCGCCGGATCTCACCGAGTCCTCGGTGATGACGCACTTGGCAACCGAATCCACGCTCGGCATTTCGTACATTACGTCGAGCAGAACGCCTTCGATGATGGCGCGCAGGCCGCGCGCGCCGGATTTGCGCTTGAGCGCCAGCTCCGCGATGGCGCTGAGGGCGCCTTCCGAAAACTCAAGTTCCACACCGTCCATCTCAAGCAGGCGCTGGTACTGCTTGACCAGGGCGTTTCTCGGTTCGGTCAGAATGCGCACGAGCGCGGCTTCATCCAGCTGATTCAGGCTCACCATGACCGGCAAGCGCCCGACAAACTCGGGAATCAGGCCAAACTTAAGCAAATCCTCAGGACGAACCTGGCTCATCAAGTCGTCACTCGCGCCCTTGTCGCTTGCCTTGACGTCGGCGCCAAACCCCATGACCTTCTTGCCGATGCGGCTGGCGACGATCTTGTCAATGCCATCGAACGCACCGCCGCAAATAAAGAGGATGTTGGTGGTATCGATCTGCAAAAACTCCTGATGCGGATGCTTGCGCCCACCCTGCGGCGGCACCGATGCCATGGTGCCTTCCAGAATCTTGAGCAGCGCCTGCTGCACGCCCTCGCCGCTTACATCGCGCGTGATCGATACGTTTTCGCTCTTGCGCGCAATCTTGTCGATCTCGTCGATGTAGATGATGCCGCGCTGAGCCAGCTCAATGTCGTAATCGGCGTTCTGGATGAGGCGCAGGAGGATGTTCTCTACGTCTTCGCCCACATAGCCGGCTTCTGTCAAGCTGGTCGCGTCTCCGATCGCGAAGGGGACGTTCAGGATTTTGGCCAACATCTGCGCAAGATAGGTCTTTCCGCAACCGGTCGGGCCAAGCATGACGACGTTGGACTTTTGAAGTTCGACATCGCCCTTGCGCGTCTTTTGGCCAATGCGCTTATAATGGTTGTACACAGCCACGGCCAGCGTCTTCTTGGCCATTTCCTGGCCAATGACGTACTGGTCGAGCACTTCCTTGATCTCCTGCGGGCGCATCAGACGCCCGTTGTGGTTTGAATGCACTTGCTGGTCGACGTCGTCGCCAACGATTTCTTCGCACAGCAGCACGCACTCATCGCAGATGTACACGCCCGGGCCCGCGACGAGCCGGCGCACCTGCTCGGAAGTCTTGCCGCAAAAGGAGCAGGAAACCGTCGGTTTGTTGAAATCGTCTTGCTTTGCCATGATGACTCCTTATTTGTTTGCATTACCGGCGCGCGGGGATGATCTCATCGATGATCCCATACGCCTTTGATTCCTCGGCATCGAGGAAATGATCGCGCTCAACGTCCTCATTGACCTTCTCGATGGGCTGCCCGGTGTTCTTGGCGAGTTCCTCGTTCAAGCGCTTCTTGATTTTCAGGATCTGCTCGGCTTGGATCTGAATATCGGTCGCCTGTCCGCGCGCGCCGCTTGAGACCTGATGAATCATGATCTCAGCGTTGGGCAGCGACTTGCGCTTGCCCTTTGCGCCTGCCGCAAGCAGGAACGCGCCCATCGATGCGGCCAGCCCCACGCAGATCGTGGAGACGTCGCACTTGAGGTACTTCATCGTGTCGTAAATCGCCATACCGGCGGAAACCGAGCCGCCGGGGCTGTTGATGTAGAGCATGATGTCGGCCTCGGGATCTTCCATCTCGAGGAACAGCATCTGCGCCACGATCGAGTTTGCAACATCGTCGTTGACTTCGCCGCCCAGGAAAATAATCCGGTCCTTGAGCAAGCGGGAGTAGATGTCGTAGGAGCGTTCCCCCCGGTTGGTCTGTTCGATGACGTAAGGTATCAGGTTCATACGTGACGCACCTCCCTATTATCAGTATGCGCAGCGCTCGCGCGCTACAATCGGTTGGGTCTTTATTCGCCCTTGACGGAAGTTTTCAGAAGATCGATGGTCTTCTTGACCGCCGCCGCGCTCTTGAAGTAATCAAGATCGCCTTCCTGAAGCGTCTTCTTGAATTCCTCGAGCGATTTCTTGGACTGGTCGGCGTATCTCTTCATTTCTTCATCCGCGTCCTCGTCCGTCGCTTCAATGCCTTCGGCCTTGCGGATCGCTTCGAGCACAAGCTGGGTCTTGACGCGCTCTTCCGCTTCGCCCTTGTACGTCTCGCGCATCTGTTCGACCGTTTGGCCGGTGTACTTGAGGAAATCCTGCATGTTGAGGCCTTGCATCATCATGCGCATCTCCATGTCGCGCAGCATGCTGGTAACCTGATCCTCGACCATGGCGCTCGGAATTTCGACGGTCGCGTTCTCGACCGCTTCTTCGATCACTTCGTTTTCAAACGCGGCGTCGGCCTTGTCCTCAGCCTCTTTCACCAAGCGGTCCTTGATTTGCTGCCTGTACGCTGAAAGCGTGTCGCAGTCGGACACATCCTTCGCGAATTCATCGTCGAGCGCGGGCAATTCTTTTTCCTGAATGGAATTGACCTTGACCTTGAACACGACCGGCTTTCCGGCCAGATTCTCGGCATGGTATTGCTCGGGGAAGGTAACGTTCACGTCGAGCTCGTCGCCCACCGAGGCGCCGATCAGGCCGTCCTCAAAACCGGGGATGAAGTTGCCCGAACCGATCACGAGCTTGTGACCCTCGGCGGTGCCGCCTTCAAACTGGTCCTCGCCGTCAAAGCCCGCGTAGTCGATGTCAACCTGGTCGTCGAGCTTGACCGGACGGTCGGTCACATCGATGAAGCGGGCCACGCGCTCACGCGCGCGCTCAAGTTCGGCGTCAACGTCCTGATCGGCTACGTCAATCGCCTGCTTCTGGACATCAAGGCCCTTGTACTCGCCCAGCGTCACTTCCGGGCGCACGTAGACTTCGCAGGTAAACTTGAGCTCCTTGCCCACGCCGATTTCCTCAATGTCGATCGACGGGCGATCGACCGGATCGACGCTGTGCTCTTTAATGGCTTCTTTGTAAAGGTCGGGGAAGATGGCGTCGAACGCGTCGTCATAGAAGACCTGTTCGCCGTAATGCATCTCGATGACCTTGCGCGGCGCGTGCCCGCGGCGGAAGCCCGGGATGTTCACGCGGCCCTTGATTTTGTTATAAGCTGCCCCGACGCCTTTGTCAAAAGTCTCGGCCGGGACGGTAAAGTGAATCTTGACCTGATTGCTGGAAAGTTTCTCAACGGTGGTGTTCATGAACGTTTATCCTCCCAAAACGAAAATCATCCATTCTGCGTATCCAATAGATGATAGCACAGCGCGGATGATTTTTCAATCGCCCAAACGGTAAACAATGCTCAAAATATCGAACGTGCGGTTAGGATTTGGTTTCGAAATGGGTTTTCGCCGTGTGGACAAGGGCTATCCGATGCCGATGCGCGTTTGGGGAACTTGGCCGCTCAGGAGGTCGCTTAGGCGGTACTTGGCGTGACCGATGATGACCGTCGCGCCGTGAAGCGCGGGTTTCATGGCAAATTCGAGCTTTGCCTTTGCGCCGTTCGCGCCCGCGCGGCTCGCGCCCACGCATTTTTCCTGAAGGGCGCGGATGCGGCTCACCAGCAATTCGGCGTTTTCGCACACCACTTCGCGCACCAGCGTAGAGGGGTCTTGCACATCAAAGTAAATGCCTTCGGTGGAGGACAGGATCACCAGGTATTTTGCGCCCACCAGTTCGCACAGGACCGCTGCCGTCTCGTCGTTGTCCACGCATTCGACGATATCGTCCTGATGCGCGCGCAGGGCAACCAGCTCCATCTTGCGGATTTCCTCATCGGACACCGTGTCGTTGTAGTTGACGATGGGGATCGCGTTCTGACCCGCGGCGCGCAGCATCAAATGCCGGATGGCTTCGCGGCGCGCGGGGTCGTTAAAGTGCTGGTGCTCTACCAGGATTTGCCGAAGCGAATACTCGGGGCGCGCAAACTGGCGGTAGTTGTTCATGAGGATGGTCTGGCCCTGCGCGCAGTAATCGGCTTTGTTTTCTGTTTTTTCGCCGGTCAGCTCGCGGCCGTTTCGCTGCATGTAGTCGAGCCGCCCGATTTCAGCCGCACCGCTGGTCACCCAGATCATGCCGGGTTTCAGTTCCTCCGCGACCTGGGAGATGATGTTGTAGTCAATCGCGCGCTTGTTTTCGCGGATCATGGCCATGGAGCCGATTTTCCCGACGATTTCTATGCTGTTCATATTTTAGCCCTCTGCTTTTTCATGCTTTTTTTATTATACCACGGCGCGCGCCCGGTGCCAAGATGCATGAACGCGCGCCTTTGGCGGCAAGATACTTGCGTCGCAAGACACGTCATTTGAATAAGGAGGAACAAGAAAATGGCCAGAAAAGAAGCCAACACCGACATCCGTTGCAGCGTGGAAAGCTGCGCGTTCCATTGCGGGGAGCAGAACTATTGCTCGCTGCGCAACATTCGCGTGGAAGCCTGCCCGGGCGGCGGCACCGGCGATTGCGCGGACGAGAGCATGTGTGGAAGCTACAAGGCGCACTAGCCAAGTGGGACGGACGGGCGGGCGCGCGGCGCGCGCTCCCGCCCGCTTTCTTTACGGAAGACCCGCAATCGCACGGATGATTTCTCCCGCCATCGTCAACCCCGCCATCGCCGGGACGAAGGAGATCGAGCCGGGCGCGCGCGCGCCATCCAGCGTTTTGATCGGCTCTTCCTTTGAATAGACGGCTTTTACGCTCAACCCCCGCGCCTTTAGTTCGCGCCGCATGACGCGCGCGAGCGGACACACGCTGGTCTTTTCAATATCGGCAACTTCAAACGGACAAAGCCCCAGCTTGTTGCCCGCGCCCATCGCGCTGATCGCGGGGCAATTCGCTTCTGCCGCGCGCTCGATTAGAAGCAGCTTACTCGTTACCGTATCGATGGCGTCGGCCATGTAGTCAAAACCGGAAAAGTCAAATTGAATCACGGTGTCCCGATCAAAAAACACGTGCCGCGCATCGACTTCGCAAACGGGGTTGATTGACTGAACGCGCAGGCGCGCGGCTTCGGATTTGGGCATTCCAAGTGTGTCGCGCGTCGCGATCAACTGGCGGTTGAGGTTGGATTCTTCAACCGCGTCGCCGTCTACCAAGAGCAGGTGCCCGATGCCTGCGCGCGCAAGCGCTTCCACGACATAGGACCCAACGCCGCCAAGGCCCACAACGGCAACGCGCGAGCGCGCGAGCTTTATCTGGGCTTCTTCGCCGATCAGGCGGAGGTTTCGAGAAAACTGTTCCAAGCGGGTCGCCTCCCTCAGGTATTGTACCACAAACGCCTTGAAAATGATACACGAATCGGGTATAATGCATGGCAGTATGCTAATATGGGAAGGGTGGGCAAAACATGGCGGATTTGATTGAGCGCGGATTTGCTTACGCGAAAGAGGCGTATGCCGCGAAGGGCGTGGACGTTGAAAATGCGATGGAGGCGGCAAAAGCGATCCCGGTTTCCATGCACTGCTGGCAGGGCGACGACATCATGGGATGCGAAAGCGTAGGCGCGGGCGCGTCGGGCGGCATTCAGACCACCGGCAACTACCCTGGGCGCGCGCGCGGCGGCGACGAGGTGCGGTCGGACCTTGACGTTGCGCTCAAGATGATCCCGGGCGCGAAAAAGCTCAACCTGCACGGCAACTACGCGGAGCTTAACGGGCGCAAGCGCGACCGCGATGCCTATACGATAGAGGATTTCGCCAAGTGGCTTTCATGGGCCAAGGAAAATCAGCTGGGGCTTGACCTCAACCCCACGTATTTCTCCCATCCCAACGCGGCGGACGGGTTCACGCTCGCACATCCCGACGGCAAGATTCGCGATTTCTGGATCGAGCACGGCAAGCGCTGCCGTGAAATCGCGGAAGCCTTCGCCAAGGAGCTGAATCAACCGTCCGTGGTCAACGTGTGGGTGCCCGACGGCTACAAGGACGCACCCGCGGATACGACCGCGCCGCGAGCGCGCATGATCGATTCGCTTGACAAGATCTACGCCGGGTCC
Source organism: Eubacteriales bacterium (assembly GCA_031551775.1). Classification (GTDB taxonomy): domain Bacteria; phylum Bacillota; class Clostridia; order Christensenellales; family Aristaeellaceae; genus Anaerozeibacter. The sequence goes on along the minus strand of JAVBND010000112.1, from coordinate 1,543 downwards.
AAGGTCGATACCAAGCTCGTGCTCGACGCGGTGGAATCGAAGCTTTTTGGAATCGGCGTTGAGAGTTACACCGTGGGATCGCACGAGCTGCTGATGGGCTACGCGCTCTCGCGCAAGATCCTTTACACGCTCGACTCGGGCCACTATCACCCGACCGAGCTGATTTCGGACAAGATCAGCTCCCTTATGCTGTACCTGCCCCTGATCCACCTGCACGTGACGCGCGGCGTGCGCTGGGACAGCGACCATGTGGTCACGCTGACGGACGAGTTGCAAAACATCATGAATGAGATCGTGTTCGGCGGCTATGAGAAGCGCGTGCTGATCGGGCTTGACTACTTCGATGCTTCGATCAACCGCGTAGCTGCCTGGGTGATCGGCATGCGCAACGCGCAAAAGGCGATTCTGCGCGCGCTGCTGACACCCCACGCGGACGCGCTCAAGGCCGAAGAAGCGGGCGACTTCACGTCGCGCCTGGTCTCACAGGAAGAGGCCAAGACACTGCCGTTTGCCGCCGTTTGGGATATGTACTGCGCGCGGCAGAATGTGCCGGTTGGAAAGAGCTGGCTTGAGAGCGTGCGTCAATACGAGAAGGACGTTATGTTCAAGCGCCTGTAGGCGCGGTATAAATATGAAGCGGGGGCCGGCTCGACCGGTCCCCGCGCAAGTTAACGGAGGCTGACCGTGCGCAATCTGATCCTGGATATGGGAAACGTCCTGCTCGACTGGAATCCGCGCAAGCTTGCGCAAGGCGCGGCGCAAAATCCCGAGGACGCGCAGGCGCTGTGCGCAGCGCTGTTTTTATCACCCGAATGGCCGCAAAACGACGAAGGCTTGGTCAGCGATCGGGAAATGCTGGAAATCGCCATGAACCGCGCGCCTTCCCGGCTGCACGGCGCTGTAAAACATCTTCATGAAAACTGGCCGGCATGGATCGAAGCCCTACCGGGCGCGGAGGATTTTGTTCGGCGCGCAAAGGCGGGGGGCTTGCGCGTATACCTTCTCTCAAACGCGGGTGTTCGGTTTCCCGATTGTCTTGCGCGGTTCGCGTTTTACCCGTTGCTCGACGGCGCCCTTGTCTCGGCGCATGAAAAGATCGTGAAGCCGGACCGTCGGATCTTCGAGCTGCTGCTTGAGCGCTATGGCCTTAACGCGCGCGAATGCTTCTTCGTGGACGATTACGCGCCAAACGTAGAAGGCGCAAGAGCCGTTGGCATCGACGGCGTGACATTTGACGGAGATTTTTCAAAACTGACGGCGGCGCTCATCGCACGCGGCATGAAGGCAGCGGAGGCATAAATGGAAGACCTGTTCAGTTCCTCGATCAAGAAGCTCGCGCCGCTTGCCGACCGCATGCGTCCGAAATCCCTCGATGACTTTCTCGGACAGCAGAAGATCGTGGGCGAGGGGACGCTGCTGCGTCGCGCCATCCTGGCGGATCGCCTGACCAGCTCGATCTTCTGGGGTCCGCCTGGGACGGGAAAGACGACGCTCGCCTCCATCATTGCCAATCAGACCAAAGCCGCGTTTGAAAAGCTGAACG
>JAVBND010000013.1:0-17297 GCA_031551775.1 Eubacteriales bacterium | reverse complement strand
CGTTCCTTCCTCATCGAAAAGGTTTTGCCCAGGCAAAAGATTTTCGATGACAGCGTATCGACTTTGTCGATACGCTGTCATGCCCGGCGCATCGTACACGCGCCGGGCATGGAATGCCGTATCTTATATCGAAGTTTCATCAAAGGGGAAGCGCCCTTCTCGAGCGCTTCCCCATCCTTGTATCATCTGTTACGCAACGGTGTCCTCAAGTTCTTCCGGCACAACAATGTCCATTCGGACGCGCCATGCAGTGTTCACATTTTCTTCCGTTAAGATGAACTCATATGTCGTTCCCGTCGCGCCGGGAATGTTATGCCATTCGCCGGCGGCGTCTTGTTGCTGCCACTGCAGGTTGTAATCCCATCCAAAGAAATCCACGATCTCGCTACGGATCACCAGCGTATCGCCATACTTGGTATTCTCGTCCGTATCGATCCAGGTTTTAACGGCCGCCTTGCTCAGTTCTGAGCGCTCAGGCTGCTGCGACTCCTCTTGGTCACCCGACTCCGGCTGCTCGGGGTCTTCCGGCTGCTCGGGGTCTTCCGGCTGCTCGGGGTCTTCCGGCTGCTCAGGGTCTTCCGGCTGCTCAGGGTCTTCCGGCTGCTCAGGGTTCTCCGGCTGCTCAGGGTTTTCCGGCTGCTCGGGGTTCTCCGGTTGCTCGGGGTCTTCCGGCTGCTCGGGGTCTTCCGGCTGCTCAGGGTTCTCCGGCTGCTCAGGGTTCTCCGGCTGCTCAGGGTTCTCCGGCTGCTCAGGGTTCTCCGGCTGCTCGGGGCCTTCCGGCTGCTCAGGGTTCTCCGGCTGCTCGGGTCCATTTGCATTTCCGACTTCGGTCTGATCCACTGGATCAAGCGGCGCATTGGGGTCAAGCGGATTTTCGCCTTCAAGCGGCGCGTTAGGATCAAGCGGCGCGTCGCCGACCAATGCCGATTTTGAAACCGCCTTGTGGTCCCCGCTCGCCTGCACCAGCCGTCCCTTCAAACTGATGGGTTTTGAGTATGTCTCCCTGGCCAGCGCGGAGCACGCCCCCATCAAGATTACAACCGCCATCACCCATGAAAGTAGACGCTTCATTTCTCGTTTCATAACCCGTTCCTCCTTATCGACATTCGCATCCGCAAATTTTTAATCTGGCTTTTATCTATATGAAAGAGCTTACGCCGAATCATTTCAGCGCCCCTGCATAATCTCATGCCTCCGTTATGGCTACGGCGCGCCACTGGCATCCGGCGTTTCCTTCGGTCACTTGAAAATTCATCTTCGCGCCCGTTTCGCCTGCGATGCGGGTCCAACCGGTCCCGTCGTTCACTTCCCAGTTGATTTCAACCGCGATTCCCTTGGCTCCCTTGACCTTCGCCTTGAGCGTCACTGTATCGCCGAGTTCAATCTTGCCCTTGTTCACGATGGACACCTTCACGCTGCCCTTGAACGCATCGGCCTTGACGGTCTTTGTCATCCCGGTCGAATCAGCCGCGACCTCTTCCGCCAGAGCCACGGTGCTCATCAGCGATGCCACCAACAAAACGACGGCCGCGATCGCTTTCAGCTGTTTCACTTGCCTTGTCCTCCCAATCGAACGGGATGTTTCCCGTAGCGCATTCGTCATTACGCTCTCATTATAGGAGCACACGGTTACTTGGCGAGTTACAAAATTTCCAATTCATACAATTTTGTGTAAAGCTTCGTTTGATCTTTGGGTTGTATTTGATTTCGCGGTTTATTACGCGTCTTCCCGAATATGTAATACTCTGTGCTCAATCACCCATTTCGCCGTCATTTCCACCGTTTCTTGCGTTTTCTTGCCGGTTTTTGCTTGGTGAACGGGCACATCCTGAAACTTCAAAGCGTAAAAAAGCGGGCCCTTGCGCTTTGCCGATGCAAGCCGACCCGCTCAGGTCCGCCTTCAAACATTATTTCGGAGTGGGCAATGTAACCTTTCCATCGCTCGAAAGCGGTCCCACGCGATAACTGAACATGATATTGGAGTTGGGGTAACGCCGGTAGAAGAACCGCTTTACGCGCTCCATAACCATATTGCCCGTGGAATAGTTGACGGTTGGCAGCAGCAAAGCATAAAGCGTGGGACTGAAGTGGGTAATGGTGTCTCCTTTTCGAAGGTTGGTCTTCAAGATATCGAGCAAGCCCGTCATAATGTCGTTCTGCTTGAGCGGATCCAGCGTATTGCCGCTGATGGCGCTGATCATGATGAGCCCCAAAAACATGGTGGAACCGAGGCGTTCAAGGTTGCGCATTTGTAGATTGAAAATTTCCTTGAAAACCGCGTATTCGCACACAAACGCCCCACGCACTTCTCCATGCTCGCGCAGTTCGTTGCGAATGGTGTCCAGGTTGAAATCAAGCGTCTTACCCGCCTGAACAATCTGTTTGTAAAACTCCTGTATGGCCGCAGGCGGTTGCACACCCAAGTACCTGAAATGCAGATTGGTCACGTGCTTGTACTGAAGCAGGGCTTCGTTGTTGCGCTTTGCCTTGGTCAAGGCACTCATGAGTTCCAGGTGCAATTGCTCGTCAAACGCGTCAACGTCAAGCGCCATTCGGCAAACATTGATCGCCTCGTCGTAGTTCTCGGCCTCTTTGAGCAAATCGATATACTTGTGAACAGCGTTCAGGTACTGGTTGTGCAGGTTGACCGCGCGGGCCAGCGCCCAATCGGCCTGCTCGCTGCCCTGGAGCAAATCACCGCTGTAACGCTTGAGCAGCAGCGCGTACTTCTCGGATACTTCGCTTGTCAGTTCTTTCACGCCGCCCAACTGCAAAAACAACTCGTCGATCTCGTATACGTCAACCGTCATGCCTTCCATACATTGCCAGCGGTATGCGCCCCGTTCCGCCACAATACACGCACCCAAATTGTCGTGAATCTGGTTGAGTATCGCGCGCATCCGGCTGACCAGCGTCTTGAGCGCGTTCTCCGGGTTGCTCGATTGGTCGTTGGTCCAGAGGTTTTCGAGCAACCTATAGTTGGGTACAGGCTCGTTGCGGTGCAGGATCAGATATTGCATCAGCGCGACACCCTTGCGCGACTTGTTGACCAACTGGTCCATTTTTCTTTCGTTGATGAAGATGGCAAACTCACCCATCATATTCACACGTATGGTATCGCTCATGTTCTCGCGCCCCTTTCCTTGTAAACGACGGTCTGTTTCGACAGACACTAGAGTTTCCGGGCCAATACATCCGGGTTGGCCGCATACAACAGCGCATTCTGAGCGCTGATTATCCCCTCTTTGTAAAGCCTGAGCAGGTCTGAGTCCATCGCAATCATGCCTTGCGCCGCCCCGCCGAAGATCACATTGTCGATCTGATGGGTTTTGCCGTCGCGGATCATCGATTGGATGGCGCTCGAGACGATCATGACCTCAAACGCCGGATACAGACCGCCGTCCACTGTTGGGATCAGGTGTTGGGACACCACGGCGCGCAGCACCATGGACAGCTGAACGCGCACCTGCGCCTGCTGATTGGCGGGGTAAGCGTCAATGATGCGGTCAATGGTCTTGGCAGCGCCTACGGTATGGAGCGAGGACAGGAGCAAGTGCCCGGTCTCCGCCGCAGTGATCGCAGTCTGTGTGGTTTCATAGTCGCGCATTTCGCCCAGCATGATGACATCGGGCGCTTGCCGGAGCGCGGCACGCAGCGCAAAAGCGAAGCTTTCGGTATCGGTCATAATCTCGCGCTGGCTGACTACGCACGTATTGTGCGGATGAAGGTACTCAATCGGGTCTTCGATGGTGACGATGTGCCCGCTGCGTTCGTGGTTGATCTTGTCGATGATGCAGGCCATCGTGGTCGATTTGCCCGATCCTGCCGATCCGGTTACCAGAACCATGCCGTTCCTGAGCTTAAAAAGATCCACGACGGCATCCGGGATGTGCATGGATTGGGGATCTGGCAGGCCGATCGTGACCAGACGCAAAATGGCGGCCATCGTGCCGCGCTGTTTGTAGGCATTGCAGCGGAAGCGTCCCATGCGCTTAAGGGAAAACGAAAAATCGTCGTCCCCCTTCTTGTGAAGCGTCTCCATTGGGCGGTTGACCATTTGGTAAGCGCTTGAGATCAATCGCTCGGTATCCGGGGGCAGCATCTTCTCCTCGGACGCTCTTACCAACTGGCCATTCACCTTTATCATGACAGCGGAACCAGGCACAATAAACACGTCCGATCCGCCAAGATCCACAATTCTTGTCAGTATATCCTGCAGTTCCATTTGCGCTCCTTTATTCGAGGGTGATCAACCCTTCGATAAGCTGCGTTTCCCAGGTGGTCTCGTCGTTGAGGAAAACCGACTTCACCCGGTAACGATCTTTTTCGACCAAGCCTTTGACTTCGACCGTCAATGTCAGCGTGCGGTTGGCGCCCGCATCCGCTTCATAGCGCGCTGTTTGGCCGTCCAGCTCAAATCCTTCAGGCAGATTGGCCAAGACTTCCTCAAGATAGGTCCCTTCATCCGCGCTGTTCTTGCGCGCATTGAACAGGACCGCGTCGAGCCGTAAGAGCGCTTCCTGCGCTTGAGAACTGGCATCATAATAGGCAGAAACCATTTCTTGATTGCGCAAAGACAGCTTGTGATCGTTTCGCGCGCCGATCAATGCCAAAATGCCCAGCACCGTCAGGCTCAATACGACGACGATCATCAAGAGCGACGCCGCGCCCGGTCCTATCCGGTAATTTTGTTCGCCCTTCTTTTGCATCACGTCGCCACCTCCGCCCAGTCCGGCACATACCACGCAAGAGGCAGGCGCGTCTCAATCTCTTTTTCAAGAACCTCGACAGATGCCCGATAAAGCGTTCCCGCATCCGTCGCTTCGCGCTCAATGCGAACCGCCATCGCGAAACCATTTGAGTCGCGTCGGTATTCTCCCTCTTCCTGCATAAAACCGACCGAAGTTAGGTACTCGTCCGGCTGATTGCCCGACGCATACAGGCATTCGGCCATGTCCTGCGCCGCAAAAAGCGTCTCATTCATGATCCTGCCCGAGACGCTCATGTCGTTTGCGCGCATGAACATGCTCAGAATGACCGTGGCTGAGATGGCAAAGAAAAACAACACAATGGTAATTTCGAAAAGCAGGGCGCTGCCCTTACCCTCCCGGCTCACGTTGTCGCCCCCTTTGCCGCCTGACTGCGCAGCGCGACATTCATGCGGTACTGTGCCCCTTCCGGGGTTCCCACTTCAAAAGTCAGCAGGCCATTCTTGATCTCGGGGCGAAAATATGCCGCCTGAGTCAACGCCTCACCGTCTTCCAGCGCGATCTCATCTCCGTGTTCCTGAAACACCTCATACAGCCACCCATCGTAGCAGTAGATTCTGGTTTCGTACAGGCTCCCGTCAAAATCCTGGCTGATGACGAGCGTCTTGGTCCCGTCAACATCCTCCACGCGCAGATGATCCTGATCATCGTTCATACGGACCTTGTTGGCAGGGTAACTGAGTAAAATGCGCTCCTCGGCATTGCGGGCAGCGCTATCGACGACAGCGCGATATGCCTGCGCGCCGAGCAACACCAACAACGTCGACATGATGGCAAATATTCCCAGCAGCATGAAGATAAACACGCCGCTCATCGCGTGGGAATGGGCTGCTTTTTTCATTCGACGCCCTCCTTGGCGATCACCCGTATGCTGGGCATGATATTGGAAGCAAACGCATCATAAACCACCGCGTAACGGTTGGCGTCAAAGGCCAAGCCGTAATGCCGCTCCAAATGGTCAAGCGTGGGCGGGTAACAACCCTCCACCGCGTAGCAGGTCACCGTAGCGCGCTTGACCGCGTCGCGCACGATGTGCAGTTGGTTCTTTTCAGAACGCTGCCCAACTTCTCCCGTCAAGGAGAAAATGGCCCCCAAAATCAAAGCAAATACCACAAGCGAGACAATCAGCCCGCGTTGAGATTTAAGCCTTTTCCAAATCGTCGGTTTCATGCCCCATCCGCCTTTCGCCAAGATATAGAGTTGCGAGCGGAACCTTGGGTCAGACGATGCTCGAAATGATGCTCGCCATCGGCAGCATGACCGACAGCAGAATCGCGCCGATCACCACAGACAAAAGCGCGACCAGTGACGGCTCAATGATTGAAACGAGCCTCGAAATCCCCTCGTCTACTTCCTCTTCATAGATGCCGGCCACCTTTTCCATGACCGTATCGACCTGGCCCGCAAGGTATCCCATGCGGATCATGCGCGTATGCAGCGGGTCAAACAGGAGGCAACCGTCAAGCGCGTCCGGGAAAGACACGCCCTCGTCCATTTTCGAGATAATCCCCTCCACTTGAACGCGCGCGGCTTCGTCGGTGATGATCGAAGGCATCATTTTGAGCGCTTCTTCCATAGGGAAGCCGCTTCCCATCATCATCGCCATGACAGAAGCAAAGCGCGCCGCCGAGATGCGCCGGTTGAGCCGCCCAATCGGCGGGAAAACGCGGCACAGCGTGTCCATGACCTGCTTGCGCTGCCTAGTCCGCAACAGCAAGACGACGGCGAGAACCGCCACCACCAAAACGCCTACCAGGACCATAACCACGCGGCCCGTCGTCATGCCAAAGCGCATGAGGGCGCTGCCCGTATCGCCCATTTCAAGCCCCAGCCCGCCCAGCGCCTGATCAAAGATTGGCAACACCTTGCTGATCAGGATGGCGATCACGCAGGCCATCATCACCATGAGGATCAGCGGATAAGCCACCGCATTCTTCACCGCGCGGCGAATTTTGCTCTCGCGCATGTAGTACGTGGCCAGCGCTTGCATAACCGCCTCAAGCTTACCGGTCTTCTCGCCGATGGCGGTCATCTCCACCATGTACTTGGGGAAAATTCCGCCCACAGCAAGTGCTTGGGAAAGCGAACCGGTCTCGTTGACAGCGCCGGCGATGGCCTTGAAGGTCGCCGCGTCGCGCGTACTTGCGTAGTTTTCGCTGAGCGCCTCAATCCCATCGTGCATTGGCATTCCCGCGCTGAGAATCAACGCGACCTGCTCACAAAAAATGCTGGTCTCCTCCGGCGCAATGGTATACTGGCGCTTGGTGTTGCTAGGCACTTTTTTCGCCCTCCCATACCGATTTCATAAAGCTTAATAATAACGCTCCGGCGTATACTTGGACGCCTTGCCCCCGGTGATATCGCCCGTCAAATCGATTTTTTTGTATTCGCCATCGACATAGACTTCATTCCATGCGTGATAGTTCTTGTCGGCATAGCCGATGACCAATTTGACAGGAACGCCCTGGGTGCGCAGCATACAGGCGACAATCGCCGAGAGGTCAAAGCAAATGCCCATCTTCTTGTTGTACGCCGCGTCAATGTCGGGAAGATAACCCGATTTGACGGTCGATGCGAGCACATAGTCGTAGGTCATCTGCGCTTTGATATGCTTGTGTACCGCATTGACTTTCTCAAGGGCGGTTTCAAGGCCCGCGCATACGTCCTCAGCGATCTTGACCACTTCTGTGTCTTCAGTGTACCACACATACTGGTTCGGGCACAGAAACGGCGCATTGCCGTCCATATCCTTTACGGAAAAGGAAAGCGCCGCTTTTTGCGCGAACTTGCTGCCTTTGACTTGCTCGTACATGTTCACCTTGTACTTGCCCGTCCCCATCTGCAGAGCGTAGACCTCATAGTCACCTTTGCCGTTCTGGTCGTACTGGTACTTCATGTCGCCCTTGGCAACGCTTGCCACCAAGCGCTTCTTGCTCGCGCTGTACTTCGTCATGAAATACCCGTCAACCGCATTGCTGGCATCTACCACAGCGCCGCTTTTCTTATAAACCACATCACCGGATGCTGTCGGCCACACGGCGCCTGAGGCCGCGGCAACTACACAGCCAGCCAGGATCAAAAGCACCAGCGCAGCGCACGCGGCGAATAGAATTCGCCCGCTCGAATGCGAAGGCATCGTTATCCTCCAATCAAGCGGAACAACCTCAAACGAGATTTTCCTGTTTTATTCTGGTATTATATCATCTTATAAAAAGAATGGCAAGGAATAACTTATTATTGTGTAAATATCAACATAATGCGGGCAACCGGGTTCCGGCCGCCCGCACAAGCGCCATCGCTATTCGCAGATGGGTTCCGCGATCTGGGTGGAAATTTTAAAACAGTGCCTGTGGTCATCAACCCGCGCAACCATGCCCTCCAGATAATGGACATGTCCTGTCAGAAGCGGGAAGGCGCCGCTGGTGCGTCCTCGATACTCGTGACTGTGCCCCTCAAATGAATCGGTCAAAAAACAAACGTCGTGCGCGTGGCAGCCGTCTTCGAGGAGAATCGGCCTTCCGGTCACGGCGGCAATCCGGTGATTGTGCGCGATGCACACGTTGTCTGAAATCTTCACGCTCCCCAAGAGCTCGTGGACATGTGTATCGACGCATGGGGTTCCCGTATTTTGATTCATACCCACACCTCAAATCCTATTTGGACGATTGGTATCCGAACCATACTATGCCGCCGCCTAGGTGGATGCGCTTGCCGTTTTCCCGCCGATCTGATAGACTGAGTCTACAAAGAAAAATTGGGAGGGATTGGCGTGGACATCTATCGTGGAGGAACATTCATCAGTTGTGAGACGAACAACCGGGTGTATACCGCCATGGCCGTCGATAGGGGCCGCATCGCTTGGCTGGGCGAAGACGGCGCGGCGGACATGCCGCGGGGCCGTGTGAGGGATCTCGGCGGCGGCACGGTGACCCCCGCGTTTGGCGACACCCACATGCACTTTGAAAGCTTCTCCATGTTCGAGCGGTCCTTCAACATCTCAGAGGTCGCGGATTTTGACCAGGCGAAGGAAATGATCACGCGCTACATCGCAAAAAACCCGAACGAAAAGGTCTACATGGGCTTTGGATGCTCAGCGCACACAGTCAAGGAGGGACGGTTGCCCACCCGCAAGGACCTGGACGGCTGGACCAACCGGCCGCTCATCATCGTCAAGTACGACGGCCACGCGGCGGTGGGCAATTCGGCCATAATGGATCTGTTGTCGGACGCGGTCAAGCGGGACAGCGGCTCAGACATCGACACCGGTTGGCTGTACGGCAACGCCTACTACATCGGCGTCAACGAGTGCACCGCCCGCGTCAATACCCTGGGCGTCTTGAAGTCGCTTTCCATGGGCGCGGCCGCGCTTTCGCGCGCGGGCATCGGCCTTGCCCACACGGTTGAGGGCGTCGGCTTTAAAAACGACCTGGACGTCGATATGCTGCGCCTCTGGCAACGCTTCCTGCCCCAGACCTTCCGCATCTTCTTCCAGACCATGGATACCAAGAAGGTCCTAAGACGGCGCATGACGCGCATCGGAGGCTGCTTCAGCCTGGCGCTTGACGGTTGCTTTGGCTCTGAGGACGCGGCGCTGACCGAGCCCTACGCGAACAATCATTTGAACAAGGGCGTGCTCAACTATACCCAGGATCAGGTCAACGCCTTTGCCATCGAGGCCAACCGCTTGGGGTTGCAAATCGCCATACACGCCATCGGTGACGCCGCGGTGGAACAGGCGATCACCGCCTTTGAAGCGGCGCTTGAAGATACGCCGCGCGAAGACCACCGCCACGTGATGATCCACTGTTGTATGGCGTCGGACGCGCAGCTGGACCGCATCGCGCGCCTCAAACTGTGCCTCGCGGTTCAAAGTCCCTTCATCAGTTGGCGTCAGGAGCCGGACGCCTACCTGCGCTCCATCTTGGGCGAGCGGACGGACGCACTCAATCCGCTTGGCCGCATGCTCGCGCGCGGCATCATGATCGGCGACGGCTCGGACGCCCCTTGCACCCGCCCTGATCCCATCCGGGGCATGCACCTCGCGGTCAACCATCCCACCCCATCCGAGCGCGTTACACCCCTTAAGGCGCTCATGATGCGCACGTACAACCCCGCGTACATGAGCTTTGATGAAAAGGAGCGCGGAAGCCTTGCGGTTGGCAAGGCCGCCGATTTCGTATTGCTCGACCGCAATCCCCTGACCATTGCCCCGGAGGCGATTGGCGACACGCGCGTGCTCGCGCTCTACCTAGGGGGGAAGCAAGTCAAAGCGTGATGCGCTTGCCTCCATATTATATAGAAGTATCCGCCGCGCCAATTGCTTCGGCACGGCGGATATCATCGCGTCATTTGTAAAACATTTTCAAGATCCGGCGGATTGCGGCGTGGGCATTCCGTTTTGGTTTTTTATGAGCTTTTTGTACAGCGACATGAAACACAGAAAGTGAACGGCGGCGGTACCCAGCCACGATACCGGATACGACAGATACAGCTCAACCAGTGTATGCCGCCAGGCAAAGACCGTATACAACCACACGATCCGAATGCCGACGACGCCCGCGAGCGTCACCAGCATGGGCAGCAGCGAATTGCCCATGCCGCGCATGGAACTGGCCAGCACGTCCATCAGCCCGCACAAGGCATAGGAAAAGCACAAGATCTGAAGCCGGACCATGGCCATCTGAATGACTTGCTGATTGGTGGTGTACAGCCATCCAAGCAGAAGCGGGCCCAGCGCGTAAATAAGGCCGCCGACCAATGTCGGCATCACCAGCACGAGCAGGCAGCAGGTCCCGACCACCTTGCCCACCCGCCTGTATTCGCGCGCGCCCATGTTCTGCGCCGCAAACGACATGGCCGCTTGGCCGAGCGAGGATGTGGTCGCGTTGACAAAACCGTCCAAGCTCTGCGCGACGGTATTGCCCGCCATGACGATGGCGCCAAAGGAGTTGACCGATGATTGAATGAGCACGTTTGAGATAGAAAACACCGTGCTTTGAAGCCCGGCCGGAATGCCGACGCGCGCGATCTCAACAAGCTGCTGACGGTGAATTTTAAGCGCTCTGAGGTTCAGGTGCAAAACGCCGCTTGAACGCGCGAGGCAGGTCACGACCAGCGCGGCCGATACCGCTTGAGAAGCCGTGGTCGCAAGCGCGACGCCCGCCGCGCCCATGTGAAAGACAATGACAGCAATCAGGTTCAGGGCGATGTTGACCACGCCCGCGATCATCAGGTAGTACATGGGGCGGCGCGTATCGCCCACCGCGCGCAGCAGGGCCGCGCCAAAGTTGTATACCATGGCGGCCGGCAAGCCCAGGAAGTAAATGCTCAGGTAGGAGAGCGCCTTGTCCTCTACCTCCATCGGCGTGCCGGTCAGCTTGACCAGCATGGGCGCGGCAAAATAGCTCAGGATGCCCACCGCAACGCCGACGATCAGGCTGACGGTGATGGCGGTATGTACCACCCGATTGGCTTCCTTCGCGCGATGCGCGCCGTAATGATTGGAGAGCGCGACGCTCGCTCCCACCGACAGGCCGATGAACAGGTTGACCACAAGGTTGATCAGCGCGCCGACCGAACCGACCGCAGCTTGATCCTCGACGGTCGCGAACAGGCCGACCACGGCGATATCGGCGGCGTTGTAGAGCAATTGCAGCATGGCCGTCGCCATGAGCGGCGCGGCAAAAAAAAGAATTTTTTTGAGCAAGGGGCCGCTGGTCATGTCAATTTCGTAATGTCTTTTTGCGTGTCTCATTTGAAAAGGCGCCTCTTTAGTCTTGATGGTACCATTATACCACCCCGCGACGAGCATGAGGGGGCATTTACACTAAGTTATCTTAACCCGTCTTTCTTCACGTTGCGCGCCGCGCGAAACATGAGTTCAAAGATCGCGCCCGGCCCGCTTCTGACCAGGCGGATCCCTCCGCCCATGTACTCCATGGCCGACTTGGCGACCGCCAGGCCAATGCCGTACTGGCCGTCCCTGCCCTTGTAAAACCGGTCGAACACGCGCTGCGCCACCTCCGGCGCGATGCCGGGTCCGTCATCCTCGACGAAAAGATATACCCAACTGCCGGATTTCGCGATCGTCAGCGTCACACGGCTTCTTGCATAGCGCATGGCGTTGCCCATTACGTTGGATATGGCCTTGATGGTCAGTTGCTCGTCCGCCAGCACGTACAGATCGGGCGTGCCGCCATCAAGGGCTATGGCGATCTCCCGGTTGATTGAAAGTCCCTTCATGCGATCGACCATGTGCTCCATGAAAGGCTTGAACTCGATCTCCTCAATCTCAATGTCCTGCTGATCGTTGTCCATGCGCGAAAGCGTGAGCAGGCCGTCCACAATCTGGGTCAGGTGGCGGCTCTCAACTTTGATGACGCCCGCGGCCTGCTTCGCGTCCTCCAGAATGCCCAGCTCAATCCCCTCGGCATAGCCCTGTATGGACATGAGGGGCGTGCGAAGTTCGTGCGAAGCGTTTTGAAAGAAGGTCTTTTGCGCCCCGTCATAGCGTGCCAGGCGCTGGGACATGGCGTTTGTGGCCGTGATGAGCGAGTCAATTTCGCGCACACCGCTGACCTGATCGGTGGGTACGAATTCGCCCGCGCCGATGCGTTCGACATGGTCGCACAGTTTTTTGACGGGCAGCGCGATGCTGGTAGCCAGGAGCCACGAAACGAGGAGCGCCGTCAAAACCAGCATGCCGGTCAGCACCAGCACCACAAGACCCGCCGTGCGTACCAACACGCCGGTGTCGTGTATGGAGCTAAACACAATGAGGTAGTTGCTGAGCACCTGTTCAGGGTCGTTGAGGGTCAGCATGCACGCCATGTAGTCCTGACCCGCGATGTGAAGCGTTTCAAACTGGTGCCCGGCCTCGTCCAGGTTGGGCGCGTCGGCTTTATACCCGTAGTATTCGACGATGGCGCTCGTCTCCTCGTCCATGTCCGACGGAAAAAGTACGTTGTAGGCGTTGTTGAGAACGACGATTGAGGATTCGTACTGGTTGTGCCGCAGCGCGCGGCGCGTCTCATAGAGAAAATCGCGCGCCTGTGCCTGCTTAATCTCATCTTCCGGCATACCCGCCGCGGCTTCCTCATCAACGATCGGCGTTTCGGCGTAGATCCTATCGACAATCGAAGAAACCGCGTCAATCGTCGAAAGAATCGCGGCGCGGGAAAGTCCGAGCGCATACTCGGACGTAACGGCGCTAAAGGTATAAAAAATAAAGGGCGGCAGCAATATCATGAGCCCCGCCAAGGGTAAAAACAACCTGCTTCGGATGCCGCGCTTTTTATCCCGCATTTCTCGTATACCCATCTACATGGCGTTGATGCAAACCAGTGCCGCACCAAGCCCAAATTGCAAAGACAAGCCGTACTTCCCATTTCTGGCTTGGTGAGGCACTAGTCGTTTCTGTCGCCAAGCCGGAAACCGAACCCCCAAACAGTTTCTATGCGAACCGAACTGCCCTGCGCCATCAGCTTCTTGCGCAGCCGCTTCACCAGATCGTCGGTCGCGCGCGTATCCACGTCAACTTCAAAGTGCCACAGTTCCTTGAGCAGTTCCGCCTTCGATACCGCGCGCTCCTGATTTGCCATCATATAGGAAAGGAAGTCAAACTCGGTGGGCGTGACCGGAAAAGGCTGACCGTCCAATGCGACCGTGCGCAGCTTAAGGTCCATCGTCAAATCGCCCATGGACAGCGTCTGTTGTCCGTTCTCAACCGTTCGGTTCATGTCCATGCGCCGAAGCAGCGCCTTGACGCGCACCACGAGCTCGATGGGTGAAAACGGCTTGATCATGTAGTCGTCACCGCCAAGCGTGATGCCGGTGATGCGGTCGAGTTCACTGTCCTTGGCCGAGACCAGCAAGATGGGCGTATTGTACGTTTGGCGGATCACCGTCGTAACGCCCAGCCCGTCCAGCCCCGGCAGCATGATGTCGAGCACGACGAGCGCAGGTTCGCGCACCTGAAACGCGCGCAGGAGCGACTCGCCACTGTTAAATCCAACCGCTTCAAAACCATCCTTTTGCAAAAAAGACAGGATCAGCTGGCGAATATGCAAATCGTCGTCGGTCACATAAATCAGCTTGTTCACACAAACACCTCTCCTTTTACTTATTATAGCACTTGAAAATTAGACTGTAAACCGATGCCGCATTTTTTCCACATATTTAAGGCAACACCGCACAGGTAGCGGATGTGATGACGGGATGATTTTTCGTCCAGGTGGCCCTGCAAAAACCGCAGGACTAGCAGCGCTAATTCAAGTGTTTTTGCAGGACTGCCTGGGTGGAAAAGCAGCCTGTCAGCGCGTTCGCTACTTGTGCGGTGTTGCCTTAAGAACTCTGAAGCCGGGTCAATCTGTTTACAATTCCCGCGCAGGTTTGACAATTGCCGCCGCTATGCTGCGCAAGCGAGCGGACCGGCGAAAATGCGCTCCACCGACTAAGGCGAGGCGGCTTCGCGGATTTAACCTGTACATAAACGGCGAAGCCTATTGCGCTTGATCTCAAACGCTTGACAAGCGCTCCGCGCGACGCTATAATAACGTTGACAACTGAACAAGCGTCTTCAGGGCGGGGTGAAATTCCCCACCGGCGGTAATCCTTTTTGATAAGGCGAGCCCGCGAGCCGAAAGGTTGACCCGGTTGGATTCCGGGGCCGACAGTGATCCCAATCCAAACCCTTAAATCACCCATCAGGCGGCGTATTTTCGCGCATCGCGTTGCCCGGAAGCCTTGGCGTAGCGCCGCTACGCCTGCGTTTTCCGGCTTAGCGATACACAAAAATCCACTCACCGGATGGCCGATCTAAAGATTCGGATTGGAATAAGTCTGGATGGAAGAAGATGGTTATCCTCTCCCAATGCCGTTTTACGGCCCCTGTTGCGCGTGCTTCAGGGGCCGAAATTGTGAAAAGGGAGAGAAACAAGCATGACAAGCGGCAACATGGCGGGCAGCAAATTCAAGTCGGGCACCATCACAAGAATCGGCGTTCTGGGCGCGATCGCGGCGGTCCTATTCTACTTCCCGGAGATCCCCATGATCGGGTTTTTGAAGCTGGACTTCTCAACGCTGCCGGCGCTCTTGGGCGGGTTCGCGATGGGGCCTTTGGCGGGTCTTATCATCGTGGCGATCAAGGACCTCGTGGGGCTTACGCACTCGACCAGCATGATGGTCGGCGAGATAGCGGACTTCCTGATGTCAGGCGCGTTCGTGCTGGTGGCATCTCTGTGCTACAGCCAAACGCGCACGCGCAGGAGCGCGCTCATCGGCATGGGCCTTGGCGTTGTCGCGATGACCGTCGTGGGCACGCTGACCAACTACTTCCTGTTGATCCCGTTCTACATCAACGTCATGGGATTCGCTGAGGAAATGGTCATCGGCATGATGGCCAAGGTGATTCCCGCCATTGACTCCATGAGCAAGGTGATCGCGCTTGCGATCGTGCCGTTCAACATCGTGAAGGGCCTGATCCTGTCGCTCATCACGCTGCTCATGTACAAGCCTTTGTCGCCGCTGCTCAAGGGTAAGAAAGAGTGAAGATTTTTGTATAAGACCACAGGGCAAGAAGATACCGATAAATTTGGCCGGGCGCTGGGCGGCGCGCTTTCACCGGGCGACAGCGTGTTGCTCGCGGGCACACTGGGCATGGGCAAATCGGTGCTGGCGCGGGGAATCGCCCGCTCGCTGGGCATCGTTTCGCCCATGCCCAGCCCTACGTTTACCCTCATGCAGCCATACGAGGGGCGCGTCAAGGTCAATCACTTTGACCTGTACCGGCTTGAGGACATGGATGAATTTGAAGCGGCGGGACTCAACGAATACATCGGCGGCGAGCAGGTGGCGCTCATCGAGTGGCCGCTTGAGGACCTCGTCGCGCGGCCGCAGGTATTCCTGACGCTTTCACGGGGCGAAGCGACGGACGAGCGGCTGATCGCCCTTTCGTTTGACGGCATGGGTGAGGCGAAGATGGCGGCGGTTGAGAAAGCCATCGCGCCGTGGGAGGAAAAAGGATGATTGTGTTGGCGGTGGACGCGTCCGGCCCGGTCGCGGGCATGGCGATTTCAAAGGACGGACACATCGTGTACGAAGCGGTTCAAGACAACGGCAAAACCCATTCCGTGACGCTGATGCCCATGATCGACGGCGCGATGGAAGCGGCGGGACTGGGCATCCATGAAATCGACCTGCTGGCGTGCGTCGCGGGGCCGGGTTCGTTTACGGGCGTGCGCATCGGCGTATGCGCGGTTCAGGCGCTGGGTGAAGCGACCGGCAAGAAGTGTCTTGCGCTTGACGCGCTTGAGGTCCTGGCGATGGGGCAGTGGGGATTTGAAGGGACGGTTTGCCCGATCCTCGATGCCCGGCGCGGCCAGGTCTACGCGGCGGCGTTCCGCTTTGAGGAAACGGTGCTTACGCGCATGATGGACGATGCCGCCTTGCCGCTTGAGGATTACCTGGCAAGCCTTCCGGGCGAAGGTCGGCTCCTGTTCGTGGGCGACGGCGTGGCGGCGCACGGCCCGCGCGTGAAGACGCTTTTGGGCGAGCGCGCGCTCGTCGCGCCGAGTCATCGCGCGCGGATCATGCCGGGCGCGGCGTGCCTTTTGACCGAGATACGCCAGGGAGAGGCCGTGGACGCGGCATCCCTTGCCCCGATTTATTTGCGCAGGCCACAAGCGGAGCGTGAACGCGAGGAGAGAATAAAATGCCCGAGCTGACGATGGGGCTGATGACGCTTGAGGATGTTGACGGCGTTCACGCGATTGAAAAGGCATGCTTTTCGGTTCCCTGGTCGCGGGACGCGTTTGTAACCGAAGCAACAAAGAACCAGTGCGCGCGCTACATTGTACTCAAGGAGGATGGCGTGCCGGTGGCATACGCGGGGGTTTGGTTCGTGCTCGACGAAGGGCACATCACCAACATCGCGGTAAGGCCCGACAAGCGGCGGCTGGGATTTGGCGAGACGGTGACGCGCGCGCTGATGCAACTGGCGTCCGATACCGGGATGCGGTTTTTGGAGCTCGAGGTCAGGGCCTCAAACGTCGCGGCGCAGGAAATGTACAAGAAGCTGGGCTTTATCAAAGTAGGCCGCAGGAAGGGCTACTACGCCGATACCGGCGAGGATGCGCTCTTGATGGCCTGTGAAGCCCTTCCCGAGCCCCATCCCGAGAACGACCCCTTGCTGATCCACGAATAGTTTTTTGGTGTAAAAAAACCCGCCTTGCGGCGGGCACAGCCCATCCCCTTCCCAGGAACAACGCCACCGGCGGCCCGCGCGCCCAAATTGCGCCCGGAAAACGTGCGAATCTTCGGGAAGTTGACCTCGTACGCCGACCAATCCGGGGACTGACCCCGGATTGGTCCGGATTGGTCAGCCCGGATGGCGGAAAGGGGTGGCGGACGCGTTCTTTGTGGCCGGATACAAAAACACCGCACAGAGCGCGAACGCTCTTTGTGCGGTTTGCTTTTGGTAAAGGGTCTTGCCCGCGCGGCGGGATTTTTCGCGTCCTTTATTCGGTCACC
>JAVBND010000018.1:0-40859 GCA_031551775.1 Eubacteriales bacterium | reverse complement strand
TCCCGGACCGCAGGTCAACGAAAAGACTGAACTGCTGAATTCCAAAGGCGAAGTCGTGCCCAATCTCTATGTTTGCGGCGAGATGATGTATGGTAACATCTTCAGCAAATGGTACCCGGCTTCCGGCACGGGCGTTGGCGGCGCCATTTATACCGGCGCAGTTAGCGGCATTAATGCGCGCATTGCGTTGAGCAAATAAGAATTCACACTGCATTTCAACTTTGGGGGGGGAGCCTATTGTCGGCTCCCCCCCAACTCAGCTTATCGACAAAGTCGATAAGCTGTCATCGAAAATCTTTTGCTGCGGCAAAACCTTTTCGATGAGTGGGAAACGGGGCCAAATTGCTGAAAATCCTGCGGGATTTTCCGGGCGCAATTTGGACGGGTGGGGATTTTGAGTCGGGCGGGCAAGCTCGCCCTTGGTCAAAATCCCATTCACCCCCGGCGCACAGGTCGCCGGGGGCGTTGCTAACGGGGCTTGTTGGCGGGCTGAAGCCCGCGGTACACGCCCGCGGGGGCGTTGCTAACGGGGTTTGTTGGCGGGCTGAAGCCCGCGGTACACGCCCGCGGGGGCGTTGCTAACGGGGTTTGTCGGTAAGCTGTCATCGAAAATCACTGAGCGATTCGATGCGCTTGACTAGGCGGCCGCGTCCGCCTCTACGTCCAGCGCCAGCGCAATGGCTTGAGCCGACAGGCGGCCTGAGGTGATCGCCCAGCCCACCATGCAGGAGGGCATCGATTCGGTGCCGTGCACGCCGCCGATGGTCTCGCCGCACGCGTAAAGGCCCGGGATGGGCGTTTCATTGATGTCAAGCACTTCAAAGTTGAGGCTGGTCTTGAGTCCGCCGAGGGATGTCGCCATCCTCAGGCGCTGCTCAATCAGGTACCATGCGCCATCCTCCTTCAATTCAACCGCCATCTGCTCGCGGCCAAAATCCGCATCGACGCCTGTTTTCACCATCTCATTGAAATGCGCGACCGTCGCCTTGAGCCCTTCGGCGTCTACGCCCGCGCGCGAGGCCACTTCGTCAAGCGTCGCGCCCTTGCGCAATACCGGGTAGCCCTCGCCTTCAAGCCACGGTTCCACCGTCTCCATGGTCAGCGGGGAGGAAGTCGCCATGCTGGCCATCCAGTTCTCAAAGCCTTGCTGGTTGAGGAGCAGGAACACTTCAATCCCGTCTTGCTGAACGGTCGCCTTCTTGATTGAGACAAAATCCAGGTTTTCGTTCATGCAGCGCTCGCCCGCGAGGTTGACGTAAATCGCGCCGTCGTTCATGGTCGCGGCCTGCGAAGCCAGGGGAGAGATGTAGGCGTTGGCGCGGTAGGTCGTGCCGTCGGCGGAGATGTTTCCGCCCTCGAGCGGCTTCTCAATGCCCTGCGGGTAGCACTTGAGGTAGTCCATGTAGTGGGTCATCGCGCCCACCTTTTGC
The DNA here is from genome assembly GCA_031551775.1 of Eubacteriales bacterium. GTDB lineage: Bacteria > Bacillota > Clostridia > Christensenellales > Aristaeellaceae > Anaerozeibacter. The sequence continues at coordinate 39,429 of JAVBND010000018.1, read as the reverse complement.
GCCATCAGGATGCCTTCGCCCATCGAGGTGGACGCGCCGTAGAACAAGACCGAGTCGAGTTTCTCGGGCCGCAGCGCCACGCTCGCGCCGTAGCCGCCGGTCGCAAGCAGCGTGGCGTCCGCGCGGATGATCAGCGTGCCGTCCGCCGTTTCGCACTTCGCGCCCGCCACGCGGCCATCTTCAAACAGAAGCTCGGTTGCCTTGGTGTCGAGCAGCAATTCGCCGCCGATTTCCTTATAGTGCTCGGCCTGCGTGCCCGTCAGATACCCGGCCTTCTTGCCCAGCGGGTAGAGTGCGCGGTCATTGGTGTGCTCGGGGAAGAAGCTCAAAAGCGGCTCGTACTCAACGCCGACGACCTCGTGCAGCCAATCGACGGACGGGCCCATGTTCTCGGCAAACAGCCGGGTCATGCGCGCGTCGTTTTCATAATCGCCGTAGCGCATCAGGTCGAGGAAGATGGTGTTGACATCGTCCGTCCCGCCGCGCTCAGCCTGAAGGCGAGACATGCCGCCCGCGGTCAGCGCGCCGGTCAGGGCCGTCGCGCCGCCGGGCGTCGCTGCCTTGTCGATCAGCAGGACTTGCGCGCCCCCTTCCAGCAGCGTCGTCGCCGCCGCCATGCCCGATCCGCCCGCTCCGATGACCAGCACCTGGACGCTGCGCTCACTCACTTCACCGGGCGCCTCGCGTTCGGCGGGCACTTTCAGCGCGTCGGTGTCCGCACCCGCCTGCCTGAGGCAATCTTCAACCGCATTCACAATGGCCGCGGACGTGTTGGTCGCGCCGGTTACCGCATCGACCGCCAGCGTCTGGCCGCCTACAATGGCCGCCGGGATGCGTTCAAGCGCCGCGTCCGAAATGCCCGGCGTCTCCGCGTGCCCGGTTACCGTCACCTGCTCGATGGCAGAGTCGCTCAGGACGACTTCAACCCTCACTTCTGCGTTGTTGCCGTTCGCTTGGGCCTCATACGTGCCCGGGGCAAAGGACGCCGCGCTCACCGACATCGCAAGCGCCACCACCAGCGCAATCAGGGCCGCCATGGACTTTCTGTTCATCTACCTGCTCCCCCTTTCATTTCACATACCACGGTATGCATAAACCGATTATACGGTATCGACATATTTATGTCAATATCATTTGAGGCAAAACAGCAGCTTTTTGACATATTCCCATCCGGAGTGATACAATAAGCAACAACACACCGCCAAATGGAAAGAAGCGAGAACATGAAGCCAAACACCCGTAAGATCGGCGCGGAGAAATCGCGGGAGGCGCTGCTGGAAGCGGCGTCTATGCTGTTTGACCAATATGGAATGAACTGCGTGACGGTAAACGACATCTGCCAGCGAGCGGGTCTGACAAAGGGCGCGTTTTATCACCACTTTGAGGGCAAGGAAGAGGTGGCGAGTCAGGTTTTTACGCCACAGCTCGACAGGTATCTTGAGGAACACTACCGCGTCTGCGAAGGCGCGAGTGGGCGCGAGCGGATACTGGAACTCGCCAGGTGCACCTACCGCTTCAGCCAGATGATCGGGCGGGAAGCGACGCGTGAATCCTACGTGCTGCTTTTGCACCGCCAGGTTTCAACCCTATACGTCCTAACCCGCATTCACAACCGCATTTTGCGCTCAGGGCTTGAGCGCGCGCGCGAGGAGGGGCGCTTGCGCCCCAGCGTGAGCGAAGACGAAGCGGTCATGCTCTTTGCCAGCCTCATGGGCGGGTTCCTGGTGAAATGGTCCACATACGATGCCGCGTGCGGACCCGCGATAGACTGGGACAAGCTGCTTGAGGAACAGTTTAAACTGTTGTTCGACTGAGTCGATTGCATTTTACACGCATGCCGCACAATCCCGAACGCCCAAAAGCTGTCTTGCGAGGCGCGAAGCCGCAAGACAGCTTTTTTCATTGACGGAGTGCCCATGGCGCCCCTTTTGGGACCCTTAGGCAAGCCCGAGGCGCACAAACTGTTCCTGAGGCGCGTCGTTTTCGCGCATCTTCTTGATCAGCAACCCCGTCATGCGCGCCTCCTGCGCGGGATCATCCATGGGATTCACCTGCTCCGGGTCCGACAGCGTGTCGTACAGGCGCGTGTGAAAGATTTCCGCGCGCTTTCCGCCGCGCTTGAGCGCCTCCGAGGGCAGGTCGCAAACCGTGTTTCCGCTGGGATCTTTCGCAGCGCTTCCCATTGTGCCCGCGCCCATGAAACCGGTGCTTTCCGTCTTGAGCACTTTCAACCCCTTGGTAAAGGAGAAGGGATTGACGAGCTCGGCTGTTCGCAATTCCTCGGGTTCAAAGAAGTACGATATATGCGTTGGCATGAGCGTATACTGATAAAGCGGCTTGTTGTCCTTTGTCTGGCAGGAACGCATATAGACATACCGTCCGTCCGTCACGTTTACCTGGGAGCCGTGCTGTCCGAACAATACGCCGTCATGAATGGGCGCGTCGCGCTCAAGCACCGGGCCAAGAGGCTTGCCCTCCACATCGCGCGGAATTTCAATGCCGAAGAAATCAAGAACCGTGGGGCATATGTCGATCGTCTGCACGAGAGAAGACCGGCGGACATTCTTCGCCTCGGGCAGGCGCGGGTCCCAGACAAACAGCGGCGTGCGCGCGATTTCATCGTAAAACGGCATCACGCACTTTCCCCACCAGTCGTGCTCGCAGAGCAGGTACCCATGGTCGGTGTTGACGATGAGCATCGTGTCCTTCCACATGTCGCGGGCGTCCATGTACTGGAGAATCCGCCCAAGGTTGTGGTCGCACATAGACAGAAGCGCCATGTACTGGCGGCGCAAATGCGCGACCGCCGCCTCGCTCTCTTTTACTTCGCCGTACTTTGGCCAATTGAAAAACGGACCGTCAAAATCGCCGGGATATAACTTCGCGTATTCTTCCAACACGTGATAGGGTTCATGCGGGTCGAAGGTCTCCACCTGCAAGAACCAGTCGTCCTTATCGCGATTCATTTCAAGGAAATCCAGCGCGTGATCAAAGGTGATGTTCTGCGGCTGTTTTTCCTCCGAGTCGATGAAGTGCCGGTTTACGTTGTAATGCCGCCGCAACTGCCCCAGATGCTCGGGCGGATCGTCCGGATGCGCCAGCGGGATCCACTTGTCCTCTTCCTGGCCGCGGATGATGTCCCAGGTCGTATACCGCCCGTGATACGTACAGCCGCCGTCCTCCCAATAATGGTAGTGGTCGGAGACCAGGTGCGAGTGAATGCCGTGCCGGTTAAGGATTTCCGGCATGGAATCGTCGAAGGGCTCAACGGGGCCCCAGCTTCTGTGCAGAAAGTTGATCCGGCCGGTATGCAGTTCCCGCCTCGCGGGCATGCAGGGCATGCTTCCCACATAGGAACAGTCAAACGTGGCGGTCTTTTCGGCGAGCTTTGAAAAATTGGGCGCGTGGACATCCTTCGAGCCGTAAGGCGGCAGCATGCGCCTGTTGAGTGAGTCAAACATAACCATGATGGTTTTCATATCGAATGCTCCTTAGTATCTGACTTGGCGTTACCACCACTTGATCAGGTCGGTCACATAGTTCCTCAGCGAGACAAATTCCGGAGATGCGATGTCGCGCGGCCTCGGAAGCGGATTGTCCAGCACTTCCTTCACCGTGGTCGGCTTGTTGGTCAGCACCATGATGTGGTTGCCCAGATATACCGCCTCTTCGATGTTGTGCGTGATGAAAAGAACCGTCGTATGCGTGAGCTCCCACAGTTTGATCAGTTCTTCCTCCAGCCGAAAGCGCAGATCGATGTCAAGCTGCCCGTACGGTTCGTCCATCAGCAAAAGATCGGGCTCCGTCGCGAAAGCGCGCGCGATGCTGACGCGCTGCAACATGCTGGCGGACAATTGGGAAGGGTAGTAGTCGCGGAATGCTCGCAAGCCGACGATATCCATGTACTTGTCGGTCTTCTCCCGGCGAAGCTTCTTGTTTACTTTCTTGATTTCAAGCCCAAAGGCGATGTTCTGCTCCACCGTAAGCCAGGGCATGGTGGAATTGCCCTGGAAGATATACGAGATATTCTGCTTCTTGGGATCGACCGGTTGGCCGTCCAATAGTATTTCGCCGGAAGTGATATCGTATATCTTGGTCATGGAGTTCAAAAACGTGGTTTTCCCGCAGCCGGTTGGGCCGACCACGCAAAGCAAGTCGCCATCCCGTATGTCAAAAGAAATGTCGTTTAAAACCAGCAAATCGCCAAATCGCTTCGTGAGGTTGCGGACTTCGATTTTCACTTTCTCGCTCATGTCGGCCTCCTTACTGCGTCGAATCCACGCCGGTCGTGATTTCCTTGCGAAGGCGCAGGAACTCGGCCGAAACGTTGTTTCGGGGACGCGGCATGTCAATCACGTATTCGCATTGAACCGATGTCGGGCAGTTTTTGAGCACGACAATCCGGTCCGCCAAATAGAGGGCTTCCTCAATATTGTTGGTGACGAACACCACGGTCCTCATTTCGCTTTGCCAGATCCGCTGCAATTCCTCCTGCATCAGGTAGCGGGTTTGCGCGTCCAGCGCGCCGAACGGTTCGTCCATCAGCAGGACCTTGGGCTCGTTGCAGTACGCGCGCGCAATGCCGACGCGCTGCTTCATGCCGCCGGAAAGCTGGGACGGAAAGGCTTTTTCAAACCCGTTCAAGCCGACCAGATCGATGAAATGCTGCGCGGATTTCCTGCGCTCGCGCTTGGGCACATGGGCGAGTTTGCGCCCATATTCCACATTGCCCATGGTCGTCAGCCACGGAAAGATCACCAGGTTCTGAAAGACCACGCCGACTTCGGGATTGGGCTTGGTGACTTCTCTTCCGTGTATCGAAATTTGGCCGCCCGTCGCCTGTTCAAGACCGGCAAGCAAGTTGATGATCGTCGTTTTGCCGCACTGCCCGGGTCCGAACAGCACGACAAATTCATTTTCCTCAACCTGAAGATTCAGATCGCGCACGACTTCGTGCACGCCTGTGGGCACATCGAAAGTCTTTATGACATTACGGCATGTGATCATCGGCATTCCGGCCTACCTCCCGCTCTTGTTCCAACGGCACAGCACATCTTCCAACTTGCGCATCGATACAGCCAGCATAAAACCGATGACGCCGATTGTTACGATGCCCACGAGAATTTGCGATATATTGTTGTTGTCCATGCCGGTGATGATCATCCAGCCGCAGCCTTCCGAGGAACGCACCATTTCCGCGGCAAGGACGGCGGCCCAGCTCGACGACAGCCCCAATTGCAATCCGGCAAATATCTGCGGTATCGCGCAGGGCGCCACGACGGTCGAGAAAACCTGCCAGCGGTTCGCGCCCATCACTTTGGCCGCGCCGACCATCTCAGGATCGACCGCCCGGGCGCCGGCCCAGGCGTTGAGCGTCACGTTCGCAAATGCCGCCAAAAAGATCATGAAGTACTTGGATTCTTCTCCGAGGCCAAACCAAATGATTGAAATCGGAATCCAGGCTATGGGGGGAATGGGGCGAAGGACGATGAAGATCGGTTGGAAAATCGCCGCGATTGTCTTGCTCCATCCCATCGAAAGCCCGAGCAGAATTCCGGTGGCCGACGCGATGACGTAGCCCACCATGACGCGTTTGAGGCTGTAGAGGGCATGCATCTGGACGCTGTGTTTTCCGATTGTGCCCGTAATTGCGGCCCACATGGCCGTGAGGACCGTGTCCGGACCGGGCAGCAATTTCCCCAAACTGGTCGCGGCAATCGCCCATTTCCATAGAAAAAGAAAGGCGCATATGGAAATGACCGCGGCCGCGACCGGCGTGTATTTTGAATCCCTCATAGCTTTCATCGCGCGTTCATTCCTTTCGCAACCAGGCGTTCGATAAAGAATAAGATGCGATCAAGGACCGCGCCGACAATTCCGATGGTGATCATGCCGACAATGATCAGATCGGGCCTGGCGGTTGCGCGGCTCTGCTGGATCATGTAGCCCAATCCGCGCGTGGAAGCCAGCAGTTCAGCGGCAATCAGCGCTGTCCAGGCTGTGCCCAAGGCAATGCGCATGCCCGTGAAAATCATCGGGAGCGCGGTTGGCAGGGCTATTTTGTACAACTGTTGCCAACGCGACGCACCGAAGGTGTCCCCGACCCACAAGTGCACTTCCTTCGTTTGCCGTATGCCCGTATACGCGTTGATGGTGCACGCGATCATAGACGCAATCGCGATTACCGTGGCCTTGGACTCCAGCCCGATGCCGAGGATGAGGATCATGAGCGGGATCCACGCGACGCCGGGAATGGGCTTGAGCAGGTCGAAAAGCGGGCGCGTGAACATTTCGAACCAACGGTTCCACGCCATCATGACGCCCAACGGAACGCCGATCAGCACGCCGAACCCGTATCCGGTGAGCGCGACCCGCATGCTTGAGGCGAGGTGCTCAATGAGCGTGGCGCCGTCAGGCTTTTTTGTGTACAGTTTTGTGATAAAACCATTGAACACCTTGATGGGGCCGGGGAACACATTCTGGCGTTTTACGTGAAACACGTCGATCAGGAGCCACCACACAAACAGAACCGTCATCACCGACAGGCAGGAAATAATCAAGTATTTATACGAGCGCTTCTTGCCTTTCACAAACAGCCTCCTCATGAAAAGGGGGGAATCCTTGAATCCAAAGATTCCCCCTCCGCGTGTTAATGGGCGACGGCGACCTCAATGCCGAGCATATCATTTACAAAAGAAGCATCCATGCTGGCGGCAATATTGGGCAGATCATCCGGATCGATAAGGCCCTCGTCGGTAAAGAACGCACCGATGTTGACCATTGTCGCGCCAAAGACATAGTTCTCGCTGCGCATCTCTTCCGAAGTCGTGTAGAAGCGGGTTTCCAGCTCGTACTGCATATCCGAATCCGAATAGCTTACGCCTTCCTCAGCGTACCATTTCATCGCGCATTCTACGCGGCGTTCAGGGTATGCCACCATTTCGTCCACCGCGCGGTAGTACGCGCGGACAAAGGCGGCGATATCGTCGCGCCGCTCGGCGAGCACGGTATTTTGAACATAGTTGCCGTCCGACAGGTAGAACCCTGTGCTGTCGTACAAATCCGCGAGTTTGACATACCCCTGGTCCTCCAGTTGGAACGAGTAGGGGGGCGTGGTGGCAACCGCGTCGCCTTCGCCAACCAGGAAAGCCTGATAGGCTTGCGAGAAATCCATCGAAACCATATCGAAGTCCTCACTGGTCAGGCCAAAGTTCTGTACGTACCGGATGGCGTTGTAATGCGCGGCAGTGGCCAAAGGCCCGAGGATCGAGATGCCTTTCACCGTCTCGGCGCTGCCCAACACGTTTTCCTTCGCTCCGCTTTCTTGCGCCATCGGGCTATCGGCGCGGCCATACACCGCTTCGCCCCTGCGCGAAATCTGCGTATCCCCAATGTAGGTATAGCTGCCGGTGGCCAGCGCGTAACAGGAGGCCATCCCGCTGACGGCGATGTCGAGCTGTTCGGCCGCCATCGCCTCGTTGATCGGAGCGCCCGTGGGGAAAATCATCAGTTCGATTTCAAGTCCCTCTTCGGCAAAGAACCCTTTTTCCATTGCGTAGCGCACGGGAAGCCCCATCGGTTTGGGTTGGGTCCCGACCACCAACGGTTCCGCCAACGCTGCGGTCGCAAGCACCAACGCGAGGAGAAGCACCACCAGGAAAGAGATCCTTTTCATAATCGATAACTCCGCCATATTTTAATTCATACGTATGCATTAATTCCAAACAAAAACCTCTCCCAGTGGATATTGGGCGGTTACCCGGAAGCGCGCACCAACAAATAAGGCTTGGTATTCATAACGGGGAAATCCGCTATCGAGTTTTCCAGAATATTGTAGATGGTGCTGCTGGTGTACTCCGCAATGTCGTCAATCGGCATTCTCAAAGTCGTCAGCGGCGGTTGGCACCAGGCGCCCACGTGGATATCACTGTACCCTATGACGGCGATATCCTCAGGCACGCGGCATCCCGCCTCGATCAAACCGTGCATCACGCCAATCGCGGTTATGTCGTTTTGTACAAAAATCCCGTCACACGATGACAGCGTCTCAAAATGCGCCTTGACGCATTGCACGCCCCAGTCATAACCGATTTCAGTCGATAGAATTCTGCCGGTTTCCACATGCAGCCCATATTGGAGCAAGGCGTCCTGAAATCCGCGCGTACGTTTGATGGTGGCCAGGCAAGTCGGAACCACCATGATGCTCGCGATTTTCTTCCGGCCCGTCAAAGCAAACCTTTCCCCCGCAAGCAAGCCTCCGTAGTAGTGATCAATCGTCACCATGCTGCGGGCATCTTCCGTATGCTCATCGTCGATGAACACGCAGGGAAGGCCGACATCCTCAATGGGGAGGGAACCGGTGCGCCCGTAGGCGTTGAAAACAATCAGCGCGTCGATTTTGCCGTTTCTAACGACGCGTTCAATGGAAGAAATGCCCTGGGCGCTCTTGTTGTGCGTCAAAGCGATCAAATCATATCCCCGGCGATCCAACGAGGAGCGTATCATATTGAATAGATCCCCGTAGTACATGTTCTCACTGAAATCGACAAAGTGCTTCGGAAAAACCAGGCCGACGGTTCCCATCCGGTTCAAGCGCAGGCTCCTGGCGGACGCGTTCAGCCCAAAATTGTACTTCTTGGCCAAAGCCTTGACCATCTTCTTGGTCTCTTCTTTGACCAAGGGGCTGTCGTTCAGACACCGGGATACCGTGGTCTGCGACACTCCGGCAATTTTCGCGAGTTCCCTTGAGTTCATGCATACCTCAATGAATACGTATTCTATAACCATATTATCATACGCAACAGGCTGTGTCAATGATCTTCGGGCAGTTTTTTTGTCTCAAATCGTTGATTCATTAAGGAAGAGATGCGGATTCATTGAGGCAGCGCCGCGGCTTGATGCGATCGGGGCGGTTTGCGGCGTCAATCCGGTGAAAAGGCGCATTTTACATCCGCGCCGCACAATGCATGTTGAACAAACAAGTTTTTTTATGTATAATAAAAAACAAAGCGAATCAACGCGCTTAGCCGCCATGGCGGTCAGGAGGGATATCAGTGGATCATCTGGATTTGCTCGAGAGCAAGAGCGTACACATTCTGCGCGAGGCGTACGCGGCGTTTGACAATATGTGCATGCTGTGGTCGATCGGCAAGGACTCGACCGTACTTTTGTGGCTTGCGCGCAAGGCGTTCTTCGGCCACGTGCCCTTTCCGCTCGTACACATCGACACCCACTACAAAATCCCCGAGATGATTGCGTACCGCGACCGCCTGGCGCGCGAGTACGGGCTTTACATGATTTACGGCGAGAACCGCGAGGCGCTTGACGCGAAGACGACCTTCCCGGACGGGGCGGTATCGCGCGTCGAGTGCTGCCGCCTGCTCAAGACCGAAGCGCTGACCAATACGCTCAGCGGCAAGTGGCCGCGCTACCGCCTCAACCTCACCACCGGAAATTACGAGCGCGACACCAACCAGGCCGCCTACACCGGCGTGATCGTGGGCGCGCGCTCGGACGAGGAAGGCTCGCGTTCCAAGGAGCGCTACTTCTCGCCCCGCGACAAGAACAACGACTGGGACCTCGACGACCAGCCGCCCGAGTTCTGGAACCAGTTCAAGACCGATTTTGCGCCCGGCACGCACGTGCGCATCCATCCCTTGCTCGACTGGACGGAGCTCAACATCTGGGAATACATCGAGCGCGAGAACATTCCGACCGTTTCGCTTTACTACAACCAGGGCGACGGCAAGCGCTACCGGTCGCTCGGTTGCGGGCCGTGCACCGGGCCGATTGCTTCCGAGTCGCGAAACGTCGGCGAGATCATTGAAGAGCTCAAGACCGGCGCGCTTTCGAGCATCGCCGAGCGCAGCGGGCGCGCGCAGGACAAGGAAGACGGCGGCGGGCTTGAAACGCTGCGGCGCAATGGATATATGTAGAGCATTTGCCGTAAGGAGATACGTCATATGGATGAGGTCATGAACATCGTAACCGTCGGGCATGTCGATCACGGCAAGTCCACCGTCATCGGACGCCTGATGGCGGATACCAATTCGCTGCCGGAGGGCAAGCTTGATTTCGTGCGCGAGCAGTGCAAGAAAAACTCCAAGCCATTTGAATACGCGTTCCTGCTCGACGCGCTCAAGAACGAGCAGGCGCAGGGCATCACCATCGATACCGCGCGCTGCTTCTTTAAGACAGACAAGCGCCGCTACATCATCATCGACGCGCCCGGCCACATTGAATTCCTCAAGAACATGGTCACCGGCGCTTCGCGCGCCGAGGCCGCGCTGCTTGTGATCGACGCGTCCCGAGGGGTTGAAGAAAACACGCGCCGGCACGGGTACTTCCTGTCGATGCTCGGCATCAAGCAGGTGGCGGTGCTGGTCAACAAGATGGATCTGGTGGGATACCGCGAGCAGGTATTTGACGACATCCGGGACGAGTATGAACAATTTCTGCGCAAGATCGACATAACGCCCGATGTGTTCATTCCGGTTTCCGGCTTTGAGGGCGACAACATCGCCTCCCGTTCGTCCAACATGCCCTGGTACGACGGGCTGACCGTGCTTGACCAGATGGACGTTTTTGTCTCAAAACCCTTGCCTGAAGATTTGCCGCTGCGCATGCCGGTGCAGGGCGTGTACAAGTTTACCGAAGGCGGCGACAGCCGCCGCATCATCGCGGGTACGGTTGAGGCGGGCCGCCTCATGGCCGGCGATCAGGTGGTTTTCTACCCTTCGGGCAAGAAGACCCAGGTCAAGTCGCTCGAAACCTTCAACGCCATGACGCCCGAATGTTTTTCGGCGGGGCAGGCGGTTGGCTTCACCATGACCGAGCAGATTTTTGTCAAGCGCGGGGAAGTGGTGTGCAGGGCGGGCGAGCGTGAACCTTCCGTGGGCGTGCGGTTGCGCGCCAACCTATTTTGGCTTGGCAAACGGCGCTTCGACACGAGCCGGGATTATTATTTCAAATGCGGCACCAGCCATGTCAAGATGCGCCTTGAGTCGGTTGAGCGCATTGTCAACGCGGCGACGCTTTCAAACGTCCACCGCCAGTATGTCGAAAAGAACGAAGTGGCCGAGTGCGTGATTTCGCTTGAGCGGCCCATCGCCTTCGACCTGGCCGCGCTCGACGAATCGATCGGCCGGTTTGTGATTGTGGACGATTACGAGATCGCGGGCGGCGGCATCATCACCGAAGCCATGCAGGCATACGACTACGACGTGCGCAACATCCGCTGGTCGAGCGGGCGGCTTACCGCGGGCGAGCGCCTCAAGCATACCGGGGGCAAGGGGCTTGTCGTGTGGATGACCGGGCTTTCGGGCGCGGGCAAGACCACCATCGCGCAGGAAGTCGAGCGCATTTTGATCGAATCGGGCCGCTCAAGCTACATCCTGGACGGCGACGAACTCCGGCGCGGCCTGACCAGCGACCTGGGCTTCTCGGAGGAGGACCGCAGGACCAACATCCGGCGCGTCGCGCAGGTGGCCAAGCTCTTCAGAAACGCCGGGCTGGTCACGCTGGTATCCCTGATCTCGCCTTATGAAACAAGCCGCCGCGAGGCGCGCGAGATCGTGGGCGACGGCAGCTTTATCGAGGTGTACGTCAAGGCCAGCATCGAAACCTGCCAGAAGCGCGACCCGAAAAACCTCTACAAGAAGGCGATGGACGGCAAGATCAAAGCCTTTACCGGCATCAGCGAGCCCTACGAGCCGCCGGTCAATCCCGATCTGGTGCTGGATACCGAAAAATGGAGCGAGGAAGAGTGCGTCGAGAGCCTGATGGGCGCGATCGAGGCCAAGCTCGCGGCGCTCATGCTGTAATTGGGGAAGGGACGATTCGTGATAAAGCAAATCAAGAAGCTGCTGGCCCGATATCCAAAGCTGTATCGTTTCTTCAGCCGCATATGCGCGAAGGAACGCGAACTGCGCCAAGGGCTCGGCCGGCTCAGAAAAAACGGCGCGTATTTCGCCCGCAATTACCTGATCGACGATGAGCGTAAGCTGATTTACGTCTCAAACGCCAAGGTGGCCAGCACGTCGATCAAGGCCAGCATGGCGCGCCTTGGCAAAGCGGACAACTACCGTGATGTCATCGAGGCCGTCAAGAAAGACGATCATTACGTCCGGGACATCGATATTGCGGACTACCCGGGCTACTTTACCTTCACCTTTGTGCGCGACCCGTTTAAGCGCTTGGTGTCCTGCTACAACAACAAGTACCACACCGACAAGAAGCTGCTCGGCATGGCCAAGCACGGGCTCTACAGCGCGGACTTGTACTTCGACCATTACCTGCTGGGTTTTCTCGCCAAGGACCGCGGCTTTTTGTCCTTTGCGGGGCGCGTGTGCCTGATCCCGGACTGCCTGTGCGACCGCCATTTTGCCAACCAGGACTTTGTGCTCACCGACAAGCGGGGCAGGCGGCTGGCCCAGTTTGTCGCAAAGATGGAGGACATGCCGGAAGCGTTTGAGCCCATTCGGCTCAAGTATGACCTTACGCCGCTTGACCATTACAACAAGACCGACAACAACGGCTGGATGGACGCGTACGACCTTGCGACCGCGAAAAAGGTTGCCGAGCGCTACAAGCGCGACATTCAGGCGTTCGGGTATGAGGCGTCGCGCGATCAATTGATCGAATACCTCACGGCCAAGGAGCAAGAAGCGTGAAAAAGGTGTGCCATGTCTTCGCGGCGGGCGAGCTGTACGGCTGGCAACCCGAGGTTGACGAGGGCGACCTGGTGCTTGCGGCGGATGCCGGGTACCGGCACGCCCTTGCCCTTGGCGTCAGGGTTGACTGGGTGATCGGGGACCTGGACTCGCTGGGCGGTGCGCCCGAGGATGTCGGGCTCATTCGCTTGAACCCGGTCAAGGATGAGACGGACGCGTTTGCCGCGCTTTCATACGCGCTGGACAAGGGATTTCGCGCCTTCAGGCTCTACGGGTTTCTCGGCGGGCGCGTGTCGCACGCGGTTTCCAACATTGCGTGCCTTGGCATGCTCGCCGCGCGCGGCGCTCAGGCGATCATGTATGGGAATGGCGAGCTGCTTACGGCCGTCAAGGACGCTGAATTGCGCTTTGACGCCTCGTCCCGGGGCGGCATATCGGTGTTCGCGCTGTCGGGTGCGTGCCGGGGCGTGTACGAGCGCGGCCTCAAGTATTCGCTCACCGATTACACCATGCGCCCGGACTACCCCATCGGCGTCAGCAATGAGTTTACGGGGGCCGAGGGCATCGTCTCGGTTCGGGAGGGTACGCTGCTCATCGTCTGCCAGGCGGGGGCGCGGTTCGTTCAATAGGTTCCGCAAAAAAAAAACGCAAGGCAACGCGCCCTGCGTTTTTTCTTACAAATTTGAACCATATTGACCGGGCAATTGCCGGTTGCGCGTCATAAAACCGGACGGATCTTTTCGTATAGTATGGAATATATAATGCCATACTCTGCTGAAAGGAAACCGGCTATGACCATAGGAACTTTTAAGAACCCGACTTTGAAGGAGAAGACGCGCATGGCGCGGCGCACACTCAAGCGTCGGCTGCATGACCTGCGCATATGCCTCAAGGGGCTGATCGATCACGGCTCATACATGGATCGGCTGTACTTTGTGGCGGAGGAGAAAAAACTCATCTATGTATCCAACTGCAAGGCGGCCAGCTCATCGATCAAGGCCAGCATGCTTTCGCTCGGCGAACAGGAAAACTATCACCTGGTCAACGGCATCGCAAAAAAGAGCGGCCATTTTTTAAGCAATATCGCGCCGGACGCATTTCCCGGCTACTACCGTTTCAGCTACGTGCGCAATCCCTTTGAGCGGCTGGTTTCGTGCTATGAAAACAAATACCACTCGGACAAAGAGCTCCTGGGCTGGGACGGCAGGCGCGAAAAGGGGCTGTACTTTGACCGGTACCTGCTGGGCGTGCTGGCCAAGGACAGGGGATTTGCGCGCTTTGCGAAACGCGTGTGCCGAATTCCCGACATGCTCAGCGACCGCCACATCGTAAGCCAATACTACATGCTCCACCAAAAGGGCCGGGAAGTGGCCTCCTTCGTGGGGCGTTTTGAGGATTTGCCGCACGCCTATGAGCCCATCCGGGAAAAGTACGGCCTCGCGCCGCTTCCGCATTACAACAAAACCCAGGCGGACAAGAAAAGCTGGATGGACCGATACGATTTGGATACCGCCGAGCGCGTTTACAGGCGCTACCGCCGCGACATTGAGTCCTATGGATACCGGGCGGATTACGAGCGCCTGATAGAATACCTGAAAGGGCGGTAATTATTGCGTTTTTGCCGCGTTTTTGCCGGTTAAGTTACGCGTCTGCTCCCTACTTTTATCAATTATTGCTGTCATACTGGCCTTACGATAAGGAGTGACCGGTATGAAGCAATTGTTCCTCATGTACGATTTGGATGAACGGGTGGTTCTTGGCGCGTGCGCCGCCGACGATCGGTACGAAGCGCCAAGCGGCGCGCTGGCGCTCTTGGCGGGAGACGCGCGGCTTGAGGGGGGCGCGAGGTGCGATGCGAAAGCGGCGTTTGAGATATATGCCCTTGATGCCGCCCGCCTGACCCGGCGCTTGACGGGCAGCTATTCGCTGGCCGTGGTCGATCCTGAAAATGGCGCCCTGATGCTCTATCAGGACGCGCTTGGCGGACCGCGCCCCATGTACTTTGCCTGCGAAGGGCGCAGGCTGATCGTCTCCGGCTCCATGAAAAAACTGATCACGTGCCTAAAGCAGCGCGGGTTCGACGAAGACGCGCTCAAAATATTTTTGGAACGCGGCGTGATTTTAAATGAATCCACGCTGGTGCGCGGCGTGCACAAGCTGCCGCTCAAGGCGCGCGGGGAAATCGACTTGGTGACAGGCGACGAACACATATTCAAGGCGCGCTATGCCGCGCGCGTCGCCAAAGGGAAGCCCGATTGCGAGCAATACCTTGCCGCGTTTGACGATGCGCTCATGCCCTTGGCCAAGGCGCAGGACAGGCTGTGCTGCGCGCTGTCGGGCGGATATGACTCAAACCTCATCGCGTCGAGGCTGGCTTCTCTCGGGCGGGAAGTGGAGGCGTTTTCCGTCGGCGGGAGCGTCGGCGTCAACGAGACCGGAATCGCCCGACGCCTGGCCAAGGTGCACGGCATTGACTCGGTTGTGACTGCGCTGGTCGATGAGGAGACGCTCCAAAGCCTGCCGGACATCGTCTTTCAGCTTGAAGGCGCGGTATACGAACGGGGGATATTCCTGCAATACGCGCTGTCGCGCCTGGTCGAGGCGGCCGGCGCCGAGGCGATTTTTATGGGCGAAGGCGCCGACCAGGTGCTCAACTTGCGCTATGGCCAGTGGGGTGCGCGCCTGATCCCGGTGCCGGGGCATATGAACCCGTTTGACATGCTGGGCGCGGTCATTTTGCGCAAGAACCGACTGATGATGGAGGGCGCGGGCATCCGCTGTCTGTATCCGTATCTTGAGCCGTCCTATGTATGCGCGGCGCGTTCGCTTCGGTTTGACAACGGGATCAGCAAGAAATTCCACAAGGCGGCGGTCAGGCGCGCCCTCGGCCCCGAGCGCGCGCGGCTCATCAGCAAGGTGGGCGGCAGCACGCAGCTGTCCGCGCTTTTTACCGGCGATGTACCGTTTGACACGCTCAAATCCAGGGCATTGAAAAACGGTCTTTATAAAAAGGGTACCCGGGTGCGCGACTGCTATGGCGCGCTGGAAAGCGAGATGGATTACTGCCTCAAGCTGGCATACGCATGCCTGTTCGAGCAAATCTTTTTAAGCGGAAAATACGACGCCATGCTTGGAAACGGGCGCTTCACCAAGCGCCTCACGGAAATGCTGCCCGAAGACGACGGCAAGCCGTGCCCGGCGCTTCAAATCCGCCCCAAGAGTCGGCTGCGCCGCTTGGCCTCGTGCGCACTCAAAAGCTTGCGCCGCTGAGGATCAACGGTATTGACGAATGCCTTCGATGGGGTATAATAGCTCTGTTGGGGGTGTTTTTTTATTGATGACGCCGATGGAGATTCTGTCAAGCGCGCTCGACATAGGCGAGGACATGCTTTCGGCGGGCGCCGAGATCAGCCGGGTGGAGGACACCGTTGGGCGCATCGCGAAAGCATACGGCGCATCGCGCGCCGACGTGATGTGCATAACCCATTCGATCGTCGCCACGCTCTACATGGAGGGAGACATCGCCACCCAGACGCGGCGCGTCGCGGAACTGTCGATTGACCTTGACAGGCTCTCCCGGCTCAACGCGCTTTCGCGCAGGATATGTGTTTCGCGGCCTGGGCGGGCCGAATTCATGGCGATGCTCCGCGAGGCGAGGGTGCAAAGGCGCTACAGCCTTACCCAGCAATGCTTCATTTACGCGGTGATCGCGGGCGTGCTCTCCGCGTTCAATGGCGCAAGCGCGCGCGACGCGGCCGTCTCCGCCGTGATCGGCGTTGCGGTCAGGCTCATGATATACTTGCTCTCGGGTGCGCGGATGAGCCGGATTCTCGCGGGCGCGGTGTACGCGTTCGCGGGCGGGTTTTTGGCGCTTGCGGCCCTCAAGTTGGGCTTAGCGGACAGCTTTGACAAGATCGCCATCGGCGTCATCATGCTCCTGATCCCAGGGCTAAACCTGACCAACGCGCTGAACGACATGTTCTCGGGCGATACGCTTTCGGGCATGATGCGCCTGTTTGAAGCGGTTTTGACGGCGGTGGCAATTGCGCTGGGCTTTGCGCTCTCGGGAGGGCTTTTATGAACATTTTCATTCAGTTGGCATTGAGCGCGGTCGCGTCGCTTGTGTATGCCATGTTCTTTAACGTCAGGGGCAAGGTACTCATTTCATCTTTTCTGGGCGGTCTGATTTCGTTTGGGGTGTTTACGGTCGCGCGCCTGCGTACAGGGGATGAAGTGATCGCGACGCTCTTCGCGGCGCTTGCGGCGGCGGCGTTTGCCGAGGTCATGGCGCGGGTGCACAAGGCGCCCGCGACGGAGGTTCTGGTGCCGTCGCTGGTGCCGCTCATACCCGGCGGGCGGCTGTACTACGCGGTGCTTGCTGCGGTCACGGGAGACTGGGCGGGCGCGGGCGAGATGGGCGCCCAGGCGATTGCCCTGGCGGGCGCGATTGCGGCGGGTCTGGCGGTGGCTGCGGCGCTCGGCGGCATGGTGATTTCCATCGCAAAGGAGAGGACAAAGACATGATCAACACCACGCTCATCTACATCGAGCGGGGCGGCAAGTATCTGATGCTGCACCGGACCAAGAAGGAAAATGACCTCAACCGCGATAAGTGGGTGGGCATCGGCGGCAAATTTGAAGACAAGGAAAGCCCCGAGGACTGCGCGCTGCGCGAGGCAAAGGAGGAGACCGGGCTCACGCTCACGCGCTACCGCTACCGGGGGCTGGTCACTTTTATCTCGGACAAATGGCCGACAGAGTACATGCACCTGTTCACCGCAGACCGGTTTGAAGGGGAACTGATCGACTGCGACGAGGGTGCGCTCGAATGGGTGGACAAAGCAAAGATCCTGAGCCTGCCGCTGTGGGCGGGGGACAGGATCTTCCTCGATTTGATCGCTCAAGACGCGCCGTTTTTCTCGCTCAAATTGCGCTACGAAGGCGAGCGCCTGGCCGAAGCTGTTCTTAACGGATGTGCGTTAGCCGTTTAGGACGGACTCAATCGAGGCGAGCTGCGCGCCTGTGAGAGGCCCCGCGTCAAGCGCCCTGACGTTCTCTGTGATTTGATCTGGCTTGCTCGCGCCGATCAGGGCGGAGGCGACCACTTCGTCCCGGAGCACCCAGGCCAGCGCCAACTGAGACAGCGTCTGGCCGCGCGCCTGGGCGATTTCATTCAGCGCCCGGGTCTTCCTTACCGCCTCTTCGGTCACGTCGCTCGGCTTCATGTAGCGCGGATCGTGCGCCGCGCGCGAGTCTTCCGGAATGCCGTTCAGGTACCGCCCGGCGAGCATACCCTTTGCCAGCGGTGAAAACGCGATCATGCCCAAGGCCTGGTTCTTGAGTTCCTCAAGAAGCCCCTCCTCAGCTTTTCTGTCAAACATAGAATAACGCCCCTGATGGATGATGAAGGGAGTGCCCGCCTCGCGGAGCAGCGCGGCGGCTTTTTTCGTAAGCTCCGGCGGATAGTTCGATATGCCCGCGTATAGCGCGCGCCCGCTATTCACGATGTGCGTCAGCGCCCCCATGGTCTCCTCAAGCGGCGTTTCGGGATCGGGCCGGTGGTGGTAGAAGATGTCCACATAATCAACGCGCATGCGCCGAAGGCTCTGGTCGCAGCTCGCGATCAGGTACTTGCGGCTGCCGAAATTGCCGTATGGGCCCGGCCACATGTCGTAGCCCGCCTTGGTCGAAAGCACCAGTTCGTCGCGGTGGGGCCGCCAGTCGCGGTCCATGTGCTCGCCAAAGCTGCGCTCGGCTTCGCCGTAGGGCGGGCCGTAGTTGTTGGCCAGGTCAAAGTGGGTAATGCCCAGGTCAAACGCGGTGGTGAGCAGGGCGCGCTGGGTCTCAAAGGGCGTGATGGAACCGAAATTGTGCCACAGGCCAAACGATATGACCGGCAGTTTGAGTCCGCTCCTGCCCACGCGCCTGTAGGTCATTCGGTCGTACCGGGTACTGGACGGCGTAAAGGCCATGACATTTCCTCCTCGTATGTTTATAAGTTTTTTACAACCAAAATCGCGTCGCCAATTTTCTTTTCGGCGGCTTCGCGCCCATAGCGGTCCACTTCGCCCGCGTCCTTCGCGCCGTGGGTCAGGCAGCCTGCGCCGCCGATGCATCCGCCGACGCATGCCATGCCCTCGATGAAATTGCCGGGGAGCACGCCCTTGCTCGCTTTGATGAGCGCAACCCTTGATTCCTCAATTCCGTTGCACACGACCGGCGTGATCTCAAAGTTTAAGCCTTGCTCCCGCGCCGCCTGCACGACCGCGTCGGTCAGCCCGCCGCTGCGCGCGAAAATGCGCCCGAAATAGGACGCGTTGTCGAGCGCGTCTTCCGGCAACTGCGTCATGTCAAAATCCCGGCTGTCGATCAGCGCTTGCAGTTCTTCAAAAGTCAGCACGCAATCGACGTATTCGTGGACGCGCCCGATCTGAGCCTCTTCTTTTTTCGCGGTGCAGGGGCCGATAAAGACCACCTTTGCCAAGGGGTCGGTTTGCTTGATCATGCGCGCGGTCACCGCCATGGGGGAAAGGTTGTGCGAGACGTGATCGGCCAGCTTCGGGAACTGTTCTTTCACATAGGACACAAACGCCGGGCAGCAGGAACTGAGCAGGAACCCTTTTTCGCTGAGTTCCTTCGATTCCGCCCAGGCCACCATGTCCGCGCCCAGCGCCGCTTCGACCACGCTGGCAAAACCCAGTTTTTTGAGCGCCGAGACGACCTGTCCCAGCTTCACATAGCGGAATTGGCTGACGATGGAGGGCGCGACCACGGCGTATACATGCGATTTTTCCGCACGATCGCCCGCTCTGAGCATGCGTATGGCGTCCAAAATAAACGAGCGGTCGGTGACCGCGCCAAAGGGACACTGGTACACGCACGCGCCGCACGCCGTGCATTTGTCCTCGTCGATGACCGCCACCTTGTTAACCCCCATCGAGATGGCCTTGACCTTGCACGCCTTTTCGCACGGGCGCTTGTGGTTGTGGATGGCCGAATAAGGGCAGACGGAGGCGCACTTTCCGCATTCCACGCACTTGTCAGGGTCGATGTGCGCCTTTTGGCGATCATCGAAGCTGATTGCGCCGCACGGGCAGGCCGCGGCGCAGCGGTGCGCGAGGCAACCCCGGCAGTCCTCGCCCACGCGATAGGTGCTCACCGGGCATTCGTCGCACGCGATGGGGATGACCTGAATGACATCCTCTCTCACACCGCCCGAACCCATGGCGATTTTTACCCGCTCGGTGGCGATGGCGCGCTCTTTGTACACGCAGCAGCGCATCGTGGGCTGGGGGCCGGGGGCGATGATGGACGGTATTTCGGTGTAGCAGTCGATGAGCCTGTCCTCAAAGGCGCGGCGCGCGACTTCGCGCAGCACCATGTATTTCAATTTTTGAACATCGGTATCGAAAATGCGCATGGGTTGCCTCCTGGCCTGCTTCGCGGCTTTTAAAAATAACTGATTTTAATGCGTTTGCCCATCTTGGTGAGGCATTCTCCCAGCGATTCGATCAGGCGAATTTTGATCCCGAAATTGATGGGCAGGTCGGGATTTTGGTGCGCCGGATTGATCGCGCGGCCCACGAAGAAATTGATGTCGGTCGCGCGTTCAATGAGCGCGCGCGCGATCAGGGACGCTCCGTCTTGCTTGGTCAGCCAGTTGGCGCTCCAATCCTCGCCCGCGAGAAAGCGCTCGGCGATCGACAGTACGCGCGATATGGTGATCACGCCTTCGGTCACGAGGTCCACGCCTTTGAGGCTCGAAATCGGCGGCACATCGGGGTCGGGATAGTCGAGGGTAGGCAATACCGGCGTGCCCAGGTACTGCGCGGCGACCGACGATGTGGTGCCGCCGCACACGATTTTTTCGCCCTGTTTGGCGAAGAACAGGTTCATCATTTTGGTGTCCTGCTCGCGCAGCGCCGGCGGGCCGATCACAAGGTTCACCGACTGGCGCGCGCGCACGCGCAGCACCGCCACGGTGGTGTCGTCGCCGGGCTGCCCTTCGTAGAGGCGGTTGCACTCGTCCACGATGCTTGCCGCGATGTACTTGGCGGAACTGCCCGGCAGGTAGTTGGCCTCAATAAAATCGATGATGTTCTCCCGTTGCCAACCGTGGTTGAGCGCGTGACCGACGCCCGCGTGGGGCGCTCCGTCGCTCATGGCGATGAATACGTCGCCCTCCTCCACTTCAAAGCGGCTTTCGTGGATCAGCTTGCCCTCGACCGTACGCGTCGTGACCGGGTAATCGTAGCGCTTGCCGCCCCTGAGCACGACGGCGAGCGGGTTGTCAAACTGGATCATCAGAGCCAGCCGATTGTCGATCACGCGGATGACGGTGAAGGTCGAATAGGCCACGCCGCGCACCTTGCAAACGGGCAGCGTCCTCGCGACGGTGTCGATCGATGCCTCAATGGACATGCCGCCGTCGATCATGGTGCACAGGATCGTCGAGGTCAATGTCGAGAGGATGTTGGCCTTGACCCCGCTGCCGAGGCCGTCAGCCAGCACCAGCACGGTATCATGGTCGCCCGATGAACACTTGACGCGGTCGCCGCACAGCGTTTCGCCATGCTTGTTGAGCGAGACATACCCCGTCTCGGTCGTCAGGTTATCCATCGCTTTCTACCGCTTCCTTTAGCTTGGTCAGCGCGATGCGCGTCTCGGCCGTGGTCTCGCCCAGGAGTGAGGCGATCTCCTGCACCACGCGCATTTGTTTTTCAATCACCTTGTCGGTCACCTCAATGGTTTTTCGCCGAAGGTCCGCTTCTTGCTCGCGCACCTTTTCCTGATTGGTTATGTCGCGCATGATGCTGATCAAGATGCGGTACTGCTTGTCGTAGAGGATGGTCTCGTCCACGTACAGCGCGTACTCGGCGATGTAGTGGTTTTTGCTCAGCCCGTTCTTGCCGCTCGTGATCACGTTCAGGTAATCGGTCGGATCGAGCAGGCGCACAACCGGCGCGTGCAGGATGTCGTCCTTGTTCCTCAGGTGAAAAAGCCTGACCGCCGCCGAGTTGATCGCCTCAACGATGAGGTCCTCGTTCATGACGATGATGGCGTTGGGTGTGTTGGCGATGATTTTGTCCGAGAATGACTCCGCTTTTTCCTTGAGGAACGCAAAGCACATGTCGATCTCGGCGCGGCCCTGGCACACGGCTTCCGCCTTGTCGCGGCAGGTGGGATAGCCGCAGCAGCCGCAGTTGAGTTCCTTGTCGGGCGTGGTCTTGCCCATGCGGTTTAGTACCTGCCGGACGGCTTCACCGCCCGGTTTCATGCGGCGGACGGGCGAAGGCGGATAGGAAGATTCAAGCGCCGAAGGCGCGCTGCCCGGGAATGCCGCGTTTCCCGCGTAGTGGTTGACGCGGATCGCGCCCGACAGGCGCCTTTGCCTGTGCTCGCGGATGATCGGGCCCGCGATGCAACTGCCTTCGCAGGCTGACATCTCAATGAATACATTGTCGATGCGCCCCGCGCGCATTTCCTCAAGCGCCGCGATGCAGTTTTCCACCCCGTCGATGGCCATGCGCTCGTAGCCCTTGATCTTGTGCATGGTGCGCAGGATGCCGCCCGCCGTCGGATACAGGCGGCTTCGCTTGCCTTCGCCGCCTTCGATTGTGCTTTCGAAGACGACCTTTTCCCCGTCAAACCACCTTCCAAGTTCGTCAAACGTCAGGCAGGCATCGACCAGGTTCGAGCCGTCGGCTTCAAGCTTCTTGGCGATGCAAGGCCCGATAAAGACCGTGTACGCTTCCGGGTCTTTTTCGCGAATGGCCGCGCAATGCGCCTGCATGGGCGTCTTAATGGGCGCGAGGTTTTTGGTGAGGTCCGGGTAGTACTTCTGGATCAGCTGATTGATCGAGGGGCAGCAGCTCGAGATGACGACCTTTTGCTTGCCCGAGCGCATGATGTCCTCATAGGCAAGGGATACGAACATCGCGCCCACGGCGGTTTCTTCCGCCGCGCTGAACCCCAGCGCCTTGAGCGCTTTTTCCATATCTTCGATGCCGCCTACGTCAAAGCCCGCCATGAACGATGGCGCGACCGAAGCCACCACCCGGCGGCCCGCCTTGATGGCTTCCTTTACGGTCATGACGTCCGAGCGGATCTTTTTCGCGTTTTGCGGGCAGGTTACATAGCACCGCCCGCACAGAATGCAGTCGTTTTCAATGATGTGCGCAGCGTTTCGCTCAAAGCTGATCGCCTTTACCGGGCAATTGCGGATGCACTTGTAGCAATCCTTGCAATTGTCCTGCTTTAGTTCGATGATCTGGCTCACGAAGTGATCTCCTTATGTAGGGACATTTGCTTGGGGGCGCGGCGCTTCGCGATCATTTGACGCCGTCAGCTTCACGGGTTGTCCTCCGTCCCCTTCTCGCCCGCGTCGATCTCGGCTTCAAGCCGCTCGGCCAGGCGCGTGGAAAGGATGGCGAGCGAGGATTCCATGTTCTCATTTTGAATGAGCACGCGTTCGGGCGCGCTCAGACGGATGGGCGCGAAGTTCCAGATGGCCAGAACGCCCGCCTCCACCAACTGGTCGCACACCGCCTGCGCGGCGTGGTCGGGCACGGTGATGATGCCGATCTTGATCTCGCGCCGAGCGCACAGTTCCTTCATATCTTCCATGGGCAAAACCCGCTTGCCGCCGATTTCGCTGCCATGCAAGCGCGAATCCTGGTCAAACGCCGCCACGATCTCAAGGCCGCGCCGGGCAAAGCCCCGGTAGCTGAGCAGCGCGTGGCCGAGGTTGCCCGCACCGACCAGCGCGGCGCCCTCGACCGCGTCGTATCGCAAAAAGCGCTCCAGGTCCTCGATCAGCGAGCGGCGGACATAGCCCACCTTGGGCCGGCCGCCTGAACTGGCGAGCGCCAAATCCTTTCGGACCTGCACTTCGTTCAGGCTCAGCCCCTCCGCGATTGAGGTGGCCGAGATGTATGCGCCGTCGTCGCCCGGCAGTCCCTTCAAATATCCAAGGTATAGCGGCAACCGTTTGAGGGTACGGTTGGAAATGGAACGGGTATCCATGGATAAACCTCTTTCCGCTCGTAAGAGCCGTGTTCTAATAAAGCCAATATACCCAATTATCCTAGTCCATAACAACCGGTTTGTAAAGGTAATTTGTATTGCGCTTTTCTCAAGAAGCCATGCATTTTTTGGCTGCGCGGCAAAAAAAGCGCCCCCCCGCGCATGGGGCGGGGGCGCTTTGGTGATGGACGGCTGATGGCCCTTGCGCCGGGGAAACGCGCCGTTACGGCTTGTGGCTCATTTCCTCTTCGCAGTACACGCACCGGTACGCGCGCTTTTCGGGGCTTGAGAGCGTAAACACCTGGTCGATGCCCGGTTCGACTGTCGTGATGCAGCGCGGATTTTTGCACTTCAGGATGTTGGTCATCTTGGGCGGCAGACCGATCTGGCGCTTCTCGACCAGGTGCCCGTCGTGAATGATGGAGACCGTGATGCCTGGATCGATGTAGCCCAGCACGTCAAGGTCTACGTCGAGCACTTCGTCGATCTTCATGATGTCCTTGCGGCCCATCTTCCGCGATTTTACGTTCTTGATGATGGCGACCGACGACTGAAGCGATTCAAGGTTTAAATACCGGTAGATCTCCATGCTGCGCCCGGCTGTGATGTGGTCGAGCACGATGCCGGTTTGGATGCTGTCAATGTTCATTTTCCTACCTCCAGCATTTTCATCATCAGCGCCATGCGCACGATCTTGCCGCACAGCACCTGCTCGAAATACTTCGCGCGCGGGTCGTCGTCCACTTCGCGCGCGATCTCGTTGACGCGCGGCAGCGGATGCAGGATAGACAGGTCGCGCTTGGCGGTTTCAAGCTTCTCAAGCGTCAGGATGAAACTGTCCTTTAAGCGCACATAATCGGCTTCGTTGAAGAAGCGCTCTTTTTGAACGCGCGTCATGTACAAAACGTCGAGCCCCGGAATGACTTCCTCAATGGTGCGCGCCTCCTGATACTTCGCGCCCCGCTTTTCAAGCATTTCAATGGCGTAGCTGGGCAGCCTCAGTTCCTCGGGCGAGATCAGCTTGAATTCAAGTCCTTCGTAGCGGGAGAGCGCGTTCAGGAGCGAATGGACGGTCCTTCCAAACTTGAGGTCGCCGCACACGCCCACCACCATGCGGTCAAGGCGCCCCTTCTCGCGGTAGATGGTCAGCAGATCGGTCAGCGTCTGGGTGGGGTGACAATGGCCGCCGTCGCCCGCGTTGATGATGGGTACGACGGAGCGGATCGAAGCCGCCATGGGCGCGCCTTCCTTGGGATGGCGCATGGCGATGATGTCGGCGTAGCAGCCGACGGTGCGCACAGTGTCCGAAACGGTCTCGCCCTTGGCGGCGGAACTTGACTGCGCTTCCGAAAAGCCCAGCACGCTCCCGCCAAGTTCCAGCATGGCCGCCTCAAAGCTGAGGCGCGTTCGCGTTGAGGGCTCAAAGAACAGCGTGGCCAGCTTCTTGCCCCTCATGACATCGGCGTACTTTTCCGGGTGATCCATGATGTCGCTCG
This sequence comes from Eubacteriales bacterium, assembly GCA_031551775.1. Classification (GTDB taxonomy): domain Bacteria; phylum Bacillota; class Clostridia; order Christensenellales; family Aristaeellaceae; genus Anaerozeibacter. The sequence continues at coordinate 14,237 of JAVBND010000018.1, read as the reverse complement.
CGAGCAAAAGCAGTTCGTCGATCTCGCCTGTCGTAAGGTCGGTGATGTCGATCAGGTGCCGCATAGGTGTCCCTCCCTTATACCCCACGCCAACCCTCGTCGGCGGGGTTGTCCCGAAATGCGATCAGGCGCTTGACATCGCCCGGCGCGATATAGCCGATTTCCGCGGCCACGCCCACCAGCGCGTCAAAGTCCGACAGTGAAACGTTCCCGACGCGCGCTTCTTCCAGTTTCTGAAGGCCCTTCTTCATGCCGTAGGTGAAGATGCTCGCAATGCCGAGCACTTCGGCCCCGGCTTCGCGCAGAGCCTCCACCACCTCGATCACGCTGCCGCCGGTTGAGATCAGGTCCTCGACCACGACCACCTTCGCGCCCGCGTCAAGCCGACCTTCGATCCGGTTTGTGCGGCCATGGTCCTTCGTGCCGCTTCGGACGTAGCCCATGGGAAGCCCCATCAGGTGCGCCGTGATCGCGGCGTGGGCGATGCCTGCGGTGCTGGTGCCAAAGAGCGCCTCGCACCCGGGGTAGTTTTCTTCGATGATCTGCTTAAGGCCGTTTTCAACCTGACCGCGCACGCCTGGCGCGCTCAGCGTCAGGCGGTTGTCGCAGTAAATCGGGCTCTTGATGCCGCTCGCCCAGGTAAAAGGCTCGTCGGGGCGCAGGAACACCGCCTTGATCTCAAGCAGGGCTTTGGCAATTTCACGCTTCATGTGGGTATCCTCCCGTTCTTTATCCAATGAATTCCTTGACGCAGCGGCGGTAGGCTTGGACGGGGTCGGCGCTTGCCGTGATGGGCCGCCCCACCACGATGTAATCGCTGCCGCCCGCGCGCGCTTTTTCGGGCGTCATGACGCGCGCCTGGTCATCCGCCTTGGCATCGGAAAAGCGGATGCCGGGCGTCACGGTGATGAATTTGGGGCCGCACGCGGCTTTTACCAGCGCGGCCTCAAGCGGCGAACATACCACGCCGTCAAGCCCCGCCGCCCGCGCGTTTGCGGCGTAGTGCGCGACCGTCTCGGGCATGGAGGCGCCGATCAGCAGTTCCGAGCGCATCTTCTCCTCGCTTGTCGAGGTCAGCTGCGTGACCGCAAGCAGGATGGGGCGCGTGCCGTCCCCGCGGGTCAGCCCCTCAAGCGCCGCCTCCATCATGCCGATGGTGCCGGCGGCGTGCAGGTTGGTCATATCGACGTCAAGGCCGCTCAATACGCGCATGGCGCTCTTCACGGTGTTGGGGATGTCGTGCAGCTTGAGGTCAAGAAAAATCTTGTGCCCGCGCCGCTTGATTTCACGGACGATCGCCGGACCTTCGGCGTAGTACAGTTCCATGCCGATCTTGACGAAGGGCTTTTCTTCTTGGAACCCGTCGAGAAACGCGTAGGCCGCTTCGGCCTTGGGGAAATCCAGCGCGATGATGACGTCGCGGTTCATGAGAGCGCACCTCCTATAATATCGGACAACTTTTCGATGCCCAGGCTTTCCATTTCGCGCGGCAGGTCCTCGATGATCCGCTTGCATGCGCAAGGATCGACCAGGTTGGCCGCGCCCACCTCGACCGCCGTCGCGCCCGCGAGCATCATCTCGATCACGTCTCTGGCCGACGCGACGCCGCCCATGCCGATCAGCGGAATCCTGACCGCGCGCGCGACCTGATGGACCATCCTGAGCGCCACCGGCAGCACGCATGGGCCGGACAAGCCGCCGTAGGTATTGGCCAAAATGGGCTTTCGGGTCCTGAGGTCGATCCGCATGCCCAGCAGCGTATTGATCAGGCTCAGCCCGTCCGCGCCCGCGTCCTCCGAGGCTTTTGCGATGGAAACGATGTCGGTGACGTTGGGGCTCAGCTTGATGTAGACCGGCTTTTTGACGGCATTCTTGACCGCGCGCGTGACCTTGGCCGCGCCGCCGGGCGTGGTGCCAAACGCCATGCCGCCGCCATGGACGTTGGGGCAGGAAATGTTCACTTCCAGGATGCCCACTTGCGCCTCGGCGTCCAGTATCTGGCAGCACTCCACATATTCTTCCACCGAGAACCCGCTGACGTTGGCGACGAGCGGCTTGGTGAAATACGTGGCAATTTCCTTTAATTCATGCGCCGCCACGTGGTGAACGCCGGGGTTTTGCAGGCCCACCGAATTGAGCATGCCCGCCGGCGCTTCGGCGATGCGCGGCAGATCGTTGCCGTGACGCTCGAAAAGCGTGGTGCCCTTGAACGCGAACGAACCCAGGATGTTGATGTCGTAAATTTCGGCAAATTCCTTGCCGTAGCCGAACGTGCCGCTGGCGGGGATGACGGGGTTGTCGAGCGTCAGGCCGCTTAAAGTCACTTTCAGATCCGCCACAGGATGTCCCTCCCCTCAAGCACCGGCCCATCCTTGCAAATGCGCTTGCTGCCGAGCCTTGTCTTTGCTGAGCAGCCCATGCACGCGCCGAACCCGCACGCCATGCGCGCCTCGAAGCTGTACTGCCCATCCGGGCAGATGGCGTGGACCGCCTTCATCATGGGCTCGGGCCCGCAGACATAAACGTAATCGAAGGTCATGCCCGCCATGGCGTCGGTGACGAAGCCCTTTACGCCCATCGTGCCATCGACGGTCGCGACCGTAACGCTTCCCGCCGCCTGAAACTCGGAAAGCAGGAAGACGTCTTGGGCGCTTTGAAAGCCCAGTACGATTTGGGGATGCTCCATCCGGCGCGCGAGCGCGAGCAGCGGCGCGGCGCCCAGGCCCCCGCCGACCAGCAAGGGCTTCTTGCCCCGGGCAGGGGAGAAGCCATGCCCAAGGCCGGTCAGAATATCGAGCGCTTGACCCGGCTTCATCTTGGAAAGCGCGTGCGTGCCTTCGCCGACATGCTTGTATACGAGCGTCAGATGCCCATCGGCCCAGTCGCACACCGAGATGGGACGCCTGAGGTAGAAGAGCGGGACGGCGACGTTGGCGAACTGGCCGGGCGCCGTAAACGCGGACGCATCGCCCGAAAGCTCAAGTTTGAACACGTCCCGCGCGATCAGGTCATTTTTCTCAATTCGAAAATCCATCGTACACCCTCCTTGCGCCGATCGCCGTCAAGAGGCACTTGCCCCGCGCCGCCATGCCGCTAAAGGGCGTGGCACGGCCCATGGACGCAAATTCATTCGGATTCAGCGCGTAAACGCTGCGCGTGTCGAGCACGGCGAAATCGGCCCTGCCGCCCACCTCAATCCCGCCCGCAATCCCGAAGCGCGCGCGCGGCGCGTCGCACATCAGGCGAAAGAGCTCCTCAAGCGTCAGGATGCCGCTTTCGACCAGGTACTCATTCAGGATGGGGAAGGCCGTTTCAAGCCCGACCACGCCCATGGCGCTCTGTTCAAGGCCCCGCGCTTTTTCTTCGGGGCTGTGCGGCGCGTGGTCGGTCGCGATCATGTCTATCGTGCCGTCGAGGATGCCCTCGATCAGCTGGTCGCGGTCCTCAAGGGAGCGGATGGGCGGGTTCATCTTGAAACGCCCGTCCTCCATGAGGCGGTCATCGCTCAGCGTGAGGTAGTGCGGCGCGGTCTCGCAGGTGATGTCAAGCCCCATGGCTTTGGCGCTGCGTATCAAACGCACGCTCTCCTTGGTGGAGACGTGGCACATGTGGTAGCGGCAGCCGGTCTTCTCGACCAGCTTCAGGTCGCGCGCGAGATGCCTCCATTCGCTTTCGGAGGAAATGCCCCGGTGCCCGTGCGCGCGCGCATAGTCTCCGTCGTGAATGTAACCGCCGTTTACCAGCCTTTCGTCTTCGCAGTGCGCGGCAAGGATTGAGCCTTGCGCCTTCACGCCGCGCATGCACGCTTCCATTGTTTCCTCGTCCTGAACGCCGGTGCCGTCGTCTGAAAAAGCGGCGACATAGGGCGCGAGGGCGCTAAAATCGACCGGCTGCCCCCGGCCCTTGCGGCCCATTGTCAGGCATCCATAGGGAAGGACTTCGACCAGCGCGTCCCGCTCTATGAGATCAAGCTGAACCTTTAGGTGCTTAAGACTATCGGGCGCGGGGTCGAGGTTGGGCATGGCGCAGATGGCCGTATACCCGCCGCGCGCGGCTGCGCGGGTACCGCTCGCGATGGTCTCCTTATAAGAAAAACCCGGCTCTCGAAGATGTACATGAACATCAACGAAACCGGGAATAATCACGAAACCGGAAAGGTCGAATACTTGGTCGCGTTCCTTTATCACCATCGCATCGTCTAAGGAATCGATCAGCCCGCCCGCCACGGCCATGTCCAGCCGTTCGAGCGCGCCCCTCCGATACACCGACGCGTTTATGTAGACATCACGCATAGCCCTTGCCTCTTTCAATCATGCTCACGGGATTATACATGTTTTGTCGCCTTTTGTCAACCGCGCCAACCGGCATTTAACACGCACTGAAAATCGCGCGCGGCAAATGTTCGTGTTTTTACCCGACATTTAATCTGAAAACCTGCCGGGATTCGGTTGACATGGCAAACAAGGCGGAGTATCATATCTAATATTGGATATAATGTTCGTGTTTTTGTAGGGGGGGACGTTTTGTGCGCAAGGTTGCCGTCGTTATGGGAAGCGATTCGGACCTCAAAGTCATGCAGGGCGCCATCGATATGCTGAAAAGTTTCGGGGTGCCTTTTTGTGTGCGGGTGCTCTCGGCGCACAGGACGCCCGACGCGGCGGGCGCGTTTGCCATGAGCGCGCGCGAGGACGGTTACGGCGCGATCATCGCGGGCGCGGGCAAGGCCGCGCACCTCGCGGGCGCATTGGCCTCGCACACCACGCTGCCCGTCATCGGGGTGCCGATCAAATCATCGACGCTTGACGGTCTTGACGCGCTTTTGTCCACCGTTCAGATGCCCCAGGGCATGCCGGTTGCCACCGTCGCCATCGACGGCGCGGCGAACGCGGCGCTCCTGGCGGTTCAGATGCTGTCGCTCGAAGATCAGGACCTTCAAGGCAGGCTCAACCATTTCAGAACCGTTCAAACCGCCAAGGTGCTGGCGAAGGATGCGGAAATCGAAGCGCAATATTGCGACAACGAAACGGGAGGAAAAACAAATGGAAAAGACCACGCAGCTTTATGAGGGCAAGGCCAAAAAAGTATACGCGACGACCGACCCGGAGCGCTACATCGTCGATTACAAGGACGATGCGACCGCTTTCAACGGCCTCAAAAAGGGCACCATTCAGGGCAAGGGCGAAATCAACAACCGCGTGACCAACCACCTGATGAAACTGCTCGAAAAGGAAGGCATCCCCACCCACTTCGTCGAGGAAATCTCCCCGCGCGAAACCGTGGTCAAGAAAGTGACCATCGTGCCGCTTGAAGTGATCGTCAGGAACATCGCCGCGGGTTCGCTCGCCAAGCGCCTGGGCCTTGCCGAAGGCACGCGCATGAAGAAGACCGTGCTCGAGTTCTGCTACAAGGACGACGCGCTGGGCGACCCGATGGTCAACGAATACCACATCTTTGCCATGGAATACGCCACCGAAGAGGAGCTTAGACTGATCGCCGAATACTCGCTCAAGATCAACCGGGTCCTGACCGACTACCTGAAGGACCTCGGCATTGAGCTGATCGACTTCAAGCTTGAGTTTGGCAAGACCAGCGATGGCACGATCGTCTTGGCCGACGAAATCTCGCCCGATACCTGCCGTTTCTGGGACAGCGCGACCGGCGAAAAGCTTGACAAAGACCGTTTCCGCCGCGACTTGGGCGGCGTGGAGGATGCGTACAAGGAAATTTTGAAGCGCCTGCTGGGCGAATGATAAAGGAAAAAAACGATGACAAACAGTATTCATGAGGAGTGCGGCGTGTTTGGCGTCTACAGCGCTGACGGCTTGGACGTGGCGTCGGCTTGCTATTACGGGCTGTACGCGCTTCAGCACCGGGGACAGGAGAGTTGCGGCATCGCCGTCAACGACCGGGGCATCATCCGCTGCCACAAGGACGCAGGGCTGGTCAACGAGGTGTTCGGAAACGGCGTGCTTGCCGGTGAGGAGCTCAGAAGCGGCCAGATGGCGGTCGCGCACGTTCGGTATTCAACAGCCGGTTCATCCGCGCGGCGAAACGCCCAGCCGCTGGTCGTCAACCACGTCAAGGGCTCCATGGCGCTTGCACACAACGGCGCGCTGACCAATGCCGCGGAACTGCGCGAGGAGCTTGAAATGACCGGCGCGATCTTCCACACCACGTCCGACACCGAAGTCATTACCTATGTAATCACCCGCGAGCGGCTGAATTCCAGTTCCATCGAGGAAGCCGTCGCGCGCGCCATGGACGTAATCGCGGGCGCGTACTCCTTGGTCGTCATGTCGCCGACCAAGTTGATCGGCGTCAGGGACCCTCACGGGTTTAGGCCGCTTTGCATCGGTAAGCTAGGCGAGAGTACGATATTGGCTTCGGAGAGCTGCGCGCTCGACTCCGTCGGCGCCACCTTCGTGCGGGACGTCGCGCCGGGCGAGATCGTCGTGATCGACAAAAACGGCCTGCGTTCGGATGCGCGGCACGTGGGCGAAAAGCCCAAGACGACCTGCGTTTTTGAGTATATCTACTTCGCCCGCCCCGACTCGGTGATCGATCAATCCAGCGTACACGTCGCGCGCGTTCGCGCGGGCAGCTTCCTGGCGCTTGAGCATCCGGTTCAGGCGGACGTCGTGATTGGCGTGCCCGATTCGGGGCTTGACGCCGCGATCGGCTACGCCAAGACCAGCGGCATCCCCTACGGCGTGGGCTTCATCAAGAACAAGTACATCGGCAGGACATTCATCCAGCCCACGCAGTCCGACCGCGAGGACAAGGTGCGCATTAAACTCAACCCCATCCAGTCGGTGGTTGCCGGCAAGCGCGTGGTCCTGGTGGACGATTCCATCGTGCGCGGCACGACGTCCGCCCGGATTGTCCGGCTGCTGCGCGAGGCGGGCGCGAAGGAAGTGCACCTGCGCAGTTCCGCGCCCCCGTTCATGCATCCGTGCTACTTTGGCACCGACATCGACAGCCGCGACAAGCTGATCGCCTGCCGACACACGATGGGGGAGATCAAGGAGATTCTCGGCGTCGATTCGCTGGGATATCTGAGCTGCGAAAACGCCAAGAAGCTGACCGACAACTGCGAGGGATTCTGCACCGCCTGCTTTGATGGCAACTATCCCTGCGAAGTGCCCAAGCGCCCCGGCAAGAGCCGGTTTGAAAACATAATTCCGGAGGACAGGCCATGAAGAGCGAAAGCGCAAGCTACCGCGCCGCGGGCGTAGACATCGAAGCGGGCTACAAGGCAGTCGAGCTGATGCAAAAGTACGTTGGGCGCACGTTCACGTCCGGCGTCATCTCAGGTCTTGGCGGGTTCGGCGGCCTGTTCGAGCTCGACTTGACCGGCATTGAAAAGCCGGTGCTCGTCAGCGGAACCGACGGCGTGGGCACCAAGCTCAAGATCGCCTTCCTGATGGACAAGCACGACACCGTCGGCATCGACTGCGTGGCCATGTGCGTAAACGACGTGCTGTGCGTGGGCGCGAAGCCGTTGTTCTTTCTCGACTACGTGGCGGTGGGCAGGAACCTGCCCGAGCGCGTGGCCGAAATCGTGGGCGGCGTGGCCGAGGGCTGCGTTCAAGCGGGCGCGGCGCTGATCGGCGGCGAGACCGCCGAAATGCCCGGGTTCTATCCCGCGGACGAGTACGACCTGGCGGGCTTCTCGGTGGGCGTGGTCGATAAGCGCAAGATCCTCAACCGCGACACCGTGCAAGCGGGCGACGCGCTGATCGCGCTGGCTTCGTCGGGTCTTCACTCAAACGGCTTCTCGCTCGCGCGCAAGGCGTTTGACGTCAACAACAGGGATTTGAAAAAGCACGTGGACGAGTTGGGCACATCCCTTGGCGAAGCGCTCCTGACCCCCACGCGCATCTACGTAAAACCGGTGCTCGAGCTCATGGATCAGGTCGCCGTGCGTTCCATCGCCCATATCACCGGCGGCGGCTTCTACGAAAATATCCCGCGCTGCCTGCCGGGCGGCGTGAGCGCGGTGATTGAGAGAAGCCGCGTGAAGACCCCGCCAATCTTTCGTCTCCTTCAAAAGGCGGCGGACATCCCCGAGCGCGACATGTTCAACACATTCAACATGGGCGTGGGCATGACGGTCGTGGTGGCCGCCGATCAGGCGGACCGGGCCTTGCGCGTGCTCAGGGGCGCGGGCGAGGACGCCTACATCCTGGGGGAAATCGCCGAGGGCGGGGACGGGGTAGTTCTCAAATGAGCGCAAAGACATGCGTGCTGGTGTCGGGCGGCGGCACCAATTTGCAGGCGCTGATCGACGCCAAGGCGCGCGGCGAGATGCCAAGCGTCAATCTCGCGCTTGTTCTGTCTAACGTAGGGGGCGCGTACGCGCTTGAGCGCGCGCGCGCGGCGGGCATCGAAGCCGTTACCTGCCTTCGCGAAAAAGGCGAGACGCGCGAGGCGTTTGAGGAAAAGCTACAGGACATTCTAACGCGGCGCGGCATTGAGCTGATCGTGCTTGCCGGGTTCATGACCATTCTGTCCGGGGATTTTGTCCGGCGCTACCCGGACAGAATCATCAACGTCCACCCGGCGCTGATCCCGTCGTTTTGCGGCAAGGGCTTTTACGGGCTCAAGGTGCACGAGGCGGCGCTTGCCTACGGCGTCAAACTGACCGGAGCCACCGTGCATCTGGTCAATGAAGTGCCCGACGGCGGGCGGATACTCCTTCAAAAGGCGGTCGAGGTTCTTCCGGGCGATACGCCCGAACTTCTCCAGCGCCGCGTGATGGAAAAGGCCGAATGGCTCCTCCTTCCGCGCGCGACCGAGATGACCGCGGCAAGTATTAAGGAGGCGCGCACATGAAGATTCAAACCATTGCTCAGGCCATGTCGCGGACGCAATACCCCGGGCGCGGGATCGTCGCGGGCAAGAGCGCGGACGGCGGCAAGGCCATATTTCTCTACTTCATTATGGGCAGAAGCGTCAACAGCCGCAACCGCGTTTTCGTTGAGAAGGACGGCGGCATCGTCACCAGGGCGCACGACGAATCGCTGATGCGCGACCCGTCGCTCATCATCTATGCGCCGGTAAGGGTGCTGAACAACCATGTGATCGTCACCAACGGCGATCAGACCGATACCATTTATGACCATCTCTCCTCGGGCGGCACATTCGAATCGGCGCTGCGCGAGCGCGCGTTTGAGCCGGACGCGCCAAACTTTACGGCGCGCATAAGCGCCTTGGCGACTTTCGACAGCGGCGATTTCTTTCTCAGGATGGCCATCCTCAAGGCGGCGGATTCCGAAGGCGTCAACTGCAACCGCTTTTTCTATGAATACGAGTCCCCGCGCGCGGGTATGGGCTACTTCCTGCACACCTACGCCGAGGACGGCGACCCGCTCCCGGCCTTTGAAGGTGAACCGGAGCAGGTTCAATTGAGCGGCAGCCTTGAGGAAATCGCGCGCGACGCGTGGGAGAACCTCAATCGCGACAACCGCGTGTCGCTGTGGGCGCGCGCGATCGACCTGACCACGGGTGAGATCGAAAGCCTGATCATCAACAGCAACGCGCAAGGAGAAGAAAATGTCACAGGAGATTGAACTGAAGTACGGCTGTAACCCCAATCAGAAGCCCGCGCGCATCTTCATGAAGGAGGGCGAGCTTCCGCTTAAGGTTTTAAACGGCAAGCCTGGCTACATCAACTTTCTCGATGCGCTGAACGGATATCAGTTGGTGTCGGAGCTCAAGGCGGCCGCCGGGCTGCCCGCGGCGAGCTCGTTCAAGCACGTTTCGCCCGCGGGCGCGGCGGTGGGCCTGCCGCTTAGCGATACGCTCAAAAAGGCCTGCTTTGTCGATCCCGCCATTGAGCTTTCTCCCTTGGCCGCGGCTTACGCGCGCGCGCGCGGCGCCGACCGCATGAGCTCGTTTGGCGATTTCATCGCGCTGTCGGACGTATGCGATGTCGCCACCGCGCGCCTGATCGCCAAGGAAGTCTCTGACGGCGTCATCGCGCCAGGCTATGAGGCCGAGGCGCTTGAAATCCTCAAAGCCAAGCGCAAGGGCGGGTACAACGTCATTGAGATCGATCCCGCCTATCGCCCCGCCGCCATTGAACGCAAGATGTGCTACGGCGTGGTGTTCGAGCAGGGCAGGAACGATATCGTGATCGACGCGGCGATGCTTGAAAACCGCCCGACCGCGAACCGCGACCTTCCGGACGGGGCGATTCGCGATTTGTTGGTCGCGCTCATCACGCTCAAGTACACCCAGTCGAATTCCGTCGCCTACGCAAAGGACGGGCAGGTGATCGGCGTGGGCGCGGGCCAGCAGTCGCGCATCCATTGCACGCGCCTGGCCGGGAACAAGGCCGATCTTTGGCATTTGAGGCAGCACCCCAAGGTCCTGGCGCTGAAGTTTGCAGCCGGGCTTGGCCGCGCCGAGCGCGACAACGCCATCGACGTCTACCTCTCGGACGATGAGTGGGAGGACGTGCTGGGCGAGGCCGTGTGGCAAAATTTCTTTGAAGTGCGCCCCGAGGTGCTTACGCGCGATGAGAAGAAAGCATTTCTTTCGGGAATCACCGGCGTGGCGCTTGCCAGCGACGCGTTCTTCCCCTTTGGCGACAACATTGAGCGCGCGAAGAAATCGGGCGTCTCCTACATCGCCCAGCCCGGCGGCTCGATCCGCGACGACAACGTAATCGCGGCCTGCGATAAATACGCAATCGTCATGGCCTTTACGGGCCTGCGGCTCTTCCACCACTGAACGCCCCATTTAAGGAGGTTTTTTGGATGAACGTAGCGGTGATCGGAAGCGGCGGCCGCGAACACGCCATCATCAAGAAGCTCAAGGAAAGCAAAGAGATTAAGCGCCTGTACGCGCTGCCGGGCAACGGCGGCATCGCTCGGGACGCCCAGTGCATAAATGTCAAGGCGACCGACCTTAACGGCTTGGTCAGGTTTTGCCGCGAGCATCAGGTGGATTTTGCCGTGGTCGCGCCGGACGACCCGCTGTACCTGGGCGCGGTCGATCGCCTGCACGAAGCCGGCGTCAAGTGCTTTGGCCCCGACCGCAAGGCCGCCCAGATCGAGGGCAGCAAGGTGTTTTCCAAGGGCCTCATGAAGAAATACAGCATCCCGACCGCGCGCTACGAGGTGTTTGACGACGCCGCTACGGCGCTTGACCATGTCCAATTCGCGCCCTTGCCGCTCGTGGTCAAGGCCGACGGCTTAGCGCTTGGCAAGGGCGTAAGCGTGTGCTTTACGCGCGAGGAAGCGGCGGCGGCGGTCATCACGATGATGGTCGAGCGCGCCTTTGGCGACAGCGGCCTGCGCGTGGTGGTCGAGGAATACCTGGAAGGCCCGGAGGTCTCGGTTCTGGCGTTTACGGACGGCAAGACCATGGCCCCCATGGTCTCGTCCATGGACCACAAGCGCGCGCGGGACGGCGACACGGGCCCCAACACCGGCGGCATGGGCGCCGTCGCGCCCAACCCCTTCTATACGGAGGAAGTCGCCCAGCGCGCCATGCGGGAAATCTTTTTGCCCACGATGCGCGCCATGAACGAGGAAGGCCGACCCTTCAAGGGCTGCCTGTTCTTTGGGCTCATGCTGACGAAGGACGGACCCAAGGTGATCGAATACAACTGCCGCTTCGGGGATCCCGAGACGCAGGTGGTGCTGCCGCTGCTCAAGACCGACCTTTTGACCATCATGCGCGCGGTCGAGGACGAGCGGCTCGGTGAAGTGGACATTGAGTTCTTAGACGAATGCGCTTGCTGCGTGGTTCTCACTTCGGGCGGATATCCGGTGGCTTACGAAAAAGGCAAGCTGATCGACATCGGCGGCGCGGATCTTCTTCCCGGCGTCACGGTGTACCACAGCGGGACGGCGCTTGACGCGCAGGGCCGTTACGAGACCGCCGGCGGGCGGGTGCTCGGGGTTACGGCGGCGGGTGAAACGCTTGCAAAAGCCATAGAAAAGGCGTATGACGCCGCCGGGTGCATCTCGTTTGAGGGCGCGTATATGCGAAATGACATCGGTCGCCGGGCACTTGAATGCGGCGAGAGAAAAGGGGTTTGACATGGTATACCGGCTTTACGTTGAGAAGAAACCCGGCTTTGACCACGAAGCGCAGGCGCTTTACGGCGATATCCGCTCCTTCCTCAAGGTTGACGGGCTTAAAAAACTGCGCATCCTCAACCGCTATGATGTCGAGGGAATTGACAAGGCGCTCTTTGACGCGGCGATCCCGACCGTCTTTTCCGAGCCGCCGCTCGATTTTGTGTATGAGCACCTGCCCGAATGCGGCGATTGCCGCGTGCTCGCGGTCGAGTACCTGCCCGGCCAGTACGACCAGCGGGCCGATTCGGCGGCGCAGTGCGTGCAGCTCTTGGCCGAGTGCGACCGCCCGCTGGTCCGGACGGCGACGCTGTACCTGATCTACGGGGACATCACGGAAGGTGATTACGCTGCTGTCGTGCGCCACCTGGTCAACCCGGTCGAGCGGCGCGAGGCTTCGCTTGACAAGCCCGATACGCTCAAAATGGTCTGTGAACTGCCCAAGACGGTCGAGACGTTGACCGCCTTTACGGCGCTTGACCCGGCGGATGTCATCAAGCGGTACGCGCTCGCCATGGACGCGGCGGACGTCCGGTTTTGCCAGGCGTATTTTGCGGGGGAGCGGCGCGACCCCACGCTGACCGAGTTGCGCATGATCGACACATACTGGTCGGATCACTGCCGCCACACCACCTTCACCACGCACATCGTGGACGCGCGGTTTGAGGATGAGGACGTTGAAGCGGCGTACGGGCGTTATTTGTCCCTGCGAAAAGAATTAAAGCGCGAAGAGAAGCCGGTGACGCTGATGGACCTTGCGACCATCGGCATGAAGGCGCTAAAGGCGCGGGGCTTGCTCACCGACCTTGACGAATCCGAAGAAATCAACGCCTGCACGGTCAAGATCGACGTGGACGTCGAGGGCAAAAACGAGAAATGGTTGCTGCTGTTCAAGAACGAGACGCACAACCATCCGACCGAAATTGAGCCCTTCGGCGGCGCGGCCACCTGCATCGGCGGCGCGATCCGCGATCCCTTGTCCGGGCGCAGCTACGTCTATCAGGCCATGCGCGTGACCGGCGCGGCCGACCCCACCCGGCCCATCGGCCAGACGCTTCCGGGTAAGCTGCCCCAGCGCCAGATCGTCACCACGGCCGCCGCGGGCTACAGCGCCTACGGCAACCAGATCGGGCTGGCCACCGGCATCGTCGAGGAGATCTATCACCCCGGCTACGCCGCCAAGCGCATGGAGATCGGCGCGGTGATCGGCGCTGCGCCCGCCAAAAACGTGCGGCGCGAGGTGCCCGCCCCCGGCGACGTGGTGGTGCTGCTGGGCGGGCGCACCGGGCGCGACGGCTGCGGCGGCGCGACCGGCTCGTCCAAGTCGCACAGCAAGAAATCGCTGAGCGAGTGCGGCGCCGAGGTGCAAAAGGGCAACGCGCCCGAGGAGCGCAAGCTTCAGAGGCTGTTCAAAAACCCGGAGGCCACCAGGCTCATCAAGCGCTGTAACGACTTTGGCGCGGGCGGTGTGTCGGTTGCGATCGGCGAGCTGGCCGACGGGCTGATCTTTGACCTGAACGCCGTGCCCAAGAAATACGAGGGACTGGACGGCACCGAGCTTGCGATCAGCGAATCCCAGGAGCGCATGGCCGTGGCATTGGACCCCAAAGACATGGCGCGCTTCATCGAGTTGGCCGAGGCAGAGAACCTCGAGGCCACCAAGGTGGCCGACGTCACCGAACAAAAGCGACTGGTGATGCGCTGGAATGCGCGCACCATCGTGGACATCTCGCGCGAGTTCCTCAATTCCAACGGCGCGCCCAAAAAGGCGGCCGCGCTGGTCTCGGCCCCCGTCACGCCCAAAAAGCACGCGCAGACCGACTTTGAGACGCGCATGGCGGGCCTGGCCCATGACCTGAACTGCTGCTCAAAGCGGGGCCTGTCCGAGCGGTTCGACTCCACCATCGGCGCGAACAGCGTGTTCATGCCCTTTGGCGGCACGCGCCAGCGCACGCCCATTCAGGCCATGGTCGCAAGGCTCCCCGTGAGCTCGGGCAAGAGCGAGACCTGCTCGGCGATGGCGTTTGGATTCAACCCGTTCCTGTCTGAGCAAAGCCCATACCGGGGCGCGTACCTGGCGGTGATCGAGTCACTGGCCAAGCTGGTCGCCACCGGCGCCGGGCTTTCTCACGCGCACCTGACCTT
>JAVBND010000077.1:0-24543 GCA_031551775.1 Eubacteriales bacterium | reverse complement strand
TGCCGCCCATCATCTGCTTCATCATGGAGCGCGCCTGATCGTATTGCTTGATCAGCAGGTTCACGTCCTGGACCGTCGTGCCCGAGCCCGCGGCGATGCGCCGTCTGCGCGACGCGTTGAGGACGTCGGGGTTCCTGCGCTCCATCTTGGTCATGGACCGGATGATGGCAATGGTCTTGTCCTGGCTCTTGCCGACCGCGGCCTCGTCGATCTGAACGTCCTTGAGCTTGGATCCGACGCCCGGGATCATCTTCAGCAGGTCCGCCACGGAGCCCATTTTTTTCAGCTGGTTCATCTGCTCCATGTAGTCGTCCAATGTGAAGTTGTTGGTCTTGACTTTCGAGATGAGCTGGCCGGCTTCCTTCTCGTCCATCTGATCCTGGGCCTTTTCGATCAGGCTCAGCACATCGCCCATGCCGAGGATTCTCGACGCCATGCGGTCGGGATAGAACGGCTCGATGTCGGTCAGCTTTTCGCCGATGCCGCTGAACTTGATGGGCTTTCCGGTGACCGCCTTGACCGAGATGGCCGCGCCGCCGCGCGTGTCGCCGTCGAGCTTGGTCAAAATCACGCCGTCAAGGCCTAAGTTTTTGTTGAAGGTCTCGGCCACATTGACCGCGTCCTGTCCGGTCATGGCATCGACCACCAGCAGGATTTCCTGGGGCTTGACCGCCTTTTTGACGTCACGGAGCTCTTCCATCAGGTTCTCGTCGATGTGGAGCCGTCCCGCGGTATCGAGGATCACCGGGTCGCGTCCGTAGTAGCGCGCGTACTCGATGGCTTGCTTGGCGATATCGACGGGGTTGATCTGCCCTTTTTCGAAGACTTCGACGCCCACCGCTTCACCGACGACCTGGAGCTGCTTGATGGCGGCGGGCCTGTACACGTCGCACGCGACGAGCAACGGTTTCTTGCCCTGCTTCTTGATGAGGCCGCCGAGCTTGCCCGCCATGGTGGTCTTGCCCGCGCCTTGCAGTCCGCAGAGCATGTACACCGTCGGTGGCTGGGAGGCGTAGGTCAGGCGCGAACCCGCGCCGCCCATGAGGGAAGAAAGCTCTTCATTGACGATCTTGATGACCTGCTGGCCGGGCGTGAGGCTTCCCAGGATGTCCGCGCCCACCGCTCGCTCGGTTACCTTCTTGACAAAATCTTTGACAACCAGGTAGTTGACGTCGGCCTCGAGCAGCGCCATGCGCACCTCGCGCATCGCTTCCTTGACGTCGTTTTCGCTCAGTTTGCCCTTGCTGCTCAGCTTTTTAAATGCCTGCTGGAGCTTATCGGTCAATCCTTCAAAAGCCATTTTTTCTCACCTCGCACATCTACGATCGCGTATATTCGATCTGGTCGAGCGCGGCTTTGGCGCCCGTCAGCGCGCCTTCGCTCCCAGCTTGCGGCTTGATTTCATCAAGCATTTTGCGGCACTTTTCAATCTCGCGCCCCATCGCCTGATACCGGGCCATGAGGTTTAGGCGCGCCTCGTACGCCTCGAGCTGCGCCTGCGCATGCCTCAGCGCGTCGTACACGCCTTGGCGCGAAACGCCCAGCTCCTCGGCGATCTCGGCCAGCGAGAGATCCTCTTCCAAGTACAGCCTGAGAAGCTCCGCGCGCCGCGCGGTCAAAAGCGGCCCGTAAAAATCGTACAACAGAGCGACTTCAATCCGCTTTTCCATGATTCATCCTCCCAAGTCGGCCACGCGCACTATTATAGCCGGTTTTCGTCCGTTGTCAAGTAAAATATCTTGACAGACGGGCGCGCATCCGCGCTTGCAAAGACTCAAAAAAAGCGGTATGATACTTGGTAATGATTTTGGCATAAAGCGAGGGATTGTCATGCGCATCGAGAAGAAGCCCTTTGGGCGCCTGCCGACCGGTGAGCCGGCTGATCTGTACATACTGACAAACGCCAAAGGCGCGAGCGTCGCCATTACGAATTACGGCGGCATTCTGGTGTCGATTTTGGTGCCCGACAGGGCGGGCGCACTTGGCGATGTCGTGCTGGGCTTTGATCGGGTGGAAGACTATTGCCCCAATCCCGCGTACCTGGGCGCTTTGATCGGGCGGGTTGGCAACCGCATCGCGCATGGCGCGTGCACGCTTGACGGGCAGGCGCTTCACCTTGCGGCCAATTCAAACGGCCACCACCTGCATGGCGGCAATATCGGCTTTGACCGCAAGCTGTGGGCAGCCGAAGCGAACGAAGACGCGGGGCAACTCGTCCTGACCATTCACAGCCCGGATGGCGAAGAGGGCTATCCCGGTTCTCTTGACGTCAAAGTCACCTATACCTTAAGCGAGGATGACGCGCTTGGCATCCATTACGAAGCGGTATCCGACAAGGATACGCTTTTAAACCTCACCAACCACGCCTATTTCAACTTAACGGGCGAAGGCGCGGGCACAATCGAAGACCATGTCCTGACGATCCTGGCCGACCGCTTTACCCCCTCAGACAGCGGCCTGATCCCGACGGGCGAAATCCGGGACGTCACCGGCACGCCGTTTGACCTGAGGCATGGGCGCACGCTCAAAGAAGGGCTTTGCCGCACAAGCGAGGATGAGCAGTTGGGATACGGCGGCGGGTACGACCACAATTTCTGCCTGAACGGGGACGGCCTCAGAGAAGTTGCGCGGCTCGTCTCCCCCGCTTCCGGGCGCGCGATGACCACCGAAACCGACCAGAAAGGCGTGCAGTTTTATTCCGGCAACGGCCTGGGCGGCGGGAACAAAGGCAAGTGCGGACACGCCTACGGCGCGCGCGCGGGCCTGTGCCTTGAGACGCAGAACTACCCCGACGCCATCAACCACGCAAACTTCCCTTCGCCCATCCTGCGCGCGGGCGAAAAATACGACACCACCACCGTTTACCGCTTCCATGTTCTGTGATGTGCCGCTTAACCCCTCCTTGACATAAGGATGGGGTTCGTGATAAAGTACCTGATATACAGCAATTTGGCGTTCACGCGCCCCACACGATAAGGAGGAATTCCACATGCCGCAAACCGAAACCGCTTCGGCCCTTTCTGGCTTCACCGATGTCATCAATTCCGTGACGAGCGCGGTCGAACCGTGGCAGTTCCTGCTGGCTGCGGCGATCCTGCTGGTGCTGGCGATCGTGCTGATCTGCGCGCTGGCCAGCCGCAACCGCAAATTTGACGACCTGCTCGAAGAAAAAGAAAAACAGGACTATGCCGCGCAACGCGCCGAAAAGGAAAAGGAACAACTGGCCAAGGAAAAGGAATCTTCCGTCCGTCAGGTTCAGGCGGAAACCGAACGCGTGGTTGAAAGCAAGGACCAGCAACTGCATGAAAAAGACGCGAAGATCGCAGGGCTGGAAAATCAGGTGGACGAACTGACGCGTTTCCGCGACGAGTACGTTCAGATACCCGACGCGCGCGTTGAAGCCAGCCGCATCATCCGCGAAGCCAAGGACCACGCCTATGTGGTCAGCAACCGCACCGAAATGGAATACGCCGAGATCATTGAGCACGCCAACCAGGAGGCCGAATCCATCCGCTCTCTGGCGCAGCAGCGCCTGACGCGCTCTCATGAAACGCTCAAGGCGGCGCTCGCCCGCGCCAATGAGATCGTGGAAGAGGCGCAGCTCACCGCGTCGCGCCTGACCAAGCCGGGCATCGCCTACATGGGCGCGCCGAACCTGATCGAAGCGCCCGCCGAGACGGTTGAGGCGCAAGGCGCCCAAGAAGAGACGACCGACGCCGAAGCCGCTGGTGAGGCGGCCGAAGCGTAAGCGGGAGGTCTTTTGTGGCAGCGCTGCGCGAACTCCGCGACAGGATTGGACCCATGGCGGTCAATGCGCTGAAACTGATCGGCGTCCTGCTCGCCCTGGTGGCGGGGCTGTACCTGATCGTAAAGTTGGCGTCTCTTGTCGTGCCCTTTATCGTCGCGTTCCTGATCGCTTCCATGGTGGAGCCGCTCGTCCACGCGCTGGACAAGCGGCTCCATTTGACGCGCACCATCGCGACCACGGTGACGGTGCTCTTGGTGCTGGCGTTGCTGTTCACCGTGGTGGGCGTGGTCGCGGTGAAGCTGGCGAGCGAAGCGCGCGATTTTGCGTTACAGCTCCCCGCCATGTACACCGACTGGGCCAATGCCGCCCAGAAATTCATGACCGAACTCGATGTCAAGTACGAATTCATCGATCAAGACGCGATCAACACCATAAACGACGTGGTACTGCGGCTGCGCGGTGAATTGCTGGGGCTGGTCAACACCGCGACGAAGAGCGCCTGGGGCATCGCGGCGTCCACCCCGCGCATGATCGTGACCCTGATCGTGACGCTGCTGGCCACCTTTTTCTTTACCCGCGACCGCGACTACATCTCACGCCAGATCCACAGGCAATTGCCCGAGAGTTGGATACGCCGCGTCGAATCGGTGCGCGACGACCTCTTCGGCGCGCTGTTCGGCTACATCCGCGCCATGCTCATCTTGATGCTGGTTACTTTCGTTGAACTGACGATTGGGTTTACCCTTGTGGGCGTCAACTACGCGATTTTGTTCGCGCTGATTATCTCGATCTTTGACGCCCTGCCGGTGCTTGGCACCGGCACCTTCGTGGTGCCATGGGCTTTGTACAACCTGCTGACCGGGAACGTGCCGACGGCGGTGGGGCTGCTGCTTGTGTTTTGCGTGGTATGGATGGTTCGCCAGCTCCTTGAGCCGCGTGTCGTAGGCGATCAGATCGGCATTCACCCGCTTTTGACATTGGTTTCCATGTACATCGGCATGCGCTACATGGGCGTGTTCGGCATG
Source organism: Eubacteriales bacterium (assembly GCA_031551775.1). Taxonomy (GTDB): domain Bacteria; phylum Bacillota; class Clostridia; order Christensenellales; family Aristaeellaceae; genus Anaerozeibacter. The sequence continues at coordinate 19,770 of JAVBND010000077.1, read as the reverse complement.
ATCCTGGGCCCGGTAACGCTGATCATCGTCAGAAACCTGTTTTCCGTGTACTCACGCGGGCGGACACTGCGCGAAATGCTCTACCAGGGCGTTGAAATGCCTGAGGAAGAACGGATCAAGGACAGCGCCCTTGAAGAAACCGGCGGCGGGGACATGTCCTTCATCAACCGCGCGCTGACCCGCATTGCCGATTTTCTTTCGTCGATCTTTTCAAAGAAGAAATAAAGCTTTCGGTTTTGACCACATTTGTTATACGCTCCGCCACCGTTTTGACAAACCTGGCTGATATGCTGTACCCACAAGCTGATACGGAGGAAAATACCATGGACGAGTACCGCAGCGGGTACCGCATCTTAATCGCCGATGACGACGTCAACGTACATCAGTCGCTGGGCAGCTATTTCCGCAGGGAGGGCTATCAGTTGCTGTCGGCCTACGACGGCGAAGAGGCCATTCGCCACGTGCGCCAGTCGCGCCCGGACATGATGCTGCTCGACATCATGATGCCCAAGATGGACGGGCTGATCGTATGCCGCGAGATTCGAAAGACCAGCAACATCCCCATCGTCATGCTGACCGCCAAGGGCGAGGAGTTCGACAAGCTCCTGGGCCTCGAACTCGGCGCGGACGACTACATTTCCAAGCCCTTTTCACCCCGCGAAGTGCTCGCGCGCGTCAAGGCGGTGCTTCGGCGCATGTACGAACTCAAGGAGGAATCGAAGGGCACGCACCTCGTGGTGAGCAACCTTGACATCGACATGGGCGCGTTCATCGTCAAGCTCAACGGCCAGGTGATTCCCTCAACGCCCAAGGAAATCGAAATTTTGTGGACGCTGGCCAGCAACCCCGGCATGGTGTTCAGCCGCGAACACCTCCTGCAAAGCATTTGGGGCTACGACTTCCTGGGCGACACCCGCGCGGTTGACAGCCACATCAAGCGCATCCGCGCCAAGCTGTGCATGACGCCCAATCCCTGGGACATCAAGACCGTCTGGGGCGTCGGTTACCGTTTCGAAGTCAATGGATAGGGATAAAATTTCCGCGCCGCGGGGCCGACACACCATATTCTTCAAAGTCCTGACCGGTTACGTGGCCACGGCGCTCGTCGTCGTAGCGCTGGCCGGTCTTGTGTCTACGCTGCTCATCCGCAACTACATCCTGACCAGCAACCTTGAAGACCTGCTCGCGCGCGCCGAGGCTGTGGCGACGGCGCTGGCGCGTCCCGACGGGCGCGTGCGCGTGCTGACCCCCAAGGGCCTGCGCGAGATGGAATCGATGTGCGACGCGCAGCTCATCTATGTGGACACCGACATGGTGGCGCGGCAAATGCCGGTCAAGCAGAAGGGCAACATACTCTTCCAGCCGCCGTCCGCCCCAACCACGGACCAAGCGGACGCTTCCGCCGGGGACGGCGCGCCGGATACCCCAGCGAACAACGCGGCTATTTTCGTCAGACCGCCCGCGCCCAATGGGCAGGGGATGCGACGCATGTACGCATTGTATCAAGCGCTCTTCCCCGTCCCCCAGGATGAACCGGCGGCGGAAGATGAAGAAGCGGCGCTCACCCGCATCAACCTGGCGGGCTCGGTGGACGAGCAGTTGGTGCGCTCCATCATGGGCGGCGAATCGGCGACAGACGTCAGGCAACTGCAATTTTCACAGGATCCGGTCATGTTTGCGGGGATGCCGATCATCGATTCGGAGACCGGAGAAGTCAGCGCGGCGGTCATCCTCAGCCGGCCTTTGACCGACGTGGGCACGGCGACCTGGAATTTCCTGTGGATGCTCGCGTTCGCGGGCGGCGCGGCCATCCTGTGCGCCGCCGTGATGGCGTGGTTTATGTCAAGGCGCTTGACGCGCCCGGTCATGGCGCTGTCCAAAATCGCGGGCCGCATGGCCGAAGGACATTACGACGAGCGCTTTACTTTTGCGCAAAAAGATGAGATCGGACAGCTCGGCGCAACGCTCAACATGCTGTCGGCGCGCCTGGACGATGTCATCGGAACCCTCGCGGGCGAAAAGCGCAAGCTTGAGCTGATCTTGTCCTCCATCGGCGAAGGCATCATCGCGGTCGATCAGGGCGGGCGCGTGATTCACGCGAACGCGGCCGCGCTGAACCTGCTGGAACTTCGCGCCTGGGACATCCATCCCGATAACCCGCACTCGCTTGACCAGCAGCGGCAGTTGATCGACATGCTGAACCGTTCCATGCGCGAAACATCGCGCATGGAAATCACTTGGGACACCGTTCAGGGCAGGACCATCGAGGCCATCGCCGCGCCGATTGCCGAAGCGGGCTTTTCTCCCATCGGCGCGGTGTGCCTTGTGCGCGATGTGTCGGAAGCCCAGCGGCTCGAGCAGATGCGCCGCGATTACATCGCCAACATCTCCCATGAACTGCGCACCCCCCTCACCGGCATCCGGGGCATGGTGGAGCCGCTCATGGACGGCATGATGGAGACCGACCGGGAGAAGGACGAATGCTACCGCGTCATTTATCAGGAGACGGTGCGCCTTGAGAAACTGATCGCCGAAATGCTCGACTTGAGCCGCCTGCAATCGGGGCGCATCACCATTGAACTCGAACCGATGCAGCCCCAAGGATTGCTTGAAGCCGCCACGCGGCGCATGAAGGCGCGCGCTGAGGAAGGCGCGGTAACCCTTGAAGTCAAAACCGACGGCGACCCGCTGACGTTCATGGGCGCGGAAGACCGGGTACTGCAAGTCCTGATCATTTTGACAGACAACGCGCTCTCGTTCACGCCGCCGGGCGGCAAGGTGACGCTGTTTGCGCGCCGCGCGGGCGAAGGCAAGATTGCGCTGGGCGTCGAGGACACCGGCTGCGGAATCGACCCCATCGACCTGCCCTACATCTGGGAACGCTTCTACAAGGCCGACCGTTCGCGCATGCGCACCTCCGGCACGGGTCTGGGGCTGGCCATCGCGAAGCTGGTTACCGAACTGATGGGCGGCGAGATCAGCGTTGCGACCGCGCCGGGCAAGGGATCGACGTTCACCTTTATTCTGGATGAAGCGCGCGGGGAACAATAGAAAAACCCGATCCACGAAAACGGCCCGCCAACAAACCCCGAAAGCAACGCCCTCGGCGACCTGTGCGCCGAGGGTGAATGGGATTTTGACAAAGGGGAGGCTTTACCGCCTCCCCGACTCAAAATCCCTACCCGCCCAAATTGCGCCCGGAAAATCCCGCAGGATTTTCAGCAATTTGGCCCCGTAACTCCACTCATCGAAAAGATTTGGCAAAGCCAAAGATTTCCGATGACAGCTTATCGACAAAGTCGATAAGCTGTCGTCGGCTTCACTGCGCGAACAGCACGAAGTCGCTTCCCCCGCTCGGGTATACCGTCACGGTCTGCACCTTCCTGAGCGCGTCCTGCCTTCCCACGACCAAGCGCAGGTATGCGTAGAGCTCCCTGCCCGTAATCTCGCCGTCAAAATTATAATCCGCCAGCCAGCTCCTGACGCCCGCGCCGTCCAGGTAGTCCCAGCCGATGCCCGCGGCAAAGGGCGTGCCGAACGCGTCGGCGTAGCGGTAGCGGCGCTTGCCCTTGACGTAATCATAGCCATCGTAATAGGTCCAGCCCGTCTCGTTGCCGGCGGTCGCGCATATCACCTGATACTTGGCTCCGGTGATGGCGGTACTCTTGCCCTGAGCGGGCGGGGAAAGAAACCGATCGACAAACCCGCTCCCGAAATCGCCTGAGTCCGCGCCCGCGCCTTTGCCGCTCACGATGGAGCCGCTAAAGCACGTATTGACCACGAGCACCACGGTGCCGGGAATCGGGTCGAGCCAGCGCTTGAGCTCCTCTGCCGAAATCATGGCGTCAAGGCACGGGAGCAAGTAAAACTCGCCGGCTTGTTTCATGCCGTGCCCGCTCAGGTAGACGTAGCTCACGTCGTCATCCTTGGCGGCCCTGAACTTTTTCTGAATGGCGGCCTTGACCTGCTTCTTGGTGCGGTTGAGCGCGTAGCTCACATTGATCCCGTATCCATCCGCAAAGCGGCTGACCTTCATCGCGCGCGCCACGCCCCTTATCTCCGGCCCTACTGCGGCGAGCGGCTGCGTGCCAAGGCGCCTGTTGCCCTTTGTCGCGCCCAGGACCAGCGCGCGCCGGTATACGCGCGTGACGGTTACGCGCGTGATGCCGCGCGCGCCGCTCCCGTCCGCCGCCGTGGCCGCGATATTGACCGTGCCCGGCGCGATCGGCGTCACCAGGCCGTTTACGTCAACCGTCGCAATTTTTTTGTCGCTCGACGACCAATAGAGCGCGCGGTTGTCCGCGTCTGCGGGCAGCGCGCGCGCGTTGAGGCGCAAAGTGTCGGCCATATTGACCGCAGCCTCGGCCGCGCTCATTTGCACTTCCCGAACGGGGCCGGCCGCATGCACGCCCGCCGCCAAACCCAAAATCAGCGCCATAAGCAAACCCAAAATCAACCTGCGCATTATGCGTCCTCCGCAACCGGATCATATTGGCATTATATAGGATTTGCCGACAAAGTTCAATCGTGCAAAGCGATAAATCTTGCCTCAATCGCGCTTGACAGTCCTTGACCCGGCAACGTATAATTTGTGCATTCACCGAAGGGGGGAACGTAAATGGAACGGTTGGGCGAAATGTTCGGCATTCGGGTCTTTAACGACAGCACCATGCAAAAGAGGCTGAACCCAGAGGTGTATCAGGCGTTCAAGCAGCGGCTCTTGAGCGGACAGGCGCTGACGCGGGACTTGGCCGACCAGATCGCTGATGCCATGATGGAATGGGCGGTCGAGCAAGGCGCGACCCATTACACCCATTGGTTCCAACCCATGACCGGCATCACCGCCGAGAAGCACGACGCTTTCATCGCCATCAGGGGCGACGGCGTGGCGCTCGAATTTAAAGGCAAGGAGCTCATCAGCAGCGAGCCCGACGCTTCCAGCTTTCCCTCGGGCGGGCTGCGCGCGACATTTGAGGCGCGCGGCTATACCGCGTGGGACCCCACGAGCTACGCCTTCATCAAGGACAATACGCTTTGCATTCCGACCGCGTTTTGCGCCTATACCGGCGAAGCGCTTGACAAAAAAACGCCGCTGCTCAGGTCCATGGAAGCGCTGAACGTTCAGGCAAGGCGCATCTTGAGCCTTTTTGGCAAGGATGTCAAGCGCGTCTCGCCGACCGTCGGCGCCGAGCAGGAATACTTCCTGATCGACCAGGAGGTTTTCAAGCGCCGACCGGATCTGATCTACACCGGCCGCACGCTCTTCGGCGCGCGCCCGCCCAAGGGACAGGAACTCGACGACCATTATTTCGGCGTGCTCAAGCCGCGCGTGGCCGCGTTCATGAAGGAACTCGACCAGGAACTGTGGAAACTCGGCGTGCCGGTCAAGACCGAGCACAACGAGGCCGCGCCCGCGCAGCACGAGCTTGCGCCCATCTTCACTACGGCGAACATCGCGACCGACCACAACCAGCTCACCATGGAGCTGATGAAGAAGATCGCCGCGCGCTACAACATGGCGTGCCTGCTCCACGAAAAGCCGTTTGAGGGCGTCAACGGCTCGGGCAAGCACAACAACTGGGCCATGTCAACCGATACCGGCATCAACCTGCTCGAGCCCGGCGCGTCGCCGATTGACAACGCGCAGTTCCTCCTGTTCCTCTCGGCGGTCATCAAGGCGGTGGACAAGCATCAGGACCTTTTGCGCATCGCGATCGCCGGCGCGGGCAACGACCACCGGCTGGGCGGGCATGAAGCGCCGCCCGCCATCGTGTCGATCTTCCTGGGCGACGAACTGACGGGGCTGCTGGACGCGCTTGAGGCCGAGGACGAGTACGCGGGCGTGGTACGTTCGGAGATGAACATCGGCGTCAATTTTATGCCGCGCTTTCCGAGGGATACGACAGACCGCAACCGCACCTCGCCCTTCGCCTTTACCGGCAACAAGTTTGAGTTTCGGATGCTCGGCGCGCCGAGTTCGGTTGCCGACCCCAACATCATCCTCAACACCATCGTGGCCGACGTGTTGATGGAGTTTGCCGATGAACTGGAAAAGGCGAAGAACTTTACCGGCGCGCTGAACGCGCTCATCCGCGATACCATCCGCGCCCACAAGCGCATCATCTTCAACGGCAACAACTACACCGATGAGTGGGTCGAGGAAGCGCACAAACGCGGCCTGATCGACTGGCGCTCGTCCGCCGAGGCGATCCCGCATCTGGCCGACGAGCACAACAGGTGCCTGTTTACGCGCCACGGCGTGTTTACCGAGCTTGAGCTCAATTCGCGCAAGGAGATCATGCTCGAAACCTACGTCAAGGTGCTCTCGATCGAGGCTCTGACCATGATCGACATGGTCTCGCGGGATATTCTGCCCGGCATCCTCAATTATTCGGCGAAACTCGGCGGCGACGCGCGCGTTAAGGCCGAGATCGGCGTGGAAAACAACCTCGACAGGTCCTTGTGCGAGCAATTGTCGTGCCTGGCGCGCGAAGTGCAGCGCGCCGCCGAAGCACTCAAAGCGGCGCTCGCCGGCGCAAATGAAGAGGCCGATCAGGCGCAGACGGCGATGTACTACCGCGAGAAGGTTTTTCGCGCCATGGGGCTTTTGCGCGATGCGGTGGACGCCGCCGAGCCCATGGTGCCCGCGAAGCTGTGGCCGTACCCGAATTACGGGAGTTTGCTGTTCAGCGTGAGCTGAGGGTATAAAAACCGCCGTGCGCGTCCTTGCACGGCGGTTCTGTTTTTGCTCTTCTTTATCTCACGTCCGCCTTTAACCCTCTTGTTGCCAATTGATCGGCTACCCTCGCCAGTTCCGCCATCGTAAGGGCTTCCCCGCGCACCCGGGAATCGAGTCCGCACGCATCCAGCAGCTCAAGCGCCGCCTCGCGCGTCAGCGAAAACGCCGCGGTCAAATTGTTGGCCAGGGTCTTTCTGCGCATGGCGAACGCCGCCTGGATCACGCGGCGCATCATGGCGTCGTCTTGCGCCTTCACCGGCTTATCCGCGTGCAATTCGATCTTGAGCAGTACGCTCTCAACATGCGGCGGCGGCGTAAACGCGCACGCGGGCACGGCGAAGGCGACTTTTGCCTCGCCATGGTAGCGGATCGTGGCCGCGAGCTGGGAATACGCCTTCTGCCCCGGCCATGCCATGATGCGCTCGGCCGCTTCCTTTTGCACCATCACGGTGATCGACGCGGGCGGCGCGGGAAGCGCGAGGAGCCTTTGCAGGATGTCTGAAGTGATGTGGTAGGGCAGATTCGCGACCACCTGGTATTTATCGAGCGAAAACGCGGAGTGAACGAGCGCCGCCAAGTCGCACTTCATCGCGTCTTCAAACACCACGCGCGCGTTTTCATAGGGCGCGAGCACTTCCTCAAGCACCGACCCCAGCGCCCTGTCGATTTCAAGCGCCGTGACGAACGCGCCGCGCCCCGCCATCTCGGCCGTCAGCACGCCCGCGCCCGCGCCGATCTCAAGCACGTTCGCGCCCGCCGTCACCCCCGCCGCGTCCGCGATGCGCGCGATGATCTCCCGGTTCAACAAAAAATTTTGTCCCAGCGAATGGGTAAAGCGGAACCCGTGCCGCTCAAGCGCCGAGCGCGCCGCCGATTCATAATCCATTGATTGCTCCTCAATACCGCAAACTAACCAGTATGCCAAACACCTTTTGCGACTCGGTCACAGCCTTTTCCTTCGGGGGGAAGCGCTTTTCAAACTCGATAAGTTCCTCTTGGTCCACGGCATAGTCCTCGCTTTCGACAAAGCGCCCCTGTGCGTCTCTCAGCGCTCCGGGCTTAAGCGCCCGCGCCATAAGCGCCACGGCGTATACGCCATCGGAGGCTGAAATGCCGTACACCTCGCCGGAGCGAAACCCAAACCGGGCGTAGTAGCGCGGGTCGCCGTAGATCAGGCACCGCTCGTATCCAAGGCGCGCCGCTTCCTCAAGCGAATGCCGGATCAACGCGCCGCCGACGCCCTTTCTCTGAACTTCCGGCAACACCGCCACGGGTCCGAAGCAAATGGCGGGGAGCTTGGCCCCGTCTTCTTTCAGAATATGCGCATGCGTATAGGCAATCTGCCCCACGATCCGTCCGTCAAGCTCCGCCACAAAATCGAGCTCCGGGATAAAATCGCGGCTCCTGCGCAAATTGCTCAGGCACAAATGCTCATCGCACCCCGGCACGAACAAATTCCAAAACGCCTCGCGCACAAGGTTTTCGACGATGCCGTAGTCGGCCTCAAGCTCATGCCTAATCATCATGTTCTCCAAAAAATCCATCTCCCATCAAAAAAGCGCGCCTTGCGCGCGCTTTTTTCTCCCCGCCACAGCGGCTGAAGGGTTCCAAGGGACGGTGTCCCTTGGCGGGGTCCAGGGGCAGCGCCCCCGACATCCCCCTATCCCACCTGGTCGCGCGCGGCGATCATGTCCTTGACCTTCATGAGGCGCGTGAGCGAGCCGCGCTCGTTTTCGTCCAGCTTCATGGTGATGTAGCGAATGGTCTCGTTGAGGTCGGGAATCATGACGTACTCAAGCGCGTTCACGCGCCGGCGCGTCTTCTCGATCTCGTCGGCCAAGAGGTTACAGGTTTTTTCGATCTCGGCCAGGCGAATCATCTCGGGCAGCACGTCGGCCAGCCCCTGGATCGCGCCGTCGAGCTGCGCGCTCGTCTCGGCAAAGCCGTAGGACAGCTGCGTTTCGGTCAGGCTCTGGGGATCGACCGTGATGCGCGGCACATCCACCGACATGATGTTGTTAGAGCCGATTGAAAGCGCAACCGTGCGCGCGGGATAGAGCACCGCTTCTTCGAGCATGGCGTTTTGCATGACGCCGCTCGTCAGGGCAAATTCGGCCAGCGCCTTTGAAAGCGCCTGCTCCACGTCGCCCCTGAGCTTCGCGTTTTCGCGAACCAGCAGCACAAACCGGCGCATCATCTCGTCGCGCTTGTCCTTGAGCAGTTTGTGTCCGCGCACGGCGGTCTTAAGCCGCCTTTTGAGCCGCGTAAGTTCCATGCGCGTGGGGTTGCAATTGAGAAGCGCCATTTTCTACGCCTCCTCCCCCGGCCAGTAGCGGTCGATCATGTCGTCGCGGATGCGCTTGTGCTCGGACCTGGGCAGCATGGCCAGCAGCTTCCAGCCCAGTTCCAGCGTTTCCTCCACGGGACGGTTGGCGTAATACCCCTGCGCGACGTACTGTTTTTCAAACGCGTCGGCAAATTTGGCGTACTGCTTGTCGAGGTCGCTCAGCGCCGCGTCGCCCAGAATGACCGCCAGTTCCTTGGCGTCCTTGCCGCGCGAATAGGCGGAGAAGAGCTGGTTCATGGTGGGCGCGTGGTCCTCGCGCGTCTTGCCCTGGCCGATGCCCTTGTCCTTGAGGCGCGAAAGCGATGGCAGCACGTCGATCGGCGGCTGGAGTCCCTTGCGGTGCAACTCGCGGCTCAGGATGATTTGGCCTTCGGTGATGTATCCGGTGAGGTCGGGAATCGGGTGGGTCTTGTCGTCTTCGGGCATGGTCAGGATCGGGATCTGGGTGACCGATCCCTTTTTGCCGCGAATACGCCCGGCGCGCTCGTACAGGCTCGCAAGATCGGTGTAGAGGTAGCCCGGGTAACCTCTGCGGCCCGGCACTTCCTTGCGCGCGGCGGACACTTCGCGCAGGGCTTCGGCGTAGTTGGTCAGGTCGGTCAGGATGACCAGGACGTGCATGTCCTTTTCATACGCCAGGTATTCAGCCGCCGTCAGCGCCATGCGCGGGGTGTTGATGCGCTCGATGGCTGGGTCGTTGGCGAGGTTCATGAACAGCACCGTGCGATCGATCGCGCCGGTCTTTCTAAAGTCGCTGATGAAGAAATCGGCTTCTTCAAACGTGATGCCGATCGCGCCAAAGACGACGGCAAAGTTGTCCGAGCCACCGCCCAGCACCTTTGCCTGGCGCGCAATCTGCGCGGCAAGCTGCGCGTGCGGAAGGCCGCTGCCCGAGAACACCGGCAGCTTCTGCCCGCGAACCAGTGTGTTCAGCCCGTCGATGGCCGAGATGCCTGTCTGAATGAACTCGTCGGGGTAGTCGCGCGCAGCGGGGTTGATCGGCGCGCCGTTGACGTCCATGCGCATTTCGGGGATGATCTCCGGCCCTCCGTCGCGCGGGCGGCCCAGGCCGTCAAATACGCGGCCCAGCATGTCCATGGACACCGAAAGCTCGATCGAGCGGCCGAGAAAGCGCGCCTTGGAGGTTTCAATTTTAAGACCCAGCGAGCTTTCGAAGAGCTGCACCATCGCGCGGTCGCCCGCGACTTCGAGCACCTTGCCCATGCGCTTCTCGCCCGTCGCCTGCTCAATTTCGACCAGCTCGGAGTACTTGACGCCGCTCACGCCCTCGACCAGCATCAGCGGGCCAACGACCTCGCGGATGGTTGAGTATTCTTTCAGCATCTTACAGTCCTCCTTCGGTCAATTGAGCCATCTGGTCGGTGAGTTCGGTTTCAATCGCGTCAAATTTCTCAAGCTCGTTTTCAAGGATGTACTTGGCGCGGCCGATCTTCTCGCGAACCGGCAGCCCCGCAACCTTGGAAAGCTCCGCGCCCGCGGCGATCGCCTTTTGACCCTTGAGCTGGTAGTCGAGGATCAGCGTCAGCATGCGGTACTGCTTGTCGAGCGAGGTGTAGGTATCGATTTCGTCAAACGCGTTTTGGTGCAGGTAGTCCTCGCGCAGCATCCGCGCGACTTCAAGCGTCAGGCGGTCCTTGAAGCTCAGGGCGTCCACGCCGACCAGGCGCACGATTTCGTCGAGCTCCGCTTCTTCCTGAAGCAGGCGCATGGCTTCGGCGCGCTTCTCGTTCCAGTCGGGCGCGACGCGTCCCTCAAACCAATCCTCCATGCGGTCAAGGTAGAGCGAATAGCTTTGCAGCCAGTCAATGGCCGGGAAGTGGCGCTTGTAGGCAAGGCCCGCGGACAGGCCCCAGAACACCTTGACGATGCGCAGCGTCGCCTGCGAGACCGGCTCTGAAATATCGCCGCCGGGCGGTGAAACCGCGCCGATGGCCGAAATCGCGCCCTCGCACTCGCCCGAGCCCAAGCACTTGACCCAACCCGCGCGCTCGTAAAACTCGGCGATGCGGCTTGAGAGGTAGGCCGGGTAACCTTCTTCACCCGGCATTTCCTCAAGGCGGCCCGACATTTCGCGCAAGGCTTCCGCCCAGCGGGAAGTGGAGTCGGCCATGATGGCGACCTTGTAGCCCATGTCGCGGAAGTACTCGGCGATGGTGATGCCGGTATAGATCGATGCTTCGCGCGCCGCGACCGGCATGTCGGAGGTATTGGCGATGAGCACCGTGCGCTTCATCAGCGTCTCGCCGGTTCTGGGATCGTGCAGCTCGGGGAACTCCATCAAAACGTCGGTCATCTCATTGCCGCGCTCGCCGCAGCCGACGTAGACGATGATGTCGGCATCGGCCCACTTGGCGAGCTGGTGCTGGACGACCGTCTTGCCGCTGCCGAACGGGCCGGGCACAGCCGCCACGCCGCCGCGCGCGATGGGGAAGAACGTATCGATGACCCGCTGCCCGGTGACCATGGGCTCATTGGGCGCAAGTTTCTCCTTATAGGGGCGCCCGCGGCGGACCGGCCATTTTTGCATCATGGTGAGGTCTTTCATTTCACCGGCAGGCGTCCTGAGCTTCGCCACCACGTCCAGGATTGTGGCGCCTCCCGAATGGATGAACTCGACCACGCCCTCGGCGCCCGGCGGCACCATGATCTTGTGGGTCACGACGCTGGTCTCCTCCACCGTGCCCAGCACATCGCCCGCGCTCACGCGTTCGCCCGTCTTGACGGCCGGAACGAATGCCCAGACCTTTTCACGGCTGAGCGAGTTTACGTGAATGCCGCGCGTGATGCGGTCGCCCGCCTCCTTGCGGATGGCGGTCAGCGGGCGCTGAATGCCGTCAAAGATCGATTCGATCAGCCCCGGCCCGAGTTCCACCGACAGCGGCGCGCCGGTCGATTCCACCGGTTCGCCCGGGCCCAGCCCCGCGGTCTCCTCGTAGACCTGTATGGAAGCGCGGTCGCCGCGCATCTCAATGATCTCGCCAATCAGGCCGGCTTCGGACACGCGAACCACATCGTACATGGTGGCGTCCGACATATGCTCGGCGACGATCAGCGGACCGGCGACCTTCGTGATGATACCCTGTCGCATCGCCTTATCCCTCTTCCTTAAATAGTATGTCCGCGCCGATCGCCTTCTCCACGTTGGCGCGCACGCGCTTCATCCCTTCGCCCGTTGCGCCCGACGCGCTGGGGATGGGAATGATCGCCGGAAGCGCTACGGTCCTGTAGCGCGAAATGGTTTCTTCAATTTCAGCGGCATAATTTTCGGTAATGAAGATCACCGCCGCGCCGCCTTCCGCCAGACGGTACACCGCCTGCGAAGCTTCCTGCGCCGTCTCCGCCGGGCAAACCTCAAGGCCCAGCGCCTTAAAGGCCAGCACCGTATCCCGGGAGCCGACTACCGCGATCTTTTGCATGTCCGGCCCCCCTTTCTAATACATCGCGCGAAGGCGCGCTTCCAGTTGATCCAGCGCCACATGAGCGGATTTTCCGGTGGCGATCAGGCGCACCGCGCCCGCCTCGCGCTCGCGCGCGAGCAGGTACCCCACGAGCGGAAGCACGGACATGATCTCACTTTTATGTACGCGCAGAAGCGATGTCAGGTAATCGTCCGCCGCGCGCTCCACCTCGCTCAGGCTGAACGGCGTTTTGCGCAGCGGCACGCCGAGCGCGGACGCGTACGGGCGGCCGGCGATGGCGTCAAGCGCGCGCTCCGGCTCGTCGGCTACCTTCGCCAAACGGTCCGAGTCAAGCGTTCCGCCCGGCAAGAACAGCCCGCGCGCAAACGCGCCGTCCCGTCCCACCGAGTGGCTGCGAAGCGCGATGAGCAGGTTGGTGGTTTCCGCCCGGCACAGAAAAAACTGCTTGACCACCGCGTCGTTCGTGTCCTGAAGGCGGCGATTGATGAAGCGCTGCATAGCCTTGTCGAGCTCGGCGTCCACAAACAGGGGATCCATCTTCACCGAGATCGTCTTCTCAATTCGTTCCATCGCATCCTTGAACTCGCTCGGCAGGTCGATGTAACGGTTTTCCTCCACCGCGCGGCGCAGGCGCGCCGGATCCATCAGGCCGCATGGCGACAAGGGCAGCGCATCGCTCAGTTGTCCAAGCACGCGCGCCTTGATGAGCATCTTGAGGTTGAGCGCGTCGTACTTAACCAAGAAGCAGTCGGTGGCCGCCGTGTCGGGCGAAATATCGCGCATCAGCTCGGCCGCTTCCTGTACGTGCGCTTCGGCCACGCGTTCAATGCCCGACTTGTCACGCACGTCGCCCCAGTTCATCTCGGTCAGCGCGCGCGCCACTTCCTCGACCGTTGACAGAGCCAGCAGCCGCTCAACCGCGGTGCGGTTTAAAAGCGACTTTGAGAGCACTTGGACGCGCCCGGCCGCGAAGCCGTAGCTTTGTTGAGGCAAGGTCTTCACCCCGATTCATTGAAAACTATGATCAGGCGCCAAACAACCGCGATGCCACTTCGGCCTCAAGCCGCGGACGCCACTGGTCGAGCACCGACTGAAAGGTGCAATTGATTTCAAGCCCGCCGCGGCGAAGCACAAACCCGCCGCCCAGGTCCCGGGACTCGTCCGCAAGCGCGACAGCGCTCTTGCCCGCCTTTTGAAGCGCCCCGTTGAGCCGAGCCATGTACGCCTCGTCAAAGAGCTGGCGGTCGCTCGCATCCGCAACCAACGCCTCGCCCTGTTCGCTGGCTTTGAGCAGCAAGCGCTCAAAATAGTTCTTTTTTTGCTCATCTTCCATCTGCCGCATGCGCGTGAGCGCGTCGGCAAACGCCGCTTCTATGATGTCTCGCTTGACAGCGAGCAGCGCCTTTTTTTGATCAAGCTCCGCCATGCGCAGCATGCGCTCGCGCATCTCAGTAGCCTGCTGATCGGCTTGCTCCGCAGCAGCCGCCCGTTTCTCCTCGGCGTCCACATCCGCTTGCAAGCGAATGCGGCTCGCCTTTTCGCCCGCCTCGCGCAGCGTCTCAGCCGCCGCGGCGCGCGCTTCCTCAATGATTTTAGCCGTAATGGCTTGTGCGTTCAATCGCTTTCTCTCCCTTCTTGGGGCTTCGTTCTCGGCTACGCCAGGGCGGAGGCGAGCGGCAGGAACTGCACGATCAGGAACGACGCGAGAAGCGCAAGCACCGCGTAGGTTTCAACCATGACGGTCAGCGAGATGCCCTGGCCGCCCGCTTCCGGACGCTTGCCGAGCAGGCAGATACCGGCCGCGGCGACCTTGCCCTGATAAATGGCAGAGGTCAGGCCCACAACGGCGATCGGAAGGCAGCCCGCCAGAATCAGCAGCCCCTCCGCCACAGTCACGTCAACCATGCCGCCCAGCACGTTGAGCTTGAGCAACACGATGAAGCCGATCAGGAAGCCATAGATGCCCTGGGTGCCCGGCAGCAGCTGCAAAACCAGCGCCTGTCCGAATACGTCCGGGTTCTCCGCGATGACGCCGGTCGCGGCTTCGCCCGCGATGCCCACGCCCTTGGCCGAGCCGGTGCCGGCGAGCAGCACGGCAAGCGCCGCGCCCAGTAGCGCAAAAAACTGACCAAGTTGAAGTCCCATAAATTCCATACGTAGTACCCTCCTCAAATTAAGTAAATCATCAAAGCGGCCGCGCCGCATGGGAACCCTTTTCAGAACTCCTCGCCCCGAATGTCCACGTAGCGGGTGTTGACCGTGAGCGGTCTAAAATCGCGCCCGCCCATTTCATAGAACTTGTTGAAGAATTCGATGAATTGCAGGCGGCACGAATGCACATACGCGCCCAGGGCATTGATGAACAGGTTGAACGTGTGCCCGACGATCAGCACCACGATCGCGAAAACCGAACCGACGGGACCGCCCCACATCATGCCGGCCAGCGTGTTGAACACCATGCCGATGACGCCGGTGGCCAGGCCCATGCCAAACAAACGCGCGTAGGACAAGATGTCCGACAAATAACCGCTCACGCCGTACAGCGCGCCCAGCCCGCCCAGAATGCGCTTGAAAAAGTTGGGATTGCCGCGCTTGGCAAACAGCAAGATGCCGCCCGCGCCGACAATGGCCAGCACCATGCCCACCGGCGGATATACCACCAGCATCGCGAGCCCGATGATCAGCAACATCCAGCATCCCTGGTCAATGAAGGCGTCAAAGGGCTTGCCGCGCTTGATGTTCATATAGGCCGCGACGCCCATGCCGGTAAACAGATGCAACACACCCAGGCCCAGGCACAGTCCCAGCATGCCGATCGGTTCCTCCATCGGCACCAGCAGCAGCGCCGGGATGCCCGGAATCGAGAACCAGCCGCCGTACATCGCGCCCCAGAAAAGCGTCGAAAGCCCGCCCAGCGCCAGGATGAACGCCATTTGTCCAATGCCCCGGCCCTTGAGTTTCACATAAACAAACGAGGCGGCCGCGCCCAGCAGGATGCCGTAGCCCGCGTCCGACACCATCATGCCAAAAAAGCAGACCCAGAACGGCATCATGATGAACGTGGGGTCAAACCCGCCCGGATCGGGCAAGGAAAACATGCGTACGATGCTTTCAAACGGCTTGACATAGCTCTTGTTGCGCATGAGCGTGGGCGGTTTCTCGTCCTCTGATGGATCCGTGAACTCCACCTCACACTCAGGCGAAACCTTCTTCGCCGCCTCTTCAATGGCTTGTTTTCGGTCTGCCGGTACCCATCCGGTCAGGTAGAACGTCGATTGGGTGTTGACGCAGCGCAGCGCGCCCGACAGCCGGTCGCGTTCGGCCACCTCAATGTCGCGCAGCAGGCGCATCTCATGAAGCCGCCCGGCCAGGCCGCGGGTCTCGTCCGTCAACTGCCCGCGCACTTCCTCAATGCGCTGAAGCTTGCCGCGCAACTGGTCGATTGCCAGCGGCACGGTGCCGGTCAGGCCTTCAAAACTCACGCGCGCGGCGCCCGTCTCGCGCATGAGCTCCTCAAGCGCTTCGCCGCTCGACTTGTGCGCCGCGACCAGCGCGTTCACGCCCTCGCGCCCTTCCGATACTTTTTGGACCTCTACCGCGTCCAAAGCCGCGCAACCCGCTTCAAACGCGCTCCACCCCTTGAGCGGCGCGCAGACGAGAAACACCTCGGCATTTGGGGTCTTGCGCATCTCATCAAGCGGCGCGTCCAGCGATTCCCAAGGCGTAAGCTGTTCAAGCTGCGCCCTTTCGCGCGCCTCGCGCGCGCGAAGCTCACCGCGCGTGCGCTCGATCCTCTCAAGGCTACCAACCGCCTCCATGATGTCGCCCTCGGCCGCCAGCACGCCCGCAATCTGGTCGTCTCCGGCTTCCGGACGCACCGAAAGCATGCCCTGCTTGTTCGCATCATAGGCGGCCAGCCGCGCGATGGCCAAGTCAAGCCGGGCCACGCGCTTCGCAAGCTCCTGTGCCCGCCGCTCCTCGCGCTCGTCGGCGACAAAGCCCTCCGAGGCCTGTTCGGTGATCTCAACGCAGCCCATTTTCTGCATGCATTTGAGCAGCCGGTGCTTGTCCTTCTTAAGCGCCAGCAGCTCGATCTTTTTCATCTCAGCGATTGCCATCTGAAACAATCCTTTCAAAGACCGCCAGGCCTGCATCTTTAACGCGCGCCATCGCCAGGTTGCGCATGGCCTCGCGCTCAGCGCCGCGCCTGACTTCCAGCGACTTGATCTCGTCGCGAATCAGCACGCGCGCGGCGTCCATGCGCTTTTGCGTCTCCTCCGAAAGCGCCTTGGCAGCCTGCCGCGCCTGCGAGATCCCTGCCTCCTCGACCGACTTGAGCATATCGCGCGCTTCGCGCACGGCGTCCAGGCGGATCGACTCGGCAGCGGCCTCCGCCTCCTCGATTTGCTTCAGCACGGTGTTCGGCAATTGATTCCCCTCCTTCGAATTTTACTTGGTCCCGAAGATCCGGTCGCCCGCGTCGCCCAGGCCCGGCACGATGTAGCCGTGTTCGTTCAGGCGCTCGTCAATGGCGCCGATGAAGATGTCCACGTCCGGGTGCGCGGTTTGAACCGCCGCGATGCCTTCGGGCGCGCCGATTAAACACATGAGCTTGATCGTCGTGCAGCCGCGTTCCTTGAGGAAATCGATCGCGGCGACCGCCGAGCCGCCGGTGGCCAGCATCGGATCGACCACGATCAGTTCCCGCTCCTCCACATCCGGCGGAAGCTTGCAGTAATACTCGACGGGTTTGAGCGTCTCGGGGTCGCGGTAAAGGCCGATGTGCCCAACCTTCGCGGCAGGCACCAGCTTCATGATGCCGTCCACCATCCCAAGGCCCGCGCGCAAAATAGGCACCACACCCAGCTTCTTGCCGCTGATGACCTTGGTTACGCACTTGCAAATCGGAGTTTCTATTTCAACATCCTTGAGCGGCAGGTCGCGCGTCACTTCGTAGGCCATGAGCATGGATATCTCTTCCAACAACTCACGAAAATCCTTGGTCCCGGTATTGATGTCGCGCATCAGCGAAATCTTGTGTTGGATCAGTGGATGCTTGATTTCGTGTACTTGACTCATGCGTATCCCTCCTGGAATAGATTAGCGGCCCATACGTACTAAATTATATATGAATAAAATCAAAATAGCAACCATTAAAAATTTCACAAACTCTTTACTCAAAAGGCCCAAAGCCACGCGCACGACACCGCAAAATCAACGGTTTTTTCAGGGTTACATGTGCTTTTTGCGAATTTCGGTAATTGTGTATTGAAGCAATGTGTGGTATCATGACATGTGCGTTCGTTATAAAGATAACGTTAAAAGGAGGAGCCGCTTCGGTTATTGTCCATCCGCCCCTTTGTTTATCCCGTTGTCTGTCAATTCCGGTAATACGGCCATGGCGCCGAAAAATGGAGGATTTTTTTATGAAAGCGAAGACCCTGTCCCGGTTCCTGTGCGCGGTTCTGTGCCTGTTGCTCGCGCTGCCCGCGGCGGCGTTTGCCCAGGACGAAACGTGCGACGTATTGGTGGTGGGCGGCGGCTTGGCGGGCCTGAGCGCCGCGATTTCGGCCAGCGAGAGCGGGGCCAAGGTGGTCCTGGTTGAAAAGCTTCAGATGCTTGGCGGATCAAGCGGCTATTCCGGCGGCGGCATCGGCGCGGTGGGCACAAGCGTCCAAGCGCAGTTCGGGATCGAAGACAGCGCCGAGGCGTGGCGCGCCTTGTGGGTCGAACGCCAGAACCAGTCGCTTGATCAGGATGCGCTTTATCCCGATTACGGGCGCGTCGATTGGGTGATCGGTTACGGAGCGGAACTGATCGATTGGATGATCGCGCAGGGCGTTTCGTATCCGCGCCCCGCGGGCTACGGCGTGGATCCGGTCGAGCGCCTGCACTTCCCGCAGAAGCAGGGCGAGGCCGAAGGCGTAACCGGCATGGGCATGAACCTGATTGCCTACCTTTCGGATTCCGCGCAAGCGAAGGGCGTCACCGTGCTGCTTGAAACCCGCGCCACCGAACTCGTCATGGAAAATGGTTCCGTCGTGGGCGCTGTGGTTGAGGACAAGTCCGGCAATCGCGTGATCAACGCCAAGGCGGTGGTTCTGGCGGCGGGCGGCTTTGCGCAAAGCCCCGAGCTTTTAAACCGCTTCATCCCCGAACTGCCCGAGGTTTATTCGGTGGCGTCGCCCGGCACGACCGGCGACGGCATCCTGATGGCGGAAAAAGCGGGCGCGCAGCTTTACGAAAAACCGTGGGTCATCGGGCTGTACACCGGCGTTTCGCCCGCGTCGCGCGCGCTTTCGATGCTTCCCTACATGGCGAACCTGTACGTTGCGCCCAATGGGCAGCGCGTGATGAACGAAGCGCAGCACTACGCGCTGATCACCAATTCGGCCATTGACGCGGGCGGCGTGCTGTACATGGTGTATGATTCTTCAAACCCCGACATTGCCCAAATGATCGAGGGCAGCGTGGGCGAGGACGTGTTCAAGGGCGACAGCTTCGAGGCGTTGGCCGAGGCGGCGGGCATTGACGCAGCGGCGTTCGCCGAGACGATGGCCGCTTACAACGGCTATTGCGAAGAAGGCGAAGATCCGGACTTTGGCAAGGCAAGCGCGATGCTGATTGAGGTTGAAACCGCGCCCTTCTATGCCGTCAAGGTCAAGCCCAACATCATGGGCACCATCGGCGGCGTTAAGACCAATGTGACCGGCGAGGCGCTCGGCGCCGACGGCGCGGCCATCCCCGGCCTGTACGCGGCGGGCGAGTGCGCCAACCGCGCGTTCTACAACCAGATCTACATGAGCGGCAGCGCGCTGGCCGTAGCCGCGACCACCGGCAAGTTTGCGGGCCAATCGGCCGCCGAATACGCCAAATAAAAAACCCTTCCCCGGGAGGGGAAGGAAGACCAATCAGGGGTCAGTCCCCGGATTGCACGGACCAATCAGGGGTCAGTCCCCGGATTGCACGGATTGCACAACGATCTGGCGCCCCTCAGCCCGCACGGGCCGAGGGGCGCCTTATCATCAACAAACCCCCGGACAACGCCACCGGCGACCTGCGCGCCGGGGGTGAATGGGATTTTGACCAAGGAGGGGCTTTACCTCCCCTTCGACTCAAAATCCCTACCCGTCCAAATTCCGCCAGGTAATTCCATGAGGAATTTCAGGAATTTGGCCCCCGTTCCCCCTCAACGAAAAGATTTGGCAAAGCCAAAGATTTTCTATGACCGTCCATCATCCCTT
>JAVBND010000044.1:0-18141 GCA_031551775.1 Eubacteriales bacterium | reverse complement strand
GGTTGAAATCGGCGAGCACCGTTTTCTCCGCACCGCTTTCAAGCAATGCCTCAATGAGCGCAAGTCCCACGCCGGACGCGGCCCCGGTCACGATGGCGGTCTTGCCTTGATAATACGCCCTGTCAAATTCCATATCATTGCGCCTCCCCATACCAATAGATTTGATGTTGCTTACAAAACACAGAGCTGTCATAGCGGCCCGTAAAGAGGTACTGCATGGCGTCAAGCGCCGCGTCGTCAGGATAGCGGTACAGGCTGTCTACGCTCTTGATCGAATTGTCGCACTTGCTCCAAGCCGCGCCAAGCACCTTCGTGAGGGGAATCTCGGCCCATGGGTCGTCAATGGAAGACTCAAGCGCCACCGTCGCGCGGGCTTTTTCCCAGGTCTCGTAGCGGGTGGGGCTGTTGTAGTAGAGCAGCTCCATATTGGAGTAACCCCGTGCGTATTCCCGGCTGTACCGGTGCGAAAGGCATCCGCCTTCCATTGTGATGCCGCCGGGTATCTCACCCGCGCCCTCCTGCTCAAAGCGCAAGGCCGGTTCGTTGTACTCGCCCATTTGAAGCTTGATGTCCATCAGGCGCGTTCCCTTGCGTTCAATGTAGCAATGCCCGCTGTCGCCCGTACGGCCAACCACGATCTTCTCGCAGAGTTTCTTGGGCAGCCCGCCGCCCTCACGGCCTGTGAGCATGCCCATCAGCGCGCCGGGCCCGCTGAGTTGAAGGCCGAAAAAATATACGCCGGAATGCTCCCGGTACTTTGCCAGCACGCCGATGCCGCCTTCCATGTACCAGGGTGCAAAGGTGGGCTCGCGAATGCAGACGATATAGGCGTAGAACATCGGCATATCGGGGTTTTCAAGCGTGAGCGGCTGCGGAAGCAACCGCTGGACGCTTGGGTCTGTCAATCCAAACAGGTACACGCCCTCCTGGCTGTTCAGGGCAACGGCGCTATCCGAGGTGGCGATCGTCTCCATTGGAACAAAGAAACTTCCGTTCATGGATTACTCCTCCCCTGTTTTCATAATGATTGCCGGAAAACAAACGCCCTGGCATGCGCGTCCTTGGTGGCTTCCAGGATCCGACCGCACCGGTTTGCGTCGCCAATCGCAAAGACGTTATCAAAGGCTGCGCGAAACGCCCCAAGCGTTTGCGCGCGCGGCCTGACGCCCATCGCCAGCACAACCCATTGAACAAACGCCTTTACTTCTTGCCCGTCCGAAATTCGGGTAACCACAATGTGCTCCCGCGCGATTTGCGTCAGCCGATGGCCTGTCAGTACGCGGGGATTGAAGGGCTTAATCCGGTTCATCACATCTTCGACCAGCGCCGGATACATGCCCGGCCCAACGGCGTCCAGCATTTCAACCAGCGTTACCGCGCACCCGCCGCCCGCCAACATCTCCGCGGTTTCAAGCCCGGTCATGCCCGAGCCAATGACGGCCACGCGTCCTGTTGGGTTGGCCGCGCCAGTGAGCACATCTTCCGCCGTGACCACATTGGGTCCTGCGATCCCGGGGATGTCCGGCACAAACGGCTCGGCTCCGCAGGCGACAAAGACCGCCGACGGGTTCAACGCGGATATATCGTCCGGCGATTCTTCGCTGCCCAGGCGCACTTCGATCCCCGATGCGCGCACCCGAGCAGCCAGCGAGGCGACGTACAAGGTGATGAGCGATTTTCCGTAACCCTTGTCGGCAATGTTCAGCGCGCCGCCCAACCGGTCCGCTTTTTCAAAGATCACAGGCGCAAACCCCCGCCCCTTGAGCACCAACGCCGCCTCAATGCCCGCGGGGCCGCCGCCGATGATTACAACGCGCCGGCCATCGCCGTCCCGGACGGCATGCGCGTACTCGCGCTCGCGGCCGGCAACCGGGTTCACCGCGCATTTCACGCGCCTGAGATTGCAGATTTCTTCAAAACAGGCCAGGCAACCGATGCACGGGCGTATCTCGTCCAGGCGCCCGGATATGGTTTTCAAAAACCAGTCCGGGTCTGCCAGTTGCCCGCGCCCAATGCCGATCAAATCACACACGCCTTCGCAAAGCAGCGCTTCGCCGATCTCAGGCTGCTTGATGTTGCAAACGGCAATCACGGGAATTGAAACGGCCGCCTTGATCGCCGCCGCCAGGCGCTTCTTCCCGCCCTGGGGATAGGTGCCCGGTTCGATACACTCGTGGGTATAGCAGCTCGCGTTGATGGCATCGGCTCCGGCGCGTTCAAGGACGCGCGCGATGTCGGTCGCTTGCGCGATATCGATGCCGCCGGGAAGGGCTTCCTCGGCATTGATGCGCACGCTGATCGGAAAACGCGCGCCGCATATCTGGCGAATGCTTTCGATAATTTCGCAAACAAAACGCATGCGCCCTTCAAAGCCTGCGCCGTACTTGTCGCTTCTATGGTTCATCGCGCCCGAGAGGAATCCATTGATCAAGTAGCCGTGCGCGCCGTGCAGTTCCACGCCGTCAGCGCCCGCCATCTTCGCGACAAGCGCGCCGGTCGCGAACGCGCGAACCAGTTCTTCGCATTCCTGCGTGCTCAGTTCACGCGGCACGACGCCGTTGTCGCCCGCAATCGCGGAAGGGGCGACCGGCTGGGTTCCGGTGACAAAGGGCATCGCCTGCCGTCCCGGGTGATGCAGTTGAAGGAACAGCTTGGTATCATACTTGTGAACCGCGTCCGCCAACCGGCAAAGGCCCGGGATATCCAAGGCGCCGCGCGCGGCGAGCTGGCAAGGCTCGCCCGCGCCCGCGCCATCGACGACGCGCGTGATTTCACTGATGATCAGCCCCGCGCCGCCACGCGCGCGCGCCTCGTAAAACGCGATGACGTCATCCGACACGCCGCCGCCGGGCGCAGACAGGTTCACACCCATCGCGGGCATCACCACCCGGTTGGGAATTTCGATATGCCCAATCCGGACGGGACTCCTCATCATCTCAAACACCGTTATGCCTCCTCGCGTCGCCAGATATACTGCGCATAATCAAGCCGCGTACAGCGCCAAATGAGAAACCGGGAAATCAGCTTTCCGTTTACGGTAGCATAGGCGGTCATCAGCACAGTATACCGGTAAAAATCCAGCATCGGCAGGTTGAAAAGCGCCATTACGCCGCGCAGCACCGCCGCGGTAATGACAACATTGGCGCAGCACACAACACCGGTCAGCGCCGCCCGGTTGCGCGGCAGCCATAAAGGTTTGGCTGCGGATTTCGGCCGGTCGGAAAGCGGCGTGTCATGGGTGCCTTGATTGACCGCTTTGATCACGCCGTTTGACACGAGCAGCCCTGAAATCATGCCGAAGACAATGCCGGTTATGTGGATACGCTCAATTGTCGTCGGATAGATGACCACCGCCTTGCTGTCCATGAGCACAACGCCGCCTAAGATCGTGCCGATGATGATGTTGAGCGCCATGTTGCCCGTAACGCTTGCATAAACCGCCTTGAACATGGCAAAGCGCGGCAATGGATTGCGGACCATGTGCATCGGCGCGCCCGAGTGCGCGTCCGCCCAGTCCGGCTGAACAAAGCGGAAAATGATGTACTCCACGATCTTGACGCTGAGCAAGGTGACGAAGGTTATCTCATACACCGCCCACTCGGCAAACGTCATGCGGTCAATGCCGAAAAACGAGAGAATCGCCCAATTGGCGAGGAGCGACAGCGCCGCGAATGCGACCGCGTATACCAATCCCAGCCAGGCTGGGTGCCGAGGCAACTTCTGCATCATGCGGTTTCCTGGCTCATAGACCGGCAACAGCCCTCGCGCGCGTTTTTTCTTTAACTGGGGGTAGATGATCGCCATGTCGATGGCGGTTGTGACAGCGCCAAAGACCGGCGCTTCCCACAAGATTTCCTGAAATGCAATGCCTTGCGGAAAGTTGAAGGCAAAGGTGCTTGCCAAGTTGATCGCAACCGTAATGAGCACGGCGCGCGCGTTGTTGATATAGGGAAGCCCTTCTTCCTGAACACGCATCTGTAGTCACGCCCCCATCTGAGCTCTTCCTTATTCGGCTATGGTGTCCGCGCTCGATTGGCGAATATCCGTTACCTGAAGCTGCCCGTTCTCAATCACCCATACGTCGATATCGTAGCGCTCGGCGGGTTCGGTGCCTTCGGGATCAAAGGGCCGCGAATAGGCCAACGACAGCGTCACGAGACCACCCTCCCCCTCGCTTGCCAGGGCGCTCCTGAAGGAACCCACCCAGGTTCCGCCCGCGCCCACGACGCCCTCGGCCACTTCATCCTGGGCATATTCATACGCGATCGGCTCGAATATGTCAGGATTTGAAATCCCAAAAGCCCAGTCATAACCGGTCGTCGGGTTTGACGGCAGACGCACGGTCAGGACCGTGTCCTCGCCGCTCAGCTCAAACATCCCGCTCGGGAAATCGGACATGCTTTGCGCCCACGCGCAGGTCGAAAACAACACCAACACCAACACCAACAAGAAACAACGCTTCATCCTTCGCCCTCCTCACTTTTATTGAAACCCTAGGTAAACGCTGATTGATTCGGTTGCTGGCTGGCGAGTTGATTTTTTGTCCAGGTGGACTTGCAGAAACCGAAGCTGTAGCAGCGCTACCGCGAGTGTTGTTGCAAGTCCGTATGGGCGGAAAAGCAGCCGCCAGGCAGTGATCGAATTGATCAGCGCTTACCTAGCTTAAGCCGCGCGGCGTGACGTTCACCCGCCCGCCGCAATCGGCAAAAAACCTCAGCCCCCCGCCCAGTTTTTCATGCGCTCTGCCTCTGACAAGCGCCATCACATCGTCTTTGGAAAAGCCCCAATCGTTTAGCAGATGCTCATACCCTTCCAGCGCGAAGCAAATGTCGTTCATCTTATCGCCCTGCGACCATGTAATGACGAGCGACGACTCGCTTGCTTGCGCGTGTGGCAAGTTGAACGCGGTACCGCGCATCTTCTCCTTCATGGTTTGGTCCCCTCCTACGCCAGCAACAGAATGAAAAAGCGCGCCTGACACGATATTCCGGTAACCCCAGTATATCATCGGGCAGCGCCGCGCGCATCGTCCGAACGGACTATATGCGCGATACAAAACGGACGAATTTATGGGCTATTTGAGCCGCTGAGAAAGCATTGCCCGGCGATCAACATCCAACTTTTGAAAAATGGTGCGCAGGTGTGAGCGCACAGTCGCTTCGGAGAGCGAGAGCTCCTGGGCAATTTCAGCGTTGCGAAGCCCGGTTGCCGCGAGGCGCGCGATTTCCTGTTCGCGCCCGGTCAGCTTTTCCGGCAAACCGCTTTGCGTAAGGTCGCCAAACAGCTTCATCCAGCCGGTGCCAAAGCGCTTCTTCACCACCAGGAATTCCTCCCAGTATTCGGGAAAATCCCGCTTGATCAATGTGTCGCTGAGCCCGTCAAGGATCCATGAATAGGAAGCAAACTGAAAATAAAATCCGTCCGCCAAGGCGCTTTGCGCCGCGCGGCGCACATATTCTTCGGCGCGCGCGCTGTCCTTGAGCTGGATGTAGGCGCTTGCGACGTTGAGCGCGCAAAGCTCCGCCAGCAAGGGTGTGCTGGCGAGCCCTTCCGCGCGGCGCGCCTGCGCGATGCCCACAACGCGCGCCGCCTCGCCGCGGCCCAGCAAGTAGAGCATGTGCACGAACAGCGCCATGGGGATCATTTCGGGCAGGAGTCTGTTGTTTGAAAAATCGCCCGCCTTGATCCAGGCGGCGACATCGTCAAACTGCTGAAGCTCGGTCAAAAGAACGCCGCGCGCAATATCCAGCGTCGCTTGAAAGATGTGTCCGCTCCGCTCGGGCTGGGACGCCGCGCGCTCCATGCCCTTGATGGCGTTTTGCCATCCGTCGGTATCCGCGCGGTGCAGCGCGACCTGGGCAAGCGCAAGCGCCGCCCACAACAGCACGATGCTCTGCTGCCCGGATTCGGCCTGGTAGCTTGCCTGATAAGCGAATATCTCCGCGTTTTTAAGGTCCCCGCGCTGATAGGCGAGCTGAGCCTTGTACAGCGCGCCCGCGCCGCTCCCGTTCCCGCCGGTGATCTTTGTATAAATCGCCAGGTAATCCTCGAGCAAGGTCCCGTTCAGGTCGGCTTCCCCGGGCAACGCGTGGTAGGCGGTGATCGGCGAACAGTTGGCCGGGCCCCAAGGCACGTTGGGCATGACGACGCGCGACCCTTTGCCGTCAAAGAGCGCGTCGGCCTCAATCAGCAGGGGGAGCATCCGCTTTAAGTGCGGCCGGTTGGCAAGCGATTGAAGCAGCAGCCATTCCGCCTTGAGCTCGGCCGGCTCGCCAAGCGCCAGAATGATGGTTGAAAGCTCGTCCATCAGCACTTGAAACGGCGCGTCCATTCCGCCCGCCAACAGCGAAAGCGCGATCCTGAGCATGGAAAGCATGTGCGCCCTTTTGGTCTCAATCGGGCAGTTTTGCGCAATGTCCCATGCGATACCGGAAAAAGGGACATCGCCGATGACATCAAAGAGCATCGGCGTAAGGTCCATCGACAACACCTGCGCGTAATCGCGCGCCTGCCAGAAGTACCCCAACGCCTCCCGCATCCCGCCCCGGCCATGCACGAACCTGCCCGCGTCGCTTAAACAAGCGCGCTCAAACGCCTCGCCCATGGCGGCGCGCTTTTGAACCAGCAGTTTTTGAAGAAGTGTGTGCAGTTCGTACCTGCTTGCGGCGGGTTCATACTGAATGAAGGGGCACGCCAGCGCTTCGCGCAAGGCGACGGGCATTTCGTCCATGCCGAAGAGCGTCAATATATGGGACCGCTTCATGGTTTCAAAAGGCGACAGGCGCATCAGGAAAACCTGCGCCTCCTCGGTAAGCGCGTCCCAAATCAGGGTTTCCATCAGCGTAAGGATGTTGCGCTCATCCGAGAATTCGCCCCGTTCCAGGAACGCGCGCAGTTGCAAGTAGACCGCGGCGATCCAACCACCCGTGATGTGCTCAAGGTTTTCGGCTGTCCTTTGCGCGACGGTGACGCCCGCAAGTCGGTAATAGTTTCGGATGTCCTCGGCATTGAGCGCCAGATCGGCGGCGGTGATGTGATGATACGCAAGCGCGGCAAGCGCTTCAAGCGCCGCTCCTTTAAGCGGATATGTGATGAGCACAATGTGAAGCGCCTTGCCCCCGTGCTCAATGAGCGCGGGCAGGAAGGAAGGCGGCATCTGCGCGTTGAGCAGGTGAAAATTGTCGATCACCAGGTATGTCTCGCGCGGGCAACGGATGGACCGGATCGCGTCGAGCGCGCCCATTATGGTCACCGCGTTGATCGGTTCCGCGTTCAGCATGCGCCGCCCCGCGTCCGGGTCAATCTCGCCGACCATCCGGCACAACCGCCCGAAGCACGCGCCTGGCGCTTCGTCGGTCACGGTCAGCCAGAACATGGGCGTATCGGGGCCAAGCTCATTGAGCAATACGTCGCGCACCGCCGTCGTCTTGCCAAAACCCGGCGGCGCTTCGACGATGGCGCTCTTCGCCAATGCCAGCGCGCGAAGCTTTCGCCCTGCCTTTTCCGAATGGTAATGGATATCATATGGAGCCTCAGCAAAGCCATGCTTTTGAACGCTCATGTTGTTTTCTCCATCTCACGTACCCGTCGTCAGTGCGGCTGTTCAATAAGCAGTTCAAAGGTAAAAGAAAATACCCCACATTTATTATATCAGTATTGCCAGTCAACCGCAATCACCTAAGCGCAATACTTCCTTAAAAAAATAGTCCGTTTGGACGATGTGCCCACAATTGTGCGGTGCTATACTTAAGTTGAGGAGGTTGTATCCGGCATTTTGTTCTGTCAACAAAGCGGCGCATCAGCGAAACGACCGACACGAGCGACACAACCGTCAGCCGGGAGGAAGAAAGGGGAGCTTTTCATGAGAAGATGGTTTCTTTCGTTTATGACGCTACTGCTGGTTCTGCTGCTGCCGGTTCATGCAATGGCCGCCGACTACACCGTGGACGGCATTACATATTTTACCACAAGCGACCAAAAGCAGGCTTCCATGGATCAATTGCTCAGGAGCGTTTTTCTCACGCCCTATGATCGCGCGGGTCACTCAGGCACGCTGCTTGACCGTTGGCTGTCGCTGGCGATCATGCTCGAGCAAGTGAACAACACACAGAACTACCAGTCCTGGTTTGACGCGATGGACAAATACGGCAACAACTACATTTCGTATTACGCCAAGAAAACCGATATGGCGACCAGTGTCGCCAACGCCGACAACGCCATCAGAAGTTTTATCCTGAGCGGGCAAGGTCTGGCCGATCCGTACTATGTCCCCGCAAGCATCATCGGTGATCCCGGCCTTTCCGACATTGATGGCGGCTATGCGCTCTACAGCGTGTATGTACCGCACATCAAGGTCGGCGATCCCATGCTGACGCAGGAGGCATACTATGCCTACGCGGTCATCCTGAGCAATTTCTCCGCTTTCCCGGTCGTCACCGGCGACTACATCAAAAGCATTCCCAAGAGCGCCTGGGTGTCCGATTACAAATTCACGCCCACGTCAACCAATGTCGATTTCACCAAGAACGAGGCGCTTGAAACGGTAACGACAAAACACTCGCTCAAGAACGCCTATACAGAAACACTGACCACACAGCGCACCTCCGGTTTCACCCATACCGACACGCGATCGGTCACAGCGGGCTTAAGCATCAACCTAAATCAGTTTTTGCCGGTCTCGTTGTCCTCAAGCGTTACCATGACAATGGCGGACGCCTGGAGCGACATGCAAATGAGGGGCGAGGCGAAATCCAATCTGGTCGATAAAACCGTTGAGGCCGACGTTACGCTGCCCGGCAATACGCGCGCCGCGATCACGCAACAAATCGGAAAAACTGAGGCCACGCTCAATTACGATTACCCCGCCGGTCTGGGCTACACCGCCTACCTGATCCGGTACTCGATGTCGGATTTCTCGCAAAAGTATCCGAGCAAGATCATCGCGGTTTATGACAAGAGCGCGTTCCGCGCCACCAAGGACTCGGCGGACGACTTGTACAAGCGCGCCACGGGAGTCGCGACCGACCCAGAGCACCTGTACTATGCGCAGCGCCCGGGCTTCCCGACCACATATGATTTTTTCAAACCCATACAGCCGTTTGATCTGGCGCGCGACATCGGATACAATATCCCGATGTCGAAGGGCGGCGCCATGATTTCCTACGTTCAGGACGGTACCAGCACGACCGTAGGCGCCATCGAGCCGTTGTATGACCTGAAAAGCATTTCAATTCCCAACGCGGCTGAGCGCGAAATCGCCCTGACGATCGGGGACAGCAAGTACATCGGCGACATCCGCCTCAAGGGGGTCAACGAAAGACTCGCGGACTACTACGGGTTTACCCCCAGTTACGGTTCCTGGATCATCACAGACGAAAGCGGCGCGCCCACGAGCAGCATCGCGGTCGCGCAACTGATTTCAGGCGTCGGCGGCGCGGTCTCGGTCAAGGCCAACGGCGAAGGCACGGTTTACCTGAAGTATCGGATTCAGGAGGACAAATACCGCAAGGTTGACGCGCCCGCTACCTTTATCAAGAATTCCGACCTTGTCTCGACCGCCGAGATCAAGGTCACCGTCAGCCCGGTCGATCCGGGCTACACGCTGGTCGCCTCGGGAGAAGTGGACATCAGCGTCAACGACACCGTGGATTTGACCGCCTTGCCCAGCATCTGGGCATCGCTGCTCGACAAGACCGGAAAAGCGGTGCCGGCGAACTTCACCTGGGAAGCGCAGGAACTCGAACGCGACGGGATCACGATTGAAAACGGCAAACTGCTCAGGACCAGCGCCGTGCGCACCTACCACGTCCGCGCGTGCTGGGGCAAGCTGTATTCCAATTGGCTGCCCGTCGATTCCAAAGCTGCGCGCGCGTTGACGACCATCACGCTCAGCGACCCCGACGGCGCGATTGGCGACTGGCGCTGGGACGGAACAAAAAAGGTGCATGACCTGACAAAGCTCAAGGCCGTGTTCCGCGACCAGTATGGCAAGGACATCGTCGCGCAACCGGTCAAATGGTTTGTCGCCAAGGACGGCGCGCCCGCCGCGGAAATGGCGCAGGCCCGGCTGACCGCCGACGGCGCGGGCACGTACGCATGTTACGCCCAAGCGGGCGCGGTGCGTTCGAACATCCTTACCATGCAGGTTTTCGAAGCGCCCGCGCTCAAGACATTGACCATCAAGGATGACCCCGCCGCGCCCATCCTTTCGGATTACATCCTCGCAAGCGGCAGCGACGCGTTCGAGATTGATGCGCTAAGCGTTTGGGGATATGACGGAAGCGGCGCGCCCATCGCGCTTAAACCAGGGGCAGTCGCCTGGTTTGTCAATGACATACCGCTTCCCGGCGCAGGTAGCCGTCTCACCGTCACGGCGCCCGGACGATACGCGATCACCGCCAAGGTAGGCCAGGTCACCTCCAACACCCTGACGCTGGTTGTACAGCCCGCGCGGACGCCCTCCACCCTGACGCTCGCGGACGACCCTGCCTCGCCGCTCCTGGCTGATTACATCCTGGGCAGCGGCTCCGACCGGTTCGATCTTGGCAAGCTGAGCGTGAAAGCCCTTGACCAATACGGCGAAAGCGCCGCGACCGGCGAGATTGCGTGGCAGGTGAACGGCGCGGCGCTTTCAGGCAGCGTATTGACCGTCGATCGCGCGGGCGATTATCAAATCTCCGCCACCACGTTGGTCGGTGAGCGCACTGTGCGCTCAAACGCGCTGAAGTTCACCGTAACAAGCGGTTCCGCCGATTTTACATTGAACAAGACGGTTCTGTCGCTCGGCGTCAGGGACAGTTTTACGCTGACCGCGCAGGCCACTAGAGAGGATGTCTATACATTTTCTTCCGGGGCGAGCCGCGTCGCGACCGTCGATCGCACCGGCCTGATTCGCGCTTTGCGCACAGGGAGCACGACAATCAAGGTGAAAAACACCGCGGGCCTTGAAAAGACCTGCCTTCTCACCGTCGTGGCGGCGCCGAAGACGCTCAGGTTTGACGCAAGCCGGATCAAGCTGACTTCGGGCGACGAATGGACGCTCAAGCCTATACTCGCGCCTGCGGGGTGCGCCGCCACCATCACCTATACATCGAGCAATGACCGCACAGCCACCGTTGACAGTACCGGGAAAATCCAGGCGCTGGCCGATGGCAATGCCGTTATCACGGCGGTCACCCACAATGGCCTCAAGGCCCGCGTCACGCTGAGCGTATCCGCCCAAAACGTATCGGACAGTTTCCCGCTCAGGCTGTATCTTGGCGAAAACGAGTCCATCACGATTGACGCGCTCATCAGCGCAAACGCGCCCGATCCCATGCACAAGTCTACCTGGAAGGTGTCAAGCCTCTCGCCGGACATCGTTGAGGTACGGGATGGCGGGATCGTCGCCAGAGCGATTGGCGATGGGATGCTGCGCGCGACAAACGCCCATGGGCAAAGCGTGCTGTGCCATGTATCGGTGGGCACGGGTGCAAGCGGCGTTGCGCTGTCAAAGGACAAACTGGTGCTGACCAAGGGCAGCGACTTCTCCCTGAAGACCCTGCTTCCGGCAGAGTTTTCCGGACGCGTCGCCTACCGCTCAACCAAGCCCGGCGTCGTGCGCGCGCAGACAGACGGAACCATCACTGCGCTCAAGACGGGCAAGGCGAATGTGATCTTTACGCTGCGAGATGAATTGACCATGAAGCTGACCGTCAGCGTGATCGCCGCGCCCAAGTCCATCAAGCTCAATCATACCAGCCTGACGCTCGGCGCGGGAGAAAAGGCGCAGCTCACAGCGATGAGCGGCCGCCGGGCCATTGAGGTGATGTGGCACACAAGCGACGGCGCCATCGTATCTGTTGACAAAAACGGCGGCGTCAAGGCGGTATCGCCCGGTCAAGCCATCGTCACCGCCGTAGCCAGCAACGGACACAGCGCCGCTTGCGAGGTGAAGGTTGCCCCCGCGCCCGCAGCGTTTAAAATGCCGCAAAAATTCAGCCTTGGCCTTGGCGAAAAGCGCGTGCCGCGTTATGAATTCCTGCCAAGCGGCGCGCAAGCGAAGGTTGCAATTGAATCGGGCAACCCCTCTGTCATCACAATCGACAAAAGCGGAAAGCTGGTAGCCAGAAACCGGGGCGAGGCGCTCCTCACATTTACCGCTCACAACGCCGTCACGGTCAAGGTGCCCGCCGAAGTGCTCTCAAGGCCCGCTTCCGTTCGCATTGAACCCAAAATGAAGACCATGGCCGTGGGCGAAACGGTGAGCCTAGCCGCCATACTGCCGCCCGATAGCGCGGGCGAGTGCACCTTCAAGAGCGGCAACAGCGCCGTCGTCACCGTCGATCCGCTGACCGGTGAAGCCAAGGCGCTCAGGAGTGGCAAAGCCCGGATCATCGTAACAACCTACAACAAGAAACAAGCCTTCTGCCAGATCACCGTGCGTTGATTAACCGTCCCCGGCGGCAAACGCCATTGACAGCGCGCAAGTGCAGTAGAGGCAAGCGAATGGACACTTTGAGTGGAGTGTCCATTCGCTTGTCTCCCGTCAGCCCATCTCCGGTTACCAGCGGTTCAATCCTCGTCGAGATCGCTCGACGACGGCTGCTCCCATTCCACTTCCCATTCCAGCACTTCGCCGGTTATGGCGTCTATGCCGTACTCGTAATCGTACTGTTCGAAGCGGAATTCGACGTCGTAGATGATCCGGCTATGGTCGATATCCATCTCGCAGGTGAGCGCGTTCACGCGCTTGATGCTTTGATCATGGCAGGCCAGCGCGATCTCAATGGCGCGCGCCGCACCGATGTACTTGCTGGCGTCGGCAACGCCGTAGAAGTAGACGTCCCCCGGACGCTGCGCCTTGGACGATAGCACCAGGCTCAGGTCGGTGACGGGCACGTCCTTGACGGCGTCGAAGCTAAGGGCGGGGTTGAGCAGGATCAACCGCTCAACCAGCGCCGCCTTGCCCAGAGAGGTGTGGTGGTCGGCGGCCAGTTGGGAGAGCTCGGCGCTGCCGTTCATGCGCTGGCTGAGCACCGCGCCTTCAAACGCGCTTTGTTTAAACGCGTCGCCAGCCGCACGCTCAGCCTTCTCGCGCAGCGCATCGGCCAGGGCCGGGTCGGATGCCTCCGCCGAGATCAGCACCGTGTTCGCGTCGCCGCTCAGATAGCCCAGCTTGAACATCGAACCCAGCAGCGCGTTGACGGCGACCTCGGCGGTCGTTCCGCGCAGTTGCATGCCGCTTAGCACTTCTTCGCCGTCCGCATTGACCGGGTCAGCCGAGATGACGCGCAACCGGCGGTTGAAGCGCATCTCAATGGCGGGATTCACGTCCAGATCGACCAGGGCGCAAGGCTCAAGGTTTAAGTGCCAATGGCCGACGCCCGCAATCAGCATCGCCAATGCCGCTGCGGCCAGCGCGAAGCGGCGAAAGGGCGCGGGGCGCGCCCTTATCGGTTCGGCGACCGGCAGGGCATGGCGTTGGGGCCAGTTGTCCGCCACACGGTCCAGCACGTCTGGAGCCGTTTGCCGCACAGCGCGTGACAGCATCTGTTCCACGTCCCGGTTTTTCACGCGTATCCCCCTTCCCTGAGCGCGCGCTTCAGCTTTTTAAGTGCGCGGTGATATTTTGACAGCACCGTAGACAGCGGCAGTCCCATGAGCGAGGCGATCTCGCGGTGTTTCAGCCCCGACAGGGCGTGCAGCGTGACCACCTGGCGCTCCTCATCGGACAAGGTTTGAAGTGACGCCATCAGCACCAGCCTATCTTCGTGGGCAATACCGGGATCCGAACCGGTAATCGCGTCCAACGTCATGGGTTCAGCGGCCGCCTCATGCCTCTTCGCGCGCAGCTTCATCAACGCCTGATTGCGTGCGATGGTCAAAATCCAGGCCATGGGCTTGCCCATCGCGCGGTATTGGCAAGCGGCGGCGCACAGTTTCATGTAGGTCTCCTGCATTACATCTTCGGCGTCGTGCCGATTTTTTACGATGGACAGCGCGTAGCCATATACGGCGGCGCTGGTCTGCGCATACAGCGCGCAGAGCGCCCGCTGGTCGCCTGAAGCGATCTGCGCAATCAGCGCCTCCGGCGGCGGTGCGTGGGGCGGCGCCTGTGCCTCGCCCGGGGCCGTCAGCAGCCACATCTCGTCATCTCCATTTCATCCGTATAATGCACGAAGCGGGTGGTTTATCGCGGCTTTGCGTACAGTATAACAAAAATTTGCGATTCATGCGATAAATCGCGTCGGCCGCGCATTGATGGGATGAATGGCAAGAGGAGGAGGAATGTTGATGAAGCGTATCCGAATGGCGACGGCGGTGGTTGTGATGTTGGCGACGGCTGTTCCCGCGATCGCCGTGACACTGGACGAGGCGCGGCAGGCGGCGCTGGATCATGCGGGGCTAACCGCCGGGCAGGTCACGTTCACAGAGCAAAAAGCGGACTTTGAGGACGGGCTGTCTGTGTTTGACGTGGAGTTTTTTGCGCAGGGCGCGGCGTACGACTACGAGATCGACGCGGCAACCGGCGATGTGCTGGCGTTTGACAACGATCTGACAGACGGCGCGGAAGGCGAGCCGGTCAATGCTGAGCAGGCACTGGCCATCGCGCTTTTACAGGCCGGTCTCACCGCGGACGAAGTGCGTGTTAACAAGACCGAGCCCGATCACGAGGATGGGCGGCAGGTCTTTGAAATCGAGTTCAGGCACGGCGGCATGGAATACGAATGCGAGGTGGACGCCGCCACCGGACGCATCACGGGATGGGATGTCGATGACGATTGACGGGAGGACACGGACCATGAGGATCCAGATTCGAAGGGGCATGGCGGTGGCGCTGTTGGCGCTGCTTCTCGGCACGGCGGGCGCGCCACCGGCCCAGGCAGCAAAGTACATCAGCGCGTCCAAGGCCAAATCCATCGCGCTCAAACACACCGGGCGGCGCCCATCCGCCGTCAAGTTCACCAAGGCGCGCCGCGAGCGGGACGACGGGCGCATGATCTATGAAATCGAGTTCCGGTTGCGCAACAACCGCCGAATCGAATTCGAGTATGAGATCGACGCGAGGACGGGCCGCATCCTCAAGTGGGATGAGGACTGGGACGACTGACACCGGCCCTCGTACACAAAGCAGGATCGGGGCGATCGCCCGATCCCGCTTTATGTATGGATATATGGCCGCCCGAAGTCGCTGATCTTTCGCAAGGTGACGGGAGGGTGAGGATCAATCGATCAGCACCATTATATTCGCTATGCACGTATCGTCGTACTTTGCACCATTGTATACGTCCTCAATGACAAATTCTATCCGACTGGCAACCACGTATTCGTCCAATATATCGTACTCAACGTTGTCCTCATCTTCCGAATAGCTGTCGCTGAGCTCCCACGAACCCAGCTTTACCCCGTCGGCGTATATGCCCAGCTGTTTTACCCGATTGTTGTTGTAGTAGGTCTCCTTGCTCTTTTGGTATCCGTTCCAGATTCTAAAGCCCTTCATGAGTACATTCTCGCTCGACCGAATCCAAATTGACTCGCCGATGCCCGATCCCTTGACGCCCTCGCACCAGCACGTGTCCAGGTCCCCATCAAAAGCGTTTTCCGGGTAGTATGTATTCTTGTTTATGCTATCAAGATACGACGACGCATACGCAGAGAACGTCAATTCGATCGCTCCCGCAACCGGCGCGGGAAGCGCCCACAGGCTGATCAGGATCATCATTACCCCAAGAATCATTACGCGCTTTTTCATAACGGTTCCACTCCTTTTTGTCATCCTTCATGTGCAATCGGCCAGCATAGTATGAAAGAATTATCGAAACCACCTCAAACCCGAATCAACACGGCTTACCCTATCCTTTCCGGGCGTTTGCGACATGCCTTTCCACGCCCCGTCTCCGTCGGCCGGCAAGCCGCCCGCGCGGGCGACAGTGCGGCCCAAAATCCAATGCGGTCGCTTTTTCAGGAAACACACCGCCTCAAAATGGCGTTGTTCATGGTCATCCGGCTAAGGCACGCGGTAACTTCCGCATCCACGACGCGAACCATATCGAGCGAAGGCGCGCATGCCATTGAGGCAATTTTTTCCTCAAACCGCTCGATGGCTTGCGCGTCGGCCCCGCACTCGCGGCTGTAGAAAAACGTCTGAATCGTCCGCGCGTCCTCATCATTGGTAGGGGTAAACCGCACTTCGGCCTCATCAAGCAGTTGCCCAAAGTATTCGGCAGCCGACCGTGCCAGAGAAATGTTTGCGCGCATGCGTCCGATGAGCCAATCGACGTCCAGCCGGTCTGCGCATTCACGGGCCTTTCGTTCCCGCTCATCCTGTTCGGCCTGCTTGCGCACGGCCTCTCGCTTTTCAAACCGCTTTCGCAGCCGGTCCAAATTGGCCATGACAAAATCAATCTCTTCGGTGGTGATGTATCCCAGGCGGTTTTTGTGAATCACGGTGCGATCCGATTGGTGTTCGCGCTTTTCACTCACCCGATAGCCAATTTGCATGTAGTTTGCCATGCCAAAGTAGATGGTGGCCACGTCGGTTAGCATCTCATTTTCATCCGTGTCGGCCAGGGCTACGTCATTTGCCCTGAGGTATCGGTGCATCAGCTCGTGGCACAGGATGGCCAGCACGTTGTGCTCATTGAAGTCGCTTTTAACCTCGATGGTGATGATGTCGAGCCCAAACCGGTTATCCCGCTGGTAGCTGCCGACATTTTCTTTGTCTTTGACGTTAAAACGCGATCCCCCCTCCCCCGTAAGTTCAATGACGAACCCATGCGGCGACATATCAAGATGCGCCAATACGTGCCGCGCAAAAGCATACAGCGCATCCTTGTCGTAGGGATTGTCGAGCAGCACCTCCAATATAGACCAGTCCTTTGAAAACACGCTGATTGCGTCCCTGGGCGGTCGCTTCAGCGCGTCCAGCAGGAAGTCCATTTTATGCAAGAGCGCCTGTGAACGTGCAGGAACTTTCTTCCTGGTCGGCTCTTCCCGGCTTGGCTGCTTGGGTTGATTGATACCAGTGCCGCGTCGGTTTCTCCATTTGTTTCGCAAGGCGGTAATAATGGACACAATCGGCGCCTCCCATCTTTTTCTATCCTGATGCAATCAGTATAAATGATCGGGAAATCGCGCCGTCGCCAAACCGACGACAAAATGGCTTCCATAAACCATTATAGCATTGGAGCTACATCGTTGGTTCCTAAAAAATATAGGAACCGGGTTCAGCGTATCGATGTGTAATGCATCAGCAAACTGCCCGGCGATTGAGGCTCAATAAAACAACTCTTTTTGAGGAAACAGACCGATTTGCCCGCCCGTGTGAACAAACAGCACATTCCCGCGAAGGCGCGGATTGCGCTTCCTGATTTCCTCCAAGACCCCCAGCAAGCCCTTGGCGGTAAAAACCGGATCAAAAACAATCCCCGTCTTACGCGCCGCAAGCTTTATAAATTCGACGAGTTCAGGCGACGCGGTTGGATTCCCCAACTCGTAATAATCAAAATTGAGATCAATCTCATCGGTCGGTATCGCGCATGGCAGGCGCATGATAGAGGTCCCCTCTCGCAAAATGCCCTCTATCCGCCCTGGCGCCTTGTTCCCGTTTGCGTTGATGCCCAGAATTTGCTTGCGCCCGCAGCAAAGCTTGTTTGCCGCATACAACCCGGCATAGGTGCTGCCGGATCCGTCGGTGACGACAATGGCGTCAAACCGCATCCCCATCTTCTTTTCCTGCTGACAGATCTCCCGGTAAGCGTCCATATAGCCAAACATGCCGATCCCGTTTGAACCGCCCGCGGCTATGATGTACGCGCGAACGCCCCTCTTGTCATACATTGTTTTCAGATCCGCCATGATTTGATTGTAGTTCCCCTCATACTCCTCAGGCGGAACGAGCATAATCTCGCTGCCAAAGAGCTTGTCAAACAGGTAATTGCCATCCGGCGGCTCGGGATTGCCCGAAAGCACCAGATGGCAGCCAAACCCGAACTGCGCCGCAACCGATGCGGTCGCCTTTGCATGATTGGACTGAAGGACGCCGCAAGTAATGATCATTTCCGCGCGCTGGTCCCTTGCCTCCTTGATGGAATACTCAAACTTGCGCACCTTGTTCCCGCTCAATTCAAACCCGGTGAAATCATCCCGTTTGATATACAG
>JAVBND010000039.1:0-45233 GCA_031551775.1 Eubacteriales bacterium | reverse complement strand
GTTGTAGGTCATTTATGTTTAACCCGGCCCCTTTGGGCCCTCGCCGGTTGGGGTGATGGACGTCCATTTCTTTTTGAACGAAGGAGACCTTCGCATGAGCCGAAACGGCAAAACCCCCGTCATTGAAATGCGCCAGATTGTCAAGGATTTTCCCGGCGTCCGGGCGCTGTCCAGCTTATCGTTTGACCTGTATCCGGGCGAGGTGCACTGTCTGGTGGGCGAGAACGGCGCGGGCAAATCCACCCTCATGAAGATCCTCTCCGGCGCCTATACCCCGACCTCGGGCGAGATCGTGGTCAACGATAAGCCGTACTTGAGCCTCACGCCCGCCGAATCGCAGGCCTTGGGCATTGAGATCGTGTATCAGGAAAACGACTTGGTTCCCACGATGAACGCGGTGGAGAACATCTTCGTGGGCAGGGAGTTGACACACGGTCCCTTTGTCGATATGAAGGGCATGCTCAAAAAGGTGCGCGAACTGATGGACATGTACGCGCTTGACATCAATCCCCTCGAGACCATTGAGCACATGTCTGTGGCGGATCAGCAGTTTGTCAAGATCTTAAAAGCACTGATGAACCGTTCGCGCATTTTGATCATGGATGAGCCGACCAGCATGTTTAACGTGGAGGACGCCGGCAAGGTGCTTTCGCTCGTCCGGAGCATTTCGCAAAAGGGGATCGGCATCATCTACATCTCACACTTCCTCAAGGAAGTCGTGCAGATTGCCGACCGGATCACGGTCATCCGCGACGGCGCGTCCATCCGCACCTACGACAATTCCGGGCATGACGTTTCCCTTGACGACATCACGCGCGACATGGTCGGGCGGCCGGTCGATATGTTCTATCAGAAGGAGCGCTCCCCGATCGGAGAGGTGCTTTTTGAGGTCAAGGACCTGCGCCTCACCGCCGATTCCGCGCCGGTCAGCTTTTCGGTCAGGCAGGGCGAGATCGTGGGGTTTTCGGGCATGGTCGGATCCGGGCGCACCGAGATCATGCGCGCGATTTCAGGCGCCGACAAACGGCATTCGGGCGATGTGTATCTAAACGGTGAGCGGATACCGCTAAGAAACCCGCGCGACGGCATCGCGGCGGGCATCGCGCACATCACGGAAGACCGGCAGCGCCTGGGGCTGAACCTGAACGCGAATGTGCTTGAGAACATGCTGCTCGTCGGGCTTCAGGACATGAAGCCGAGCCTTCTGTACAACTGCTCGGACAAGCGCTACACGCAAAAAGTGGACGCGCTGGTCAAAGACCTCGTCATCAAGACGCCCAGCCTCATGCAGGAAGTGGTCAATCTGTCCGGCGGCAACCAGCAAAAGGTGGTGCTGGGCAAGTGGCTGTACGCGGGGGGGCGCGTGTACATCTTCGACGAGCCCACGCGCGGCATTGATGTAAACGCCAAGGTGGAGTTCTACAAGCAGATGACGGCGCTTACCCGCGCGGGCAACGCCATCATCATGGTTTCAAGCGATATGCCGGAACTGATCTCGATGTCGGACCGCGTGCTGGTGGTCCGCAGCGGGCGAATCCGGTGTGAACTTACCGGCGAAAGCATCAACGAACAGACCATCATCAAAGAAGCATTGGGAGTGATTGACAATGAATCTCTTGCGTAAGAAAAACAGTTTATTGAAAGATCAGCGCGTGCTGCTGGGCATTGTCATCATCCTGCTGGTCTTGGTGGTGGGGCTGATCAACCCCAAATTTGTCAAGGCGAACAACATCCTATCCATTTTCCAGCAGATTTCGGTTCTGGGCGTGCTGACCATGTCGATGTCCATGCTGCTGATCTCGGGCGGCATCGACCTGTCGATCGGCAACATGATGACGCTCTCGGGCGTGGTGGTCGCGACGGTTCTGAAAAACGGCGGCAATATCGGCGTGGCGATCCTCGCGGGCATGGGCGTATCGGTTTTGTGCGCGCTGTTTAACGGCTTCATCATCGCAAAATTCCGGGTCATCCCGCTCATCATCACGCTGGGCACCAGCCAGATTTTTTATGGGATCGCGCTCATCATCGCGGGCGGGTCGTTCCTCCAGTTTGAGAACAAGCTCGACTTCATGCGCAAGGTCAAGCTCTTTGATTTCCTGCCGCTCATGGTCATCTTCATGCTGGTTATCGTGCTGCTGATGCAGGTGCTGCTCACGCGCACCCGATTCGGACGCAGGATTGTGGCGATCGGCGGCAACGAAAAGAACGCATACCTCTCCGGCATCAACGTGGACCTCTACAAAATCATCACCTACGGCATTTCAGGCGCGATCGTCTCAATGGCGGGCGTTATCTTTGCCGCGCGGCTCAACTCGATTACCGCCAGCGCCGGCAGCGGTTACGAGCTTGACGCGCTGGTCGCGGCTGTCATTGGCGGCGTGACGTTTGAGGGGGGGCGCGGTACCATTTTGGGCGCGTTCCTTGGGTGCCTCTTGACCGGCATCATCTCAAACGCGCTGGACATTTTGGGCGTTGACGCCTATGTCAAGATCGTCATCACCGGCATGATCATCGTGGTCGCGGTGGTCCTCAGCAACATCCAAAACATTCGAAAGAAGCGTTGATCGGTTTGGCGAGCACATACGGGGGCGGGTCAAAGCCCGTCCCCTTTTTGCATGATG
This sequence comes from Eubacteriales bacterium, assembly GCA_031551775.1. Lineage (GTDB taxonomy): Bacteria > Bacillota > Clostridia > Christensenellales > Aristaeellaceae > Anaerozeibacter. Next base: position 42,612 of record JAVBND010000039.1, on the reverse strand, counting down.
ATCATAAGGAGGTTGCCCCATGAAGAGCGGCGTAAGTTTTTTCACCTTTGGCGAAGGGGTAGATGTCAGGGAGGCGTGCGAGCAAAGCGCGCGGGCGGGTTATGACGGGGTTGAACTTGTGCTGGGCGAGACCGGAGCGCTCAACATGAAGAGCAGCGACCTTGAACTGAGCCGGATGCGGCGAATGATCGAGGATATGGGGCTCAAGGTTCATTCCATTGGCGCGTGGAATCTGTGGGCGCACAACATGGCGGGCGATGACAGAAAAGACGCGGCGTATGCCAAGGAGATCGTCAAGCGCCAGGTTGATTCGGCGCAGGCGCTGGGCGCGGACGCGGTGCTGGTGGTGCCCGGGTGGGTGGGCACATCGTTTGGGCCGGGCGTGGTGCGCTATGACGTGGCCTATGACAACGCGCAGAAGGCGCTGAGCGACCTTGCCCCCTACGCCGAAGCCGCCAAGGTCAGCCTCGCGGTTGAAAACGTTTGGAACAAGCTGCTCTTATCGCCCCTTGAAACCAAGCGCTTCCTCGACGAGATTGCATCCGAGTGGGTAGGCGCCTACTTTGACGTGGGCAACATCATCTACATCGGCTATCCCGAACATTGGATAGAAATCCTGGGGCCGCGCATCAAGAAACTGCACTTCTGCGATTGCCGGAGCGAATCGGCAGGGCTGTCCATGTTCGTGGATCTGTTCGAAGGCGACGTGGACTTTGAGAAGGTCATGCGCGCGATTCGCGCCATCGGCTACGACGACTACCTCACCGTGGAATTCCTGCCCAACTACCGCAGGTTCCCCTATCAGTCGATCATCAACGCAAAACTTTCCCTTGACGTGATCATGGGAATCCAGTAGCATTGAGGCATGGGGGGATTGCCATGGTGATCATCGCGCGCATTCACACCGATTTTCCGACCAAGTTCGGCGTGCCGCGCCAGAGCGGGCTGGTGTCCGAGCTGGAGGGAAAAATCGTGTTTGAAAGCGCGTACCGCAACCCCGACGCCGTCAGGGGACTCGAGGGGTTTTCGCACATCTGGCTGATCTGGCAGGTCTCCCGCGCCTTGCGCGAGAGCTGGTCGGCAACTGTGCGTCCGCCGCGCCTGGGCGGAAACAGCCGCATGGGCGTGTTCGCCACGCGCTCGCCCTTTCGGCCCAATTCCATGGGACTCTCGTCGGTGCGTTTGGAAAAAATCGAGCTCGACCCGGAACTTGGGCCTGTGCTCACCGTTTCAGGCGCGGACCTCATGGATGGCACGCCCATCTACGACATCAAGCCCTACCTGCCCTTTACCGACAGCCATCCGGACGCTTCGGGCAGCTTCGCCGAGACGGCGAAGGCCTATGCGCTTGAAGTTCGGTGCCCTGACGAATTGCTCGAAAAGATACCCCGCGACAAGCGCGCGGCGCTCATGGCGCTGCTGGCCGAAGACCCGCGCCCGTCCTATCAGGACGATCCCACCAGGCGTTACGGCGTGCCGTTTGCCGGGCAAGACGTGCGCTTTAGCGTCATGGGCGGCGTATTGACCGTATGCGAAGTTGTCCCCTATGGCCATTAAGGCACAAAAATGAGGTTTTCGCGGCGTCAAACCGCGAAAACCTCATTTTATTTAGCTTTGTGCCGCGCGCCTGATCGCGTCCTGGTGCATCGCGTCGATGACGTTGCTGCCATGGGTGCGGCTGTTTGTGAAGTGAATGCAGTGGTGACCGTCAAAGTTGTTGCTCGTGATGGAACCGCTGCCGTGCGGCATGCCGTTCATCGAGGCCGCGTATTTGTTCCCGTTGATCGATACCCATATCGCGCGCCGGTTCCACGACCACGCGCCGCCGTATGCTTTTTTCATGACCGCCGTGTCCTGGGCGGTCTTGGGCTGAACGTCGGCGTGGTTGGTGCCGCCGGAGCGGTACACGCGCCAACTGAGCTTGGTCACCACGTCGGTCACAACCACCGTCGCGCCGCGCGGAAACAGTTCCTGAATGCCGCTCGTCCACCAATCCATTTCCTTCGCGCTGCCGGACGCGGGCGCGGCGGTTGAATCGATCACGTTCTTTGGCGCATCCTTTGCGTAAAGCGCCTCCTGCGTCGCCGCATCGGCGATTCCGCTGATCTTTAAATCCGCCGCTTCCTGGAAATCCTTTACCGCCTGCGTCGTCAGGTCCTTGTAGTTGCCGCCGATGTCTCCGTAAAACCACTCAAGCGCCTTGAGCCGTGTTTGCAGCTTCTCGACCGCTTCGCCCGAATCGCCGGGCTTGAGCGTCTCATATTGGCCGCTTGGCGCGTTTGGCGCTTCCGCGTCGTCCCCGGCGCTTGCGTCAGGCTTGTTTTCGGACAACTTGGACAGGAGCACATAGCCGGCTTTCGCGCCGACCTTGACCTTGCCCCACTTGCCTTTTTTCGCCGTAAGCGTCACTTGGGTTCCCGCTTTGAGCGTTTGAATCGCCTTGGCTGAATCGCTTGCCGCCTTGCGCAACTTGACTTGCTCGGCCGCGTACATGGTCGTTTCGGCGGCGGGCGCGTCTTCCCCACCTTCTTCGCCCGGCGCTTTTTCGCTCAGCGCGTCGCTTGCCATATAGCCGCCAACGCCGCCAACCTTTACCTTTGCCCAGCCCTTTTTGACGGCCAGCGCGTTGACCTTAAGGCCCTCGCCCAGTTCTTTGAGCACCTTTGACTCAGTGGAATTTTTTTTGTACAGCTTCGCGTCCCGGTTAAGGTACATCGTCCTTGCCGATGCCGACGCGCACAGCATCAGCCCTGCCACGACCAGCGCCAGCATGACCCATTTCTTCCGCAAATGAATGCCCCCCCTTGCAAGCCCTCTGGAAATGCTTGTCAAAGGCATTATATTACAGATCTATTTCAATTGCAAGCGAAATCGTAACATCAACGCTGTTTGCCGCATTCTTGCCACAATATGGCGCGCATTTCTCCGATCAGGTACAGCGAACCCGCGACCAGGATCAGCGCGTCCGAACCGGCAATTTCCCGCGCACGGCGAAGCGCCTCAGCCGCCGACGGGCAGCCATCGGCTCGAACGCCGCGCGCGCGGTAGAGGTCCGCCAAGGTCTTCTCATCAAGCGCGCGCGGCCAATCTACGCGTGTGGTTACGGCGCGGGAAACCAGCGGCGCGATGATATCCGCGTACGCCCCCGGCTGCTTGTCCCGCATCATGCCGCTCACCAGCACGATCTCGCGCCCGGGCAAGAATGTACCGATGTACTCGGCCAGCGCCTTTGCGCCTTCAAGATTGTGCGCGCCGTCCAGCAGCAGGTTCTCCCGCGCCCATTCGAGCCGCCCCGGCCACCGCGCATTCGCGATGCCGCGCTCAACCGCTGTGGCGTCAAGTTCCAAACCGCATCCCGCCAGCTGATCGAGCGCCGCCAGCGCCAACCGCGCGTTTTCAGCCTGGTGCGTACCGGGCAGGTTGCCGCGGATCGCGAGCTCGCCCAAGCGCGGCAATTCAATGCGAAACACACAGCCGCGCGCGTCCTGCTCAAGCCCCCTCAAGGGATAATCCTCTGAGCGCGCGACCGGGATGTCCAATGCCAGGGCCGCTTCATCCAGAACGCGCCTCGCTTCGCCGGCCTGCGGGTAGAACGCGGCGGGCGTCGCGCGCTTGAGAATGCCCGCCTTTTCACTGGCGATGGCGCCCAGCGTGTCGCCCAGCATCTCCATATGGTCAAAACCAATCGTCGCGATGACCGAAACCATTGGGGAAATGACGTTGGTCGGATCAAACCGTCCGCCAATGCCGGTTTCGATGACCGCGATATCGACCGTCGCTTCCTCAAAAGCGCAAAAGGCCAGCGCCGTACCCAACTCAAACGTGGTGGGCTTGATATCCTTGAGTTCATCCGCGGCTTTGCGCACGCGCACGCCCGCGCGCAGGAGCGCATCGTCCGATATATCCTCGCCCAAGATGCGAATCCGCTCGTTGTAACGCGTCAGATAGGGCGAGGTATAAAGCCCCGTCCGGTACCCGTTTTCGCTGAGCGCGCGTTCAATAAAGGCGCAAACCGACCCCTTGCCGTTGGTACCCGCCACATGCACGGCGCGAAAGGCGCACTCGGGATGCCCAAGCGCCTCGCACAGCGCGCGCATATTGTTAAGCCCCGCCTTTTCGCCCAGCACCCGCGCCCGATACATCCAATCGATCAGCGCTTCGACGCGTTCGTCCGTCATGGTCCGCCTCCATCCACGCAAGTACTGTAAGCATACGCGCGCAGGCGGGCGTTGTCAATCAATTGAAGGTTGAAATCATGGCAGGTTGTGGTATAATGATGGATGGAGATACAAGCCGATTGGCAAAGGAGATAGATTCTATGCAGGTTTTTGTGTACCGGAACGAGGAACAGGTGGCGCGCGCGGCGGCCATGATTTTCGCCGCGGAGCTGGCGGCCAAGCCCAACGCGGTGTTGGGGCTTGCGACGGGAACGACGCCGATCCCGACCTATCAACGCCTGATCGCGATGAACCGCGAAGGCCTGATTGATTTTTCGCAGGCCCGCTCGTACAACCTGGACGAGTACGTCGGCCTTGAGCCCAGCCATCCCGGCAGTTACCGGTACTTCATGAACGCGCAGTTGTTTGACCATGTGAACATCGACAAGCTCAACACCCGCGTGCCCAGCGGCCTTGGAGACGTCGCGAAAAACGCTGAAGCCTATGACGCGGTCATTGAGGAAGCGGGCGGGATCGACCTGCAATTGCTCGGCATCGGGCACAATGGCCACATCGGCTTCAACGAACCCAACCCGCGCTCCTTCATTTACAAGACCAACATCGTGAACCTGACGCAATCGACCATCGAAGCCAATGCGCGCATGTTTGTAAGCATCGACGAAGTGCCGCGCCAGGCGATCAGCCTTGGCATCGGCGGCATCATGAACGCGCGCCGCATCATCCTGCTCGCGACCGGTCAGGGCAAGGCTTCGGCGGTTCGCGATGCGGTCAAGGGCGACATCACGCCGCTCCTGCCCGCCTCCATCCTGAAGGCGCACAGGAACGTGCAATTCCTGCTCGACAAAGAAGCCGCGAGCCTGCTGTAAGGGCGCGAAACGCGCAATTGAATAGCCTCTACAAAAGATCCGCCCGCTTGACGCGCGCGGATTTTTTTCCCGCCTCACGCATCCCCCATGGCGTCCGGATCGATAAGGACAAAATGATTGCGGTCGTAAGTGAGGACCCCCTCCCGCTTGAGCTTGCCCAACTGCGTCGAAAGCGCGCTGCGGTCAACCGCCAGATAATCCGCCAATTGCTGCCGGTCGAGCGTGATGTCAAACGCCGCCCGGTCCGCCGCCCTTGAACACTCCGACAGATACGAGAGCACCTTTGCGCGCGTCGTGCGCTCGGCCATGTGCATCATCTTGCCCGTCAGCCTGAGGGTGCGGCCCGCCATGACCCGCATCAGGTTTTCGATGAGCCGCGTGTGAAAGGCGCATGCTGACGAGCACACCCGAACCACCCGTTCGATGTCAAGCCACATCACCGTCAAATCCTCCGCTGCCGACACGCTGACCGTCAATTCCGCGCCCGCGCAAGCGAACGCCTCCGCGAACAGTTCGCCCACACCCGCTTCCCCGATGATCGTGCGATTGCCCCAGAAATCCTCCCGAACCAGGAGCACGCGCCCCGCGAGCACCAGCCCCACCGAAGACGCCTTTTCCCCCGCGCGCATAACCGTCTCGCCTTTTTCATAGTTGGACCTTCGCGCACCCAGGCAATTGAGCATCGCTTTGACACTCAATTGATCCATGCCCTGAAAGAGCGGCGACAGACTGACCGTCTGAAAAAAATCTTCCATTTTTGCACCTCGCGTTGTTTTTCCAACGGATTTTTCGCCTGCATTGTACTATACTTGGCGCACAAGGTCAAGAGGAGGTCATGATTTATGAAACGCCAGATCATTCACATTGATGAAGATAAGTGCGTCGGATGCGGTCTGTGCGCCGAGGCGTGCCACGAGGGCGCGATTCAAATGGTCAACGGCAAGGCCAAGCTGATCCGCGACGACTATTGCGACGGGCTGGGCAACTGCCTGCCGGTCTGCCCGACCGAAGCCATTACCTTTACCGAGCGCGAAGCCGCCGCCTACGACGAGGAAGCGGTCAAGCAGGCCCAAGCGGCAAAAGCCCAATCCGTCCCCGCGCCCCTGCCCTGCGGTTGTCCCGGCACCCATGCGCGCGCGATTGAACGCCAGCAGCAGCTTTCGCAAGCGCCGGTCAAGAGCGCGCCGTCGGAGCTCAGGCAATGGCCGGTCCAGATCAAGCTGGCGCCCGTCAACGCGCCGTACTTCGCGGAGGCGGACCTTCTGATCGCCGCCGATTGCGCCGCCTACGCCTATGGATCGTTCCACGCGCGCTTCATGCGCGGCAAGGTCACCCTGATCGGCTGCCCGAAGCTCGACGAGGGCGACTATGCCGAGAAGCTTAGTGAAATCCTGCGCCTGAACGACATTGAGTCCCTTTCCATCGCGCGCATGGAAGTGCCCTGCTGCGGCGGTCTTGAACGCGCGTGCCGTGACGCGATTGCGCGCTCCGGCAAACACATTCCCTTTACCGTCATCACCATTTCAACCGACGGACGACACATCGACGAACGCGAGGAGGATTAATCAATGGAGAACATGTTTTGCTATCAGTGTGAACAAACCGCGCGCGGCACGGGCTGTACCGGATGCGCGGGCGTATGCGGCAAGACCGATCGCGTGGCAAACGCGCAAGACCGGCTGACGGGCGCGCTGATTGCGCTGGCCCGCGCGGCAAGCGGCAACCATACAAAGGCGGACGACGAGCTCATGCTCGAAGGCTTGTTTACAACCGTGACCAATGTGAACTTTGACGAGGACGACATCGACCGGCTGACCCAGCGCGTCCGCACATGCGCCAAGGCCCACGGCAGCGGCGGCGACTATGAAATGGCGCACCTCTGGCACGCGCCGGAAGACTTGCGCTCGCTCAAGTCGCTCTTGCTGCTCGGGCTTCGCGGCATGGCCGCCTACGCCCACCACGCGCGCGCGCTCGGGCATGAAGACGCGGAAGTGAACGCCTTCTTCTACACGGGCCTTGCGGCGGTCGCGCAAGAGGAGGACGCGGGCAAACTGCTTTCGCTCAACATGGAACTCGGGAAGGTGAACCTTGCTTGCATGGCGCTGCTCGACGCAGCCAACACCGGCGCGTTCGGCAACCCGACGCCCACCGTCGTACCGCTCACCATCGAGCCCGGCCCGTTCATCGTGATTTCCGGCCACGACCTCAATGACCTGAAGCTTCTGCTTGAGCAAACCGAGGGCATGGGCGTCAACATCTACACCCACGGCGAGATGCTGCCCGCGCACGGCTATCCCGCGCTCAAGGCGCACAAGCACCTCAAGGGCAATTTTGGCACCGCCTGGCAGAACCAGCAGAAGGAGTTTGACGGTCTGCCCGCGCCGGTCCTTTTCACCACCAACTGCCTGATGCCGGTCAAGGACAGCTATCGTGACCGCGTATTCACCACCGCAATGGTCGGCTATCCGGGCCTTACGCACATCGGCGAGGACAAGGATTTCACGCCCGTGATTGAGTGCGCCTTGGCGCTGGGCGGCTACAAGGCGCCGCACGCCATGACCGGCATCAATGGCGGCTCGACCGTCATGACCGGGTTCGGCCACGGCGCCGTGCTCTCCCACGCGGGCGAAGTGGTCGCGGCGGTCAAGAACGGCGAAATCGGGCACTTCTTTTTGGTCGGCGGCTGCGACGGTGCGAAGACGGGCCGCAACTACTTCACCGAATTCGTCAAGCAAACCCCGGCAAACTCCGTGGTGCTGACGCTCGCGTGCGGCAAGTACCGCTTCAACGACCTCGACCTTGGCACCGTAGCGGGCCTCCCGCGGCTCATGGACATGGGTCAGTGCAACGACGCCTACGGCGCAATCCGCGTGGCCGTGGCGCTGTCGGAAGCCTTTGGCGTGGGCGTAAACGAATTGCCGCTGACGCTGGTGCTCTCCTGGTACGAGCAAAAAGCGGTTGTGATCCTGCTGACGCTATTGCACCTGGGCATCAAGGGCATCTACCTCGGGCCGACACTCCCCGCCTTTGTCTCGCCCGGCATCCTGAACGCCCTGGTCGAAGGATTCGGACTGACGCCCATTTCTACGCCCGAAGCAGACCTCAAGAAAATCTTGGGGTAAGATAAAAAAGAAAAACCGGGTCCTTCGCTTGATCGAGCGCAGAACCCGGTTTTTCTTTCGCCCTACAGCGGCAGCACCTTGCGCCCGTACTCGGCGTTCAGGATTTGCGCCATGCTGTTGTAAATGGCGGACAGGCCGCACGCGATGCCCACCCAACCGGCAAAAGCCTTGATGGCGTGCGAGCCGGTAAAATCGCCAAGGGAAAGCAGGAAGAACAGGAGGGTGAGCGAGCCGAACACCACCTGCGTCGCGCGGTTGTGCTTGAGCGTCCCGATGAACATGAACAGCGTGAACACGCCCCAGAGCAGCAGGTAGAAGCCCATGGAAATCTCGTCCGCGGCCTTGATTGCTGTGGGATTGATCCAGATCGCGATCAGCGACCACCAGAAGAACCCATAGGCCGTAAACGCGGTCGCGCCAAATGTGTTGCCGCTCTTAAACTCCATGATGCCCGCCACGATCTGCGCCGCGCCGCCCAGCGCGAAGCCCATCGCCACGATCACGATGGACAGGGGGATGATCGAGGCGTTGTGCAGGTTTAAAAGTACCGTGGTCATGCCAAAGCCCAAGAGTCCCAGCGGCGCGGGATTGGCGGTAGGGGTTTTGTTCTCGATCGCGCTCATGAATCAGACCTCCACTTTTGTTATCAGCATGGCGAAACACGCCACAGCTTAATATTATAGCATAAACCGGGCTTGTGAGCAAATTGATCTACATGCAGTCGCCCGAAACCGGCATCGCGGCGAAAATTTTTGACGCATCCCCGCCCAGCGACGATCCGGAAATGAAACCGTCCGCCGAACCAACCCACCCGTAGCCATCAAAAAAGCGGGGCCCCCACAATCGGAGTCCCGCTCGTTTTGAGTAAACCTTACTTGTGATCGACGGAATACATGTACTCGATCAGGTCGATGACCTTGTTGGAATAGCCCCACTCGTTGTCGTACCAGGACACGACCTTGACGAAGGTGTCGGTCAGCGCGATGCCGGCCTTGGCGTCGAAGATCGAGGTGCGCGCATCGGTGATGAAGTCGCTGGAAACCACTTCGTCCTCGGTGTAGCCCAGAATCCCGGCGAGTTCGCCTTCGCTCGCGGCCTTCATGGCGGCGCAGATGTCAGCGTACTTGGCGGGCTTGGCCAGGTTGACGGTCAGGTCAACGACGGAGACGTCAGCGGTCGGCACGCGGAACGCCATGCCGGTCAGCTTGCCGTTGAGTTCGGGGATGACCTTGCCCACGGCCTTGGCCGCGCCGGTCGAGGAGGGGATGATGTTGAACGCCGCGCCGCGGCCGCCGCGCCAGTCCTTCGCGGACGGGCCGTCAACCGTCTTCTGGGTGGCGGTGGTGGCGTGCACGGTGGTCATCAGGCCATCGGCGATGCCCCACTTGTCGTTGAGGACCTTCGCGATGGGCGCGAGGCAGTTGGTGGTGCAGGAGGCGTTGGACACAAAGGTCATGGAGGAGTCATACTTTTTGTTGTTGACGCCCATGACGAACATGGGGGTGTCATCCTTCGAGGGGGCGGACATGACGACGTGCTTCGCGCCCGCGTCGATGTGGCCCTGCGCCTTGTCCTTGGAGAGGAACAGGCCGGTCGATTCCACGACGTATTCGGCCCCAACCTTGCCCCAGGGCAGGTCCGCGGGGTTCTTTTCGCAGAACACCGGGATCTCGTGGCCATTGACGATGATGGATTTCTCGGTATGGGCGATGGTGCCCTCAAAGCGGCCATGCACGGTGTCATACTTGAGCATGTACGCCATGTATTCAGGGGAGATCAGGTCGTTGATGCCCACGACTTCGACGTTCTTGTGGGAAAGGCTGGCGCGGAACGCCAAGCGGCCGATGCGGCCAAAACCATTGATACCAATCTTAATCATTGTGGTCTGCCTCCTGATATTGTTTTCTGGTATATTCTAACCCACCCGGGTAAGTTTAACAAGCGCAAAGCGCGATGAAACCGTAAAATACATCGACGTTTGTGTAAAAAGTTACAGCTTTAACGAAGCAAGCCCAATCTTTCGGCGCACCTTCGACATGGTGCGCGCCGCGATCGCCCCCGCGCGCTCAGCCGACTCGGTCATGACCTTCTCAAGGTACGCCTTGTCGGATATGATTTCGCTATAGCGGTTCTGAATGGGCTCAAGGGCGGCAATCACGCTGTCGGCCACCGCGTCCTTGAACGCGCCGTAGCCCTTGCCGTCAAAGTCCTTTTCAATAGCCTCAATCGGCTGACCGGACAAGGTTGAGAGAATGTTCATGAGGTTGGCGACGCCCGGCTTGTTCTCAGGATCAAACCTGACGCCCCCCTCGGAATCGGTCACGGCGCGGCGAATCTTCTTGCGGATCACGTTAGGCTCGTCAAGCATGGCGATATAGGTGTCCTCCGGATCGGACTTGCTCATCTTGCGGTTCGGGTCCTGAAGGCTCATCACGCGCCCCCCGACCTTCGGTATGTATCCCTCCGGCACCACGAACACATCGCCGTAGACCTTGTTGAAGCGGTCGGCCACATCGCGCGAAAGTTCCAGATGCTGCTTCTGGTCGGCTCCAACCGGCACCAGGTCCGACTGGTACAGCAAAATGTCGGCGGCCATCAGCACCGGATAGGTGAAGAGCCCGGCGTTGATGTTGTCCTCGTGCTTCGCGGATTTGTCCTTGAACTGAGTCATGCGCGACAATTCGCCCATGTAGGTATAGCAACTGAGCACCCAACTGAGTTCCGCGTGTTGGTGAACGTGGGATTGGAAAAAGAGCAGGCTCTTCTCGGGGTCAAGCCCGACGGCAAGGTACAGGCTCAGCACCTTGAGGCAGGCCTTCCTGAGCTGCGTCGGATCCTGACGCACGGTCAGCGCGTGCAGATCGACGATGGAGTAAACGCAGTCATACTCATCCTCAAGCAATTTGAAATTCCTGAGCGCGCCGATATAGTTGCCCAGCGTCAGCGTACCGGTTGGTTGAATGCCGGAAAATATGCGTTTTTTGGACAATTGCTCCATGTCAATCTTTCCTTCCCTATCAATCGTGGTTGCGGTTTTTCTTGCGGGCACGCTTATCTTCCGCGTCAAGCGCCACTTCCCCGTCCTTATCCTTGATCATGGACAAAAGGCGGTCGGCGATCAGACAGTCGGCGCAGGCGCGCAAGGCGTAATCCATCGCCATTTGGGTCAGTTCCTGATCTCCGGCATCCCTGAGGCCGTCAGCTTCGGCGGCCAGCATGCCCTTGAGGGCTTCGCTAAACGCTTCGTAGCGCGCCTCGCTTGCGCCTTCGCCGTGCGCGGTCAATTGCTTGACCCGCTGCATGGGCAAAACGCGCTTGAGGACGCACGCCATGGTCAGCGCGGACAATTGTTCGCGCGCGTAGCGCTTGTTGATCGGGCGCGGAACGATCCCGTCTTTTACGTAGTTGTTGATAATCGATGGCGTGATGAGGCTGCCTTCGCTCGCGTCCTGAAAAAGGGAGAGCTGGCGCTTGAGGTAGGTGATGACCTGATCCATGTACAGTTCAAGATCGGGCATAGCGCTCCACTTTACCGGCTCATAGCTCCTGAGCGCATCTGTCAGCGCGTCCATTGAACCTTCGCCCGCCACAGCCACACCTCCTCCTGCGAATAATTCTTCCATATTGTACGCACATTATCCCAAAATGTCAAGTTTGGTTTGCTTTGCAGGTTGACATTTTTCAAGTTATCGCGTAATATAGTTTTTAATACTAGATGAAGAGGTGATTGAAATGATGCTGGATTCCGTGCAGGTATGGGGCGATTCTGTGCTCAAGGGCGTGGTATACGATGAAGCGCGCGGACGGTACGCGCTTTTAAAGGAAGGCGCGGTTCAAATGGTGGCGCGCGAATCGGGCATATCGATCACAAACCGTTCACAGATGGGGCGCACCGCGCCGGAGGGGCTTATGCAAATGCGGGACAGCCGCGAATCGATGAAGAATGCGCTGGTGCTGATCGAATACGGCGGCAATGACTGCGATTTTGCCTGGGCGGAGGTTGCAGAGGCGCCGCATACGGCGCATAAGCCAAGGACCAGCACGTCGGCTTTTCTTTCCTCGCTCAGGGAGATGGCGGCCTTGGTCCGCGCGCGCGGCGGCGAGCCGGTCTTGTGCACGCTGCCGCCGCTGGACGCGCACAAGTATTTCGAGTGGATCACGCGCGGCGGCGTATCAAGGGAAGGGGTGCTCGCGTTCATCGGGGTGCCGGAGCGCATTTACCGCTGGCAGGAGTATTATTCTTCGCTCATTCAGCGCGCGGCGCGGGAACTGGGATGCGAATGCCTGCAACTCAGGGACCGTTTCCTTGAACTCGTGAAGGATGAAAACGTGTGGTGCATCGACGGCATACACCCCAACCAGGCCGGTCACCGGATCATCGCCGACGCGGCGCTGTGCGCGCTCGCGCCATCGCTGATTCTTGCGTAGAAAATTCAAGGGGCTGTCCCGGCATTTGTCGGGCAGCCCCTTCACTTTTTAGGAGAGCATCCGCGGTCAAGCGGGCGCAGTCCCAACGTTCAGGCAGACACAGTCCCCGCGTTCAAGCGAGCGTTGTCCCAATCTTACTGATAATACTTGATAAACTCCGCGATGTTCGAGGCATCGATGACGGCCAGCTCAATGTTCTGGTTGCGCGGAAGTTCCTTGCCCTCAAAGTACGCATCGACCGATTCGAGCGTCAGCTTGACGATGTTCGCCGCCGACACGCCGATGCACATTTTGTAGTAGGGGTTGCCGTCGTTGATCAGGCCGAAGGGCTCGCTACCCCAGGCGCCCGCGCACACCACGATGGTGCCTTGAGCGTCGGCCAGCTCCAGCGCGCTCGTCGCGCCCTGCGCCGCGTTGTCCACCGCGCACCAGATCACGTCGATGGGCTTGGCGATGTTGTTGGTGACGATGTTGGCGGCCGATTCGCGGGTCTCGCCGAAGTCCTGATTGAAGACCCACTCGATGTTCTCGGCGCCCATCAGCTCTTCAAGGGTCTTGACGAACGACTCGGAACGGACCTGGGTGTGGACCGCGTTGAGCATGGCCAGCACGCCGACCTTGACCTTGCCGCCGAGGTTCTCCTTGGCATAGTCCGCAACCCACTGCGCGGTCAGCACGCCGGTCTCAGCATGGTCCCACGCCACGTGGGTAACCAGCTTCTCGTAAGGAGTGCCGCTGTCAAAGGCAAACACGGGGATGCCCGCGTCGCCGGCCTGCTCAAGGGTGGGGACGATGCCGGCCTGGTTGACGGGGTCGATCAGGATCGCGTCGTAGCCCTGGGTGATGAAGTCTTCAACCTGCTTCTGTTGAGTCTCGGCGTTCAGGTTGCCGTCCTGGATGTTGATTTCGCCGAATCCCATCGCGGGGCCCTGCGCCATGAACTCGTCGTAAACCGCTTTGCACCATTCGTCGTACATGGTGATGTGCGCAACGCCCAGGCGCTTGCCCTCGGCTGCAAACGCGGACGAGCACACGCAAACAGTCAGAACCAACACCAGGAGAAGGGATACCAGATTCCTGCGCTTCATAGATCGATCCTCCTTATTATGTTTAGCCGCGCCCCGCGGCCGGGTAACAAGGGAACAAAGTTACATGCACAGCGCGATGATCGATTCCTGGGACGCCTCGCCGCGCATGAGCTCGCCCACAAGGTTGCCCTCATGCATGACCAAGACGCGGTCGCTCATGCCGACAACTTCGACCAATTCCGAGGAAATCATGATGACCGACTTGCCCTGGCGCACGAGGTCCACGATCAGGTTGTAGATCTCGCTCTTCGCACCCACGTCGATGCCGCGCGTCGGCTCGTCCAGGATGATGATGTCGCTATCCTGCAAAAGCCACTTGCCGATGACCACCTTTTGCTGGTTGCCGCCGGAGAGGTACTGGACTTCGGTGTCAATGGTCGGCGTCGCGATCTTCATCTTTTTGACGTACTTGTCCGAAGCCTCGCGTTCGAGCGGGCGGCTCATGATGCCGCCCTTGGATACGGCGTCCATATTGACCATGCAGATGTTGTTGCACACGGTCGCCAGCTGCACCAGGCCCTGCTTCTTGCGGTCTTCCGGGACAAGGCCCAGCCCCAGGCGAATGGCCTGGCGGAAGCTTTTTACCCTGATCGGCACCCCCTTGACCGCAACCTCGCCCGCGTCCAGCTTGTCAATGCCGAGGATCGCGCGCGCGAGCTCGGTCCGGCCCGCGCCGACAAGGCCCGCGATGCCCAGCACTTCCCCGCGCTTAAGCGAGAATGAAATGTTGTTGAGCACGCCCTTGCGCGCAATGCCGGTGGCCTTGAGCACCACCTCGCCGAGCTCAACCCCGCTGATCGGGTATTCGTCGGTCACTTCGCGCCCGACCATCATGGAGACCAGGTTTTTGCGGTTGACATCATGAATGGGCATGGTGCCCACATGCCTGCCGTCGCGCAGCACCGTTACGTTGTCGGCAAGATCGAATATCTCCTCCATGCGGTGGGAGATGTAGATGATGGTGACGCCCGATTCGCGCAGCTTCTTGACAGCCTTAAACATCACGCGCTGTTCCTTTTCGGTCAATGTGGCGCTCGGTTCGTCCATGATCAGCACCTTGCACCTGCGATTGATGGCCTTGCAAATCTCAACCATCTGCTTTTGCGCGACCGAGAGGTTGCTTACAATTTCATTGACATTGATGGCAACGCCAAGGTCCTGGAGCAATTCGCGCGCACGCGCGCGCATGCCGCCCCAATCGACCAAGATCCCCTTGTAGAGGAGGTTCCCCAGGAACACGTTCTCGGCAACCGAGAGCGTTTCGGAAAGCTTGAGCTCCTGATGCACCACGCTGATGCCCTTTTGCTGAGAATCAAAGGGCGACTTGAACGTCTCCGCCTTGCCGTCGAGTACCACTGTCCCCGCTTCGGGGTGGTGGATGCCCGCAAGAATCTTGATCAGCGTAGACTTGCCCGCGCCGTTTTCGCCCACCAGCGCATGGACCGTGCCGCGCGCGATGTCAAACGACACACTGTCCAGCGCCTTTACGCCGGGGAAGCTCTTGCTGATGCCTTTGAGCGATAAAATGGGTTCCGCCAAAGCGTCCGCCTCCCTTCGATTATCTGCGCCGGTTGCGCACCACGTCAAGCGCCACCGCGCCGATCATGACGACGCCCTTGAGCACGTCCTGCACGAACGGATTGACGTTGAGCATGGTCATGCCGTTGAAGAACAGCATCAGGAATATGACGCCAAAGAGCGCCTGTATGATCTTGCCGCGCCCGCCCGCCAGTGAAATGCCGCCCAGAATGCAGGCAATGGTCGCGTCGAACTCGTAGAGGTTTCCGTTGGTGAGCGCCGCCGAGTCAAGGCGCGTGACCAAAATGACAGAGGCAAAGCCGCACAGCGCGCCCGCGATGGTGTAGATCAGCGCGCGGTACTTTTTAACGTCAATGCCCGCAAAATATGCCGCTTCCTCACTGCCGCCCATGGCATAGAGGCTGCGGCCGAACTTGGTCTTTTGGGAGATGAACATGAACACGATGTACAGGATCAGCATGATCAACAGGCCCACCGGCATGCCAAACTCCCTGCCCCCGATGTAGCCGCGGCCAAAGAACTGAATCTCGGCGGGCATGCCCGGAATGGGCGCGGCGTTGGTGATGATCTTCGAGAGGCCCTTGCAGATCATCTGAAAGCCCAGCGTCACAATGAAGCAGGGGATGCGCGCGTAGGCGATGAGCACGCCGTTGGACGCGCCGACGGCCGCGCCCACGATGATCGCGCAGAGAATCGCGATCCAGGGGTTGAACCCGCCAAACTTGATCAGCCACGCCATGACGCAGCTCGTCAGGCAGACGTTCTGTCCAAGCGACAGATCGAACTGGCCGGTGGTGACGATCAGCGACTGGCCGACGCAGACGATGGCCAGGGACGTGGTTTGGTTGAGGATGTTGCGGATGTTGTTGAAGGTAAAAAAGTTCTCGCTCGCAACCGAAAAGATGACCATCAGGAACGCGATGGCGATGATGATCGCATAGTCCTTGGTGAACCTGCTGACGCGCGAGCCAATCGTAGGCTTGTAGATTGCGTGTTCGCTCATTTTGGTGACGCCTCCTATCAACTTACGGCAACAGCCGCTTGGTGGTCATGCGCAGGTAATTGTGGTTGGGGCGGAACCCCTCGGCATAGGTGACGCCGCTTTGGAACCCGCGCACGCGCGAACAGGTGCGCATGAATTCCAGAAAATCGATGTGATCGTGATCGAGCATCCACTTGATTTGCGACTCATGGCAGGAAAGCGCCTCAAGCTTGAGTTCCATCTCGCCTGTGATGTCCACGTATTCGGTCGGGATGAACCCGGTGCCCGCGACGGTGTCCATATGGTAAATGGGCGTCACGCCGCTGACCCGCCCATAACCCAGGTCGTAATGCGGGAGGCTCGCGCCAAAGGAAGCGCGCAGCGCAGCGTAGTACGTCTGCATGTGGTCGTTCATATAGTCCTGATCGTTGTGGGTGATGATGAGGTCAGGCTGAACGTCGCGGATGACGCGGCTGAGCTTTTGAATCAGCTCGTCGTTCTCCGCGGTCACCCACAGATCGCCTATATCGATCGAATAATGGGTCGCGCCGATTGCCTTGGCGGCGGCTTCGGCCTCCTTATGGCGAATCCGCCGAAGTTCGTCCTGCATGATGACGACGTGGCCGAGATTGCCGTTGGCGATGTGGCACACGGCCACATCGTGCCCATGTTTTACGTACTTGGCGAGCGTCCCGTAGCACGCGATCTCAAGGTCGTCCGGATGGCACCCAATGCCCAAGATTTTCATACCGCAAAAGCCTCCCTCGCTTGGATTGCCTTATTCGGCCACGCGGCCCACCAGATGCTGGACGTTGATCGGCAGGAGGTTGAGCACCTCTACCTCATCGCCCATCTTCGCCAGCGTTTTTTCCACCAGAATATAGTCAAGACCCGGGATGATCACATCGTCCCACTTGTTGCCGATGCCGCGAATGGCAACGTCAAGCATGGTGATGATCTGCTTTCCCAAGGGTTCCTTCGAATTCAGCGTAATCGCGCCGTAGAATTCCTGGCACTCGGTATAGCCGCCGTTGTGGGTGCCGGTATAGGGTTTCTGGCGCTCAAGGTCAATCCTGCGGCCGATGCGCGCGGCCACTTCATCCTCGCGCGCCTTAAAGTAATCGCACAGCGCCTGCTCCTGGAGGTAGGCGGGCAAGTGCTCCCGCGCCACGCGCCGGTAGGCCTCAAGCCCGGTCCTATACGCGCCCTCGACGAAATCGATCCAATATTTCTTTTCCTCGGTGATGCTTGCGGGATCAAGCGTAGCCACGATGGTCACGCGCTCGCAGGCGGTCAGGCCGTCGCACTTGGGCGCGACGCCCAGGTGCACGTAATCGCCTTCCTGAATCACGCGGTTGAGCGCCTTGCCGATCAGCGTGCGGTTGGCCTCGCCGCTGGTCACCATCACATCAAACCCAAACCCC
Source organism: Eubacteriales bacterium (assembly GCA_031551775.1). Taxonomy (GTDB): domain Bacteria; phylum Bacillota; class Clostridia; order Christensenellales; family Aristaeellaceae; genus Anaerozeibacter. The sequence continues at coordinate 24,985 of JAVBND010000039.1, read as the reverse complement.
TCCGCGCCCAGCAGTTGTCCGATCAGGTAGCCCCAACCGGATACTTCGGTTTCAAGCATGCCGGGTTCGAGCACGGCGAGCATTCCTTCCACGCACACGTCGGCGATCCGCGAAGCCTGCCGCGTCAGCTCGATTTCGCGGTCGGATTTTTCATATTTGACTTTGAAGTATATTTCCTGGCAATCGATCATGTTTTCCTCGCCGACCATGGACGCGAAATGCTGATACACCCCCACCGGCAATACGGCCCTCGGCGTCAGGATGCCGATCCTTTGGGGCGCCTTGCCCGCCGCCTGATGAAGCACGTCCTCCACGCGCTCGGCCTCGATGGGATATTCCTCATCCGCCAATTTCAGCATTTCCACTTTGTGGATGAACGCGCCCGAGCGGTAGCCCATCTGCTCGGCCACGTACCCGCCCTCAAGCCCGGCCAGGATGTGGAACCCGCCCGGCCCGATCACGCCCGCGATGGGCTCGATGGCGATGTTGGTGCAGCCGCCCAGGTACGGCACGTCGCCGCAATAATGCTCATCGGAATATACGATGGCGCAGTCGATGCCCGCCGCCAGAAGCTGATCGGTTACCTTTTTCTGGCGAAGCAGGAACTCGTCCTTTTGAACGCGCAAATCCTTGTCAAACTTCGGCGCGCGAGAGAGAATCCGCTCGATCTTGTTTGCCTTTTGAATGAAGCTTTCCATGATTCTACCCCTTCCCTTTCGTCAGCCTTCAAGGACCACGCGCCGCATGGCCAGGTAGTTCTCGTCCGGCATATAGTCGGGAATCGAGTTGCCTGAGCCCATCGCGAAACCCTTGTAGCCGGTGAGGTTCGCAAGGTCCCGCGCGCGCCTTTCGATTTCCTCAGGCGTCTTGCGGCACAAAAAGTCCACGTCGATCCCGCCGAGCACGGCAATCTTGCCTTGAAGCTCAAGATACGCTTCCTCGACCGGCACCACCTTGTCCTCGTAGCTGTGGCGCGCGTCAAGCCCCATGTCAATCAGGTCGTTCAGGATCGGGCGGTACACGCCGCATGAGTGCAAGATGGTGTACAGGCCCGCTTCATGCGCAAGGCGCACGGCTTCCTTGTACCACGGAAACACCAACTTCCTCAGGTGAGGCGGAGAGATGAGCGTTTGCGCCTGGAAGCCCCAGTCGTCGTTTAACAGAATCGCGCGCACACCCTTGAATTTGATCACGCGTTTGTAGTAGTCGAGAATGATCTCGCCGACCTTGGCGAAAATGGATTCGGCCAGGTCCTCATCGTCGTAGAGCAGGTAGCACAGGTTGTCGTAACCGGTCAGTGCGGTCACCGTTTCAAGCACACCTTCGTCCGCCGCCACGATGATGCCTTGCCCCCTTGGAAGCTCCCCGGCCAAACGCTCGATATAGCTGTAATCATAGGCGCCGGCGTCAGGCCATGGGTACTTGTCAAAGGCCGCGCTGTCGGGAATCAAGCTGTCCTTGTTGAGCGACTTGGTCTTGATGGTGTGCGCGTCGCTCCCGGGGAATCCCCAGGGGCACGACAGCGTCACGTAGTCATAGCCCAGCGCCGCGTACGCCCTTGCCAGGCGCGCGGAAATGACATAATCGTCCTTGGTATCCGGCGCCGGAAGGCCGGTGAAGCGCTCATACAGCCGCTCGTTCAGGTAATACTCAAACATCGTCGGCCGCGCCGGAGCCCGCTTTTCAAGCACCGCCGCCAGATTTTCAAAATCGGGCGCACGCAATAACTCAGTCATATCTCTCGGCCTTTCCTTTCGTCATTCGCCGCATAGCATCACGGTTTTGATTGCCGGGGCATCCTGCCCGTATAGTTCCTTCAATTGGTCAAAGCGGGTAAGCGGCAGCGCGTGGGTGATGACGCGCCCCGCCTGAACCGCGCCCGACTCGATCAGGCGGATCGCAAGCGGAAAATTGAGCGCGGGCTCGGCGATAGAGGTCAGAAGCTGCTTTTTGCCGCGCACCATGTCGTTTACGTCGATGGCGCATGCGCCGCCTCCCCCGAGCGTTATGCCGCAGGCCAGTACCTTCCCGCCGTACCTGACTTTTTTCAGCGCGCCTTCCGTCAGGCTTGGCGGCGCCGCCACGATCGCGGCGTCAAAACGCTCCTCAAGCGCCTCCCACCCGTCTTCATCCATGTACAAAACCTCGTCCACGCCCAGGTCCTTCGCCGCCTCTTCAGCGCTCCGGGCGCGCAACCGTCCCCGCCCCCTTGCCGCCATCACCACGCGGCCCGCGCCGATGAAGCGCAGGTACGCCGCTGACAAAAGCCCAATCGCGCCCAGCCCGTAAATCAAAACCGAACCCATGCATGGAAGGCCGAGCGTCTCCACGCACCGGATTGCAACCGCCAGCGGTTCGACCATGCTGGCCGTCGTCCAATCCATCCGGGAGAAGGGGTTGAGCATGTTTTCATGTACCACCATACAATCAGCCATGCCCGACTGGCCGTCAAGCGTCATGCCGCCTTGGCAAAGGCCGACGCGGCCTGATTTGCACGCTTCGCACGCACCGCACATGGTGACATCTTCGACGATTACCCGATCACCGACAGCCACGCGCGTTACGCCCTGCGCAATTTCAACGACTTCGGCGGCGATTTCGTGGCCCAGCGGCGTATAGTCCTCGGCGTCACGCAAAAAGTGAAGATCGGTCCCGCAAACGCCGCAGGCGTGAACCTTGACGCGCACCAATCTCCCCTCTATAGGGCGCTCCTCGCCCTCGCGCAGCATGATGTCAAACCCGGCCTTGCCCACGAGAAAACGCATCGCGCCGCCTCCTTTAGTTTGATAAAGCATTCGTAAACTCAAATAAGTAATTTGTACGATCACCAAACGAACCTCTCTTTATTATACAGTCACTTGCGCAAATGTCAATTGGGTAAACCGAATTTATGGTGTTTTGTGATGAAATTTGATCAATAACGCCGCTTCGTCTTGTGGTATATGCGACACTCGAATGACCCGTATATTAAAAAAAGAGCCGGAATCTCTTCCCGCTCCATCGCCAGCCAGCGCCGTCAGCCCATAACGCGCCTGAACATGGCGTTCATTGCCGCGCCCGCCGTTTTTTTCAATATCCCGAGCGGAACGCCGGGGGCATAATCCCCTCCCCCGTCAAGCGTCCGCGCCCTCGGGCCGCTTGACCTTGGGCAGCGACTTCACCACCTGACGGTAGGCGTCATCCGCCATATCGCGCACGATACCCTCGGGCACACCGCCGTCCAAGTACAGGCTGTTCCAATGAACCTTGTTCATGTAATAACCCGGCACAACCGAGGCATACTGTTCACGCAGGAATTGGCCGAAGACAGGGTCGAGCTTGAATGTCACAATGGGCACGCCGCGCTTGTCGCCGCCCCGCATTGCCAGCATTTTGCCGCCGACCTGGTAGCGGGTTGCTTCCCATTCGGCTTTGTAGTCCCGGGTGACACCGGGTTTTGACAGAAAATATTCATCCAGCCATTCGTATGCCATGTACTTCCCCCCTCAAGTCCCGCTCGGTAAAATTTCATTGACACGCCGCGCTTGCCCCGGCGCGAAACGCACGCCATACTTGTGGCAAACGCAACGGCCATTCCGTCAAGGGCAAGCGCCCAAACCTTCACAGCTTGTACTCGACAAAGAGCGCGTCGCCCGCGCCGAGCGCCCAGGCAGTCTTGTACCCCGCGGCTTTCAGCAGCGCGTAGGCCGCGTCATAACCCGCGTCGAGCTTGGCCGCGTCGTGGCAGTCGCTCGACACGATGGCGCGCCCGCCCTTTTCCCTCCAATACTTGAGAAACCCCAGCGCGGGATACGGCGCATCCCGGTATCCGCGCGCGATCGCACCGGTATTGACCTCAAGCAGCGCGCCGGTTTGCGCCATGCGTTCAAGCGCCTCCAGGCCCGGTTCCACAAAACGGGGGTCATTTTCGTCAAAGAGCGCGCAGCCCCGGTTGTGCTTCACAATGAGATCGAAGTGGCCGATGATGTCGGGCTTAAACCCGGTGATGAAATCCGCGAACTCACGAAAATACCGCGCGGCAAAGGCATACCAATCGCCGCCAAAAAAGCGCTCGCAGCCCTCCGCCACGTCCTCAAACGCGCCGTCGGCGGCGAAGCGGTCTTCCCCGTTCGCGAAATAATGCTTGGACCCGATCACGTATTCGAACTTTTCGCGCAAGCTGGTTCCATACTGGTCAAGCTCAATGCCCAGATGCACAGCCAAGTGACCGGCGTATTCCCGCTTGAGGGCCAGCACCTGCTCGATATACTTGACTTCGTTTTGCGCGCTAAGCGCATAGTTGAAGTCAAATTCCTGTACGCCGTGCTCCGAAAAGCCCAAGCTGGCAAACCCCTTCGAGATGGCCGAGCGGACCATCTCAAGGGGGGTGTTCTTGCCGTCAACAAAGTTCGTGTGCGCATGCGGCGTCGAGCGCATCACCAATACCTCACGCCGTACACGGTTTCAAGCGCGTTCATCTTGGCGGCGATTTCCTTCTTGTGCGCAAGCGCGTCGTCGAGATCGAGCACCGTATAGGCGAACTGTCCGCGCGACTTGTTGACCATGGAGGCGATGTTGATCTCAAACTCGGACAAGACGCCGGTCAGCGCGCCGACGACGTTGGGGACGTTGGCGTGCAGCACGGCGATCCTGTGTCCCTCAACCCCGCCCAGCTCGCAATTCGGGAAATTGACGGAATTGCGGATGGAGCCGTTCTTGAGGTAGGCGTCGATTTGACGGCCCGCCATCATGATGCAGTTGTCCTCGCTCTCAGGCGTTGACGCGCCCAGGTGCGGAATGCAAATGACGCCCTTTTGCCCGATCAATTCGTCCGCGGGAAAGTCTGTCACATAGGCGCGCAGTTGCCCGCGCTTAAGCGCTTCAATCACATCCTCATTGACCACGAGTTCCCCGCGCGACAGGTTGACCAGCACCGCGCCCGGCTTCATGCGCATGAACATCTCTTCGTTGAACATGCCGCGCGTCTCGGCCATGAGCGGTACATGGATCGACACATAGTCGCACTTTTGCACGGCCTCAAGCTGGTTCTTGACGCGCGTGATGGCGCGCGAGAGCATCCATGCGTGATCGACCGTGATGTAGGGATCATAACCCAGCACGTTCATGTCCAGGCCCTTGCCCGCATTCGCGACGAGCGCGCCCACTTCGCCAAGGCCAATGACGCCCAAGGTTTTTCCGCGCAGTTCAGGACCCGCGAATTGCTTCTTGCCCTTCTCCACCATCTTGGGCACGTCGTCGCCCTTGCCCGCGAGCGTCTTGGTCCACTCAATGCCACCAATCACGTCGCGCGAGCCCAGAAGCATCGCGGTGACCGCCATTTCCTTGACCGCGTTGGCGTTGGCGCCGGGGGTATTGAACACCACCACGCCCTGCTTGGCCAGGCTTTCATAGGGGATGTTGTTGTAGCCCGCGCCCGCGCGCGCTACGGCCAGGACAGAGGGCGGCAACTCCATTTCGTGCATGTCGGCTGACCGTACGATGATCGCATCGGGCTTCTCCACACCGGATGAAACCTCGTACTCATCATCGGGCAGGTAATCGTGATAGACCGGCGAAATCGAATTGAGCGTTTTGATTTTATACATTTTTGTGCCTCGTTTCAAAGTCTTTCATGAATTGGGTCAGCGCCTTGACGCCCTCGACCGGCATCGCGTTGTAGATGCTCGCGCGCATGCCGCCCGCCGCTCGGTGGCCCTTGAGCCCGCTTAAGCCGACGGCGGTCGCTTCCTTGATGAACGCTTGGTCCAGCGCTTCGTCACCGGTGCGGTAGGTGACGTTCATGCGCGAACGGCAAGCGCGGTCGCTCACACCCTTGAACAAGCGGCTTTCGTCCAGGAAATCATAGAGCAACGCGGCTTTTTCGATGTTGACCTTTTCAATCGCTTGAACGCCGCCCTGATCTTTGAGCCATTTGAGGCACAGCCCGGCAAGGTAAATCGCATAGGTGGGCGGGGTGTTGAGCATGGACCCATTCTTCGCCATCACTTCCCAGTTCATGATGTTCGGGGTGATCTTCATCGCGCGGCCCAGGAGGTCTTTGCGCACGATGACAAGCGTCACGCCCGCAGGCCCGATGTTCTTCTGCGCGCCCGCGTACATCACGCCGAAGCGCCTGATGTCGTAGACTTCCGAGAGGATGTTCGATGAAGCGTCCGCCACCAGCGGGACCTCGCCGGTCTCGGGCAGCGCCGCAAAGCGCGTGCCGAAGATGGTGTTGTTGGTCGTGATGTAGAAATAATCGGCTTTTTTATCAAAATCCTTTTCATCCCACGCCGGAATGTGCGTGTAGTTCGCATCGCGCGAAGAGGCGACGATGCGCACGGCGCCGTACTTTTGCGCCTCGACCAGCGCGCTGTGCGCAAAGTTGCCGCTGTCGATGTAGTCGGCCGAACCGGAACCGGTCAAGAGATTCATGGGCACGCCCGCGAACTGGCCGGTCGCGCCGCCCTGGAGCAGCAGCACCTCGTAGGTGTCCGGAACATCCATCAACTCGCGCACGAGGGAAACCGTCTCGTCGAAGATCTCCTGGTATGCCTTGCCACGGTGGCTCATCTCCATGACCGACATACCGCTTTCGCGATAATTGACCATCTCCCGCGCTGCCTGTTCCAGTACGTGAAGCGGCATCGTCGCCGGACCCGGCGCGAAGTTAAAGACCCTATCCATATTGCCCATATTACCGTCCCCCCCGTTTCTCGTGATGATAGTCGTCCAAGCGTTCATACATGGTCTCTTCCTCAGAGCCCGCCGATACCATCTCGATATCGGTCAGGCGAAAGGTCATTTCAGGCAAGCGCCCGCCCATAAAATCGACCGGCGCAAGCGTCATGTACAGATCGTTGACCTCGGTCGCAAAACCCGCGTAGGTCTCGCTGGCCGTCCACAACGTCACCGCGCGGCCCCGTGCGCCTGACCAGCCCAGGAGCTTGACGATGGCGTCATCCTCGCCCGCCACGGTCAGTTCCTGCGGCTCTTCCCCGTTCAGTTTCAAGAGCAGCTCGAGCCGTTCGGCGTACAGGCTGTCAAACTGTACCTCAAGCACGGCGGTCAGGCGTATGGCGAAAAAGCCGTCCGCGCGCCCATAAGGCGTAATGGACGAGACCAGCGCCGTGCGCGCACCGACAAAGCACACATAGCCCGCAATGAAATCATCCGGGTTGTTCGGGTCGGTAAAGACCGACGCAACCGCATGATCCTTCATCAGCTCCTTGAGCTGGTAACTGATATACCCCACCGCGTTGTTCAAATTTCCATACCATCCTTATCGAGTTCAAAGTAGAACGAGCGGCCCAGCACGTCGCCCACGCGCAGCACCGGCGTGCCGGTCAAAACCGGCAACCGCAGACGGCAGGTGAGAGAAGGCGCGTCAAGCGTGCGGCGCTCCTCAGCCATCAAGAAAAACGCATCGCCGCGCAGGTAACCGACCGCCCAACCGTCAAGCGCCTCCATGCCTTGGAAAGCGCGCGGGGAAACGCCCGGCTCAAGCCGGTAGTCGGTCAGCTCCACCTCATAGTATCCGACGCCCACCAACGCGCGCGCGGCCACAAACGGCGCACCCTCGCAAGCCTCGGCATGGTAGGTTATGTTCGCGCCGGCGAGCCTTCTGCGGATGACGTAATTTGACATCAGGCCGCAATCGACGCCCACAAACCTGCGGTTGAGTTTCCAGGCCGCCGCAAGCGTGGTACCGGAACCCGCGAACAGGTCCATCACCAAGTCGCCGGGCCGGGACGAACAGGCTATGACGCGCTCGAGCAGCCGTATTGGCTTTTGCGTGTCGTACCCCGTCCGCTGGGGGTCCTTTTGCTGAAGGTGGCTCACATCGTCCCAGACGTCCGAGGGAAAGACCGGCTCGTCGTCGTAATACGTGTAAATCTTGCCGCCCGAGCGGATCGAGCGGTACACGCGCCCGTCCGCGTCCACATGCCGTTTCATGTGGTTCTTGCGGGCGTCCGGGTCCACCACGCCCACGGCCTTGATGTTGAAAAAGTACCTCGAAGTCTTTCTGTAAAACAGGATCACGTCGTGTTTGCGGCTGAAATACCGCTTGGCGCGCCCGCCGGTCTGGTACGTCCAGATGATGTCGTTGAGCAGGTTCTTCTCACCGAAAACCTCATCCATGATGAGGCGCAGCTTTACGTGCATGCGGTAGTCGATGTGCAGGAACATGACGCCGGTATCGCATAAGAGTTCGCGCGCGCCCTCGATCACGTCGCGCATCATTTGAAGGTACTGACCCTCGTCCTGATCGTCCATGTACGCCGTCTGCTGAAGCGACGCGTTCCCGCTCTTCCAATCCTTCTCGCCCGCGCGCATGCGCATCACGAACTTATTGCCCGTGGCAAATGGCGGGTCGATGTAGATGGTCTGCGCCTGCCCCTTGTACGTATCAAGCAGCCGGTTCATCAGGCGCGCCGCGTCGCCCAGGTAAAACTCGCCCTTTTCACCCTCGCCCGTCTGGCATTCCCGCGCAATCGAAACCGGATGAAGTTTCATCGCCGCGCCTCCCTTCTGTAGCATAGATCGTCAGATCGGCCAGGGCGAAATCACATCGCCCTTGACCATGTAAGCCTTTTCGGCAAGCTTTGCCATCGGTGTGTCCGACAGGGAATCGGAGTAAAACGCAAACGGCTCCCTTTCACACTCGGCGAGGTAGCGCCTGACCTTTTCCTCGCCGTGGCAGTTCGCGCCCGCGGTATCGCCCGTACTGATGTCAACGCGCGACGCAATCAGCTTCCCGACGCCCAGCGCCTCGCACGCGGGTTTCAGCAGGAACTCAGGAGACGCCGATATCACGATATCGGTCGCAGAGCTTTGCGCCCTGTACCAAGCCTTGACGCGCGGCAGGTTCTCTTTCCAAAAATCCTCAAGGAGCTTGCGCGCGTCAACATTTTGAAGGAGCGAACGGTACAGCGCCTGCTTGGCCTCAGTCTTGGTGCAGGTCTTCAAAAAATACCGGAGGAACGCCCAAGCGATTTTCGGCAATTGAAGCGTGAGCGAGGGCTTGCGTTTGAGCGCATATGCGCAAAACCGCGCGGTCGAGTCGCCGTCAAAGACGGTATCGTCAAAATCGTAAATATTGATCACTTTTTGTAGATCCTATCGCAGCCCATGAACGGCCTGAGCACCTGGGGCACGATGACGCTGCCGTCGCCCTGCTGGTACTGCTCGACGATGGCGGGCATCAGGCGGCTGGTGGCCAGCCCCGAACCGTTGAGCGTGTGCACGAACTCGATCTTCTTGGTTTCCTTGCGTCTCATGCGGATGTTGCCGCGGCGCGCCTGATAGTCCATGGCGTTTGAAACCGAAGAACACTCCTTGTATTCGTTCATGCTGGGAATCCACAGCTCGATATCATAGGTCGTGGCCATGGAAGCCGAACAGTCGCCCGCGGCAAGCTTCGAAAGCTGGTAGTGCAGCCCCAGGCCCTCGACCAGGCGGCACGCCTTGCCGATCAGCTCCTCAAGCATCCAGCCGCTGTCCTCGGGGCGGGTATAGCCAAACATCTCGATCTTGTTAAACTGATGGCCGCGGATCATGCCGCGCTCGCTGGCGCGGTACGCGCCCGCCTCGCGCCGGTAGCAGGGCGTGTAGGCAAACAGGCGCTTGGGCAGTTGGTCCTCTTCAAGAATCTCTCCTCTGTACATATTGATCAGCGCGGTCTCGGCGGTAGGCAGCATGAAACGGAAGGTGTCCTCGTCCAAGCGGTAGACGTCCTCCTCGAACTTCGGGAACTGCCCGGCGGTCAGCCCGCACTCGTACGTCAGCATGTGGGGCGGGAGCGTAAAGGTGTAGCCGTCCTTGATGTGCTCTTCAATAAAGTAGTTGAGCAGCGCCCATTCAAGCCGCGCGCCGTCTCCTGTGTAAAGCCAGAAGCCGTTTCCGCCCATCTTGACGCCGCGCTCGTAATCAATGAGGCCAAGCTCGGTGCACAAATCGACGTGATTCTTGGGCTCGTAGGGGAAATCAGGCTTCTCTCCAAAGGTCTTGATCACCCGGTTATTCTCCTTGCCGCCCGCGATCACATCCTCGGCGGGCAGGTTCGGAAGCGCGAGCACGGTTTTGCGGATTTTCTCCTCAAGCGCCGTCTGCTCCTCGTCCATCTCCTTGACGCGGTCGGCCATCGCCTTGAGTTCTTCCATCAGCTGCGCGGTATCTACGCCCTGCTTCTTGAGCACGGGAATTTCCTTGCTCTTCTTGTTGCGTTCGGCCTTGACCGCCTCGTTGTCCGTAAGCAGCGCGCGGCGTTTCTGATCCCAATCGAGGAGCTCGGAAAAATCCGCCTCATAGCCGCGCTTTGCCAGCGCCGCCTTAACGAAATCGGGGTTTGAGCGAATCAAATTGATGTCCAGCATGATCTTCATCCTTTCTTCGATAACCCGGGAGGGTATAAAAAACCGTCCCTGCTCAACCAGCAGGGACGGGCGAATGCCCGCGGTACCACCCCGATTGGACAAATTTGTCCCACCTCGCGTGCGCAATATCGGGCGCGCCCGCCGGATTCGTCATCCGGATGCTCCCGGGTGGAAAACGAAGGGCACGCTCCCGGCTTGCACCAACCGCCGGTTCTCTTTAAGCGCCGCTATCCGTCCGTCCCGTTCTTCGCTTGCCCAACATTATAGCACGGATTTGAATCTTGGCAACCGCTTCGGTGTATTTTTAACAAAATTATCTTAACCGGACGTTCCTGCCCGGCGGCAATGGGCCCGCTTCCCCTTTCAATAAAAGATTTCCCGGCGGCGGTTGGGCAAGCGCCAAACCGCCATCAAGGAATAATCTCCCACTGGTTGCATCTTAACGGTTGATGAAGTACAATGAATTGGGGTTTTTTGTGACTGAGCGAACAACAGGAAAGACGAGGGCAAAGCATGAAGCGCGCGCTGGCAAACGGGGTCATGGCGGCGCTGCTGCTTGCCCTTTTGCTGCTTGTTCCGGTATGCGCGGACGGCTCCATGGATGTGCTGATGAACGAACGGCTGACCGTTCCGGCCGACAGCCAGGCGCACGCCTATGTGTTTTCACCCACCGCCAACAACCTGTATACCTTTCAATCGTTTGGCTCGGGAAAGGCAAGCGCGAAACTGTTCATTGCGGGAGAGGCTGAGCCCATTTACGAGGAATCCGGCTTTCGCTTTGACGCCCGCCTGATCGCGGACGCCACGTACCGCCTGGAGGTGACATCCGAGGATGCGCCCGCGGAGGTTGAAATCATGCGCGCGTCGCTTGGCCGCTCGTTTGAACAACCGGTAGAACTGACCGACCTGTCGGTCGGATACGACAAGGCCATCGCGCGCGCTTACGACACCCATTGGTATCGCTTTACCGCGCGCGTTACGGGGCTTTATGTCATCCGCTCCACCTCTCAAATCAATACGGTGGGGTACCTCCTGAGCGAATCGGGCGGGAGGATCGCGGTGAACGACAATATGTACAGCCCCTACAGCCTGGACTTTCGCATTGAACAAAGGCTCGAAGCCGGCAAAACCTACTTGATTCGCGTGAGCGGGCGAGGCGAGGAAACCGGGCCCTACCACCTGACGGTCGCTGAACCCGCACAGGGCCAGGGACCGCCCGGCGCCATATTGCTCAGCGCGAACCAATTGACGCTTGAAGAAGGCGCGTCGGCGCGGATCACCTACGCGATAGAACCCAAGGGCGCGATCAGCGACGCGGTGTTTCTCTCCACCGACCCCTCCATTGCGACGGTGACCGATACCGGCGAAGTGGTATCGCGCGCCGCCGGGCAATGCGCAATTATTCTAAGCGCCGCAAACAACGTCGAGGCGCGCCTGACGCTGACGGTCAGCCCCATCCCGGTGACCGGGCTGGTGATCGATGAGCAGGCGCTGACCCTTCACGCGGGCGATACCGAGGCGGTCCTCTACCGCGTGACGCCCGAGCGCGCGTCAAACAAAAACGTGCGCCTGTCAAGCTCAAACGAAGAAGTACTTGAAATTACGCGCGACGGGCGCATCGCGGCGCTGAAAAAGGGCGAAGCGACGCTCACCCTCACCACCGAGGACGGCGGTTTTTCGGCGGATGTGTCGGTTTCGGTTGAGCGCGCGCGCAGCAACTATCGCGTGCTCCTGATGGGCGAACAGCGCTATACCGACGGGCGCGTGCGTACAGGCTCCATCAACACCACCCAGGGCCTTGCCGATGTGTTTGCGCGCCAGAAGTACGACAGCGGCGCGCCTAAGGTTACCGTCAAGCTTGACTCGACGCGCGACGAAGCCATCGTCGCCATCCGCGAGGCGTTCGCCGGCGCGCTTGAAACCGATGTATCGATCCTCTACATCAATTGCCACGGCGGCCTGACCGGCCGCGAGCCCTGGCTCGAATTCCACGACGGATCCCGGCTCACCGCCGCGCACCTTGAACGCGTGCTGCGCCGCGTCAAGGGCACGGTGGTGCTCATGATCGACTGCTGCCAGAGCGGCTCGTTCATCTCCGGCACGGCCGAAAGAAGGTTCGAACGGCGCATGTCGCAGGTGTTCAATCCCGCCTCCGCGCCCCGCTTCGCCTCAAGCAAGGTCCAGCTCATATGCTCGGCCAGTTCCACTCAGGACAGCTACCGCATCAGCGCCGACGGCACCAACACCGAAAACGCGATGGCGACGGTCTTCGGGCGCGGCCTTTGCGAAGCGGGCGGCTGGGATTTGATCGCCGACAAGCCCACGCGCCTGCGCGCCGACCTCAACCAGGATCAGAAGGTAACGCTGTTTGAAGCCTACCTCTATGTCCGCCGCAGCGTGACGAACCGCCTCTCGCGCGCCAATGTCAGGCAGGACGTTCAGCTTCATCCCATGGGTTCGAACCTGGTATTGTTCCAGAAATAGATATGACGATCCTGCGCCCGGTTCCCAAAATGAACCCTGCGTGCAAATGAAACGAGGTTCACCATGAGTTATTACGCGAAACCGCTCGACGAGAGAAGCGTTGAAATGAGCCGCGCGCATTGGGACGCGATTGCCAAGCCGCTTGATTCGCTGGGCCTTTTTGAAAAAATCATCACCCGCGTCGCGGGCATCCAGGGGACGAGCGATGTGGCGCTTGAAAAAAAGTGTGTGCTGGTCCTGTGCGCCGACAACGGCGTGGTTCAGGAGGGCGTGACCCAGACCGGGAGCCATGTGACGGCGCTCGTCGCGCGCAGCCTGGCCGAAGGCACGGCCAGCGTCAACGCCATGGCGCGCGCAGCGCGCGCCGACGTGATTCCGGTTGACGTGGGCATGCTGACGGACGTCCACCATCCGCGCCTTTTGCGCAGGAAGCTTGCGTGCGGCACGGAAAATATCGCGCGCGGCCCGGCCATGACGCGGGGAGAAGCCGAAGAGATGATCGCAAGAGGCATCGCGCTCGCGGGCGAATGCCGGGATCAGGGCTATACGATCATCGCGACAGGCGAAATGGGCATCGGCAATACCACGACCTCAAGCGCGGTCGCCTCGGCGCTGCTGAATCAGGCGCCCGAAAAGATGACCGGGCGCGGCGCGGGCTTATCGGGCGAAGGGTTAAAGCGCAAACTGAACGCGATCAAGCAGGCCATCAAGGTCAACCAACCCGATCCGGACGACGCGATCGACGTGCTCTCAAAGCTTGGCGGGTTCGACCTGGCCGCGATGGCGGGCGTGTTTTTGGGCGGCGCGCGCTACGGCGTTCCCATTGTGGTGGATGGCTTCATCTCAAGCGTCGCCGCGTTGATTGCGGTCAGGCTCTTGCCTGAGGCGAGTGAATATATGCTTGCCTCTCATGTCAGCCGCGAACCCGCCGGACAAATGTTGCTTGAAGCGCTGGGCCTTGCGCCCATCATCCACGCCGAAATGGCGCTTGGCGAAGGGACGGGCGCGGTGGCGCTTTTCCCGCTGATCGACATGGCGCTTGCGGTTTACCGGCAAAACACCTCGTTTGACAAAATCGAGGTGCCCGCATACGAAAAGCTGGACTAGGGCGTGTTGACACGATCCGAAATGCTCAGATTTCCTTGGATTATTGCGTCTGACAAGGCGCTTTAAGGAATACCGGACGCATTTCGAGGGAAAGCAACCCGGGGCCCCCACGAACACGGCGCACCGTGTTCGTGGGGTGGAGCTCGGTCAGACACAAAAAGACGAGGGAAGATGGGCGTTGCCCCCCGCGAAAGGACAGCCATGCGTTTTTTTTCATCGCTCGCCATCGCCTTCTCAACCTATTCGAAAATTCCCATGCCTTCCTTTGACTTTGAGGAAGACAACATGCGCTACAGCCTGTGCTTTTTTCCGATGATCGGGGCGGTCATCGGCGCGGCGTTCCTTTTCGTCCGGTGGGCGGCCGGGGCGCTTCATCTGGGGCCGATCCTGACCGGCGCGCTGCTTTGCCTGACGCCGCTTCTCATAACCGGCGGCATCCACATGGACGGATTCATGGACACAATCGATGCGCTGTCGTCCTGGCAGGGGCGCGAGAAGCGCCTCGAAATCCTGAAAGATCCCCACGTCGGCGCGTTTGGCGCGATGGGCGCGGGCGCTTATCTGATTCTTGGGCTGGGCGTCATGTCAGAGGCCATGCCAGCAAGCGCGGCGCTCGTCGTTGCGCTTACGTTTGTCCTTTCGCGCGCGCTGAGCGGGGCACTTTTGCTGGTGCTCAAAAGCGCGAAAGAGGGCGGTCTGCTCTACGCGTTTAAGCAAAGCGCCGAGAAAAACACTGTGCTTGGGGTGCTTTTCTCGCTCGCGCTCATCTGCGCCGTTCTCATGCTGGCCATCGACCCGGCGCGCGGCGCGCGCGCGCTCGTCGCGGCGCTGCTCTCGATACTTTACTACCGCCATGTCGCCTACCGCCATTTCGGCGGCGTCACCGGCGACCTTGCCGGGTTCTTCCTGCAGATCTGCGAATTGGCGGCGGCTTTGGCCGCGGTGATCCCATGATTGCGCTTTTGCGCCACGGCGCGACGGCGGGCAACCTTGAACGGCGCTATGTCGGCTCGACGGACGAGGGTTTGTCATCTGAGGGAATCCTCACTTTGAAGGACATTCGTTATCCGGGGGCCGACCGCGTGTTCGTAAGCCCCATGAAGCGCGCGCTGGAAACGGCGCGCCTCATCTACCCGGACGCCGCGATTACGCCCGTCGAAGGTTTCCGCGAGTGTGACTTCGGCGATTTCGAGTACAAAAACGCCCCGGAATTGTCAAGCGACGCGCGCTATCAGGCATGGATCGATTCCGGCGGGACACTGCCCTTCCCCGGCGGTGAATCGCGCGCGGCGTTCGTCCGCCGCAGTCTCCTGGCCTTTGACGCGATTGCGCATCTCCTCACGGGTGATTGCGCGATCATAGCCCACGGCGGTACGCTGATGGCCATTTTGTCCGAGCGCGCACTGCCCCGGCGCGGTTACTTTTTCTATCAGGTTCCCTGCGCCCATGGGTTCTTGTGTGCGCGCAACACAGGCGCGCTTCATATCGTCCGATCAATTGATCTATAAAAAACGCATACCCAGCCGCTTGCATACGTCAAGCTGACGCCGTTCATACTAACCAAATCAATCAAACGGTATGATCGGAGAAAACAAAATGAACGGTCTTCGCAAAAGAGGCAAACCAGCAGGGCTTTCTTTCGACGCGGCGCTTTCCGACGACGCCATGGCCGATTTCGCGCGCTCAATGGCGGCGCGCCTGTCGGTCAATGACCGGGCAAGGATCAAAATGTCGCTCACTTCGTCCGCGATTGAGCGTCTGAGCGCGCGCGCCGGACAGTTGGCGGCCGATTCACTGTCAATTCCAGCGGCCATGGAGTGGCTGACCGGCAACATCCGAAGCGTGGAAGCCGCGGCGCGCGGCATTGAAAAAAGTCCGTCGCCCCTTTTGGCCGCGCGCGACGGCGAACCGAGGCTGATGAAGCTGACCCGCGAACTCGTGGCCCACAGCGACGCAAATGTATCCGGCGACCGGCTGACGCGCGCGCTGGCGGCGTTTGACGAGGTGCAGGGGTTGTCGATGGCGGAGCTGTGGCTTGCGCCCAAGGCGCTTCAAATGGCGCTCATTGAAGGGTTCTACTCGGTCGCGTGCCAGGTGACGGGCGATCAGCAGGACCGCCTTGAGGCCGAAAAATGGGTGGCGGACGGCGCGCCGAGGGACGCGCTCAAGCCTGATACGACGAGCGCGTTTTGCGAACGCGCGCTCAAACTCATGCACGACGAAGATATGGGCGATGCGCGCCGCGCACTCGAGGAATGGCTCGAAGGGCGCGCGGGCGGCATTGACGCGGTGATCCTGGGCGCGCATGAGCGCCAGGCCATGAACCGGCTGCTGCTTTCAAACATCATGACATCGCTGCGCGGCCTGACCTCCCTCAATTGGGACGAGCGGTTTGAGAAGATCAGCCGCGCCGACCGGCGTCTGAGGGAGGATTCGGTTTATCCCCTCATGGACAAGGCGTCCCGCGCGCGCGTGCGCGATCAGGTGGCGCGCTTGTCCCGAAGATCGGGCCTGAGCGAATGGACGGTATCGCATCACGCGGTGCGCGCGTCCCTTGAGGAAGAAGAAGGCTCCGCCCGCTCAACCTGCTGCTGGTGGCTGTATGACGATACCGGGCGCCGCCTTCTGATGAAAAAGCTGGGCGCGGAGGGCGTACCCATTTCGCGGATCACGTTTGACCCCACGGGCAAGTGGTACTTGGGCGCGTTTGCTGCCCTTGCCTTTATCCTCTGCCTTGTCTTTAACGCCTTTGCGGGCCGCTGGTACTACTTTGCGCCGCTTTTCATATTGTCCTGGCGCTTCTCGCACGAAACGCTGGGCACATTTGTCACGCGGGTGATTCGCCCACGCGCGCTTTTAAAGCTTGAAGTCAAGCGCGTAAAGGATGAATGGCGCACGCTTGTCGTGGTGCCCGCGCTGCTCTCGAGCGAAGAGCGCGCGCGCGAATTGGTGAACCAGCTGGAAGCGCTGGGCGTGCTGTCGGAGGATGACAACATCGAGTACCTGCTGCTCGGCGATTTCCGCGACGGCGAGAATCAGAGCGAGGACGACGACGAAGCCATCCTTCAAGCCGCGAGAAGCGGCATCGACCGCCTCAACCGGAAATACGACCGCAAGCGCTATCACTACCTGCACAGGATGCGCGAATATGTGGGGCGCGACAAGCGCTTCATGGGCCACGAGCGCAAGCGCGGCGCGCTGATGGCGCTCAACCGCCTGCTGCTAACCGGCCAGAGCCAGTTTGAAGCCGAGGACAGTTCGGCTCCGCTCCTTGAAAAGCGCTTTCGCTATGTCATCACGCTTGACTGTGACACGCGCGTGCTGCCGGGCACGCTCACCAAAATGATCGGCGCCATCGCCCATCCCATCAACCGCGTGCGGATGGAGGACGGGAGGCGGGTCGGTTATGCGCTGATCTCGCCGCGCGTGGAGCAATCGTCCGCGGGCCGCTTCGCGCGGCTATTTGCCGGACCCGGCGGTGTGGACAGCTACCCCACCACGGTCTCAAGCCTTTATCAGGACCTGTGCGGTCGGGGTGTGTTCGGCGGCAAGGGCATCTACGAGGTCGAACCCTTCGCGTCCCAGCTTGAAGGCAGGATTCCGGACAGCTCCATATTGAGCCATGACCTGCTCGAAGGCGCGCTGGCCGGGGCCGGATACTTGAGCGATGTGACCGTTCACGACGGCTTCCCGGGTTCGCTCTCAAGTTACCTTAAGCGCTTGAGCCGCTGGACAAGGGGGGATTGGCAGCTTGCGCCCTTTGTCTTTGGTCATCTCCCGCTTGACGCGCTCAGCCGGTTTATGATGCTCGACAACCTGGCGCGCAGCCTTTCGCGCGCGGCGGCGTTGATTGTGATCGTACTGTCCGTATGGACCGGAAACAGCCACGCGCTCATCATCGGCGTGCTCGAAAGCTTTCTGCCGCTCCTGCTTTCAATCCCGCACGGGGGTTTTGATTCGCTCAAGCGCGCCGTGGCGTCGCTCGCCATCCTCCCCATTGAGGCCTACACCCAGGTGGACGCAGTGGTGCGCGCGCTTCACCGCGTGTTTGTGACGCGCCAAAAACTGCTCGAGTGGACGCCCGCCGCCGATGCCGAACGCCAGCCGGGCGGCCATCCCGAGGTGTTCGGGCGCGTGCTTGCGATCTTGATCCTGCCCGCGTGCCTGCGCGCACTTTGGGCTCCGGCGGCGCTGGGACTCGCGCTCATGTTTTTTGCCGGCGTCAATTGGATGAGCGCGCTGGCAAAGCCGGGCGATGGACAAAAACTCTCGGGCGATCAGATTGCCGCTCTTCGCGACCTGGCAGGGCGAACCTGGCGCTTCTTTGAGGCCTACGTTCCCCTGGATTCCCCGGGCCTTCCGCCCGACAACGTGCAGTTCGATCCGCCCGTGGGCATCGCGAAGCGCACGTCGCCCACCAACATCGGCTTGTACCTGCTTTCATGCCTGTGCGCGAAGGAATTGAACCTGATCGGCGAAGATGAGATGAGCAAGCGCCTAGAGAAAACCATATCGACACTCGAATCGCTTGACAAATGGCGCGGCCAGCTCTACAACTGGTATGACCTTGATACGCTAAAACCCTTGCCGCCGCGCTATGTATCGACGGTAGACGGCGGCAACCTGGCCGCGTGCCTCCTGCTCCTTGAAAGCGCCATCGCGAGCGAATTGGCCGAACGCTGCGGCGCGCTTGCGCGGGCTATGGATTTTTCATCACTGTACGACAAGGCCGCCAAGCTCTTCTACATCGGCATGGACGTCGAGCGCGACAAGGTCTCTGAATCGCGTTACGACCTGCTGGCGAGTGAAGCGCGCATCTTAAGTTTCGTCGCCATTATGCTCAATCAAGCGCCTGTCGAGCATTGGTTCAGCCTTGGCCGCGCGCGAACCGGGCACGCCCTGATCTCGTGGAGTGGGACGCTGTTTGAATACCTGATGCCGGAACTGTTCCTGCGCGCGGGCGAAGGATCGCTGATCGATGTCAGCAACCGCGAAGTGGTGCGCCTGGAGCGCGCCGCCTACAAAGATGTCTGGGGCGTATCGGAGTCGGGCTTTTTTGCCTTCGACCTGATGATGAATTACCAGTACCGCGCCTTTGGCCTCAGCGCGCTGTCGCTGCGCGGAAGCGAAGATGAGAAGGTCATTTCGCCTTATTCGTCCATGCTGGCGCTCCCAATCGATCCCGAAGCCGCCGCGGACAACCTGAGCGTCATGCTGAAGCGCGGTTGGGTAGGCGAATACGGCCTTTACGAAGCGGTGGACTTCTCAAGCGCGCGCCTGTCCCCAGGCGTCGAATCGGTCATCGTCAAAAGCCACATGGCGCACCACCAGGGCATGATCCTCTCGGCGGTCGCGAGCGCGCTGACCGGCGACAGCCTGGTCAAGCACTTCCTGGGTATCCCCGAAGCGCGCGCGCTGTCGCTCTTGCTCGAAGAAAAGAGCGCGCCGCGCGAAAGAAAGCAGGACCGCACGCGCCGCAGCGGCGAGAGAGAGCAGCGCAGGCCCCTTCAGCGCGCCACCCGCTTAGGTCGCACAGGCACACTGATCCCCGACGGGCACCTGCTCTACGGCGGCGGCGCGACCTGCTACGTGGAGGCAAGCGGCGCCGGATTTTACCGCGTCAGGGGCGTGCTCGCGGGGCGTGTGCGCGATGGTTTGTTGCCGGGTGAACACGACGGGCTGTTCGTGCACGTGGGCGTGGACGGGCGGTATATCGATCAAACCAAACGCGTGCAATTTGGCGAAGGCGAAGCCAACTGGGCGGGCAGGCAATCGGATGTCGAATGCCGCATAAGCCTGACCGTGTCGCCCGAGGACGGCGCGCTCACCCAATTGCTTGATATCAAGAACCTGAGCGATGAGCCGCGCGCCGTTGAGGTGACCGGTTGCTTTGAGGTCGCCCTTTGCGCGCCAAAAGACCTGAGCGCCCATCCCGCTTTTCAAAACCTGTTCGTCAAAAGCGAATCGATGGCGCACGGCGCGCTGTTGTTTTCGCGCAGCCCCCGCGACGGCGAACACCACCCCTTCATGCTGTACGCGCTTGACGCGCCGCGCGGCGCTTCAATATCCTACGAGACCGACCTTGGCCGGCTCCTGGGCCGCGACGGCGCGCTTGACGACCCAAGGACGCTCCCGCAATCGCTCTCGGGGACGCTTGGGTTTACGCTCAACCCATGCGCGGCGCTGCGCGCCAAGTTCGTCGTCGCGCCGGGCGACAAGGTGTCGGTGACCTTGCTGACCGGCATCTACGACGCGCGTGAAGGCGCGGAAAACGCGCTTCAAAATCTTGGCGGCGATTCGGCTGTCCGCGCGCGCGTGCTGGCGCTCACGCAGGCACGCGCCATGCTCGACTACCTGTCGATTGATCAACAGACGCACCACCTGCTTCAGCGCGCAAGCGCCTACCTGTTCTATCCGCAGCTAAAGCTCAGGCAGGCGAGTGAGGAAAAACTGTCGCTTCCGGCACTGTGGGCGCTGGGCATATCGGGTGACCTGCCCATCATCACTGTGTTCATCAGCCAAAAGGAGCAGATGGGTCTGGCCTCTTCCGCCGCGCGCGGCCATGAGTTCTACCGCGCCATGGGCGTCTGGTGCGACCTGGTGCTCGTCAACGACTACGGCAATGACTACCTCCAGCCGGTGCGGGACCAACTCATGGCGCTGATCGACGCCAGCCACCTGCGAGAACTGAGCGGTCAGCCGGGCGGCGTGCGCCTGATCGAAGGACAGTCGCTGACCTCCGTTCAGCGCGCGTTGCTCAAAAAGTCGGCGGCTCTGCTGTTTGAAGGCGGCGCGGGCTCGCTGGCTGCGCAACTCAGGCGGCTTTTAAACGTCAACCAAAAAACGCCTCTCCCGCCCCCGCCCATGCGCCATGCCCTTGGCGCGGACAACGCGCGAAAAGTCCTCTTCAACGGATGGGGCGGGTTCCTGGGCGGCGGGCGCGGCTACCGGATCGAGCTCAAAGCGGGAAGTCTCACGCCCGCCGCCTGGTGCAACGTGCTCGCCGCTCCGCGCTTTGGCGCCATTGTTTCCGAACGCGGCGGCGGGTTTACCTGGGCGCTCAACGCGCGCCTCAGCCGGATTACCCCCTTCGCCGGCGATCCGCTGCGCGAAGGTTTCCCGGAGACGCTCACGCTCATCGAACGCGCGACCGGACGCGCGGCCCATCTCTTGCCGGTAGCCCCGCCCGCGCGCGTCACGCACACGCAAGGCGCGAGCGAATTTGAGTCGGGCGCGGAAGGGCTAACCTGGACGCTCACCCAGTTCGTTGACAGCGAGCATGCCGTCAAGTGTACGCTTATCCGCCTGACCAACCGCACCGAGCGCCTGCGCAATTTTACGCTTGCGGCCGATGCACGCTTCATCATGGGCGCGGGCGCGGAAGAGGCGCGGCTGACTGAAATTCGGGAAATGGACGGTCTGATCGCCGCGCGCGGCGCGATGGAGGGCGCGGGGTACATATCTCTTGAAGGCGCGCAGGCGCAGGACGGCGCGCTGAAGCTGCCCCTAACGCTCGAAGGCGGCGCCACGCGCGAATACGCGCTGTTGCTCGGATGGAATCCGTCGCTTGAAGGATGCGAAACCGCTGCCAAACGGTTCTGCGAATTGGGCCCCCGCGCACGCCTTGAAAAGACGCTTTCCTGGTGGAACGACCGCTTGACGCGCATCGAGCTGATTACGCCCGATGCCATGATCAACGACATGGTCAACCGCTTCCTGCCCTATCAGACCATGGCGTCGCGCCTGTTCGCGCGCGCGGGGCTGTATCAGGCGGGCGGCGCTTACGGCTTCCGCGACCAGCTTCAGGACATGCTCTCGCTCATCCCGATCGAGCCCGAGCGCGTACGCGAACACCTGTTGCTCTCGGCGTCACGCCAGTTCGAATCGGGCGACGTGATGCATTGGTGGCATCCGCCGGCCCTGGGCGTTCGCACGCGCATATCCGATGATCTGCTGTTCCTGCCCTACGTCTTGGCGCACTATGTGAAAGAGACCGGCGACAAAACCGTGCTGGACGCGCAAGCGCCCTACCTCAAGGACCTTCCGCTGCCGGACGGCAAGGATGATATCTATGCCGAAGCGCAGGCTTCCGACCTTGTGGAAACCCTGTCCGCGCACGCCATGCGCGCGATCAGGCGCGCCGCGACGTTTGGCGCGCACGGCCTGCCGCTGATCGGCTCGGGCGACTGGAACGACGGCATGAACCGCGTGGGCGACGGGAAGGACGGCGAGAGCGTCTGGCTGGCGGAGTTCATGGCGGTGGTGGCGCGGGACTATGCCGCATGGTGCGCGCGCGACGAGGAAAAAGAAGAACTGCTCAACCTGAGCGAGCGCATGAAGGAAGCGGCCGAGGAACACGGCTGGGACGGGCAATGGTACCGGCGCGCCTACCACCGCGACGGTCTCCCCATGGGAAGCGACCATGACGACGCGCGCCACGGATGCCGCATCGACCTGATCGCGCAGGGCTGGGCCGTCGCGGCAGGCCTTGACGATGAACGCGTTCATACCGCCATGGACGAAGCCTGGCGGCAACTCGTGAACGAACAGGACGGGATCATTCACCTCTTGACCCCGCCGTTTGACGGGGAGGCGGTCAATCCCGGCTATATCGCGGCCTATCCCCCGGGCGTTCGCGAAAACGGCGGGCAGTATACCCACGGCGCGTGTTGGGGCGTAATGGGCTGGGCCTTGCTAAATGACGCCGAGCGCGCGTGGAAAGCCTTTCAAATGCTGCTCCCGTACAATCATGCCTTAAATCCCGACCATGTGAAAAAGTACCGTGTCGAGCCATACGTGGTGGCCGCCGATGTATACGGCGAACCGCCGCACACCGGGCGGGGCGGCTGGACCTGGTATACCGGCGCGGCGGCATGGTTGTGCCGCGTGGCGCTCAACTACCTGTTGGGTACGGACAGGCGTGGCGACGAGGTCCGGCTCGACGCGCTCCTGCCTAAGGAGTGGGACGAAGCATCGGTCCGCCTGACGGTCGGCCAAAGTCAATATCTTTTAACCGCAAGCCGCAAAGCGCAAACGGTCACGCTCGACGGCAGACCGGCTGGCGGTGAATTCATCACCCTGACCGACGACGGCTGCGAACACAAGGCGGTATTTCCTGTCCGCCGGTTAAAAAAAGGTTGACAATTCCGTTGTATTTTTAAGCTGTCAGGCGAGCGTTCACCCACGTTTCGCTTGACAGCTTAATACCGGCTTGCTATGATTGTACCAGATAGATAAAGAGGTGCTCCGAATGAATCTGCCCAACGCGTTGACTTTGCTCAGGATTGTGCTAATACCGGTCTTCGCGTTGTTGTACCTAAAAGGCCACCCCCCGGCAGCGTTCGCGGTATACGTCGCGGCAGCGCTGACCGATGCGCTCGACGGATACCTGGCGCGCAAGCTCAACCAGATCACCGACTTTGGGAAGCTGGCCGATCCTGTCGCCGATAAACTGATGCAGCTAACCATGCTGGCCTGTCTGGCCGCGACCGGCTACGTACCGTGGTGGGTGCTTGGCGTGCTGGCGGTCAAGGAACTGTACCTGATGGCGGGTTCGCTGGTGCTGTTGAGGCAAAAAGTCGTGGTGTCGGCCAATTATTACGGCAAAACCGCCACCGTACTAAGCATCGCGGCGATCATCTTCATCTACCCGTGGCACAAAGTGCTTTGGCTACGCGAAGCAGGCTACTGGATTTTAGCCGCGTCACTCATCGTAGCCGCCATTTCACTCGTGGTTTACACATCGCGCGCCGTGCGCGCCGTCAAAACAAACGCGGGGGAATGACCAGGCGCGCATCAAACACCGTTGATGGCGCAGCCTAACCCGTCTGTCGGCCTGCCAGCGGGCGTCATATTTTTTTCTCTCAGCTATTGCTTTTAGAATCAGATGGTGGTATAATATTTTGCGTCGGTGATTTTTTACCGCACCGCGCGCCCAACCAACGCGCGTGACAATCGAATATGGAGGAGTCGCCTAGCTTGGTCGAGGGCGCGCGACTGGAAATCGCGTAGACGCCAAAATCGTCTCGAGGGTTCGAATCCCTCCTCCTCCGCCATTCCATATCAGATGGTTCGATGAAGCAACCCACCACGAAATGTGGTTGGTTGCTTTGTTGTATTGCAAATATGGGTTGGAACGGTATGGATCGGAAGGAATTTTGCATAATTTCATCAACGTCCCGTCATGTGTCCTAATTACTGTTCCGCTTCCTTATAGAGCAGGAGGGATTCGTACCCTCAGTCTTTTTTCCCCGATGCACCCGACTTTGGGGGCTATCGTTGATGAGTGCACCTGACTCTATGATGTAACATTAGATCTATGATTTTATACTTTTATGCGACCTCCTCCCCTATTTCCCAATAGAGTCCGCCGTATATGAACTGCCATTGCTAGTGATGACAAGATTGTCCGCACATTTAAAGAATGCATAATCGCCTATTTGAGTTGTTCCTTCTCCCATATCCACATATTCAAGACTTGTGCAGTTGTAAAATGCACCATTCTCTATTTTTTTACAACCATTACCAATGATTACATCGACAAGCTTCTCGCAGTATTCGAAGGCTTCACTCTTGATAGTGATTTTTGTTTCAATATCTTCATTTTCGGGAACTATCTTAAGAGACACCATACTGGCGCATTTAAAAAACGCATATTTACCGATTTCAGTCTCGCCATTGCCTATAATTAAATCGGCAATGCCAGAGCAATGAGCAAACGCACCGTTGCCGAGTTTTGTGGATTTAGCCAAAAGCGTCACCGTTTCCAATTCTCCACAGCACTCGAAGGCGTGATCGTCTATTTCAAGCATATTGGCCGTGATTTCCAAAGTCGTCATTCCGCTCTTGTAGAAACTATATTCTCCGATTTCGATTTCATCGCCACTGATCACGACAGACTGCAAATTATCGCAATAAGCAAAGGCTCTTCTTTCCAAGGCTAGGGTACAATCACTGATGAGGACCGTTTCTAGGTAACCGCAATAAGTAAAGGCATCATTATCAACGTTCATCACATTGTTGAAAAAAACAAGAGAAAT
>JAVBND010000051.1:0-18169 GCA_031551775.1 Eubacteriales bacterium | reverse complement strand
TCTGGGCATTGCCCTGGGCAAGGGCGGCGTTCGAACCCGCGAGCAGGGCGGCCAGAACGATCAGGGTGAACAGGGCGCTGGTGATGATTTTCTTCATTGTGGCGGCCTCCTTCTTGCGGTTCGTTTGCTTGATCTTATGTACACATTATAGCGCGCGGCGATTACTTGAAGAGTTACATATCCGGCCAATAGCAATTCATTCTGTAAACAAACGGCGTATTTCTGGGTTGTTTTCGGGTCTGGCTTCGGACGCCTGAGTTGCAATGTAACCGAGCGCCGCGCAAACGGCTGCTTCGCCCCAGACAGTCCGGAGACAAAACGTAAAAATTTCGCGGGGTGGTTCTTAATTTCCCCATAAAAACGAAGCTGCTGCAGTTTTTTTACTTCTGCAACAGCTCCTCAGCCCGTCAACAAACCCTGTTGGCAACGCCCTCGCGGGCGTGCAGCGCGAGGGTGAATGGAATTTTGACAAAGGGGAGGCTTTACCGCCTCCCCGACTCAAAATCCCTACCCGTCCATAGTGCGCCCGGAAAATCCCACGGGATTGTCCGCAATTTGGCCCCGTTTCCCCCTCATCGAAAAGGTTTTGCCGCGGCAAAAGATTTTCGATGACAGCGTATCGACTTTGTCGATGAGCTGAGAGCACGGGCACATGCCTGTGCTCTTTTGCGTGAATGAAGCGCACCCATCCGCACAGCGCCGGAACCTGAGTTCGCGCGCCGCGAAACCATTGGCGGGCTGTTGATGGCCGGACCAATCAGGGGTCAGTCCCCTGATTGCACGGCTGGGGGCGGCCCCGAACTTTGTCAGTCCAGCAGCTCTACGCCGCTTACCAGCTCGATGACGCTAAACTGAGGCAGGGGCTCGCCCGTCATGGAATCATAGTAGCGGCAGATTTCAAGGACCATCGTATCGCCGGGGGCGTGGTCATCAACGATTGAGGTCAGTTCGTTGATCGTCTTGACGCGCGCACCGTCTACCGAGAGGATGATGTCGTTTTTCAGCATTCCGGCAAGCGCGGCGGGAGAAGCGGGTTCGACGCTCACAACCATGACGCCGGCGGGCGCGTAGTTCTTGAGCGGGCGGGCCGGGCCTTCGGTCGCCATGACCGTGATGCCCAGGCGCGGGCGGACCACCTTGCCTTTTTCAATCAACTGCTCCATGATGGGCCTGACCGTGTTGATCGGGATTGCAAAGCCCAGGCCCTCGTACACGGTATCCAGGCTGAACATGTACTTGAGCGTCGGGATACCGATCAGCTGACCCTTGGCGCTCAGCAGCGCGCCGCCCGAGATGCCCGCGTTGATCGCGGCGTCGGTCTGAATCACCTTGACCGCTCGGCCGAAGTTGCCCGCCGTTATGTTTTCGCGGTCAAGCGCCGAGATGATGCCCGCCGTCACGCTGCCCCTGAGCACGGCCGAGCCGGAGCCGGGGTTGCCGATCGCGATGGCGAGCTCCCCGACCACAAGGGCATCCGAATCGCCAAGCTCCACGGGTTCGGCGTCGATCCCGCCCTCAACCTTGATGACCGCGATGTCGGTGCCCGCATCCATCCCCACGACCGTGGCGGGCTTTTCCGTGCCGTCGAGCAGCACCACGACCACTTCGTCCGCGCCTTCAACCACGTGCTTGTTGGTGATGAAGTAGCCCTGTTCATCGACATAGACCGCCGAGCCCGAACCGGTGTCGCGGCTCACCTCGCCGGTTTCGGGAGACCAGATGATTTCCCTTTGGATCACCTGCACGACCGCCGGGCGCACCCTCCGCGCGATTTCGGGGACCGGGTTGTCGGAGGCGTAGATGGCCGCGTAGGGGACCGTTTCGGCTAGCGCCGGGAGCGCAAGCGCCAGCATCAGGAGCACCGCTAAGAACGTACGACGGCTTCTCATCATGGTTGATTCCTCATTTCCTTTATTCCGTTGGCCTTTTCCAGCGTAAAATGAAACGATGTCTTTTGTTCATCGCTTTCTACCCATATTTTTTGACCCATCTGATCGAGGATCTTCTTCACAATGGCAAGCCCCAGGCCCGTGCCCTTGCCGGACGTATGCGCCTTATCGGCGGTGTAGAAGCGGTCAAACAGGTGCGGAAGATCCTCCCCGGCGATCGCCTCGCCGTCGTTTTCGACCGTGACGGTCAGCCATGCGCCCCCGTCCCGGGCCGTGAGCATGATCTTTGTTCGGGCAAATTTGATCGCGTTGTCGATCAAGTTGGTCGCGATTTGGCGCACGCGGTCACAGTCGGCCCAGGCAAAGAGCGGTTCATCCGGAAGATCCACCTCGACGTTAAGCCCTTTTTCGTCGATGCGCCCTTCAAATTTGATCAGTTCCTGGCGCAGGATTTCGCTC
Source organism: Eubacteriales bacterium (assembly GCA_031551775.1). Classification (GTDB taxonomy): domain Bacteria; phylum Bacillota; class Clostridia; order Christensenellales; family Aristaeellaceae; genus Anaerozeibacter. Next base: position 15,821 of record JAVBND010000051.1, on the reverse strand, counting down.
AGGTCAAAGCGCGTAACGGTCTGGGTCAGGTTGCCCGATTCGATTTTTGAAAGATCGAGCAGCTCGTTGACCAGCTTCGTCAGGCGCTTGGTCTCAAAAAGCGCGACGTTCAGATACTTCCCGCGTTCGCTCTCCCCGATCGTGCCGTCGAGCAGGCCCTCGATGTAGCCCCTGATCGACGTGAGCGGGCTTCTGAGTTCGTGGGAGACGTTGGCGACAAAGCTGCGGCGCGATTGTTCGAGGTTTGAAAGGTCCTGGGCCATCTGGTTGAACGAAGCGGCCAGTTCCATGAGTTCCTGATCCGCGCTGACCATCACGCGCCGCTCGAGCTTGCCCTTGGCAAAATCGGTAACCGCCAGGCGGATCTGGCGGATGGGCTCGGTCTGAAGGCGCGCGATGACAAAGGCCAGCACCGCGCCGACCGCCATGGCCGCTAAGACCGCAATCACCGCGTTCCTGACCAGGTCCAGGTAATCGACGACAAGCAATTCGGTGGAGATGTGCAAAAGCACCGCGCCGCCCACGCGCCCCGTGATGTCGCGCCACGGCACGCCGATGGTCACCATGTGCGGACCCAGTTCCTTGATCAGTCCTTGCACGCGGATTTCATCGCCCGAGAGCACCTGATCGATCTTGTAAAGGACGTCCTCATCGTTGAGCTGTTCCTGGTCGTATTGGTTGTCGCCCAACACCAGCACGCGTCGGTTCGAGGAAACCAGCCACACATCGGCTGAGTAGGTCCCCCGGATCTCGCCAATCTTCCAATTGAGGATCTCCGCGACCGATGATCCGCTCTGCCAAAAGGAGGAAAGCGTGACATTGTATTGCTGCATAAGCTTGGCGACGTCGCGCGCCTGCATGCGCAGCTCGTTTTCAAGCGCGTTTACCCGTTCGCCGCGCACCATCACCACCATCATCAGCGACAGCGTCAGCGCGGTGACCAACATCACCGCGAGAAACGCCCAGAACATCCGCCAGAACAGGCGGTTTTTCTTCATGACGGACGCACTCCCAAGTCGAATTTGTACCCCACGCCCCATACGGTCTTGATGCTAAAGCCGTAGTCCTCGCTGCCCGAGAGCTTCTCGCGCAGGCGCTTGACGTGCACGTCCACCGTGCGCGAATCGCCAAAGTAGTCATACCCCCACACCTGCCCCAGCAGTTGCTCGCGCGTGAATACCGCGCCGGGGCGGCTGGCGAGAAAATACAAAAGCTCGAGTTCCTTGGGCGGCATGTCGAGCGGCTTGCCCTTGTAGGTAACCGCGTACTGCGAGATGTTGACGGTCAGCCCCGGAAACACCAGCTCCTTGTCGGGCGCGTCGCTCGTCTGATACCGGCGGATGACCGCCTTGATGCGCGCGAGAAGCTCCTTCATCTCAAAGGGTTTGACGATGTAGTCGTCCGCGCCAAGCTCCAGTCCGAGCACCTTGTCAAATGTCTCGTCCTTGGCGGTCAGCATGATGACCGGGATGTTTGACACCTTGCGCATCTCGCTTAGAACCTGCCATCCGTCCATGCCGGGCAGCATGACGTCGAGCAGCACAAGGCTGGGCGCCTTGTTTTTGAAAATTTTCAGCGCTTCGTCGCCGCGCGCGGCCTGCGTCACGTCATACCCTTCCCGCGTCAGGTACAGGTTGACCAACTCGCGGATGTTGGGGTCGTCGTCCACGAGCAGAATCTGCGTCTTGTTCATGATCTTCTCCTATTTCAAGGTCACAACGGTTACGCCGTCCTCGCCCTCGCCGTAGCGGCCCAGGCGAAAATTCTTGACGCCGGGATGGCGTTTCAAGTGGTCCTGCACGCCGCCGCGCAAGACGCCCGTGCCCTTGCCGTGGATGATGTTGACCGACTTGAGCGACCCAATCATGGCGCCGTCGAGAAACACGTCAACCGCCATCAGCGCTTCATCCAGCGTCAACCCCCGCACGTCGCATTCTAGCTCGACCGGCCTTGGCGTCAGGCCCACGTGCGAGCCGCCCTTGAGCTTTGGCTTTTCACTCTTGGCGATCACCATGTTTTGAATGTTGGCCTTGAGTTTCATCGCGCCCGCCTGCACCATGCATTCACCCTTTGCGTCGGGGGCGGTCAGGATCGTCGCGCGGGCGCCCAGGTTGGTCAGTTCCACGGTGTCGCCGGGCTTGACCGTCTTGGGCGCGCTGCCCTCTCTGACTGGCCGCGCGATGGAATCGGTCGATTCGTCCAGCGCCTTTTGAAGCGTCTGGCGCATGTTCGCCAGCTCGTGTTCCTTGACGCCGATGTCGCCCTTGCGCGCGCGCTTGAGCTCTGCGATCACCTGCTCGGACTCGTTTTGCGCCCGGTGTACGATTCTGCGCGCTTCTTCCTTGGCCTTCTTGATGAATTCCTGCCGCTGATTCTCAAGCTCCCGCTGGAGTTTTTCGGCTTCGTTTTTAAGCTTTTGCGTCTCTATGTGCGCCTCTTCCGCCAGTTCGCGCTCCTTTTCGGCAATTTGACGGTGGTACTCGGCGTTCGCGATCACGTCTTCAAACTTGATTTGGTCCTTGCTGAGCCGCTCGTTTGCGTCGTCGATCAAGCGGTCCGGCAGGCCCAGCTTGCGCGAAATCTCAAACGCGTTCGACTTGCCCGGCACGCCGATCGACAGGCGGTAGGTGGGGCGGAGCGTTTGAATGTCAAACTCGACCGACGCGTTCTCAACCCCGATGGTCGATAGCGCGAACGCCTTGAGCTCGGCATAGTGGGTGGTGGCGAGTACGGTCACGCCGCGCTTGAGCAGCTCGGTCAAAATCGACATCGCGAGCGCCGCGCCTTCCGTCGGGTCGGTGCCCGCGCCCAGTTCGTCAAACAGCGCCAGAGAATTGGGCGTGACGTTTTTGAGGATCGTGACGATGTTGGTCATGTGGCTTGAGAAGGTTGACAGCGACTGCTCGATCGACTGCTCGTCGCCGATGTCCGCAAAGACCTCGTCGAAGATCGCAACCTCGCTTCCGGGAGAAGCGGGGATGGGCATGCCGGACTGCGCCATGAGCGTCAAGAGCCCCACCGTCTTGAGCGTGACCGTCTTGCCGCCGGTGTTGGGGCCGGTTACGATCAACTGGCGAAACACGCCGCCGATGTTGAGGCTGATCGGCACCACTTTTTGGGGGTCGATCATCGGGTGGCGCGCCTTGATCAGGTTGATGCGCCGGCCTTCATTGAGCCTCGGGGTCACGGCGTTCATGTCGCGGCCCAACTGCGCCTTGGCGAAGATCACGTCAAGGTCCGAGAGGATCCCGATATTGCTGGTGAAAAGCGGCGCGTCGGGCGCGATCATGCCCGATAACGCCGACAGGATGCGCTCGATCTCGTGCCCCTCCTTGACCGCCCATTGCTTAAGCTCGTTGCCCGCCTCGACCACCGCCATGGGTTCGATGTAGAGCGTCGAGCCGCTGGAGGACTGGTCGTGCACAAGCCCCGGCACAAATTGGCGGCATTCGGCCTTGACCGGCACCACGTAGCGGCCGTTGCGCATCGTCACGATGGTGTCCTGCAGGTACTTGCCCATGGTCGCGCTCTTGGCCATGCCGTTTAATTTGTCGCGCATCTTGTCGCCAATCTGGCGGATGTGGCGGCGGATGTCGTAAAGCTCGGGACTGGCGCGGTCGGCGATTTCATCCTCGGACAGGATCGCGTTGAAAATTTCCTCCTCGAGCGAGCGGTTGGTGGCGAGCCGAGATCCCATGTCCAACAGGCGCGGCGTGTTCTCGCGGTCGGTGACCAGCGCGCCGCGGACCGAGCGCGACGCGCGCATGAGCTCCGCCACGTCGAGGAGCGCCTTCATCGAAAGCGTGCCGCCAGCCTCGGCAACCTTGAGATAGCCCGACACATCGGCAAAATACGCCATGGGCGAGCCGCCGGTGTAGGCGCGCACGGTGTTCGCTTCCTCGGTTTCGTCGAGCAGCGCGCGCACCGACGCGGCGTCGGAGGACGGCGCGAGGGACAGGGCGCGCGCGCGGCCGCTCTCGGATACGCACAGCGCGGCGAGCCGCTCAAGGATCTTCGGATATTCAAGCACCCGCAAATTGCGTTCGTTCATTTGCTTTACATAACTCCTCGAAAATAATGGCCCGTGGTCGATGGCCGCCCGTCAAGCGCCGTCCATTCGGGAAGCAGCTTAAAGTCGCTTTCGTCAAGCGCCGCGCGGTGGCATTTCACCGCGCATTCGGCCTCGCGTTTGGTTTCATCGGTCAAAATGACGCGCCATCGGGCGGCAGGGGGCAGAGCGTCCAAATGCCGCAGGAGCATCAGCGGCACGCTGTTCAGGACGCGCACGACGCAGCCGGTTCCCGTCCTCATTCGCTCAAGCGCAAAGCGCGCGCCCATCCGGTCGGTCAGGGCGTACTGGTCAATCCCGCGCTCACCGTCACAGCGACGGCAATCCGCGTGCCGACCGCCCTTGAGGCAGGCGTTGAGCGGGCAGTGCCGAAGCTGCATGAGCGCGATTCTTCCGTAGACGGGAAGCTCTTTTTCGCCCGGAAGCGCGCGAATCTCGGCCGCCGTCAGTTCGATGGAAGGCGCGTAGGGCATGTTCAGCGCCTTGACCGTCCAGGCATTGGCGACGTTCATCATAAACCCGGCGCGGACAGCGCCCGGCCAACGAAGGGACAGGTGCCCTGCGTTTGAGGCGATCACGCCCTGAATAGCACCCTTCATAGCATCGCCCAGCGCCCATTGATTCACGCGCTCAAGGTCAAGCTCGGAAAGCACCGGCGGCAGCGCCAGCGTGAACTTTTCGACCGGCGCGCGTTCAAGGCCCGCGCCCGTCACGTCCAAAGGCGACCAGACGATTTCGTCCGCGCCCCATGAAAGCGCGCGTTCAAGCATCGAAGCATCGGAAGATTCCACGCACAAAAGCGGCGTGCACGCCCGCTGCTTGGGCAAATCGACCGAGGGAAGCGGCATGATATCCCGCGCGCAGCCGCGCCTTCGCTCCACGCGCAGCCGTCCGAGCGTTAAAAGCGCGTCCCGCCGAAGCGCGTTGAGCGCCGCCGCACTCGCGAACGCGTCCGTGTCCGCGTCCACACCCAGCGACGCAAGCCGGTATGGCGTGCCGCCCATCTTCTCGATCTGGCGCGTCCTCAGCGCAAAATCAACCGGCAGTTTTTGCGCGCGCTCGACCAATGGCCCTGTGGCCGCCGCTTCATCGGTCCCGTCCGAGAGCGTAAGCGAAAGCGCTTCCCCGACGCGCACCGTCAAGCGCCCCGTGAGCGGGATCAGGCGTTCTCGCGGCGCTTCCCATTCATGCCGTCCGGGCAGCACGTGCTGGACCGCGGGATCGCTCATGAGTTCGGAATCATCGACGAACGGCCCGTACCCCGCCGTATAGCCGCGGTTGAACACTTCGCGAAGCTGCGCCGGGTCAACCTCTTCGCCGTCCAGCGCGCGCCTGTACGCGCTCGTCACGGCGTACACGTACTCCGGCCCCTTGAGCCGCCCTTCAAGCTTGAGGCTTGCCGCGCCCGAGGCTTTAAGCCGGTGAAGCATCGGCAGCGTCATCAAATCCTTGGGCGAAAGCAAATCGCCCGAAGCCGACAGACGCGGTCCTTCGAGCTTATAAGGCAGGCGGCACGGCTGGGCGCACAGGCCGCGGTTGCCGCTGCGCCCACCGACCAGGCTTGAAAACAGGCATTGTCCGGAGCAAGCGACGCACAGCGCGCCGTGCGCGAACACCTCAAGTTCGATGCCCGCCTGCGCGCAGGCGGCAATTTCGTCAAAGGTCATCTCGCGCGCCAGCACGCACCGCGCAAAACCGAGGCTTTGCGCATAACGCACGCCCGACAAATTGTGAACGGCCATCTGTGTGCTGGCGTGCAGCGCAAGGGACGGCAGCATTTCGCGAAGCGCCGCCGCCGCGCCCAGGTCCTGAACGATCGCGCCGTCAACGCCCGCACGCGCAAGCTCGCCCGCCACGCGTTGCGCTACGCGCAACTCCGCCTGCTTGAGCATGGTGTTGACGGTCACATACAGCCGCGCGCCCTTCTCGTGGCACAGATCCGCCGCCTCGATCAGCGCCTCAAAATCAAAATTGCCCGCCGTACGGCGCGCGTTCAATTCCTTCGCGCCCAGGTAGACTGCGTCCGCGCCGCCCTTGAGCGCCGCGAGCAGCGAATCCCGGTCTCCCGCCGGGGCCAGGAGTTCCATTATGCGTCCCCTTTCGCCTTTGAAAGCGCCTCATTCGCGGCCAGTTGCTGCCTCGCCAACCCAAGCTCGCGCTTGAGGCGGTTGTTTTCGTCATGCGCCTTGAGCATATCGTCGGCCACATTGAGCGCGGTCAGCACCGCCAGCTTTTCCGCGGGCAGCCGCGTGGCAAGCGAAAGCTCGGTCATCTTGCGGTCCACATAACTCGCCACCCGCTTGACGTACTCTTCCGGGTCATAGCTGGTCATGACGTAATCCTTGCCCGCGATGTGGACGGTGGTCCGTATCTTTTCCATCACCCATTCCCTCCGTTCGGGCTACATTATAACACTCCTGATCAACTTTGTCGATCAGGACTTGTCATCGGAAATCTTCGGCCTTTGGCCAAATCTTTCCGATGAGTGGGGGTGCGGGGCCGGATTCCTGAAAAGTCTGCGGACTTTTCCGGGCGGAATCCGGGCGGGAAGGGATTTTGAGTCGGGCGGGCGGTAAAGCCCGCCCTTGGTCAAAATCCCATTCACCCCCGGCGCACTGGTCGCCGGGGGCGTTGATGCGGGGTTTGTTGACGGTCTGAAATCTCCGTCCGAGGGCGGAGATTGCCCTCGGACGGAGATATTTAGTCAGGCCAAGCGCTTTATCCCTTATGGTACCGGTCGTATGCCGCGCGGCGGCGCCTGAGCATTTCGCGGCGGCGGCGGTGGTCGCGGATCGCCGCGCGGATGCGCAGGATGATGAGGAGAACGATGATGACCGCCAGGACCCCAAGGCCGATGAGGACCGGCGTCGAGGTCAGCGCGTCGGCAAGCCCCGGGAACATGCCCTTGAGCGAGAAGGGCTCGGCGGCAAGCTCGACATCGCGGCTCGCCACCACCGTGGCGGTCACGTTTTGACCGTTAAGGCTCATCGTCAGCGTGCCGAGGATATCGCCCGTGCGGATGGGCGCCTGAAGACTGCTTGTGTAGGAAACCGACAGGCTTTCGGAGAACTTCCGGAGCGCTTCCGCTTCATGCTCGGGCAGGCAGCGGACCCGGTAGCTGTCAAGCGCACTTCCGGGCACCACCGAAAGCTTGACCAGGCCCGAGTTTTGATCGTTCAGCGAAGCGTTCTTGACGCTGGCGTAGACCGGCGAGCGGTCAAACATTTGCTGGAAGGTGAGCGCCTCATAGCGCGTGATCGCGTAATCGAACAGGCGGGCGGTATCGCTCCATTTCTCGTTCTTTCCGCTCTTGAGCACCACCGAGATCAGGTTCACGCCATCCTTGACCGCCGCGCCCACGAAGCACTGGCCGGCCTTGGAATGAAAGCCGGTCTTGATGCCGATGAGATCGGGGTAATAGTACTTGCTGCTGGCGACGAACATGGGGTTCTTGGTGGCAAAGGTCTTCTTTTCGCGGATCGCCGTCGATGCCATGGTATAGCTCTTGGCGGCCACGATTTCCCTGAAATCGCGCCGCTTCATGGCCTCGCGCGCGATGAGCGCCAGGTCATAAGCGGTCGAGACGTGCGCGTCGTCGTGGTAGCCGTGGGGGTTGACGAAGAAGGTGTCCCTGCACCCGAGTTCGCGCGCGCGCTGGTTCATGAGGTCCACGAACGCCTGCACGGAACCGGATACGTGCATGGCCACGGCAATTGCCGCATCGTTGCCCGACTCGATCATCATGCCGTTGAGCAAGTCGCCCATCGTCATCACTTCTCCGGCCTTGACGCCGGTCTTGGACGAATCGAGCGGGATTTGCTCCGCCGCGGCGGGGATGGTAACCATGTCGGTCAGGGCGCTGTTCTCAAGCGCGACGAGGCAGGTCATGATCTTGGTGGTCGATGCGGGATAGGTCTTGCGGCGCGCGTTTTTATCAAAGAGCACCTCGCCGGACTCGCTGTCCATGACCAGCGCGGCCTTGCCGACGAGGTCGGTGTCGAGCAGGTTTTGGGGGGCTTTGGGGTCATAGGTATCAACCGTCGCCGGGGTGGGCGCCGCCTCGGAGCGGGCCAGGGACGGCATGAGGGCAAGAAGCATCATAAGCGCGAGCGTTAGCGCATATGCGCGGCGGCGCATCGTCAGGGGCATTTTGTTCATCCTTTCGGGGCTGTCACAATTTAGGAAGATAAACCTACAATACTATATCACCTTTGACGGCGTTTGTATAGTTTCAGTTTTATGTAAAATCCTGACAAGCACTGTATCGGTGTTGAAATTTTTTGTAAATCGGTATATAATAGTATTTGGAAAAATGTAACGAAGTTTGTGATGGGTGTAGGAGGTGATGCGCTCGTGGCCAAGCGGATTCTGATTGTTGACGACGAGCCCATGATCGTCAAGGGGCTGAAATACAGCCTGGAGCAGGACGGTTATGAAACTGAATCGGCGTACGACGGCGAAGAGGCCGTGAACGCTTTTTTTGCTGGGAAATTTGACCTGGTGCTGCTCGACGTCATGCTGCCGGGCATGGGCGGCATCGAAGTGTGCCAGCGCATCCGCGAAAAGAGCGATGTGCCCATCATCATGCTGACCGCCAAGGGTGAGGACATGGACAAGATCCTGGGCCTTGAATACGGCGCGGACGATTACATGACCAAGCCCTTCAACATCCTTGAGGTCAAGGCGCGCATCAAGACCATCTTCCGCCGCACCGCCATGATGATGCGCGAGTCGGACGCCAAGGTCTTAAAGGTGCGCGACATGGTCATCAACTTAAACAACCGTTCGGTCACCATCGGCGACAAGGAGGTCAACCTGACCGCCAAGGAGTTTGACCTGCTGCAGCTTTTTGTGTCAAACCGCGGCAAGGTCTTCTCGCGCGAATCGCTGCTTGAAACCATTTGGAAGTACGACTACCTGGGCGACCTCAGGACGGTGGACGTACACATCCGCCGCCTGCGCGAAAAAGTAGAAAAGAACCCCGCCCAGCCCGAGTTCATCTTCACCAAATGGGGAGTGGGTTACTATTTTACCGACAAGGATTAAAACCGCATTTTACTCCATTCGCTGGAGAATTGTAATCGCCTACCTGCTGATCATATGCGTCGCGTTCTTCATTGTGTCCGCGTCGCTGATCCGCATGGTGGGCGAATATCTGTTTGTACAGAAAGTGCGCGAGGAACAGCGCCTGACCGAGGACCTGGCCTTAACCATGGCGACGCCGCTTCGCGAGCGCGATGCCGATTCTCTCTACCTCATGGCGGTTCAGGGCGCGGGCGCCTCCAATCAATCGGGCGACCGGGTGCTCGTGCTCGACCTCTACGGCGTGGTGCAGGCAGACGCGAGAAGCGAGCTCAACGGCGAAAAGCTTTCGCTCTACGAAGTTCAGCAGGTGCTCGAGGGGGGCGGCAGCACCTACGGTTTTTACGATCCGGGCGCGTCCACCGCAACGTTGCTTGCGCATTTGCGCGGGCGCGGGCAGGATTTCAGCGCGCTGCTTGGCGTATACGCCGCGCCCATCACAAACGAAGGCGACCTCAGCCTCATCGGCGTCCTGGTCTACATGACCGACGCGCGCGAGGTGTACGAAAGCCTCACCCAGATGCAGCGGCAAATCGGCATCTGGCTGGTCCTGGTCGCGGTCGCGGTGATTTTGCTTTCGGCCATGGTCTCGCGCTTCTTCACGCGCCCCATCGAGGAACTGACCCAGGGCATCCAGCGCATGTCGGGCGGGGATTTTTCCGCGCGGGTAAACGTCAGGGGCAAGACCGAGTTCGCGCAGTTGGCCGAGGCCTTCAACATGATGTGCCAGCGCCTTGAGACCCTGGACCAAAGCCGCAACCAGTTCGTATCAAACGCGTCCCACGAACTCAAGACACCGCTTTCCGCCATGAAAATCCTGATCGAGACGCTGCTTTATCAGGAAACCTACAACGAAGAGATGCAAAAAGAGTTCCTGAGGGATATCAACGGCGAGATTGATCGCCTGAATGCGATTGTGGGCGACCTGCTGACGCTGGTCCACATTGACAGCGGGCGCATGCAGCTAAAGCCCGAGCTTATCAAGCTCGACGACTTGATTGGGGATACGGCAAAGCGCCTGAGGCCCTTGGCCGATCAGCGCGATACCATGCTTGAATGCGCGCTCAGGGACAAGATCGAAACCATGGGCGATCAGCAAAAGCTCAGCCAGGTGTTTTACAACCTGCTCGACAATGCCATCAAGTACACGCCCGAGGGCGGGCGCGTGAAGATCGAGCTTTCGCGCGCGGGCCGCAAGGCGGTAATCAAGGTGTCCGATACCGGCATCGGCATCCCCAAGGCCGATCTTTTGCACGTGTTCGACCGTTTCTACCGCGTGGACAAGGCGCGCGCGCGCGCGACCGGCGGAACCGGACTGGGCCTTTCCATCGTCAAACAAATCGTTCTCTTGCACGAAGGCACGATTACCGTAACCAGCGAGGAAGAGATCGGGAGCGTGTTCACGGTGGAACTGCCCATCATCAACTTGGGATAGGAGGCGCCGATTTGAAACGCATAGCCGCGATACTGTTGATCTTTGCGCTTTTTATGCCGCTCACCGGCTGCGTTTCGGTGCCGCTGACGCAGGTGCAGCAGGCGGGCGACGTGACGCTGCCCCTGCCGTCCGAGAAGATTCCCAAAGCGCCCACCGGCGACAGCCGCGCCGAAACCACGAACCGCGTTACGCTGTACTACGTCAGCGCCGATCAGCAGCAACTGGCGCCCTTGCAACAGGCGATCAAGCTCTCGGGCGAGGAGATGCTTGCCGAGAAGGTGGTTTCGCGCCTGCTTGAGGGCAAGGACTATCTGGCGGCCGGGCTCAAACCCATCGCGCCCGAAGGGACCCGGCTCAACTGGCTTGAGCAATCCCAAGGCGTGGTGACGCTCGATTTGTCGGTGGACGCGCTTGAGATGGACGCACAGGCCATGTGCTGGATGGAAGCGGCGATCACCAATACGCTGACAAGGCTTCCGGGCATCGAATGCGTGAACATTTTGATCGGCGGCAAGGAAGAGACCGCCATGATGCTCCCCACCGGCACGATGCGCAGAACCGATTTGACGCTGACCGCGCTCTGGGCGCAGCAGGAGACCGACGACAAGCGCTTTGACGCCGGCCCCGAAACCGCGCAGATCGAGCGCGATGTGACGCTGTACTTTGCCGGATGGTCGGACGGACGCATGCTGCTCGAGGTTCGGCGCGTGACGCTTGACACGCATGAATTTTCAGAAGTGATCATCGAGGAACTGAAAAAGGGGCCCATGACCACGTCGCAGGCGCACGCGGTGTTGCCCAATGATGCCGAGCTGATTTATACGCCCGACTTTGATCCGCTCGACGACGGGCGCACCGTGCTCAAGCTGGCCTTTTCAGAGGGCCTGTTCGCCCAACTTGAACGCGACGGTCTGTCCGCGTGGCAGCTGTTCGGCTCGCTGTCGCTGACGCTTTGCCGGTTCATTCCCGAGCTCGACGGACTTCGCATATGGGTGGGCGACAACCTTGTGACCGAGATCGTCGATGGAGCGCGGCATGTCGCGCTCCCCGAAGGCGTGATCAGCCCCGACCTGTTCGACGGCGCGGTCGGACGGGTGGCGAAGCTATACTTTTCAGATGGCGAAGGCAAGCTGATCACGGTTGAGCGCCTGATGGACCGGCAAAGCGCGACAAGCGCGCGCGCGCTGCTCGAAGCGCTGATCGCGGGCCCCCTGGTCTTTGACGGCGGCGCAAAGTCGGTCGTCCCCGATGGCATCACAAGCGCGGACCTGCTGGGCATCCGCATCGAGGACCGCACGGCGCTGGTCAACCTCTCAAGCAACTTCTACCGGCTATGCCAGGGTTTGACGCGGGACGAAGAGCGCAGCCTGATCTACGCCATGGTCAACACTTTGTGCGGCCTTGACGGCATAACCCGCGTGCGCTTCTACATCGCGGGCGAAGTCGCCGACACACTGTCCCAATCGGTCTACCTGCGCGGAGCGCTGATGCCCAACCCGGGTATTGTGCGCTGACGGAGGTTATGCATCGCACGCCGTTCGTCATTCTTCGTAGGATATCCCGGCGCGATGCGCACTGGGCGCGTCATACAAGTAGCCCGCGTTTTTCTCAAAAGCATAGTTGATATGACGGCGCATCAGCAATTCCGCCTTGTCGGGGTCGCGCGCGCGGAAAGCCTCTAAAAGCGCGCGGTGCTGATCGAGCGACTCGACTTCAAGCCCCGGCGTAGTCCCAAACGCCATCAGATAAGTGAGGTCCAGGCAATATTCATCGGCCATGCGGCTGAGGTATGGATTGCCGGTGGCCTCGGCGCAAAGCCGGTGAAAACCCATGTCTTCCACCGCGTACCCGCCCAGCGATTCGCTTTCAACGTACTCGGTCATGCGCGCCACCACGGCCTCAAGCGCTTCAAGCTGTTCCGCGCTTGCGTAAAGCGCGGCCAGGCGCGCAACCATGGGTTCCACAATCATGCGGGACTCATTGTGCATCGCGAACGCGCCCTCGTCCTTCGGCGGCGGCGTGCCGGTGATGAGCGGCATCAATTCGGGCATCTGGCTGAAGTAAATCCCGCTCCCGGGCCGTATGTCAAGAAATTTGTTGAACGCCAGAATCTGTGTCGCGGCGCGCACGCTGCTGCGGCTGACGCCCAGCGCTTCGGCGAGCTGGCGTTCGCTGGGCAGGCGCTCGCCGGGTTTGAGCACGCCGCCCTGCATCATCCCAATGATGCGCCAGATGACGTCGTGCACCACGTTTCTCTTTTTTAGCGGTTGAAACACATCTTCACCCCTTTGTAATCATGCTTCTATTGTACAGGATAAATTGCAGTGTGTCCTACCGGCATTGCTTGATGAGAAAGTCCACATCGTCCACGCATTTTGCGATTTCAAGCGCCATGCCGCACGCGTCGCTCCCGTGCGCAATCAGGATGTCATTTTTCTTCATCGCACGGCTCCCGTGCCGGTTTTCTACCGGTTCGCGATCATCAAAATTTCTTCGATCATCTTGGCGTCAAGCGGCACGAAGAAGCCGGTCTTGCCCTGGTTGTTCTTCTTGGTATTGCCCGCCATGAAGGGAATGTCCTCGGCCTTTATGTTCAGTTCCTTGAGCGTGAGCGGCATGCCGATGGTTTTGAGGAAGGTTTCAAAGCGCTCAATGCCGCCAAGCGCGGTCATTTCCGGGTTGGCAAAATCCATCTCACAGCCCCATACGCGCACAGCCAATTGCGCAAAGCGCATGGGATTGTGGCTTAGTGTATAGCGCATCCAGGCGGGCAGCACCACGGCCAGACCCGCGCCGTGCGCCACATCGTACAGGCCGCTCAGTTCATGCTCGATTTGATGGCTGGCCCAGTCGCCCACGCGGCCCACGCCGCAGGTGTTGTTGTGCGCGAGCGTACCCGCCCACATGAGCGCCGCGCGCGCTTCGTAGTCCTCGGGGTCCTCTATCGCGGCCTTTCCCGCGCGGATAACCGAGAGCAACAGCCCTTCCGCGATGCGGTCGGTCACATCGACGTTGGGCGTATCGGTGAAGTAGCGCTCCAGGATGTGCGCCATGATGTCGGTTATGCCGCACGCGGTCTGATAGCTGGGAAGCGTCGTGGTGAGGAGCGGGTTCATCAACGCAAACCGGGGCCTGTTGAGCTCGTGGTTGAGACCGCGCTTGAGCTTGGTCTCCTCCTGCATCAGCACCGCGCTGTTGCTCGATTCGCTTCCCGCCGCCGCAAGCGTCAACACGGCGCCGACCGGAAGCGCTTTTTCCGGCAGCGCCTTGCCCGAAAAGAAATCCCAAAAATCGCCGTCATAGAGCGCGCCGTCGGCAATGGCCTTGGCCGAATCGATGGCGCTGCCGCCGCCGACCGCCACGATGAAATCGAGCGCGTTTTCGCGCACGAGCCTGATGCCCTCGTACACCTTGGTGTCGCGCGGGTTGGGCTTAACGCCGCCGAGCTTGAGCACAAAAAGACCGGCATCGGTCAAACACTTTTCGACCCTGTCGATGAGGCCGCTCTTCACCGCCGAGCCGCCGCCAAAGTGCAGCAGCACGCGCGTGCCGCCGAGGCTCTTGACCATTTCACCGGCCTTGAGCTCGGCGTCTTTTCCAAAAACGAACCGCGTCGGGATGTAGAAATCAAAGTTTAGCATAGGATGTACCCCCTTTTGCCCCATCATTGTGCGTTTATTATACCAGAAAAACGCGCGGCGTGGTATACTGCTAAGTGGGAGTTGAGCGATTTGAGAGAAAAGTATCACACCGCGTTTTTGGAAGATATGAAGCGGTTATTAAAAGAGGAGTACCCCGCGTTTGAAAGGGCGCTTGATGAGAGGAGCGAAATCGCGCTGAGGTTCAACCCAATTCGCGCAAACGCGCAGGCGCTTTTCCCGGGCGAGATCACCGGGCGCGTCGCGTGGGAGGCGTGCGGGCGCTACGTTGCCGCCGGTTTTAGGCCTGGGAAGGACCCGCTCCACGCGGCGGGCGGGTACTACATGCAGGATGCGAGCGCGATGGCTCCGGCGCGGGTGCTGGACGCGCAGCCGGGCGAGCGGGTGCTCGACCTGTGCGCCGCGCCGGGCGGCAAGTCCGGCCAGCTGGCTTTGTCGCTTGGGGGCGCGGGGTACCTGATCGCGAACGAGCCGGACGCGAAGCGCGCGCGCGTGCTCGCGGGCAATCTTGAGCGGTTGGGCGCGGGCAATACGGCGGTCGTGAGCGCGTACCCCGAGCAGTTGGCGAAAAAGTGGGCCGGGGGATTTGACGCGGTGTTGGTTGACGCTCCGTGTTCGGGCGAGGGCATGAAAAGGCGGGACGAAACCGCGCGCAAGGAATGGAGTCCGGAACGCGCGGCGGGCTGCGCCCAGCGGCAAAAAGCAATTCTCATGAGCGCGGCCTCGATGGTGGCTCCGGGCGGACGGCTTGTGTATTCAACCTGCACGTTTAACCAAGGGGAGAACGAGGAAAACATCAAGTGGCTGCTTGGCGAAAGGCGGGATTTTCGAGCGGGGGCGTTTGAGCTGCCCGGCGTCGGCGCTTCGGCCGACGGGTGCCTTCGGCTGTGGCCGCACCGCGCGCGCGGGGAGGGCCATTTCGTGGCGCTGATCCGGCGGGATGGCGCGCGCGGCGAGGTGCGGATGGAAGCGCCCCGGGCGGGGAATCCAGAAGCGCAGGCGTTTGAGCTTGTGCGTAAGACCCTCCCGGGCGCGTGGGCAAACGCCTTTTCCGGGTGGGAATTGACGCTTGACGGGGAGTGGCTTTGGGCCGCGCCGCCGGGCATGCCCCGGATGGACGGGCTCAAGGCGCTTGCGCGCGGGGTGATGCTCGCGCGCGTTAAGCGCGGGTATGTGGAGCCTTGCCACCAGCTGGCGATGGCGGTAGAACCGGGGACGGTTGAGCGGCGGGCGGAGGTGGACGCGCAAAGGTATTTGCGCGGCGAAGCGCTGGCGGGCGATGTGCGCGGCTGGGTGCTCGCGACCTGGCACGGGCTTGCGCTCGGGTGGGTCAAGGGCGCGGACGGGATGCTCAAGAACCACCTGCCCAAGGGTCTGCGCCAGCGCTAGGGCAACACCGCACAGGTAGCGGATGTGATGACTAAATGATTTTTCGTCCAGGTGGTCCTGCAAAAACCGCAGGACTAGCAGCGCTAATTCAAGTGTTTTTGCAGGGCTGCCTGGGTGGAAAAGCAGCCCGTCAGCGTGTTCGCTACCTGTGCGGCGTTGCCCTAATACCCTTCCATCATCGCCATGC
>JAVBND010000079.1:0-65083 GCA_031551775.1 Eubacteriales bacterium | reverse complement strand
AAGGGTTCATAATTCGAGTAAATTAAGGGGTGTTTCAGCCCGTTTTGGCACCTGCTAAGGGAGTAGGGTGCGATAAGCGCCGCCCGGGTTCAAATCCCGGCTTCTCCGCCATTGCGATAAGACACTTTGTCAGAAGTTCTTATCGGTCAAAACTTCAGAGGTTTTGCCAGAGAGGGCATCGTTTAGGAAACTAAGCGATGTCCTCTTTGGCGCTGCCCGCAAGATTCCCGATGAAGCGGTACTGGATTGTGATCTCCTGTGTGCGCTTGCCGCTCTCGCGGCTCGCTTCGCTGATGGTGATACTGTCGACCAGCTCCATCACCGTTGGCCGGTCAAGCTCGGTGATCTCCATGTACTGGCTGATGAGCTGGAGCCATTTTCCGATCTCATTCTCGGTACAGTCCCGATTGTTGAACTGCTCCCGCAAGCCTTCGAGCTTCTGTTCCAGCGTGGATTGTTCCGACGTAAAGCCCGCCATCAGGCTTTGAAAGGCGCTGTCCGTCAGTTTGCCGAGGCACTTGTCCTCATACAAGCTCTTGAGGTTGGAGGCGATGGTCAGCAATCGGTTCTGCGCCTCGCGCATCTCCCTTTCCAGAGCGTGCACCTCGCGCCCCTGAGATTGATTCATGCAGTTGACAAGCTGCGCTGTGATTCGTTCGCGCTCCGCGTTCGCCAGTTGCGCATGGAGCCGGATGTCGTTGAGCACAAAGGCCGAAAGCGTATCCTCCTTGACGAAGTGAATGGAGCAGGCGGTCTTGCCGTTGTTGACATACCGTGTGCAGCGATCCCTCCCCGTGGTCTGGCCATTCGCGTGCGTTGAGGACGCGGCCATGATGGAGCCGCAATCGGCGCACCGCAGCACCCCGGCAAAGAGGCTCAGCTCATTATCCACGAGCCTGCGTTTGACGTAATGGCCACCCTCAATGCGTTTTTGCACCCTGTCCCATAACTCGCGATCAATGATCGGCTCATGCGTCCCCTCCACGACAATCCAGTTTTCAGGGTCTATCGCCCGCCGCTTTTTCGTCTTGAACGAAACCACCTGCCGCTTCCCCTGCACCATATTCCCGATGTACGCTTGGTTCTGTAGCATCTGGAAGATGCTGGCGCTTCCCCAATTGTTGTTCTCGTTGGGCTTGGGCGTCTGGCCTCCGGGAATTTGGCGTGATAGAAGTGGGGGCTGCTTCACCACTCTGTTTCTCCCCTTGTTGATGTGGTCATTATGCCACATCTAGAGGCTGATTTAATCAGCGCTTACCCAAGCTGCTTCATCCGCCCGCCTTTTCGTCCTTCCGGTAATCGCGCGGGGACATCCCGGTGTTCTTCTTGAAGAGGTAGCTAAAGTAATGCGGGTCGTTATAGCCCACCGCGTAGGCAACATCGGAGGTGCGCATAGACGTCGTCAACAAAAGTTCTTTCGCGCGCGCGATGCGCGCGGCTGTCAGGTACTCCGTGAACGTCACGCCCATTTCCTGCGAGAAAACCGTGCAAAAGTGATTGTTTGAAAGCGCGACGTGACTGGCCACATCGTGCAACGTCAGATTTGAATCGCCATACTTCTGCGCTATGTACGCTTTTGCCTTGCGGATTACGCTGCCGTAACGCGCCGAACCCTGCGAATCTCTAAATTCAATCGCACGCTCAAGCATATCTCGCGCCATGGGCAACACTTCATCCACCGATATACTCGCGCGCGCGTCTGATTGCGCGCGAAACGCCGCCGGAATCACTTCCTGCGCAGCGCCTCCGCTGTCCTTGATCATCCGTGACGCCGCAAGCAATATGTCTACAAACATATAGTTTGCGAGCATCATCGACTGTGCCGCGCCTTCGCCCAAAGAGGTGACATAGTGCTTGAGCACTGTCTCCACGTCCTGCAGTGCCGCGTGCTTAAGCTGCTCGGCAATCGGAACTACGTCAAGGTCAAGCAACGCAAACCCGTCGTCCGGCGCCACATCCTCTATGCTCATGATCCTGCCCGACTGCGCTTTTGCGCTGGGCCTTTCCATTTTGACGAGCACCGCGCGCGCATCCTTGAGCGATTCGGGTATCTTTTCCAGCGCATCAACGCTTGCGCCTATACCCACCATGAGCCTGACGCCCGTGTTGCGCTCGACGTCGTATTGCGCCGCTTGCGCCAACCCATAAGCCCGCTCCTCGAGGTCCGCGTCGTTGTCGCCGAGCACCAGCAGCGCGAATACTCCGGATATTTCGCACAGATGCGCCGTGCCGCCGCTGCCGTCCGTCAAGCGACGCAACACGCTCTTAACCTCATAAAACTCGTCCCGGCTCTCGATGGTCTGCGCGCTCTTGAGCAGCATGACGCGGTAGCCGCCCGACACAAGGTTCACCTCTAGCGCTTGAGCCCGATTCAGCGCCGTATGCGCCGAAAGCCCGCCGAGCAAGTCCAGCATCAGTTTTTCCTTGAGAAAACCTGAACTCGACGCGAATTGCTCGCCAAACGCGTGCAGGTTGGCCTTCTGCCGCTTGTCTTCCTCAATGCGCGCGGCGATTCTCATCAGCACCGTCAGCAACTCCTGCCCGCTCACGGGCTTGAGCAGGTATTCCTTGACGCCGAGGGAAATGGCTTCGCGGGCGTAGGCAAAATCATCATATCCGCTTAAAATGATCACATAGATCCAGGGCATGGTCCGCGTGACCGAACGGCAGAGCTTCAGCCCATCCATGAACGGCATGCGGATGTCGGTGATCAATATGTCGGGCTTGATGTCCTGAATCATTGAAAGCGCAATTTCACCGTCTGGCGCTTCGCCGGCCAAGACGAACTCGGTGTCGTCCCAAGGAAAATTTGAACGGATGCCCTCGCGCACCACGATCTCATCGTCAACCAAAAAAACTTTGTACATGCTTTATCTCCTTAGCGGAACCGATAGCGAAACCACCGTGCCGTTCTCATCGCTGTCGATCTCAATGCCCTTGGGCTGGTTATAGTAAAGTTTGATGCGTTGGTTTACATTGAACAGCCCGTACCCCGGCGTTTGCTCATCCGTGCCCAAGAGCCCCAAGCGAACCTCTTTCAGCCTTTCATCACACATACCCACGCCATTGTCCCTCACCGACAAGGTAAGCAGATCGTCTTGTTCCGCGCCTCTGACCGTTACCATTCCGCGTCCGCGCCGATGCTTTATGCCGTGGTATATGGCGTTTTCCACCAGCGGTTGCAGGAGAAGCTTGAGCACCACGACGCCGTAGAGTTTCTCCGGAATGTCAATGTCGTAATCCAGGATATCGCGGTAGCGCACCTTCTGGATCGTCAAGTATCCGGTCAAGTGCTTGACCTCCTCGCCCAACTCAATCCAGTCCTTGCCCTGGCTGAGCGAAATTCGAAAGAAATCCGAAAGCGCGCGCGTGATGTGGATCACCTCGTCCGAGCGGTCCGCCTCAGCCAGCCACACGATGGCGTCGAGCGTGTTGTAGAGAAAATGCGGCGCGATCTGCGCCTGCAGCGCGCGCAACTCGCTTTTCTTCAGGTTTTCCTGCTCGCTCCTGTTCTCAGCGATCAATTTTTCAAGCTTCATGCCCATGGTATTGAAGCTTGAGGTCAGCGCTTGCAATTCGCCCACCGGAGTCTGCGGCGCGCGCGCGTCAAAATCACCGCCCGCAATCGCAAACGCGAATTTTTCCAGCTCACCGATCGGCTCCTGGATGGCACGCGCAAGAGAACGCTGGGCTATTATTGAAAAGATGAATGTCACTGCGACAAGCAGGCAAATGAGCGCCAAAACCCCTTCCAGCATGCGTTGAAGTTGGTTGCTGGTCTCCCCCGCCGCAGTAATCTCGACATCGACGTATTTTTCCAGCATGTCGCCGATCAGCGCCGCTACGCTTCTGATCTCCTCAAGCGTCTCTTCCTGTGCGGCTACGGGTAAACCCTGGGCATATTGCTCGCGCATCGCATCGATATAGTCGCTCAGCGTATCCATCGTGCGCCGCGCGACATTGAGTTCCTTGAAGCTCCCTTGCGCCCAGTCCATGAGCGATTCCAATTCCCGGTTGACCTGGGCAACTGCCTTGTATTGCGCCCCTTCGTCAAACGCTTTGTTCCCGGCCACCACTTCCCAAAGCTCGCCCGGGATCGTAGACTGAACCAGCGGCTTGAGCGCCGCCACGCGCTCCACCTGCTGAATGAGCGCGTGATATCTTTGCGCGTACTGGGTCATCATGACAACGCTGACCAGAGCCGGCAGGATGAGCAACGCCATCAGCACAATAAAGGAAAACCGCAAGCGCGACCGGATGCTAGATCCCGTGCCCAGCTTTTTGAGCAACCGGTCCACATGAGCAGCCATCATCAGTATCCCCTTTTCGGCAAGGCAAAAAGATCCTCGTCAAACTCACTGAATACGCGCTCTTGCGAGTACGTATAGCGCGGTATTTCATCACCCGAAGCCAGGCGCGCCGCCAGTTCCATGACCGTGTCGCCGATCATGGGCGTGCACTCCACCACGCAGTTGATCTTGCCTTCGCGCAAGCAATCAACCGCCGCCTGTTCCCCGTCAACGGTGACAATGATGATGTCGCGTCCCGGCGCCAGCCCTTTTTCTTCAATGGCCTCAAGCGCGCCCAGCGTCATGCCGTCGTTGTGAGAAAAGAGCACGTCGATCGCGCCGGTTTCCTGAAGCAAGCGCTCCATACATTCCTTGCCCTTGGAGCGCAAAAAGTCGCCTGAAAGCGAGCCGACAATTTCAAACCGCGCATCCCTTTCAAGCGTCTCGCGAAAACCCAGCGCGCGTTGGCGCATGGGCGTTGAATCGATGGTGCCCGAGATTTCGACGATGTTGACTTTGTCAAAACCGGCACATTTTTTCAGCAAAAACTCGGCCGCCCTGACGCCTTCTTCGTAAAAATCGGAGCCGATGAAGCCTGCGAACAGGCCGTCCTCTTCCGTCTTAACCATGCGGTCGGAGATGAGCACCGGAATGCCCGCTTCGCGCGCCTCGCGCAGCACATTGTCCCAACCGTCTTCCACGATTGGCGCAAACGCGATCACATCCACTTGATAGGCGATGAAGGAGCGAATGGCTTTTATCTGTTTTTCCTGTTTTTGCTCGGCATTTTCAAACATGAGCTGCACACCCGCGCGCTCCGCCGCATCGATGATCGACTGGCTGTTCCCCACGCGCCAGGCGCTCTCAGAACCCAATTGGGCGAAACCCAACAATATAGAATTGGTAGGCGTCTGCGGGACCGAATCCATCGTATCTTTTGCGCAGCCAGAACAAAACAGGCAAAGCAGGGCTGTGATCACCATCATCGTCCACTTCACCCAGCACACTCCTTCACATATCGTCTTTCATTTCTGACGATAATATTATAAATTGACAAAGCAGCTTTGTCAAACGGCAAACCATAGACAAAACGGCCAAAACGTGGTATACTGTTCAGGCATTGAAGAAAGCGGAGGGAGCCAAATGCCGCAAAAGGGCGTCAAAATGATTGCGCAAAACCGCAAAGCGCGGCATGACTACTTCGTGGAGGAAACCTACGAGGCCGGGCTTGAGCTCAAGGGCACCGAGGTCAAGTCGATCCGTCTGGGTCAGGTGAACCTAAAGGATTCCTTTGCGCAGGTTCGCAAGGGCGAGTTGTTTGCCGAAGGCATGCACATCAGCCCCTACGAGAAGGGGAACATCTTCAATGTCGATCCGATGCGCCCCAAGCGCCTCCTGATGCACAAAGGCGAGATCCGCAAGCTTGAGCAGGCCATCATGCAAAAGGGCCTAACGCTGGTTCCGCTCTCGCTGTACTTCAAGGACGGTCGAATCAAGCTGGAACTTGCGGTCTGCAAAGGCAAGAAACTCTACGATAAGCGCGACGATATGGCCAAGCGCGACGCCCAGCGCGACATGGAACGCATGATGCGCGAGAAGTACTGACGCAAGGTTGATCAACCCATTGGGCCCACATCATGGGGGCGTACTGGTTTCGACGGGGATCTGAGGGATTTGGGAAGCGAGCGGCGGCCCCTGACCGCCCTAAAAACGGGGAAAAACAATAACTGCGAACGATAACAATTTCGTTCTGGCTGCCGCTTAAGGCAGCTCGTCGGACCTAAGCCTCCCGCGGCGTAGCAATCCGGCGTCATTAAGGCGGGGAACCAGCTTGCCTAAGCTTTGCCGCAAGTGGGACTTTATGAAGCTACTGACCCCCTGAGCCCGTCCGTGGGCGCTGGGCAGAGGGAACGTTAAATCGCGGACTGCGCTCGGAGATGCCCGGGTTCCAGGGTTTTCGGACAGGGGTTCGATTCCCCTCGCCTCCACCACATGAAGGGCCGTAATCATTGACGATTCCGGCCCTTTTATTATTTTTTAAGGCGATTTTTTCCGGAAAGGAGTGGGGGCGGATGGCGCGGTTGCTGTTGGCGGACGATGAGCCATTGGTACTCGAACTGCTCAAGAAGCTGATTGACTTCCCGGGGTTCGGCCTGGAACTGGTGGGTGAGGCCGGTGACGGCGTTAGCGCCCTGGCGCTGATCGAGAAGTTGTCGCCCGATATCGTCATAACCGATATTCGGATGCCGGGTCTGGACGGCCTGGAGATCGTCGAGCGCGTGCGCGCGGCGGGCAATGCCCGAACGCGCTTTGTGATTGTGAGCGGCCACAAGCATTTTGACTATGCCTACAGCGCGATCAAGTTTGGCGTGGAGGACTACCTGCTCAAACCCATCGGCAAGCAGGAACTCAACAATACACTTTCAAGGATATGCCGCGAGATCGACGGCGGCGCGGCGGGGGAAGTGACAGCGCGCAAGGACGCGCAGCGCCTGCCCCGCGACCTGATGCTGGGCGAGCTGGCGCACACAGGCATGGATCAGGTCAACCGCGCCTACGGGCTGAGGCTCACGCCGGGGCTGATGGTGTGCGCGGTTTTTGCCTTTGACATGGACGGCGACGCGGAAGCCGACGCCTCCATCCTGCCCATCGTTCAAAAGAAGCTCGGCGAAGTGCTGGAGGTCACCCGCCGCAAGGGGTACGAGCTGGCGCTGGCGCACGTCGGCCAGCGCAGCGCGCTGGTTATGAATTTCAAGAAGGACAAGCCTGAAGCGGGCCAGCGGGAACTGAAGTACGTGTTTGAGGAGATGCTGGGCATAACCGAGCCCTACGAGAACCTGCACGTCACGCTGGGCGTCGGCTCGGCGGAAGGCGCGGTCACAGGCCTCACGCGCAGCATGGCGCTGGCGGAAGGCGCGCTTTACGAGCGCATGTTTGGCGGGGTGGACCGCCTCTACAGCGCGCGCGAGGAAGCGCAGGCGGCGCGCGAGCCCCAGGTCGCGTGGCAGCAGCTGCCGCAGATCCTTCAGGCTTACGCCGACGACCGGCTGCTCGTCTGGCTGGACGAGGCGCTTCATCAGCTTCAGGACCCCGCGCTCAGCGCGCGCCAGCGCGTGCTTGAGCGTCAGGCCTTCGCGCGCCGTTTTTTCCGCTGCGCGGTCGAGGCGGGCATGCCGCGCGAGTGCGTGGAGGCGTCGCGCGCCGAAATCGAACAGCGCATGCAAAGCGCGTTTCGCATCACGGCCATTGACGAGCTTTTACGCGACGAACTGACCCAATTTGTTCGCGCCTGCCTTAGTGAAAAAAAGGCGCAGCAGAACTGGCCGGTCCTGCGCGCGCAGCAGTACATCCGCCAGCACTTCGCCGAGGAACTCTACCTGGACCAACTGGCGGCGTTCGTGGGACTTTCACCTGTGTACCTGAGCGGCCTGTTCAAGAAGGAGACGGGCATAACCATCAGTCAGTACACCATGGATTTGAGAATGGCCGAAGCGCGCAAGCTTCTCAGGGACCCCAAGCTCAACATTTCCGAGATCGCCTACCGCGTGGGCTACGCCGATCCCAAGCATTTCAGCAAGGTATTCAAGGCGCAGATCGGCATCCTGCCCACGCAGTTCCGCGCGCTGAACGCGTGAAGGCGGTGGCACGATGAAAAGCCGCAAGATTGAACTGATACGGGCCGCGATGGAGGACGGTTCCCCGCGTGTCTTTCTATACACACAGCGCGAGCTTTCCGAGGCGAGACGCCTGCTTGAGGGTTACAGCCGGAGCCTGGACGAAAAATATCAGCGCGAGCTGATCAACAGGCAAACCGAATTGTCGGCGCTGCAGAGCCAGATCAACCCGCATTTCCTGTACAACACGCTGGACGCCATACGGGGCAAGGCGCTGATCGAGGACGCGCCCGAGACCGCCGACATGGTGGAGGCGCTGTCCAGGCTCTTCCGCTACCGCATCAACGTGCCCGGGCAGATGGTGACGCTGGAGCAGGAACTCAATAACCTACATGACTACATGAAGATCCAGACCTACCGCTTCGGCGCGCGGTTCGCCTATGAGGAGTCGATTGAGCCCAACGACGCGCTGCTGAGCTACGAACTGCCCGTCCTATCGCTTCAGCCGCTGGTGGAAAACGCGATCTACCATGGGCTTGAGGGCAAACTCGGCGGGGGGCGCATCCATCTGTGCGTGTTCACCACCGGGCACCGGCTTGTAATCCGGGTGTCGGACGACGGCGTGGGGATGGACGATCAGGCGCTGGGCGAGCTGCACAGAAAACTGGCCGAAGGGATACGCGCGGTGCCCAAGGGCGGATCGATCGGCCTGAGCAACGTCAACGAGCGCGTGAAGCTGTGCTTTGGGCAGATGTACGGCCTGATCGTCCAAAGTACGCTGAGCGTGGGCACCGACGTCGAGTTGTCGCTGCCCTTTCCGAGGGGGACGGCATGACGCGGGAGATTCTGTGGGCCAGCGAGCTCTCCTGTGAGGATGGCTTGCGCTACGGCTGCTTCTCTGTGAATGAAGGCGAGACCGTTGGGTTTGTGGGCTTGCCCGGCTCGGGGCTGTCCGATTGCGTGCGCGCGCTGATGGGCGAGCGCGTGTTTGGAGGCAACCTGGTTTTGGACGGGCGGAGGATCGCCCCCGGCTCGCCCGACGAAGCGCGGCGTCTGGGCTTTCACCGGGTGAGCCGAAAATCCCTGTGGATACCGAACCTCTCGGTTGCCGAGAACATGGATTTCCGGCTTCGCAAACGGCGCTTCACGCTGGTTGATCGAAAACGCATGGAGGAAAACGCGCGCCGCGTCATCGGGACGCTCGCCCTGCCCATCGACCCGGCACTCCCGGCCGAGCGGGTGGGGTTCGCGCACCTGCGGATGTTGGAACTGGCCATCGCCAGGATCAAGGGCGCGCGCGTGATCGTGCTTGACGACATCTCCGAGCATTGCTCGGAAAAGGAACTGGGCACGCTGATCCGCCTGCTCGATTCGCTCAACCGCGACGGCGTGAGCCTGATTGTGACGGGCAGACAGTACTCGCCGCTCATGGCGGCATCGACGCGCGTGGTGGTATTTCGGGGCGGAATGAGCGTCGGGACGCTGCACTCGGCCGCGCTAAGCGCCGAGGCGGTGTCCACGCTGGCGGTGGGGTTTCCCGCGCTGCCGCTGCCCGCCGGGCGGGCGATGCCGGGCGAGAACGCGCTTGAAGTCCGCTCTCTGAACACGCGCCAGGCGCTCAGAGACCTCTCCTTCTCGCTCGCCAAGGGGGAGATTGTGGCGGTGATGGACCGGGATAACGTGAGCCGGCACGCGCTTCTGGGCGCGCTGCTGGGAGACGATTCGGACCCGGCGACTGGCGGTGACGTGCGCGTATGCGGCGAGCCGGTATGCCTTTCGTCACCGGGCGCGGCGATCAGAGCGGGGTTTGGCGTGATGCTCGACGTCAGGCGGCAACTGTTTTTAAATCTGAGTGTGTCGGACAACCTGCTGATGCACGCCTACGCGCGGCTGGGCTCCGTGTTTGTCCGATCGGGGCTCAGGCGTTTCGTGACCGAGGACGCGGGATTTGCGTATTCCACTCGGGAACGTCCCCTGTCGGACCTGCCCAAGTCCGCACGGATGGCGGTTTCGCTCGCGCGCTGGCGGGTGCTCAGGCCGCGCGTCATGCTCTCGGCGGCGCCGGCGCACACGGGCGACGCCGCCTGGCGCCGACGCTACCACGCGTTCCTGCGCGAATTGACCGATCAGGGCAGCGCCGTGCTTCTGTTTTGCTCGAATGTCGTGGAGGCCATGGAGATCGCCGACCGCGTGATCGTGCTTGACAGGGGACGCCTGGTTCACGAATGTCCCGCATCCATGCTTGTCCGCGACCTCGGACCGAAAGGCCGCGCTTGATATTACCAGCGCAGAATCTGAAAAAAATCCTCCTTTTCTGAATCCAGACGCCTAACAATTTGCTTCTTGTTTCGTCATAATGAATACAGTTCGCACGCCAAGTGCAACATAGGATCAAAGGAGGAAATACCATGAAAAAGTTTGGCGTTATCTTTCTGCTCATCGCACTGCTGGTCAGCGCCGCCATTCCGATGGTGGTCGCCCAATCGGTCAACGAAGCCGCCAAGGCTGAAGTCAACGATCTCAAGCTGGACTGTGTGATCGGATTCTCGCCCACTTCCATAGCCGCCAACCCCTTCTACACATGGCTGACCGAAAACTGGAAAAGCTACGCCGAGGAACTGGGCGTTAAGATCATGATTCAGGACGCCAACAACGACCCGGCCAAGCAGATGTCCGACATCGAGAACTTCATGGTATCGGGCGTGAACGTGCTCTACCTCGACCCGGTGGACGCCAAGGGCATTTCCGAGTACGCCGAGCAGCTCCGGCAAAAGGGCATCAAGGTTGTGTGCGGCAGCGGCCACACCGACACCTTCGACGCCTATGTCAACGCCGACCAGTTCGACGTGGGCTACACGCTGGGCAAGGCGGCCGGTCAGTGGGCAATCGACCACTTCGGCCAGGACGCCCCGACCAAGGTTGGCATCGTGAACAATCAATACAACCAGACGCTTCAGCAGCGCGAGGCGGGCTTTGAGAAGGGCCTGAGCGAAGTTTGCCCGAGCGCCCAGATCGTCGGTCGCGCCAAGGGCGAGACCAGCCCCGACGGCATGACCGCCGCCGAGAACCTGCTGCAGGCCAACCCCGACATCAAGATCATTTTTGCGGTGAACGACGCAGCGGCCCTGGGCGTGGTGGAAGCGGTTAAGGGCGCGGGCAAGGCCACCGACGACTTCGCGGTTTACGGCGCCGACTGCTCCGTGGACGCGCTCAAGGCCATCCAGGAAGGCTCTATTCTGCGCGGCGACGTATACATGGGCAACGCCGAACTGCCCAGCTTCATCTTCAACACGCTGCTCAAGGTTTACAACGGCGAGGACGTCATGCAGGGCAAGCCCTTCGTCGGCCCCGAAAACCAGTTGGTGGACGCAAGCAACGTGGGCGATATCCTCTCAAAGCTCGGGGCGTAAACCCAACACATCAATCCAAGTCAGGGGCGGGCGGTGCCCGCCCCCTGTTTTATCGATAGGGGGTATCGCGATTGGCTCTGTTGGCGGTCAAGAACATCACCAAGACCTACCCCGGCGTGGTCGCGCTCAATGACGTGTCCATTGAGGTCGAGCAGGGCGAGGTGCACGCGCTGATGGGAGAAAACGGCGCGGGCAAGTCCACTTTGATCAAGGTTGTGGCCGGGGCGGTCGCGCCGGACAGCGGAACGGTCCAAGTCTCGGACGCGCGGCACAAGCATCTCACGCCCAAACTCTCCAGGTCACTGGGCATTGAGGTGATCTACCAGGAACTGAACCTGGTACCGCGCCTGAGCGTGGCTGAAAACATCTGCCTGGGCGACCGGATCTCCGGGCGCTTTTACGAAGCCAAAACAGCCGCGCGCAAGGCCAAAGCGCTGCTCGACGAACTCAGCATGCCCATAGATCCCGGCGCGCTGATCGACGAGCTGTCCATGGGCCAGCGGCAGATGGTCGAGATCGCCAAGGCGGTCTCCAGGGATCTCAAGATTCTAATCATGGACGAACCCACCTCTTCCCTGAGCGAGGCCGAGTCCATCCAGTTGCTGAAGATGGTGGGCACGCTCAAGGCGCGCGGGGTGACGGTGGTCTACATCTCCCACCGCATCGACGAGGTGTTCCAGATTGCCGACCGCGTCAGTGTTTTGCGGGACGGGCGCTACATCGCGACCCGGCAAATCGAGGGGCTGACGCGCCACGAGCTGGTCAGCCTGATGGTCGGGCGCGAACTGGTGGAAACCTATCCGACCCACGAATCCGGGGTCGGCGACGTGGCGCTGTCGGTCACGCGCCTCTCGGGCGACGGGTTTCACGACATCAGCTTTGACCTGAGGCGCGGCGAGGTGCTGGGCGTGGCCGGGCTGGTGGGCGCGGGGCGCACGGAACTCGCCCGAGCGATCTTCGGCGCGGACAAAAAACGCGGCGGCGAGGTGCGGGTCTTTGGCAGCAAGGCCGATATCGCGTCCCCCGAGGCGGCCATCGCCCTGGGCCTGGGGCTGATCCCTGAGGATCGCAAGGGTCAGGGCGTGCTTCTGGAGTTGCCCATCAAGGACAACATCTCCATCGCGATTCTCAAGCGCATCTCAAAGCTCATGGTGGTGAACCGCCAGAGCGAGAACAGGGAGGCCGCGCGCTTCGCCGAGGCGCTTCGGATCAAGGCGCCAAACCTTTCGCAGTTGGTGAAAAACCTGTCCGGCGGCAACCAGCAGAAAGTGGCGCTGGCCAAGTGGTTGGCGACGGATTCCAAAGTGCTGATCTTCGACGAACCCACGCGCGGCATCGACGTGGGCGCGAAGCAGGAGATCTACAAGCTCATCATGAGCCTCGTGGACGAAGGCATCGCGGTGATGGTGATCTCCTCCGACATGGAGGAAGTCATGGGCATCTCCGACCGCATCATGGTCATGTGCGAGGGGCGCCTCACGGGCTTTCTGAACAAGGGTGAGTTCACCCAAAGCCGCATCCTGGAATTGGCGAGCGACGCATCGGGCAACACACCGGCAAGGAGAGAAGTCGTATGAAACTGATGTCACTTTTCAAGAAATATGGTATCTTTTTTATCCTGCTGCTACTGATTCTGATCTTTTCCACGGCGACCAGGAGCTTCTTTACAGGCGACAACTTCCTGAACGTGCTGCGCCAAATCAGCATGAACGCCATCGTGGCCGTGGGTATCACGTTTGTGCTGCTGTCCGGCAACCTCGACCTGTCGGTGGGCTCCCAGATTTCCATTGTGGGCGTCGTGGTGGCTTTTCTCATGGTCAAGCTTCAGGTGCCGCCGGTATGGGCGGTGCTCTTCGGCGTCCTGACCGGCACCGGCATCGGTCTGATCAACGGCGTCGTAATGACGGGGCTGAAGATCAACTCCATCATCGTCACGCTGGCCATGCAGCAGGTGCTCAAGGGCATTTCGAACATCCTGTCGGGCGGCATGCCCATCTCGGGGCTGCCGCAGGGCTTTAACAAGATCGGCCAGGGGTACCTCGGCGTGATCCCGATCCCCATCATCATCATGCTGGTGTGCGCGCTCATCGGCGCGTTCCTGCTGAACAAGACCTACTTCGGGCGCTACGTGTACGCCGTGGGCGGCAACGAGGAAGCCGCGCGGCTCAGCGGCATCAACGTCAAACGCATGAAGATCATGGTGTTCACGATTTGCGGCTTCTTCACCTCCATCGCGGGCATCATCATGCTCTCGCGCGTCAACAGCGGCAACCCCACCACCGGCATCGGCTCGGAGATGGACATCTTGACCGCCACGGTGCTGGGCGGCGTTTCCATCCAGGGCGGCGAGGGACGCGTGATGGGCGTGCTGATGGGCGTGCTGATCCTGGGCATCCTCAACAACGGCTTGGTGCTGCTCAACGTCGGCGACTACTACCAGAACGTCATCAAGGGACTGCTGCTGGTGTTCGCGGTGGGCATGGACACGCTGCTCAAGCAACAGAAGAAGAACCAATTGCCCGTACCGTCCGAGCAGTGATTCGAAGGAGGATACGACATGAAAAAGTACATTGAACCCCACTACGGCGACCTCGCACCCGAGGTCATGCCCAAGAGCGAGATGCCCAGCCTGAAGCTGTTTACGCCCGCGTTCCGAAAGCGCGTCGAGAGCGAGCAGTTCTGCGACATGTGCGCGGCCTACCGCAAGACCAGCGTGTACGACGCGCTGTGCGAACTGGAATTTGCCGAGCTGTCCTGCGAGGCCAAGGACGGCTACCGCGTGCCGATCAGCGTCTATTACCCCAAGGGCGAACGGGCGTCGCGCCCGGTGATCCTGTTCGTGCACGGCGGCGGTTTCGTATTCAACAACCCCACCACCTACGACTACGTCACGCGTTATTTCGCGCACAAGACCGGCGCGGTGGTTTTCTCCGTCGATTACCGACTGGCCCCCGAGCACAAGTATCCGACCGCGCAGGAGGACTGCTACGCCGCGCTTCAGTGGGTTAACGCGCACGCCGGGGAGCACGGCGGCGATCCGAAGAACATCACGCTGATCGGCGACAGCGCGGGCGGCAACCTGGTGGCCTCGGTGTGCCTGATGGCGCGCGACCGACGCGGCCCGCGCATCGCGACGCAGGTGCTGATCTACCCGGCATTGCAGCACGGCCAGCCGCGCACCGATTCCGAACTGCGCTACGGCAAGGGCTACCACATCACGCTGGAAGCCACCGACTCGCTGGTGGAAGTGGTTTTCAAGAACCCCGCCGACGCCCTAGAGGCTTACGCCTCGCCGCTGCTGGCGCCGGACGTGTCGAACCTGCCCGCCGCGGTGTTCGTATCCGCCGAATGCGACGTGCTGCTGGACCAGGGCCTGATGTACGCTAAGCGGCTGAGCGATCAGGGCGTACCTGTCAGTTACAGGATCTATCCCGGCATCCTCCACGGCTTCATCGGCGAGACTTACGCAAAGTCCTTCGACGCCATGGATTGGATCGCGACGTTTGTGAAATAAACAAAGATGCGGCGGTCTCGCAAGTCAAAATCGCGAGGCCGCCGCTGTGGATCGGGTGTTGAGCCCGGGGTGAAATCGACGAGCAATGCGCCCGCACAAATCGCATCTACTGTTTTCAGTCCCTACCGCCAGTCTCTTTGTCTTCGTCCCCACCCCTAGCCCAGCTCAATCACCTCGGCCGGCATGCCCGTTCCTCAGTTGCCGCGCCCGCTTTCTTTTGCCCAAATGGGGAATGTTTTCCATTTACCCGAAACAATTAACTGAATTGCTACAAAAAAAGCCTTCGTTGCGTCAAACATTGCAGGTACAATGAGCGCAACTTTTTGAAAGGTGATTGCCACATGACAGATTCGCTGTTCTGGGCCAGAGCGCTTGAGACGGTCAGTTCTTCGCGTATGCTCGCAGCCCAGGCCCATCTCCAGCATGGACAAACGTCTGTATTCTCCCACAGCATTGCCGTCGCTTACTATAGCTTCCGGCTCGCGCGTTTTCTTGAAAAGCGGTTGAGTTTCCGGTTTTCAACCGAAGAATTGATTCGGGGGGCATTGCTGCACGATTACTTCCTTTATGATTGGCACGACGGTGTGCCCAGGAGGAGGTTGCATGGGCTGTATCATCCGCTGCGCGCGCACGAAAACGCGCAACTTGATTTTGCCTTGAGCGAGCGCGAAGCCGACATCATCTTGAAACATATGTTTCCCTTGACGGCGACCCCGCCGCATTATCGCGAGAGCGTGGTTGTGTGTCTGGTTGACAAGGTTTGCGCGCTGTACGAAATGATGCGTGCACACCCCTACCAGAACCTATTGTGGCGAGCATCCCTCGTGAGCGCCACATAGCCGGTATTGTTTGAATGATATGCCGCGAACGCTTTTGTCCGTTCGCGGCTTTACTTATCCTTGCCTGACAACCGCGCGTCGGACGTGGTATAATGGCGTGAAAGTCAAATATGAGATCGGAGCCGATCCATTTGAACATTGAGCACCTAAGATACATGATTGAGGTTGACCGCGCTGGGTCTATCTCGCAGGCGGCCGAAAACCTCTACATGGCCCAACCCAACCTCAGCAAGGCCATTAAAGAACTTGAACAGGCACTCAACATCACAATATTTCGGCGCACGTCAAAGGGCGCGCATATCACGCCCAAGGGTCGCGAATTCTTGCGCTATGCCAAAAGCATCCTCAGACAGTACGAGGAGATGGAAGCGCTGGGGCGCAAAGAAGAAAGCGCCCCGCAAACCCTGAGCGTATCGGTACCCCGCGCCAGCTACATCGTCGATGCATTCACGTCTTTTCTGATCAAGCTTGACTGGGAGAAGTCTATCGATCTTGACTTTATGGAAACCAATGCGCTGCGCGCAATCCACCACGTCGCCGACGGCCGATCAGCTCTGGGCATCATCCGCCTGCGCAGCGAATACAAGAACTACTTCATGAGTCTGCTCGAAGAGAACAACCTGAAGGGGGAAACACTCCTCGAGTTTGTATACCTTCTGCTCATCTCAAAAGACCATCCGCTGGCCGCGAAGGACCATGTAACGCTCAATGAACTTGAACCCTTCATTGAGATCCTGCACGGTGATACGGCGCTTCCGCACATACAGTCCGCGACCGAATCCGAACGCGGGCGGACGCCGGGTGACAAAAAGGTACACGTATACGAACGCGGCAGTCAGTTCGACATCCTTTCACGCGCACATGGCAGTTTCATGTGGGTTTCTCCAATGCCGGAAGACCTGCTCACGCGCAACGCGCTCATTCAAAAGCCGTGCGCCGGGAGTCCTGACTTCATGGATATCCTGATCTACCCCGACTGCCATCAGTTCACACCTTTTGAGTCCTTGTTCCTTTCGGAACTGGACGATACCGTCAAAACCATCTTGCGCGATACCGCTCGCATATACGGACAGGACTGTCCTGCAAACACCTGATCCTGCGCGATGGCGGCGCGCTTGCTTTTTTTCGCCCATATGGAAATATGTATACGGATATTCAAAGTATATATTTCTCATTCGCATTTCCATTTGATAATATTTTGACAATAACCACGTGCTGCTGATCGCGGCTTTCCACGCGGTTCTCGATATACACGAGGAGGAACA
Source organism: Eubacteriales bacterium (assembly GCA_031551775.1). GTDB lineage: Bacteria > Bacillota > Clostridia > Christensenellales > Aristaeellaceae > Anaerozeibacter. The sequence continues at coordinate 48,152 of JAVBND010000079.1, read as the reverse complement.
TCATGATCACCGAAACCCCGTTTAATTTTTTATTTGCCGACCAGATCCTCGAGAAGCATGACTCGCGCCCTCAGGCAATCATTGCCATTTTGCAGGAGTTGCAAGAGCATTACCGCTACCTGCCCCCCGCGCTGTTTGCCCATCTTTCCCGAAAAATGGGCATCAGCGAAGCGAGCATCTATTCTGTTGCGACCTTCTATGAGAACTTCTCCCTCACGCCCAAGGGCAAGTATGTCATCAAGGTTTGCGATGGAACCGCGTGCCATGTGCGCCGCTCAATTCCGATACTTGACCGCCTGATGAGCGATCTGAAACTGACTCAAGAGATAAACACAACACCCGACCAGGGCTTTACTGTCGAGACGGTCAGTTGCCTGGGCGCATGCGGTTTGGCGCCAGTCATTACGGTCAACGACAAGGTATACCCGGCCATGACGCCGGATAAAGCGAGCCAACTCGTAAAGGAGCTAAAGGAGGCGCTGTCCCATGCCGGCGAGGCTTGATTCCCGGGAAAAACTAAAAAGCCTGCGCACCGCATGTGAGGCGGAGGCAAAACTTGAAACGCGCAAAATTTTGGTCTGTGCGGGCACCGGCTGTATCGCCAGCGGATCGCTTGAAGTCTTTAAGCGGCTCAAAGCGCTGATGGACGAAAAGGGAATCGCTTCGAGCATCGAGCTTGGCGGCGATGAGCATGAACACATAGGGCTTAAAAAGAGCGGTTGTCACGGATTTTGCGAAATGGGCGCCCTGGTTCGGATCGAACCGGAAGGTTGGCTGTACACCCGCGTCAAAGAATCGGACTGCGAGGAAATTGTCACGCGCAGCGTCCAAAACGGTGAAATCATCGACCGCCTGGCCTACACCAAGGGAGATGTCGTATTCAAAAAGCAAGAGGACATACCCTTTTACGAAAAGCAAACGCGCGTGGTGCTCGAGCACTGCGGGCATATCGACGCCACGTCGATCAAGGAATATCTGGCCTCAGGCGGTTACGTCGCGCTAGAGAAGGCACTATTTGACATGGATGAAGAGAGAATCATCGATGAAATCGCCGCGTCCAACCTGCGCGGGCGCGGAGGCGGAGGCTTCCCCGCAGGGCGCAAATGGCAGCAGGTAAAGCGGCAGAAAGCCGATCAAAAATACGTGGTCTGCAACGGCGATGAGGGCGACCCTGGCGCATTCATGGACCGCAGCATCATGGAGGGCGACCCGCACCGCCTGCTCGAGGGTATGATGATCGCGGCGCGCGCCTGCGGCGCAACCGAGGGCTATATTTACGTGCGCGCCGAGTATCCGATGGCGGTCGAGCGATTGCGCATAGCGATCGCCCAAGCGGAGGAATTGGGGCTCTTGGGCGATGACATTCTGGGCAGCAATTTCTCGTTCCGTCTTCACATCAACCGGGGCGCGGGCGCGTTTGTTTGCGGCGAGGGCAGTGCTCTGACCGCCTCCATTGAGGGCAAACGCGGCATGCCGCGCGTCAAACCGCCCAGAACCGTCGAGCAGGGGCTTTTTGAAAAACCCACCGCCCTGAACAACGTGGAGACATTCGCGAACGTGCCCCTGATCATTGAAAGGGGCGCGGGCTGGTACAAATCCATCGGCCCGGAGAACAGCCCCGGCACCAAGGCTTTTGCCCTGACCGGCAACATTGAAAACACAGGCCTGATCGAGGTCCCGATGGGCGCCACGCTTCGCCAGATCATCTTTGATGTAGGCGGCGGCATGCGCGGCGGCGCCAAGTTCAAGGCGGTCCAAATCGGCGGGCCTTCGGGCGCGTGTTTGACGATGGAACATCTCGATCTGCCGCTTGATTTCGACAGCCTGAAAAAAGTGGGTGCCATGATCGGATCGGGCGGCCTGGTGGTCATGGACGATAACACGTGCATGGTGGAAGTGGCGCGCTTCTTCATGAACTTCACCCAGAACGAGAGCTGCGGAAAGTGCGTGCCCTGCCGTGAAGGCACCCGGCGCATGCTCGAGATCCTCGAACGCACCGTAGCGGGACAGGGCGAAGAAGGTGACATTGAATTGCTGCTGGACCTTGCCGACACGGTCTCGGCTACGGCGCTGTGCGGCTTGGGTAAGAGCGCGGCGTTTCCGGTGGTGTCTACGATTCGCAGTTTTCGCTCTGAATATGAAGCGCATATCCGCGAAAAACGCTGCCCGGCGGGTGCGTGCCAGAAGCTCAAGATCATCAAAATTGATGAGGACAAGTGCAAGGGTTGCTCAAAATGTCAGCGCGCATGCCCGGTCGGCGCGATCAACGGCCGGATCAAACAGCCGTTTGCAATTGACCAAGCCAAGTGCGTCAAGTGCGGCGCCTGCGCCTCGACATGCCCATTTGGCGCGATTGAATAAAACGTTTGAGCCAGCATAGGAGGAAGCGACTTCAATGATCCATCAAGATTTCATGGTGATCGACGGCATACCGGTTAGGTTGGAGGGCGAGAAGAACGTGCTCGAAGTGATCCGTAAAGCCGGCATCAAGCTGCCCACGTTCTGCTACCACAGCGAGCTGTCCATATATGGCGCTTGCCGCATGTGCATGGTGGAAAACGAATGGGGTGGCCTCGACGCGGCGTGCAGCGCCATGCCCAAGCCCGGCATGAAGATTCGCACCAACACGGAAAGGCTTCGCCGCTACCGCAAAAACATCCTGGAACTGTTGCTCGCCAACCATTGCCGGGACTGCACCACCTGCCAGAACAACGGAAGCTGCAAGCTTCAAGCGCTGGCGTCTCGCTTTGGGATCGAGGGCGTGCGCTTCCCAAATGTCAATTCCACACCCAAGATTGATGCCTCATCGGTATCAATCACGCGCGATAGGAGCAAGTGCATCCTCTGCGGCGACTGCGTGCGCATGTGCAACGAGGTCCAGCGCGTGGGCGCGATTGATTTCGCACACCGCGGAAGTCACATGACCATCAGCTGCGTGTTTGACAAGCCGATTGGCCAGAGCAACTGCGTGGGCTGCGGCCAGTGCGCGGCGGTCTGCCCTACCGGCGCGATCGTTCCAAGGAACGACGTCCAGAAAGTCTGGGCGGACCTCGATGAAGCGGACACAAAGGTTGTGGTGCAGGTCGCGCCTGCCGTCCGCGTGGCGCTTGGGCATGAATTTGGTCTGGGCGAAGGCGAAAACGCCATGGGCAAGATCGTCGCCGCGCTTCGCCGCATCGGGTTTGACGAGATCCTCGATACCTCGGTCGGCGCGGACCTGACGGTGCTTGAAGAAGCGAACGAATTCCTGAAAAGGCTTGAGAGCAAGCCCGAAATGCCGCTTTTCACCAGCTGCTGTCCGGCGTGGGTACAATATGCCCAGCGCGAGTACCCAGAACTTATGCCCCATGTAAGCACATGCAAAAGCCCCATGCAGATGCTCGCCGCCGTCGCGAAGGAGCAATACGGGAGCACCAGCCGACGCCTGATCCAGGTGGCCGTCATGCCCTGCACCGCCAAGAAATACGAAGCCGCGCGCGCGGAATTCATCGACGAGAACGGCCTTCGCGATGTCGATCATGTGATCACCACCCAGGAGCTGATCCGCATGATCCGCGAATCAGGCATTGCCTTTAACGAGCTTGAAGCGGAAGCCGTCGACGCGCCGTTCAATACAGTGACCGGCGCAGGCGTGATCTTCGGCGTCACAGGCGGCGTGACCGAGGCGGTGCTCAGGCGCGTATCGGGCGATAAATCGCTCGCGGCGCTGAGGGCCATCGCTTTTCAGGGCGTTCGCGGCATGGACGGCGTCAAGGAAACGCGGATTCGCTACGGCGAGATCGAGCTCAACGTCGCCATCGTCAGCGGCCTCGGCAACGCCGCGCGCTTGATCGAAAAGATCAAGCAGGGCGCGCATTACGATTTTGTGGAAGTCATGGCCTGTCCGGGCGGCTGCGTATCGGGCGCGGGGCAACCGTTCGCGGATGCCGGCGCGCACGCACAGCGCGGTGAAGGGCTCTACAGCGCGGACCGGCTGACCAGCATCAAGCGCAGCGAGGAAAACCCGCTGGTCATGGGTCTGTATTCGGGACTCCTGAAGGGCAAGGTCCACAAATTGTTGCACGTACACTACGCCGGAGCAGTCGGCGAATGGGAGGGTTGACGCCATGGTGGATCTCAATGTATGCATCGGAAGCAGTTGTCACCTGAAGGGTTCCTACAACGTAATCCATACCTTCCAGCAGTTGATTGAGGAGCGCGGTTTGCATGGCGAGGTAGAACTCAAGGCGCAGTTTTGCATGAAACTATGCGACCGGGGCGTGGCCGTATCGGTAGGCGGCGCCGCCTACAGCGTGTCGCCCGAAACCGCCAAGGAATTCTTTGAAGAGACCGTGATGCCGACTTGCCGATTGCCCCTTGGCGATGGATGATCGGTGTAAAAAAGAACACTTCCTATTTATGCGTAAACATTTTGACATTTATCTTAGGTCGTGATACCATATGAGCAAACTTCCCGATTGCGAGGTACGCGCCATGGGTAAATACGTGCTGGGGATTGATTACGGTACTTTGTCCGCGCGCTGCGTGGTGGTAGACGCGTCAAACGGATCAATCGTCGCGTCCCACGCAATTGCCTACCCGCATGGGGTCATGACCGAAAACCTTCCTGATCTGACACCCCTTCCGCCTAAGTGGGCGCTGGCTGACGCCAACGACTACGACAGCATATTGATCGACGTGGTGAAAACCGCCGTAAAAAAATCGGGCGTTGACGCTGGTGATGTGTACGGCATGTGCGTGGACGCCACGTCGCTCACGCTGGTCGTTACCGATGAAAGCGGCCGCGCGCTGTCAACCTATCCCAACCTTGCCGCGCGCCCCCACGCCTACATCAAACTCTGGAAGCAACACGCGGCGCTGCCTCAGGCCGAGCGCCTGCGAAAGGCCGCGCTTAGCGCCAACGAACCATTTGTCAGGCGGTGCGGCATGTCGCCTTCAAGCGAAGGTACGCTGCCCAAGCTCATGCAGATGCGCGAGGAAGATCCTGAAGTGTTTGACTTGGCCGCTTATGCGCTCGACCTTTGCGACTACCTGACATGGAAGCTGACCGGCCGCCTCACGCGCTCGATCGGATCGGCGGGCTTCAAGAGCAGCTATACGGAGCACGGCTATCCAAGCAAGGCGTTCCTCGACACCCTATACCCCGGCTTTGGCGATCAGTTCCACCAAAAGCTATCGGGTCCCATTCTGAATCAAGGCGATGCCGCCGGAGGGCTGACAAGCGAAATGGCGCGCCAGATGGGTCTCAAGGAAGGCGTCATCGTGGCGGCAGGCGCTGTGGACGGGCATACTTCTTTGATCGCCGCGGGTATGGTGGAGGCGGGTGACGCCGCGGTCGTCGTGGGCACAAGCAATGCGCTGGGAATCATAACCGACCGTCTGGTCGAGATCCCGGATATCTGCGGCATTGCCTTCGGAGGGCTCGGCCCCAAGCTCTACGGGATCGATATGGGGCAAAGCGCGACCGGCGACATGCTCCATTGGTACATGGACCATTGCCTGCCCGAGTCCTGTGCCCGGGAAGCCCGCGAGCAAGGCATTTCGCCCCACACGCTGCTTTCGAACAAGGCGCAAGCGGGACGGCCCTGGGCGTGCTCCCTCACGGTCCTTGATTGGTGGGCGGGCAGCCGCAACGCGCCATGCGACCTGAGCATGACCGGCGCGATCCACGGCTTGACACTTGCCACGCGGCCGGAAGACATCTACCTGGCGCTCCTCAACGGCATCGCCTGCGGCACGCGCCGCAGCATTGAGCAGTGTGAAAACTACGCTGTCACGGTCAAGAACCTGGTCGCCTGCGGTGGCATCCCCGCCAAGAACCCATTCTTTATGCGTCAGTACGCGAACCTTTTGCACCGCCCCATCATAGCGCTTGGCGTATCGGAAGGCCCGGCGCTGGGTTCGGCCATTTATGCCGCCGTCGCCGCCGGGCTTTATTCCTCGCTTGAAGAAGCGGCCTCTCATATGAAGATCGACGAGCGCACCACTTACCTTCCGGACGACACGCACGCCGCCGAGTACGAAGCCATCTATCAGCGCACGAAGAAGCTTGGCGGGCTCTTGCGCGAATCATTCTCGCTCAATCGATGATCGCGCCCTGACGTTCAAGCAAATCAGACAGTTGCCGCGCGTCGATCCGATCGAATGCGCGGCTTTGTTCATCGTTCATTCAATCAAAAGCGAATCCCCCACCCTTATATAAGGCATAGGGGATTCGCTTTTTCGGGCTTGCTTTTATTCGTACCTGAGCGCCTCGATCGGCGTTAGCTTCGCGGCCCTGCCCGCGGGATAGGAACCGAACACCACGCCCATCAGTACCGAGAACACCACGGCCAAGAGGGAGACTGCGCCGCTCATGACCATCGTCATGCCCAGCGCGGGCCCTACGAATGTGCATACGACCCATGCCAGAATGAGCGCGATGACACCGCCGATCACCGAGATCACCACCGCCTCAATGATGAACTGGAACATGATGTCAAGCCGCTGCGCGCCGATGGCCTTGCGAATGCCGATCTCGCGCGTTCTCTCCGATACCGACACCAGCATGATGTTCATGATCCCGATGCCGCCGACGAGCAGCGATATGCCCGCAATGCCCGCCAGCATCACCGAAAGGGTGTTGCTGACCTCGGTCATGGTTTCAAGGAGCTGGCTTTGGCTGGTGACCGAGTAATCGTCGGAATTCTTGGTCTTGTCGTACATGAACGCCGTGAGCGTCGCCACCGCCGCATCGACCGTTTCTTCGCTGGACGCGTTGGCGTAGAAATTGTTGATGGTGGTGTTGCGGAAATTGCGCTGCGCGGTCGTGAAGGGGATGGTGACGCATTCGTCCTGGCTGACGCCGAGGTCCGAACCCATCTCCTCGTAGAGACCCACGATGGTGTATTGCTTGCCATCGATGCGGATCTTCTCGCCCACAACCCTTCGCTGGCCGAACAGTTCATCGGCCACCGTCACGCCCACGACGCAGACATAGCTGCGGTTTGAGACATCCGCGGCGCTGATGAAACGCCCGCTTGATGTCGTGTAGCCGCGGATGGTGTCATAGCCCTGCGTCGCGCCCTGAACCGTCGCGGTGTAGGTGTTGGTGCCCGCCTTGAGCGTGAGGCTAGATGTAATCAGGGGTGATACACAGTCCACGCCGCCCTTGCCGCGCAGGTTTTCAAGATCGCTCAGTTCAAGTTGTACCTGCCGGACGGCGCGGTTTTGCACCGTGATCAGGTTGGTTCCAAGATTTGAGATCCGTTCGGTCACTTGAACGGTCGAGCCCTGGCCGTAGGCAGTCAGCACGACGACGGACAGTACGCCGATGATGATGCCAAGCATGGTGAGAAAAGTGCGCATTTTATTGCCGGCAAGCGCCTTAAGGCCCATTTTGAATGCCTGGATAAATTTCATGCCGTCGCCTCCTTCACCGTAGGCGAGGGATCCACTCCGTTATATGTTACGTCATCCTCAGAGGAGATGCGCCCGTCGTGGATCGCGAGCCTCCTCTCGGCCTGCATCGCGACGCGTCCGTCATGCGTGATCAAGAGGACGGTGTTGCCCTGCTCATGCAGCTCGCGCAGCATCTCCATGACCTCGCGGCCCGACTTTGAATCGAGGTTGCCGGTCGGTTCGTCCGCCAGGATCAGCGCGGGCTTGGTGGAAAGCGCACGGGCAATGGCGACGCGCTGTTGTTGGCCACCGGACAGTTCGCTGGGTCTATGCTTCATGCGGTCCTTAAGTCCTACGCGCTCAAGCGCCTCCGTCACGAGTCCTTTGCGCTCGCCCGATGGAATCCCCTGATAGATGAGGGGCAGCTCCACGTTTTCGTAAGCGGTCAATTTGCCCAGGAGGTTGAACTGTTGGAAAACGAAACCGATCTTTTTGTTGCGCACAATTGCCAGTTCCCTTGGGCTCATTTCCGAAACGTCCACGCCGTCAAGGCGATAGGTTCCTTCGTCGGGGTAATCCAGGCATCCGACGATGTTCATCAGCGTCGATTTGCCGCTGCCCGACGGTCCTATGATCGCTACGAATTCATGGTCAGCCACGGTCATGTCCACGTGATCAAGCGCGTAAACCAGCTCATCGCCCATTTTATAGTGCTTACTGATGTTGGTCAGTTCTATCAACCCTTGCCGCCCCCTTGCTTTACGCCGCGCGCTGGCGTGCGGCGTTCGTGATCGCGCAGAACCTTAATTGTTCCTGTCGCGCCTGAAACCGGTGCCGGTCATCGCGCCCATGTTCGGCATTGCGCCGCCCATGCCGCCAAACATCATGTTGTTGCCCGACGGGGAATCAGCCGTGGAACGGGTAATCAGCACCGAGTCGCCTTCAGATACGCCCGATAAGATTTCGATGTAATCATCGGTTGAAAGGCCCGTGGTTACCGTGGTCTGAACGCCGGTAGACAGGGTTACATACTTCGTTCCATTGCTGGTCGAGATCGCCTCAACCGGCACCATCAGCGCGCCTTCCTTGTTGGCGACGGTGATATCAATCGATGCGGTCATGCCGTCCTTGAGCTTGGCGTTCTCATCCATGATGACGGTCACTTCGTAGGTCGCCACGCCGCCCGAGACCGTTCCCACGCCTGAGATTCGGCTTACTGTGCCGGCATAAGTCTCCTCCGGGTACGCGTCCACTTCAACCTTGACCTTCTGGCCCACTTCGACGTTTACAATGTCGAGTTCGTCCACCGTCGCCACCACCTGAAAAAGCGTGGCCGATTGCATGGTCAGGATCGCGACGCTCTCGTCAAGCCTTGCGCCTTGCGATGCGTCAACCGAGGTGATCACGCCGTCGATCGGCGCGCGGACGACCAGGCCGTCCTGCTTCTTCTTTTCGTTGTCAAGGGTTGTGCGCGCTTCCTGGTAGGTCAGCAGCGCTTCCTGGAGTTCGGATGACGGCAAGCGGCCGGTGGTGTAGAACAGCTTGTAGCCGGAACTTACCGAATCGCCCTCTTCGTAGTAGATCTTTTCGACCGCGCCGCCGATCGCGGTGATCGGGATCGGCATGTTGATTTCAAGCGCGCCGGTACCGAGTTTCTCGCCTTGCGGCGTTGTAACCAGCACGTCCGTTCCCACATCGTAATCGTCGTCAACAAGCGTCACAGCGATGTTGCTGCCAAGGCCCACCGTCTGGTCAACAAGGCCGGCCACAGCCACGCTGTCCACCCAAACACTGACCTTGTCTCCGATTTTGAGGTTCACACCCGCCTCCGGTTCAAATTCGACGCGCATCTTGTCGTCGCGCGAGACGATGGCGAGGTAACCGTACTGCTTCATGACCGAGGCCACATCGTCGCCCACTTCGCACATCAGGGTCTTGAGCGTGCCCGCCGAGGGCGAGTAGACGTAGTAGTCGCTGCCGCTGTCTCTGACCGCGCTCAGCGCAACCTGCGCGGTGAACAATTCCTTTTCGTACGTAGCGATGTTGGTTTCGATGTCGCTTGAGGACATTCGCGCCAGCACATCGCCCGCCTTGACCGTGTCGCCCGCCTTGACCGTGATTTCTTCCAGCTTGCCCTCCGCGTCGTTGAAGACGGAGTAGGTCTGCTGGGGCTTAAGACTTCCCGATCCGTTTACCGCCACCGCCATATTGCCCTTGATGACTTGGGAATAGGAGCCCTGTGTCATGCCGCTGGCGGGGGAGTTTACCGCCGACGTGCCGTTTGTTCCCATGGCAGGCGTTGCGGGGGACAAGTTTGCGGGAAGCATTCTTGAGATTGATGGCCAAGCAAGTACAGCCAATACCGCAATAACCGCAACGACCGCGATCCACTGCAGCCATTTTCCACGACGCCGACGTTTCTCCATCGTTTTTCCCTCCATCGCTTTGAATGAGTCCAGCATAAAGGAAATACGTGGCAAAATTGGGGCAAGCCTTACACAATTTGGTGAACTGAGGCGTGCAAATTTTAGGCTTGGACGAACCGCAGGCATCTTGAAAAAGTGAACGCCTCATTTAAACTGGGCTTCTCGAGCCCAAAAATATTCCCGGCACGCAATGCACCAAAGATAGCTGAACCGCCAGCAACGCGCACTGCCATGCCGGGAATATTGCCGATCTTCTCATCGCCGCGGCTTTACCGCTTCTTCTGATTGCCCCGCTTGTTGAGTCCAAGCGGCAATTTCTTCTGCTTCTCTTCCTTCTGCGAAGCGTTCTCGTCAATCGTGCGTACATCTTTTCGCTTGCCAAATGCCATGTCATTCACCTCTTTTTTACCTTTAGTGTGCATTCCCGGCTTGTCAAGTATGCAGGAAAAAAGAAAGTGTTTTAAGAAGAAGCAATGCGGCCCGGTGTAAAAAGCGGCCGTCCTATCTCGCGAATTGAGCCAGGCACGGCATCGGTTGTCACTGATCCAAAAGTCCCTTGAGCGCATCCTCTTGAAATTGGCTGACATACAGGTCGTAATAATAACCTTTTTGCGCAAGCAATGACCTGTGCGTACCTTCCTCAATCACCCGCCCGCTTTTGATCACCAATATCCGGTCGGCCGTCTTGATCGTCGATAAGCGGTGCGCGATGATGAAACTGGTTCGTCCCTTGAGTACTTCGCCAATCGCCGCCTGAATCTTGACTTCGGTCTCGGTATCGACGGAACTGGTCGCCTCGTCAAGCACGAACAGCTTCGGTTCGGCGATCAGCGCCCGCGCAAAGGAAATCAGTTGCTTCTGCCCGGTTGAGAGCAGGTTTCCGCCCTCGCCAACCTCCGTGTCATAGCCCTTTTCAAGCCGCTCAATGAATTCATGCGCCCAAACGCGCCGCGCCGCTTCTTCGATTTCCTCGTCGCTCGCACTCAACTTCCCGTACCGGATGTTCTCGCGGATCGTGCCGCTGAACAGGTGCGGCGCCTGCAACACATACCCGAGGTTCGACTCAAGCCAGAGCTGGCCGCGCGACTTGATGTCTTCTCCGTCCACCAGGATCACGCCTTCCACCGGCTCGTAGAAGCGGCAGAGCAGGTTGACAATCGTACTCTTTCCGCTGCCGGTCTCGCCCACCAGCGCGATTGTCTGACCTCTTTCTACCTTGAGTGAGAAATCCTGAAGCACTTCTTCCCCGCCGGAATATGCGAACGACACGTGCTGAAACTCCACGTCGCCGCGCATCTCCGGAAAGTTTTCACGCTTGGGGCGAAAGACGTCTCCATAGATCGCCTCGACATCCGCGCTATCGGTGATGGCGGGCTCGGTCTCAAGCAGCGCCATCACGCGTTCGGCAGCCGACTGGCTGGACTGCAGGTCGGCAAAAATGCGCGCCAAGTTGTTGATCGGTTCAAATATCTGCGTGGTCAAGCTGATAAAGAGCGTCAGCGTGCCAAAGCTCATGCTTGCGCCGAGTACGCTCGCCCCGCCAAGGCTCAGCACATAAGCGGCCGCCATCGAGCCCAGCGACATGACGATGGGCAAAAACAGCCCCGACAGCGTCGCCGCGCGCACCGATTCGGCCTTCATTCTGCCCGTCAGGCGCGAGAATTCCTCAAAGTTCCCATCTTCCCGGACCAGCGTCTTGGTGGTTTTCGCGCCCATGATCCCTTCGTTGAACGCGCCGGTGATCTGGCTGTTCGCCTTGCGCACCGCGCGGTAACTCTTGAGGATCCGCTTTTGAAAGAACACCGTGACCAAGGCGATCACCGGCAATACGCAAAGCGCAGCCATCGACATTTGAATATCGATTGAAATCATCACCACGATCGTGATCACGATGTAGCACGCGCCCCAGACAAGGTCAAGCAATCCCCAGCCAATGGTGTCCCCCAGGCGCTGGGCGTCGCTCGTGAGCCGCGCGATCAGGTAACCGATGGGCGTCACATCGTAATAGGAAAAAGACAAGCGCTGCAAGCGTTTAAATCCCATGTCTCGAATGCGCTTGACCATCCCGATTTCAACGCGCCCGGCAAAAAAGCAGAATCCCACAATGGTCGCCGTCTGAAGCAAAATCACGCCCAGGTACTTTAGCGCAAAAAGCCCGATGCCGTTCATTTGCCCGGGCGCGATGAATTGGTCAATCGCCTCGCGCGTCATGAGCGGCAGGAGCACGTCGGTCGCCGCGCAAGCCATCATCGACAGCGCGACAAACAAAAGCTTCCCGTAAAACGGCTTTGCGTAGGAAAGCAAGCGCCGCCATACGGACAGGTCTATTTTCTTATCGTAGCTTACTTCCTCATACGCTTGCATTGAGTTCCTCCTCCAGCAAGCTTTGAATCATGTATACGCGGCTGTAAAGTCCATTCATCCCAATCAGTTCCTCGTGCGTGCCCATCTCGGCTACGCGTCCCTTGTCGATCACCACAATCACGTCGGCCTGGCTGAGCGTTGAGACGCGGTGGGAGATGATGAAGGTGGTCTTTTTCCCTGCTCGGCGCATAAGCGCGCTTCGGATCTTCTGATCGGTCTCGGTGTCAACCGCCGAGAGCGAATCGTCGAAGATCAAAATGTCGCTGTCCTTCAAAAGCGTCCGCGCGATAGCGACGCGCTGTTTTTGGCCACCCGACAGCGTCACGCCCCGCTCGCCGACGAGCGTATCATACCCCTTGTCAAAAGAGCGGATAAACGCGTCCGCCGAAGCCGTCCGAGCCGCAGCGATAACTTCCTGATCGGTCGCGGAGGGCTGCGCGAAGGCGATGTTCTCTTTGAGCGTCCTCGAATAGAGAAACGGTTCCTGTAAAATAAGGCCTACGCGGCGCCTGAGGTATGGTTTGGCAATCCTTTGAATATCGATGCCGCCGATCGAGATGCGCCCGCTGTCGGGCTCATAGAGCCGTTGAAGCATCAGCATAAGCGTCGATTTGCCGCTTCCGGTGCCGCCCAGGATCGCGACGGTTTGACCCGCCTTGACGCGAAATGAAACGCCTTGGAGCACCGCATGGCCTTTCTCGTAGCCAAACCCAACATCCTCAAACGCGATATCACCGTCAAGGGGCATCTCAAGCGCGTCTTTCTCCTCTTCCTCCGGGAGCGCGCGCATGACCTGATTGATGCGCCCGAGCGACACCGATGCCTTGCCAAGGTCGGACAGGATGCGCCCCAGTTGCCGGACAGGCCAGGTGAGCATCGATACATAGCTGACAAAAACGGTGATCTCGCCGACCGTCAATTCGCCCACGGCGGCAAGCCTGATGCCATACACCAGCGTGATGCCGGTTTGCATGAGGCTGATCAGGTCGCCCGCGGGCCAAAACGCCGCCATCAGGTCGCTCAAACGCCTGCTGGCTTCAAACAGCGCGGCGCCCGCCTTTTCGAATTTCGCTATTTCAAACGCCTGGCGCCCGAACGCGCGCACCACGCGCACGCCGGCCAGGTTTTCTTGCAGCACAGCGCTCATCTTTCCCTCCGCTGCATCCACGCGCTCAAAGTCCTTGCGCACGCGCCCAAAAAACCAAAGCGCCAGCAAGAACAGCGGTCCCATGAGCACGAGAGAGGCAAGGGTAAGCTTGAAGTTGATTGCCGCCATGACGGCAATTGAAACCACGAGCATGAGCGCGGTGCGAAACACTTCGACCAACTGCGTGGCCAAGAACTTGCGCACCGTCTCAACGTCGGACGTCGCGCGCTGAATGATGTCGCCGGTCTGCGTTTTGACATGCCACGCGTAGGGCAAGCGCTGGATATGGGCGTAAAGACCGTTGCGCAGGTTTTCCGCGATGCGTTCGGAAGCCTCGGCGCTCAGGCGTACGCGCAGGTATTGACACGCGCCGCCGAACGCGCTGATCGCGACCATCACCGCGCCCACAATCCACAGGTTCTGGGCGAGAAAATCACGCCCGCCGCGCTCAATTACCCAAGCGTCCACGAAGATCGGCAGGTTCAAGGATCGGGTTTGGCCGATCAGCGCGTCAATGGTCTCTCCCAGTATGAGCGGGGTGAGAAAAGCCGCGAGGACCGAAAGCACCATGAAGGCCACCGCCGCGCCGTAGCGCATGCGCTGGCCTTTCAAACTGTCGCGGATGGATGTTTTTTTCTCGCTCATTGAACAATTACCCTACGCCAATCACCGCATTGCCTTTCACGTCAAACTGGTACTGGCTGTCCGCCTCAAAGTATCCCTTGGTCACTTGGTTTTTTCCGGCCTTGTTGACCACCAGCACACCCATCACATACGGGCCGTCCGCGTACGCCCTGACCGAGAACACCGCGCGGAAATCGGCGCGCTCAAGGTTCGTCCCACGCGAAGCGTCGTGCTGTACGGCGGTCGATCCGGGCAAAATGGCAGCTTCATAGAAACGGTCACCGGCACTCGACTTGGGACTCACGACCAAGTATACGCTGCTCCCCGACGCATCGCAGCCGTCGAGAAATCCCCAACCGGTAACCGTGATCGTGCGCATCGAATCGGCCTCGCTGACCTTGATTGAAGTCAGCACGCCTTCGCCGGGCGCGTTCGCGTCCTTGGGCATGACCATACGCGTTTGCTGCACCGAATACAGCGACAGCGGTACCGGCGTGCTGACAGGCCAAGGGATGGGCGTAGGCAGAGGTTTGGGCGTCACGGCCGGAACGGGCGAGGGCGTGATTTTAGGCAGCAGGTAGTTGTCATCCTCCGGAAAGCGCGCGCGCAGCGGCGCGTCTTCCGGCAGCGCTTCGCCGTAGTCAAAGCGCGTAAGCATGCCGATCCCAACATAGGTCCCCACGACCAGCGCGGCCAGACACAAAACGAAGCACGCAATTGCCGCGCCCTTCCTACGAAAAAATGTGGGACTCGTGCGCCTCGCCATTTTGACTTCCCCTCCTGATAACGCGTATCCTATATCATACAGGCTGGGCAGAAATTTGTCAATTATTTTAAGCACAATCGCTTCCGGGTTTACGGAAGCGATTGAACCATTCAAATCATTCTGTGGTCAGGTGAATGCGTCAGTTCAGGTTGAACGCCGCCTTGATCGCCTCGATTTCGTCTTGCGAGATCATCACCAAAGGCCCGATATCGCGCGCCGCGATGACGGCGGAAGCCGAATATTCAAGCACTTCCAGCCGGTCAAAGGCGCTCAGCAACGACGCGCCGGTCACGATCACGCACTTGTTGTCCACGATGATCACGGGCGTCTCGTCGCCAAACGCCGCGCTCGTGCCTTCAAGGTCGAGCGAGCTCGCCGCATAGGGCAGGCGCTTGACGTCCCTGAGCATGATGTAGCTCTCGGGAATGGTGCGCGAGTCAAACTCCGCATCCGTAACCGCAAAGGCCATGATGGCGGGCGGATGCGCGATGATGATGGAATCGATGTCCGGGTGCGTGTCGTAAATCTTCTTGTGCAGCATTGCCGAGCGGCTGGGCGTCTTGCCCGCCTCACACATGCCGCCCTTGATGCGCACGATGTCCTGCACTTCAAGGTACCTTCTGTCCTTCATGTAGGGCGTAATGAGGAACGATCCGTCGGACAGCCGCTGGGAGAAGGTGCCCTGGGTGGAGGTAAACAGCCGTTGGTCGTAGGCGCGGTGGATCAGCGCGCACATGTCGCGCCGCACAGCGCATTCTTCGCTGGTGACAGTCCTTGAAACAAACGCGTCAAGCCGCGGATGGGTCTTGTCGGAATCGAGTTGAATCTGCTCCTCGGTGAGCGCGCGCGGCGTGCCGAGTTTGCGCGCGTCGATCTCAAGCCGGCCGCAAAAATCCAGCGTCTCAAATGCCATGAATGCGCGAAAGATGTCGCTCGCGCCGCAAACAATGCCGTGGTTTTCAAGCAGCACCGTGTTGAAACCCTTGGCAAATTCGGAGGCGATGTTGCTACCGAGCTGCTCGCTGCCGGGTACGTCGTACTTGGCGAGCGCCACATTGCCGCAAACGAGCGAAGCGCCCGGCACAAGGCGGATGTTCGGGATCTTGCGCGCAAGCGAGAACGCGACCAGCGTTGGCGGATGCGCATGCACAATGCCCTTGAGGTCCGGGCGGATCTGATAAATCCTGCGGTGGAAAGGCAACTCAACCGAAGGCTTGTGGATGCCGATGAGCGTACCGTCGGGCTTGACCTGGATGATGTCGCCGCGGGTCAGGTTGTTCTTGTCGATACCGGACGGCGTGATCCAAATGTCGCCGTTGCTGTCGAGGACCGACAGGTTTCCGCCGGACGTGGTTGTCATGCCGTAGCGGTAGATGCGCCCCATCAGCATGACCAGCTGATCGGCGGGATGCAGCAGTTCAAATTGCATACCGAGATCCCCCTTATCCACAATTTTCACAAAAGATTTCGACCAGCATAGCAGGATTCCCTTCCGCGCAATCGAATCCCTAACAATTGTGCGCAAATATATAACGGAGGCGTGTGATATGGCCAGGGTAGTCACGGCGGCGGTCATGGTTGAGCATGGGCGGGTCCTCGTGGCCCGGCGCGCCAAGGGGCAGTCGAACGCGGGCAAATGGGAGTTTCCGGGCGGAAAGCTGGAACCGGGTGAAACCGAACAGGCTTGCCTTGAGCGTGAATTGATGGAGGAACTGGGGATTGAGGTAACCGTTGGGGATTTCGTTCAAGACAGCATGTACCGCTACGAACGGGGCGAAATACTGCTTCGCGCATACCATGTGTCGCGCACGGGCGGTGAGATACGCCTGACGGTACACGACGAGGTCCGCTGGGTTCCCGTTGAGGCGCTTCCCCAAATGGATCTGACGCCTGCCGACCGCCCCATCGCCATGGCTCTTCTCGAAGGCGCGCAGGATGTGTGAAGCCGAGGCGCTTGAAAAACACCTCGGCCTCAATCGGATCATCGCCTATCCCAGCAGGAAGATTTCTTTGCGGTAATCCGTCATATTGTCCGCGCAGGTCTTCCCTACGCGCACGCTGTCCTCGATTCTGAACCCACGCTCGGTTTTGTTGTTGCCCATGAAGATGTCGATGCAGTAGGTCATGTTCTCAAAGAGCGGGTAATCGGAATTGCGCTCAATCCATGGCGGCTCGCCTTCCATGAGGCCCGTCGCATGGCACGGCCCGTACAGGAGCCAATCGGTGTGCCCGTTTTTTTCCATGGTCTCGTAGTAAGCCCGGGCGACATTGCCCGCGTTGTTGCCTTGGTAAAGATTGCGCGAGATGACGTCGTGCGCCTCATATCCCGCCTTAACCGCCTCGATGAGCATGGGATCGGGCGTGCCGAAGAACACGGGGCGGCCGATCGAGGAGGCGTACCCTTCGTACCTGGCGCCGATTTGCAGCATGACCGAGTCGTTTTTCTCAATCACCTTTTGCCGCGCGCGGCTGATGGCTTGGTTCCCGCCCGCGCCCGCAAGCATCCACATGGGATAGGCTTCGTTTTCCGCGCCGTACTCATACATCGCGGCCGAGGCAAGCCCGCGCACCTGCAGCTCCGTCATGCCGGGATGAATGCGCTCAAGCACGTAGTCAAACGCCTTGGCGGTGATTTCGCCCGCGCGGCGCATGCACGCAATTTCGCTTTCGCTCTTAATCATGCGCAGTTTCATCACCAGCTCATCGCCGCGCTCAATCTGAATGCCCGGATAGGCGCTGAGCGCGCTCGCAAGCTCTGCGTAGGTGACCGACGGGATCAGGTTGTAGCCCGCGATGGCGAAGCGGCGAATGGCCTGTCCCCCGCTCATCGATGCGATGACATCGGAAACGGTTTCGAGCTTTTCGCCCGGATACTCAGGGTTGGACGATTCGCGAAAGGCGGCAAGACGCCGGATGTCGGGGATGCGCGAACGGTCCCGCGCGAACGTCAAACTCTCAGGACCGATCAGCAGGACAGGATCGCCTTGCCGCATCAGCAGCACGCCGCAGCTCTCAAACGACGGCCAGTAGTCGCAAAGGTAGCGGGCAAACTGCGGCTCGGCTTCATTGCCATACGCCAAGAGCGCGTCCACGCCCGCATCCTCCATCAGCCGTTGCAGGTTTTTCGCGCGCGCGCGAAATTCCGCGTTCGAAATACGGGGCCTTTCCATGGTTCCACCTCCATCTTCAGCGCACGGAGTAATCAAGCCAGCGCGCCGGATTGTGAATCAGAATTTCATCGAGCTGCGAGCGGGTGATGCCCACTTCGTCGAGCATGGGAACGATGTGATTGAGCACATGGTCGTACCCCCAACCGCCGTAAGCGTGCAGCAATGATTTAAGGCACACGTCGCACGAGAACAGCATCTGCTTCTCGTAACCGCGGTGCAGAATTTTCTTGATCAGTTTTACACGGTCCCAATCGGTGGCAAACCTGCCGGATCCGGGCCTTACGTCCCACCGATCGGTGGCCATCTCTTTTCCGAAATTGTCAAATTCAATGTAAACGCCCATGTCGAGCAGCTTAAAGAGGTAGTCCTCCCGGTTCTCCACATCGCCGTGGCAGATGACCACCTTTTGCGGATCAATGCCGTGCGCCGATACGATCTGCATGGCGTTCAGGCCCTGCGTTGACCAGGGGTTGATGTGAACCATCAGCGGCGCGCCCGTGCGCTTTTGCGCGCGGCAGGCCGCAGTCAGCGATTTCTCCTCAAATGGGTACAGGATATGGCTTACGCCGATCTCCCCGATGATGCCCGCGCGAATGCCGGTGTGGCCGATGCCCACCTCGATCTCATTGACGATCTGCTCTTCCATTTGCTCTATGCTCAGGTTCAGCGTATGCTGGTTTTGCGCGCCTTCCACATAGAACCCCGCGCCCAGTACGACGTTGAGCCCGGTTTCGATCGCCACATCGCGCAGGAGTTCAGCGTCCCGCCCCAGGCCGACTGTGCTGGCGTCCACCACCGTGCGCCCGCCCGCGCGCTTGAAGTACATGATTTCGTCAATCTGCGTGGCTCGGTCCATCATTTGGACATTGTCAAGCACCGCAAACGGATTGCGCTTAAGCACGCCCAATTTTTCAATGGTGACCGAACCGTGCGCAAACTGCTTCTGGCTTATTTCTTCAGGTTCGACGTAAAAGACGCTCATATCGATGAAGATATGCTCGTGCGGCGTGACCACGCCAAGCGACGAAGCATCCATCTTGCCAAGCACCGTCATGACGGACATCCGGGTCCCTCCCCTCAAGGTTCAGTTTTTCTGCGGCGGCGGGCACGGGCACATCCCATGCCCGCCGCCGCTTGGCGCTCAATCAAAGCGGCTTCCCCGCTTTGGCTGACCCTTAATAGTTGAAGTTCTCCACGTTGTCGGGGCCAAAGGTCAGCGCCGCGCCCAGGAGCAGTTCAAGGCCGCCGTCGTCCTGATTGATGACCACTTCCTTGGCGCCCAGGTTGCTTTCAAAGGTCACGCCGTCCGCGGGCACAAGTTTGCCGTCGAGCATCGCCACCGCCGCCTCAACCGAGAGATACCCGAGGTTGTTGACATCCCACAGCACGCCGTAGTCCATGGGGTTCTCCTCGTCCAGGATGTAGTCCACGATGCCCATCGGCGTCGCGAGTCCGGTGATGACGACTTGCGGCTTGGTTCCGACCGTCGCGTTCCAAGCGGCGGCGAGCGCCGGAGTGGACATGGAGGATGTGCCGATGGCGGCGTTGATCTGCGAGCCGTCGGTCGCCGCGCCCGAGAGGGCGATGACTTCGTTGGCGGCGTTCTGCGCCGCGGTCTCGTCGGAACCAGGCGTCCAGATGTCGGCGCCGAGGTATCCCACTTCGTCACAATTGACCGTGATCCAGGGGTAGGTCTGGGCGATGTAGGCTTCCATTGCCAGGATCCACTCGTTCTGGTTGACGTCAAGGCCCGAGCCTGAGATCAGCGCCAAACGCGCGGTCTGGTTCTCGCCAAAGCCGTATTCCTTAAGACCGTTCGCGATTACGTCAACCAGTGCCACGCCGATGTCCTTGGCGGTGGCGGCGTTGACGTAGAGCTCACGCGCGTCGGTTACGGTGTCGGCGTCAAACGTCAGCACCTTGACGCCCTTTTCCTGGAACTCGCGCAGCGTCGGTGCGATGCCCTCCGCGTCACAGGGAGACACGACAATCGCGTCAAAGTCGGCGGACAGCCAGCCGGTCAGGATCTCGACCTGCTTGGCATTGGTGGCCTCTGATTGGTTGGGGCCGTCGTATACCAGTTCCACACCCAGCTCCTTGGCGGCTTTTTCCGCGCCGACAAAGCAACCATCGAAGTAGTTCTCGCCCTTGAACTTGGGCAGCATTCCGATCTTGTAGCCTTCAGCGGACGCGACAAGCGCCGCCTGCGAGAGTGCCAGGAGAGCAACCAAAATAATTGCCAGCAGTTTCCTCATGAGTCCTACCTCCATTTTTTTATTTGCTCCAAACACGCGCCGGCGCGGGAGCGCGCCGCGGCGTGCAAGTGCCGTTAGTTCACCCGCGCTTGCGCGGCTGCCTCAATGCGCGCGCGGCCCTTCGCCTTGAGCGATCGGCGGTTCATCAGCTCAAAGGTGATGAGGCTCACCAGAAGCACGATGCCCAGCACGATCTTTTGCTGCGTTTGGGGCAGCAGCACAACGTTCATGCCGCCCTTGAGGATGCCGATGATGACCACGCCCAAAATCGTCCCCGGGATGTTGCCGCGCCCGCCGTTCATGTTCGCGCCGCCCAGCACGCAGGCGATGATGACCTGCATCAGGTACGGGTCGGCGGAGTCAAACTGAATGGTCGAGAACCGCCCCGAAAGCACGAGCCCCGAAATCGCGAACATCGTACCGCTCATGACATAGGTCAGGAGCTTGACCTTGCGCACGTCGATGCCGGAAAAGCGCGTGGCGTTTTCGTTGAGTCCGATCGCGTACAGCGTCCGGCCGTAGGTTGAACGGGAAAGCACCACATGGAAGAGAAATGCCAGGATCACAAACACCCACAGTTGTGTAATGATGCCCAGCACCTTGCCTGAGCCGAGGAACAGCGCAATCTTCGTGGCCGCGACATTCGTGCCGTAGCCGGTGCCCAGCACAACGCCCTCCGTGATGCCCTTGTACAGATACATCGACGCCAAGGTCGAGATGAGCGGCGGCAACCTCAGTCCCGCCACCATAAACCCGTTGAACGCGCCGCACAGCGCGCCGATCGCAAGCGTGACCAAGAGTCCGAGGACCGGACTGTTTGCAGCGTGCGCGACCATGCCGCCGATTGAAGCGGAAAGCGTCAGCGTCGTACACATTGAAAAATCGATGCAGCCCATGATGATGAGCAGCGTCAGCGGCAGGGCCATAATGCCGATTTCCGCCGTGAGCTTGACCGTGTCGATGATGGTCGCATAGGTGAAGAACTGGCGGTTGACCGTGCCAAAGGCAATGTACAGCGCCGCGCAAACCAGGATCAGCGCCATGTTGTAGGTAAACGCAAACTTCTTTTTCATGGCTCAACCCTCCGCCAGCGACCGGACCGATTTCTTTCCGGGCCTATTTAAGCCAAGTTCCCGAACCGCGCTGATCACGACCGCCGAAACGATGATGATCCCGGTAAAGAGGTCCGTCCAGTAGGTGTTGATGCCCAGTTGCGTAAGCGCGGGCGAAATGATCGCCAGCAACAGTGCGCCCAGCGCCGTCCCGTACACATTGCCCGATCCGCCAATGGCGCTTGTGCCGCCCACGACAACCGCGGCGATCACCTTCATCTCCACGTTGTTGCCCACCGTGCAGGTCACGCGCGTACCCTGGGTAGCCAGGATCGTCGCGCTGAATCCCAGGAGCGCGCCCGCGATCATGTAGGTAATAATCAACGTCTTATCCACATTGATCCCGGCGTACTTCGCGCCCTGTTTGTTGTTGCCGATCGCGTAGAGGCGCTTGACGAAGCGTGAGTATTTGAAGAACAGCACCGCAACGATGAGCAGCGCCACGCCCAGCACGACCGAGAGCGGGATGTATCCAAAGATGTTGGCCTTGAAGGTAAACCAAGTCCAATTGCTGCGCAGGTTGTAGATCGAGCCTTCAAGCAACCAAAGCAGCGCGCCGTAGTAGATTTGCGTGGTAGCGAGCGTAATGACCATGGAAGGAATCTTGAATTTCGCCATCATCCACGCGTTGAACCCGCACAGGATCACGCCGGTCAGCATCCCGACGGGCAAGAAGACGTAAAGGGGTATGTCCTTGTCGATCTTGCTGACCGCCGCCATGACGATGGCAATCACCGAAATCACCGCGCCGAAGGAGATGTCAATGTTGCCGGTGATGATGATCATGGTCATGCCGATGCCCGCGATAAACAGATAGCTGAACACGCGGCCCACGTTCATGATGTTCTGAACGCTGTAAAATCCGTTGGCGCCGCCCGCAAAGAAGTAGAGGAGCACCAGAATCGCTATGACCAGGACCAGCAAGAACCCCTCGGTGGTTAACCGGCGCTTCCTGCCCGCGCCCCCGTTCTCAAGCTTGTTCATCGCGCAATCCCTCCCCTACTGGTTTTCCAGCGCGACCTTGAGGATCTTCTCCTGCGTGGCCTCGCCGCGGTCGAACACCGTCAGCACACGCCCGGCATTCATCACGTAGATTCTGTCGCACATGCCGAGCAGTTCCGGCAGTTCCGAGCTGATCATCAAAATGGATAAGCCTTTTTTCACCAGTTCGCCAATGATGCGGTGGATTTCGGCCTTCGCGCCCACGTCCACCCCGCGCGTCGGCTCATCAAGGATCAGAAGTTTCGGCTTGAGCGCCGTGGCCTTGGCAACCGAGACCTTCTGCTGGTTGCCGCCGGAGAGGTTTTCCACGATGAAGTCTGGCCCGGGCGCCTTGATGTCGAAGGTTTTTATCGCGTCCTCACCCATCTGATTCTCGCGCGCAAAGTCAAGAAATCCCGAATGGGAAATGCCTTTTAGTTGCGCGAGCGTTACGTTTTTCTTGATGTCCATGCCCAGCACCAAGCCGTACTTGCCCCGGTCCTCCGACACGTACACAATGCCCTCGCGCATTGCCTTGCGATAACTGTCGATCGTCACCTTGCGCCCCTCGATCGCGATCGCTCCCCCGTCTATGCGCGTGATCCCGCAAACCGCCTGCGCAAGCTCGGTTCTGCCCGCGCCCGCAAGCCCGCTGAGGCCCACGATCTCGCCCTTGCGGATGTTCAGGCTGATGTCTTTGAGCAAGCCCTCCTGCGAGATGTGCTTAAGCTCGATTGCGACATCCCCGATTTCGACCTCGGCTTTGGGATAATAGGCGGTCACTTCGCGCCCGACCATATCGCGAACCAGCTGATCCTTGGTGGTAGACTTGACATCATTGCACGAAATGTAAGCGCCGTCGCGGATGACGGTCACGCGGTCGCATATTTCAAAGATCTCTTCCAGCCGGTGGCTGATGTAGACGATGGACACGCCCTCAGCCTTGAGCGATCGGATGATCTCAAACAGCGCCACCACCTCGCGCTCAGTGAGCGACGCGGTCGGCTCGTCCATGATCAGGATGCGGGCGTTAAACGTGAGCGCCTTGGCGATCTCAACCAATTGTTTTTGCGCCATGCCGATGTTCTTTACCTTCTCATGAAGATCCATCGACACGTTCATTTTGCGGAAGATGTTCTCAACCTGTGTCTCCATGGCGCCGTAGTCGAGAACCGGGATGCCCAAACGTTTTTTTACGATCTCATGGTTCAGGAACATGTTTTCAAGAATGGTCATTTCATTGAAAAGCGATGTCTCCTGGTACATGATCGCGATGCCCTTTTCAAAGGCTTCGTTGGGGCTTTGGATGTGCACCTTCTCGCCGCGAATGAACATCGCGCCGCTGTCCATCGGATATACGCCGGTAACCACCTTCATGAGCGTGGACTTGCCCGCGCCGTTCTCGCCGCAAATGGCATGCACTTCGCCTTCGCGGATGGAAAACGTCATGTCCTTGAGGGCGTGTACGCCGGGAAAACTCTTGTTGATCTTGTCAAGAAGCAAGATGTCGCTCATACCGTGTCCTCGCTTTCGCGCGCGCCATAGCGCTTGGCCTCGTCAAAAAACGCCAGGATGTTGTCAGCTGATGTGTCGGGCTGGATGTTGTGCGCGGGCGCGATGATGAAGTTGGGCGCGTGATGAACCGCGTCCAGCACCCGCCTGACCTCTTGGCGCACATCCTCCACCGTCCCGTGCGGAAGCACGCCTTGCACGTCTACGCCGCCGAAAAAGCCCAGGCGACCGCCGTACTTGTCATAAAGCGCGCCCAGGTCCATGCCCGCGGCCGCCGGTTGAATGGGGTTTAGAAAATCGAGCCCGATTTCAATGTAATCCTCAATGATCGGCACAATCGATCCGCAGGAATGGTAGGCGATCACGACGTCCGGCTTGGCCTTCTTAAACGCCGCGAACATGCGCTGATAGCGCGGTTTGAATACGCGCCGCCAAAGCCCCGGAGAAATCATCATGCCGTTTTGCGTGCCAAAATCGTCGCCTGCCCAGATCATGTCCGCGCCAAGTTCGATCATCTTTAAGCCGCACGCGGTGCTGAACGCCTCCACGCGGTCAAGCAGCACTTCGATGTAGTCCTCTTCGGCCAGCAGATCCATCAGAAATTTCTCAAGGCCGACCAGGTTCCACGCCAGCTCAAACAAGCACGCTTCAAGATCCCCCACAATCGCGTAATCGTTCTTGTATCGCGCCACTTCACCCAAGGCGTGCGTCCATCTCTCGGGAACGAGCGGATCCGGCCAGGGAAAACGATCAAGTTCTTGCGCTTCTTCGCACCGACCAAACGGCCTCTCAACAGCTTCCCCGTAAAGGCCCACCGTGCGGTATGTGATGCCCCACTCATCGAGGACATCGCCGTTTTCAAGCGTTTGGCTCTCCTTCCCGCGCGTCGCCGCGATGATTACGGCGTCATTGCCAAGCGTCAGCAAAATATCGCGGTGGGAAATGCGCGTGGCCAAGAAGGAATCGACATAGCCGACCTCCTTGCCAAGTACGCCCGCCAGCCTTTGGGCCGCCTGAATGGTCAAATTCGCCAGAATCGGTACGCGGTCCGGCTGGCCGCCCGCAATCGCGGCCATGAACCGTTCGCGGTGGTTCATTGGCTCGCCCCCTCTTTGCATGTCAGCCAGTTCTCGCAGTACGCCCGCACATGCGGTGAGAGCGTGTGCGCTCCGTCCGCCATAATGACAAATCCCTCCTCGATGCGGTTGGAACCGCCCGGAAGGCCGAATAGTGAGATGTCCGTGTTGACGGTCATGCCCACCTCAAACAGCGCTTCGGTGTTCTCGTCCGGATAAGGGCTTTCCGCTTCGGCGCAGCCGATGCCGTGCAGCGGCGGATAGACGTCGTACTTTGAAAGGCCGGCTTCGCGGAAGCTGTCCCGGACCGCGCGGACGAAATTCTTCATCGGCGCGCCCGGCTTCAAATGCGGGACGCCCGCCGCGCTCGCGTGGATCAGGGCGTCGATGACGCGGCGCGTTTCATCCGAATAATTGCCGACGGCAAACGGCGCTTCGCAGGTGGCGACATAGCCCTCGTATTGAATCGCCAGCGCCAGCATGATCATATCGCCATCTTCAATCACCTTGCTCGTCGGGCGACCCACGATGGTTGCCGTGCGCGCGCCCGAGCCGAACACCGAAAAGATCACGTGTTCCGCGCCCTCGCGGCGCGCCTGTGCTTCGGCGATGCCGCATGCTTGGATTTCAGTCAGGCCGACAAGATCGGCTTGCATAATTGCCCGCATACCGCAGTCCGCGATGCGCGCGGCTTCGCGGATGCAGGCGATTTCATTCTCCGACTTGGTTTTCCTGAGTTCAAACAGGATGTCGTTGGCGTTCACAAGCTCGGCGTCAAAGGCCTGAAGCAAGGCGTTGTACAGCGGTACGCCCATGGCGTCCATGCCCACCACGCCGAGCTTTTTAAGCGCACCCAATGCGCGCAACTCGTCCGCCAACTTCTTGAAACTCGTGTACTTTGCGTGCGGATAATCGATGGCGTCCGGCACGGTTACGCACAGAAAATCGGGCAGCAAGCGCACATCGGGAAACGCGCTCATTTCGCGCGCCACCATCTCGCCCTCGGGCGCGCAGAGCAGGGTTGGTTCACCTGTCCGGGCGATCAAAAGCGCGCCGCGCTCAAAAATGGGCCAGTAGTTTGACACATAGCGCAGGTTCTCCTTGCGGTATTCGTCGCCGTACACCATGACGGCGTCAAGCCCGCGCGCTTGCATTGCCGCACGCACGCGCTGTACCCGAGCGGCAAATTCCGATTGGGGAATCATGATAGGCATTGAACGTCCTCCTTCATCATTTGATCGTCTCCTATGCGCGTTTGTATCATGCGGCATATTGTTAGCGCTAACATTTGTTGGCAAAATAAACGGCTTTTCTTTCCGCCAGACTTCAGCGCCGCAGCATTGTTAACGCTAACATAGCACCTTAACTACATTATATCATTGCAATACACAGATTGTCAATGGATCATTGAAATATTTTATACAGTTGTTCAATGGCCGAACCCGGATTTTTGTTTACATTCTTTTGCCGTCTCAAGTGGTATCGCCCTGAAAAAGACTGGAATTGACAATCCGATGCTCAACCCGCGCGCCGTGCTCGATCCGGTCGAGCAACATGCTGGCGGCTTTAAAACCCATCTCATAGCGCGGTTGCATGATGGTGGTGACGCGCGGGTAGAGCAGTGTGCATGTCTCAAGGCCATCGTGCCCGACGACCGCCATGCGACCGGGCACATCGATCTTGAGTTCCAGGAGTTCGCTGAGCGCGCCCAGGGCCAGTATGTCGTTTTCGCAGTACAAGGCGGTCGGCGGGTCGGGCAGGGCGACAATTTCGCGCACGAACCCCTGCGCCAGCAAGAATCCCTGCTTCATGGCGCCGCTGCCTTCGCAGCGCACGATCGGCACAAGGCCGGCCTCCCGCATGGCGTCCTCAAAGCCGCGCGTGCGGTCGGTCCAAATTTTCCTTTGGAATGTGTCAATGTATTCCTCATACGGTCCGCTCCCCAGGGAGCCCCGAATACAGCCGATGCGCGTATGCCCTTTTTCGATCAGGTGCCGCGCGGCCATGTACCCGCCGCGGTAATTGTCGCTGTCGATGCTGGACACCTGCTTAAGTTCTACCTCGTTGTCGATCATGACGCAGCGGATGTCGGCCTCCTCCAGGCGCGCGGCCTGCTCGGGCGTGATTTGCATGTGGTGAAAAATCGCGCCGTCGAGCTGACGGTCGATCAGCATTTCAATTGAGTCCTTCACGCGCGCTTCACTGCTCGCGTCGCAGATGATCACGGTGTAGTTGCGGTCAAAGCAGGCATTCTCAATGCCCTTGGAAACCAGCCCGTGGAACGGGTCGGACAGATTGCACATCACATAGGCGATAAGGCGGCTCTTCCCCGTGACCAGGCCCTTGGCCATCATGTTGGGCCGGTAGCTGAGGGCGTCAATCGCGTCCTCCACCTTTCGCCTGGTCGCCTCGCTGACGTTGCCGCGCCGGTTGATTACGCGCGATACCGTCATCATCGATACATTCGCATATTTCGCCACGTCCGCGATGGTCGCCATCGATAAAGCGTCTCCTTTTCGTAAAAGCTACAGTCATCATAATATGGCAGGCGACGCTTGTCAATCGTTTTGGAAGCGCGAAAAGAAAACCCCTTGCCGGAAAAAGCAAGAGGTTCAGCTCATCAACAACCCCGGTGACAACGCCCTCGCGGGCGTGTACCGCGAGGGTGAATGGGATTTTGACAAAGGGCGAGCTTGCCCGCCCGACTCAAAATCCCTACCCGCCCAAATTGCGCCCGGAAAATCCCGCAGGATTTTCAGCAATTTGGCCTCGTTCCTTCCTCATCGAAAAGATTTTGCCCAGGCAGAAGATTTTCGATGACAGCTTATCGACTCCGTCGATAAGCTGAACCCCTTGCCGGAAAAAGCAAGAGGTTTTCGCGATTGTACGCTCCGCCGTTACGCTGCCGCGTCCGCCGCGGCCGTCGCTCCCGCGCGGTGGCCCATGGTGGCATAGAGGCCAAGCGACGCGGCCAGGATGTAGTTCTCGTTGTAGAAGTAGCGGTTGCTCATCTCGCCGGCCGCATACAGCCCCTCGAGCACGCTTCCGTCCTGGCGGAGCACGCGCCCCTCTTCCGACGTGAGCACGCCGCCCACCGAGCCAAAGGTGGTGGGATAGAACTTGACGGCATAGTAAGGCGCTTTTTCAAGCGCGACCAGAAGCGATTTGTCCTTGCCCAAGTCTTCATCGTTCCCAGCCGCGACCAGTTCGGCATACCGCGCAAAGGTCGCCTCAAGCGCCCCGGCGTCAACGCCCATGGCTCCGGCAAGTTCCTGAACGGTCTCGCCCTTGGCTACGCATCCGGCTTGGGCGCCGCTCTCAAGAACAGCGCTCAGATCGGAATTGGCGCTGTCATAGATATACCAGAACGGCGCGTTCCCGTCTTGAATCATGTCGCTGGCAAGCGCGTCGTAGTACAGCGCGCTCTCGCTGGCAAAGCGCTCGCCTTTGTTGTTGACGCCCAACTGCGCGGCGGTGGTCAGACCCGACGCGTCGGCCAGCGCGCCCAGCGCCGGATCAACTGTGGTGGCGCAGATGGCGGTGGCGAATTCGTCAAACACGCCCGCGCCCGCATCGATGGCCATGACGAGGCCGTCGCCGGTGCTGCTGACGGCAGAGATCGGGATCACACCCGCCGCCGAGATCTTGGGTGAATACTTGGCCACCAGTTCCTGATTCTGCGAAATACCGCCGGTCGCCAGCACGACGCTCTTGGCCTTGAACGTGACAATGCTGTCATTGGTCTCGCACAGCGCGCCGACCACCTCGCCGTCCTCCACCATGAGGGACTGGGCCTTGCACTCGGTCAGGACGGTGACGCCCTTGTTCACGCACGCGTCCAGCATTGTGGCGACCAGATTGGCTCCCCCGCCATTGCAGGCAGCCACGGGATACGGCCCAAAGCCCACAAAGACATGCTCACCCCAAGGCACGCCGTTTTCGCTCAGGAAATCGATCGTCCGACCGGTTTCGCCCAGCACGCCGCGCAAGCGCGCCCAGTCGGGATAGCCGCTCTGGGCCGAACTGTACGCCATGCGTTCTTCCCAATAGGATATAAAACCATCCAGATTGTCATATTCATTTGCGTCCGCCGCATAGAGCTTGCTGCCCTGCGCGATCAGGTAGCCGCCGGAGATCGCCGTCGTGCCGCCCACGGCGGGCATTTTGTCGATCAGCGCGACCTTGACGCCGGTGCCCGCCGCGGTCAACGCCGCGCTCAAACCCGCAATGCCGCCACCCACGACCAGCACGTCGGTTTCCATCTCGCTTTGGGTCTTTTCCCCCGCTACCGCGCCCGCAGGCGCGGCGCTCTTCAGCGCTTCCACATCGCCGCCCGCCTGGGCCACACAATCGGCCACGGCGTTTAAGATGGCGTTGCTGGTAAACGTAGCGCCGGAAACCGCGTCGATGCTCAGCGTCTGCCCATCGACGATGGCGGCGGGGATGCGCTCGATCGCGGGATCGCTGATCCCGGCCGATTCGCTGTGGGACACCACCTCCACCTTGTCGATTTTGTCTTCGGCAAAGGTAACTTCTACCGTGACTTCTCCGTTCATTCCGGCGGCACCCGCCGAATACGCGCCGGGCGCGTAGGCGAAAGCGCCCGCACAAAGTCCAACCACCATGCACACCATCACAAGCAGGGAAACAAGTTTCTTCATTTCGGATCTTCCTCCCCATTTTTATCCATTCCGATTCGTGCCTGAGGTATGATTGTATTATAGTTTAACAAAGTGCGCCAGTCAATCACCCATCGGAAATTATCACACATGGACAAAGCACCGTTTTATGCGCGTGTCGAAGGCGCGTCGTGACGCTTGGCGGTTATCCGGTCAACCACGAGCTCGAACACCGCCGTTCTTTCAATTGTTGACCGGTCGAATTCGAATTCTCTATCCGAGAACTTGCGCATGATGGCCTTGAGTCCTTTTTCCTTTTCCGCCGCTTCCGTCAGTACCCGCACGTCGCCGGCCCCCATCACGCACGCATACGCATAGCTGTAATCGCACGCCCTTTCCCCCCGAATCAGCTTGTGTCCCGCGTCCATCTCAAAGGACGCGCGGCCCGTCTTTTCGATCAGGTCCACCTTGCGTCCCTCCCGCGCGCCATGGAAGTACAGCGTCAAGCGCTCCCCGTCCTGCTCGAATCCAAAATTGAGCGGCACGATGTAGGCTTCGTCCCCATCCACGAAACCCAGCCTTGCGACTTCCAACTGTTCGATGATCTTCACGATTTCGTCAAACTCCGCGACTTCGCGGTCCTTCCTCCTCATAGCGATCAGTCCTTTACGATGGCGGCCAGAATCACCAGATCCTCGCTGCCGATATTTTTGACCGAATGGCTGTGCCCGTTAAACGTCGCCATCGCGTCCCCAGCCCCGACGGACGATACATTCCCGTCATCACTCACTTCGCCCGTGCCTGACATGAAGCAGAAAAGCTCGGTCTCATTCTCATGGATGTGCTCCCCGATTGACGATCCGGGCGAGAGCACAATCCGGCTGAATAGGCGCACGTTTGCGGGCTTTTCCGCGACAAGCGCCGTTAAAACCGCCGTTCCATCCCCCCCGCGCATTTTTTCGCGCACTTCGCTGATCTGCTCGTTTTTTCTTGTAATCATTCCTTCGCCACCCCTTCACACATCTTTCTCGGCCTGTCTGTGCCTGATTATAACACATGCGCTTTTACGCGACAAGCATCGTGCCCAATCAAGCCATTCTTTTAAAACAAACAATTAACATTATTTCCGTGTACGTTAACGCTTGAATCCCATAGTACTACATAGTATAATGGATCGGGATTGGTTCGGTAACGTTCACGATTAGAATGCTTTGAGGAGACGCCGCGCATGAAAATGACATTCCGTTGGTTTGGCACGCAGTTTGACTCGGTGACGCTTGAGCAAATCAGGCAGATTCCGCCTGTCCAGGGCGTCATCACGACGCTGTACGACACGGCGCCCGGTGAGGCGTGGGATGAAAAAGCCATTCGCGCCCTCAAAGACGAGGTGGAAAGCGCGGGGCTAAAAATCAGCGGAATTGAAAGCGTCAATGTGAGCGACGCCATCAAGGCGGGAACCGGCGAGCGCGACCGGTCGATCGAGAACTACATCACCACTTTGAAGCGCCTGGGCGAGAACGGCATCGATCTGGTGTGCTACAATTTCATGCCGGTATTCGATTGGACGCGCTCGGACCTGAGCAAACCGCGCGAAGACGGATCCACCGTCCTTTCCTACGACCAGCGCCTGATCGACGAAATCGACGCGGACAAACTGCTCATCGCCATGGATAAAAATTCCAACGGCTTTGTCCTGCCCGGCTGGGAACCCGAGCGCATGTCCCGCATTCGCGACTTGTTTGAATTGTACAAGCCGGTCGATGCGGATCAACTGTTTAAAAATCTCGCGTACTTCCTCAAAGCCATCATGCCCACCTGCGAAAAGTACGGCATCAAGATGGCCATTCACCCGGACGATCCGGCCTGGCCTGTGTTTGGGCTGCCCCGCATCGCGACCAGCGGGGCGAACCTTGAGCGCATTACGAAGCTCGTGGATAGCCCCATGAACGGCGTGACGCTTTGTACCGGCTCGCTTGGGTCCAATCCGGCCAATGACATCCCCAAAGCCATCTTCGCGCTCAAGGGGCGCATACACTTTGCGCATGTGCGAAACCTCCGCCACAGCGCCCCCGGCGTATTTGAAGAAGCCGCGCACCTGACCGGCGACGGTTCGCTTGATATGTTTGCGATTATGAAGACGCTGTACGATGTCGGCTTTGACGGCCCCATCCGCCCCGACCACGGCCGCGCCATTTGGGGTGAAGTGGCTATGCCGGGTTACGGACTGTACGACAGGGCGCTGGGCGCATGCTACCTTGCGGGCCTCTGGGAGAGCATCGAGCGCATCGGCCAAGCATAGGGAGGAATACCGTGCATCTTACCGACTATACCCGCGGCGAAAGAAAGGCTTTTCAAGAGGCCGGAATCCGTCTGCCCGCGTTTGACCGAAACCAAATGCTCGCCGCCACAAAGGCGGCGCCAAACTGGGTGCATTTCGGCGGCGGCAACATCTTCCGGGCCTTTATCGCCTCAGCGCTTCAAACGCTGCTGGACGACGGGTTTGAGACGCGCGGCGTGATCGTGGCGGGCAGCCGCGATACGGTCGAACTTTACCGCGCGCACGACGGACTGAGCCTGCTCGTCACGCTCAAACCGGACGGGACCACCGAACGCACGCTGATCGCGTCTGTCGCGGGCGCGCTGATCGCCAGCGCCGACGCGCGCGGTGATTTTGTGCGCCTGGGCGAAATTTTTGCCGCGCCAAGCCTTCAAATGGTTTCCTTTACCATTACCGAAAAGGGTTACGCGCTGACCGGTGAGGATTGCCGCGCCGACTTTGAAACCGGGCCTGCCGCGCCCAAGAGCTTCCTGGGGTTCGTTTCTTCCCTGCTCCATGCGCGCTACCTGGCTGGCGCGCGCCCAATCGCGCTTCTCAGTATGGACAACTGCGCTCACAACGGCGATATGCTCAAGCGCGCCATCACGGGATACGCCGAAGCATGGAGCAAAAACCGGCTGACCGAAGCCGGATTTGTTGAATACGTCGCCGACCCTTTGCGCGTTTCCTTTCCGCTCACGATGATCGATAAGATCACGCCGCGCCCCGACGACGGCGTACGCGAAATGCTGCTCAAAGACGGTTTTGAGGATGTCGGCGGCCTCGTGACCTCGCGCCGGACGCACGCCGCGCCCTTCGTCAACGCGGAAGAGGCCCAATACCTGGTCGTTGAGGACGCATTCCCCAACGCAAGGCCATGCCTTGAAAAAGCGGGTGTAATTTTTACCGACCGGGAGACGGTGGGCAAGGTTGAGCGCATGAAGGTATGCACCTGCCTCAACCCGCTGCACACGGCGCTGGCGGTGTTTGGGTGCCTGCTGGGTTACGACAAGATCGCAAGTGAAATGAACGATCCCGATCTCGCCGCGCTGGTGCGCGGCATCGGCTACGCGGAAGGACTTCCCGTGGTGACCGATCCCGGCGTCATCAATCCCAAAGCGTTCATCGACCAGGTAATCGGCGCGCGCTTCCCAAATCCCTTCCTGCCCGACACGCCTCAGCGCATCGCATGCGACACATCGCAGAAGCTGCGAATCCGCTTTGGCGTGACGCTCAGTTCGTACGGCAATCGAGCGCGAACCCTCAAGTTCATCCCGCTGGTGCTCGCGGCGTGGTGCCGTTACCTTCTGGGGATCGATGACGGCGGCCATCCCTTTGAACTCAGTCCCGACCCGGAAATCCCCCGCGTCAAACCGCTCGTCGAGGCGGGCAATCTCAAAAGTGTACTATCAGACGCCGGTATCTTTGGCGTCAACCTGTATGAGATAGGCCTGGGCGAAAAGGTCGAAGCGCTCTTTCGATCCATGAAAGCGCCCGGTCAGGTGCGCGCCGTACTTCACGCGCACACTGCCGGATAAGCGAATGCGGGCGCCAAAACCATAACTTTTACAAGAAAAAACGCTTGCAATCGCCGGTCGCCAGTGCTATAATACGTCTGTTTGTAATCGATATTCGCCCGAAGGAGGTGTGGACAATGGGCAAGTTTTGCGAGGTGTGCCACAAAGGCATGTCGTCGGGCAACAACGTTAGCCATTCCAACCGCAAGACGCGCAGGACCTGGGCTCCCAATACCCAGCGTGTTCGCGTAGTCGTCAATGGCGCGCCCACGAGGATGTTCGTTTGCACGCGCTGCCTGCGCAGCGGCAAGGTGCAACGCGCCGTCTGATTTTCAAATGCTCAGCAAAACAAGCCGTCGCTCTGCGACGGCCTTTTGCGCATAGCATAAAGGAGGTAGCGGATATGAAATCATACAGGATCGCCGTCGCGGGTACCGGGTATGTGGGTTTGGTCGCGGGCGTTTGCTTTGCCAATAAGGGCCACTCGGTAACCTGCGTGGACGTGGACGAAAAAAAAGTCGCGCTCATGAAAAGCGGCGTCTCCCCCATTTACGAGGACGGGCTGACCGAACTCATTCAAAGCGGCAACCAATCGGGTCTGCTTCACTTCACGACCGATTACGCCGCCGCCTACCGGGACGCCGATGCCATCTTTATCGGCGTGGGCACGCCCGAACAGGCCGACGGTTCCGCCAACCTCAGTTACATCGCAACCGTCTGCCGCCAAATCGCCCAAAGCGTCGTTCGCGACTGCCTGGTCGTGGTCAAGTCCACCGTACCGGTCGGGACCAACGACAAAGTCGAGCAGTTTATCCGCGATTTTCTCATCCGGGACGTCCGTGTGGAGGTTGCGAGCAACCCGGAATTTCTGGCCCAAGGCACGGCGGTGCGCGATACGCTCAAGGCGCGCCGCGTGGTAATCGGCACGGAAAGCGCGCGCGCTGAGGCCATGCTGCGCGAAATCTACGAGCCCTTTGACCTGCCCATCGTGTCGGTCACGCGCCGCTCGGCCGAGATGATCAAGTACGCCGCCAACGACTTCCTGGCGCTCAAGATTTCCTATATGAACGAGATCGCGAACCTGTGCGAATTGGTGGGCGCGGACATTGAGGACGTGGCGCACGGCATGTCTTTTGACGAGCGCATCGGCGCAAGCTTCTTAAACGCCGGCATCGGCTACGGCGGCAGTTGCTTTCCCAAGGACACCAAGGCGCTTACGTATCTTGCGCGCAAGCATGGCTATACGCTGTCCACCGTCGAGGCCGCGATCGATGTCAACATG
This sequence comes from Eubacteriales bacterium, assembly GCA_031551775.1. Classification (GTDB taxonomy): domain Bacteria; phylum Bacillota; class Clostridia; order Christensenellales; family Aristaeellaceae; genus Anaerozeibacter. The sequence goes on along the minus strand of JAVBND010000079.1, from coordinate 13,604 downwards.
CGGCAAAAGACGGTGCTCTTCCACAAGGCCAGCGACCGCCTGATCACCTTTGAAGGACTCAAAGTAGCGGCCCTGGGCGTCACATTCAAGCCGGGCACCGACGACCTCAGGGAAGCGCCCTCTCTTGACAACGTTGAGTTGCTCCTCGAGCGGGGCGCCGAAGTATATGCTTACGATCCTGTCGGTCTTGATCATTTCCGCAAGGTTTTCCCGCAGGTTCATCCGTGCCAAACGCCCGAGGACGCTCTTGAGGGTGCGAACGTCTGTTTTTTGTTTACCGACTGGACGGAAATCAAGGCGCTTGAGGCGGGCGTGTTCAAGCGCTTGATGCGAACACCGCTCGTCTACGACGGGCGCAATATGTTTTCCCCAGCCGCCATGCGCGAAGCTGGCGTCGAATACCACTCGATAGGGCGCAGGTAAAGCGCACCGCGATACATTGCCGGACGGCCGTTTGCGCCGTCCTTTTTTCTGAATTTTTTCGTTACCTTTCTTTATATAATCCAATTTTGCTTGTCAGAAGGCAAGAAACGCGCTATACTATTGAGAACAGCGTAAAGCGTCAGGCTTTGCTATGGGAGGAAGACCAATGGATTGCAAATTTAAAACGGAGCTGGGCACGGTGACGGTGGCCGATGACATTCTGCTCAAAGTGGCGGGATATTCGGCGCTTGAATGCTACGGCATCGTGGGTATGGCGTCCAAACGCACGACTGACGGCATCGTACAATTGCTGGGCCGGGAAAACCTGGGCCGGGGCGTGCGCGTGCGCGGCGCGGACGAGAGCGTGGATGTGGATTTATACATCATCGTGGAATACGGCATCTCCATCAGCGCCGTAGCCGAGACCATCATTGATACAGTGAAATACAAAATCGAACACCTCACCGGTATCAAGGTCGGCAAGGTGAACGTGTCGGTGGAAGACATCCGCGTGTAGCGGCGGATGCGGGAGGGATTAGGTTTGGTTAAGTCGATCGATGGCATGATGCTCAAGGAGATGTTCATCTCCGGCGCGGCGCTCCTCGAAAAGAACCGCCCCAGCATTGATGCGTTAAATGTGTTTCCTGTGCCGGATGGAGATACCGGCACCAATATGTCCCAGACCATCGGCATGGCGGTCAAGGATCTGGGCGCGCGCAAGTTTCCCACGGTGTCCGATGTCGCGGGCAGCGTAGCCAAGGGCGCGCTCAAGGGCGCGCGCGGAAATTCCGGCGTCATTTTAAGCCAGATCCTGCGCGGCTTTTCCCGCGCGCTTGAGGGCCAGGACGACATGAACGCCGCGCTTTTCGTTGAGGCTTTGCGCTTTGGCGCGGACACCGCGTACAAGGCGGTCATGAAGCCCAAGGAAGGGACCATCCTGACGGTGATCCGCGTCATCGCCGAGACGGTCGAACGCCCTGAAAACGAAACCCAGGATTTGATGGCCCTCACGGAACTGGTGATCTCTTCCGGCAATGAGATCCTCAAGCGTACGCCCGACATGCTGCCTGCGCTCAAGCAGGCAGGCGTGGTCGATTCCGGCGGAATGGGCCTGATGACGATGTTCACAGGCTTCCTCTCCGCGCTCAGGGGCGAACCGATCGAGGAAACCGAAAGCGCCCCGGATTCATCCCCCAAATCATTGCCGGGAGAATTCGTGGACGATCACACGACGATTGAAGAAATCACCTTTAGCTATTGCACCGAATTCATCGTCTCTCACCCCCGCGACGATGTCAAAGACGCCGATGTTGCCAAACTCAGGCGGCGGCTTGAGAAGATCGGCGATTGTGTGCTGGTGGTTGGCGACCTTGAAGTTGTCAAGGTTCACGTCCATACCAACGACCCGGGCAAGGCGCTGCAAATGGCGCTTGAACTGGGCGAACTGGACTACATCAAGATCGACAACATGCTCGAAGAATTCCGCGAGCGACAGGCGCAGAAAAAAGAAGCTGAAGCAGCCGAGCTTAAGGAATTCGGAATCGTCGCCGTGGCGCTTGGGCCGGGGCTGGTCGATATCTTTACCGACCTGTCGGTTGACAAGGTGGTCGATGGCGGCCAGACCATGAACCCGTCGATCGATGACCTCTATCAGGCCATCGAATCGACCCCCGCGCGGCAGGTATTCGTGCTGCCCAACAACACCAACATCATCTTGGCCGCGCAGCAGGCGGCGGAACTGACCGACAAAGTGGTCTACGTGCTGCCCACGAAATCGGTGCCCATGGGCATCGCCGCGGCCATCGCGTTCATGCCCGACCAGTCGGGTCAGGAAAATGAAAAGCGCATGCAGGAAGCCGCCGAACGCGTGCATACGGCATCGATCACCTATGCCGTGCGCGATACGACCTTTGACAACCGGGAAATCCATGAAGGCGACATCATGGCGCTGGTCGATAACCATATCGAGCTGCTGGGCAGCGAGGTGGAGGGCGTCGCGCTTCAGGTATTGGAAACAATGGTTACCGACGATACGGAGATCCTCTCCATCTACTATGGAGAAGACATCGACGAGGAACGCGCGTCTGCGCTCGAAGAGCAGTTGAAGGGCAAGTATCCGCTGTGCGACGTGGCGCTATACCGGGGCGGGCAACCGCTGTACTACTACCTGATCGCGGTGGAATGATGGATTTTTCAATTTCCGAGCTCAAGGGCATCGGACCCAAAAGAGAACAAGCGCTCAAGGCGGCCGGTATCAATACCGTCCGCCAACTTTTATTGCGCCTGCCCGTCGATTACCGCGATTTGACTCAGACGCGCGAACTTTCCTCGCTCAAGGCGGGAGATACCGCCGCGGTTGAGTGCTTCGTGAACGGCTCGGTTTCCGCGTACCATTTCAAGGGGCTTCACATAACGCGCGCGCGGGTAAGCGATGGAACCGACTCCATGACGGCGGTCTGGTTCAACCAGCCGTGGCTGAAAAACAAGCTCGCCAAAGGCGAAAAGCTGCTGCTCTACGGCAGGGTAGAAGCCAAGGGGAGCGCCCTGCAGTTGACCTGCCCGACATTTGAAAGCGAACGAACACTTGTGCCCATCTACGCGCCCGTCGCGGGCGTGCCGGGCGCGGTCTTTCGCGACATCGTCAGGGCAGCGCTTGCGATCTCAGAAGGCCAGTGGCCCGATGAACTGCCCCTCTCCATCCGCCGGCGCCACGATCTGTGCGAGCGCAACTTTGCCATGCGCGCCGCGCACTTGCCCCAAAGCCGCGAAGCGCTGACCTCGGCCAGGCGGCGCCTGTCGTTTGAAGAGTTGCTGCTCTACCAAGCGGCGCTTTCCATGATGCGCGGCGGGCGCGGTGCGGGCGTTCAAACGGACTTCCCCGATGCGTGGATCGATGCGTATTGGGCAAAATGCCCCTTTCCTGCGACACTGGCGCAGCGGCGGGTGCTTGGCGAAATCGCAAGCGATATGCGCTCGCAGTCCGCCATGGCGCGCTTGGTCCAGGGCGATGTCGGCTCCGGAAAGACGGCCATCGCCTTTGGCGCGCTGGTCGTAAACGCGCGCGCGGGGTTCCAGGGCGCGCTCATGGCCCCGACCGAAGTGTTGGCCCAGCAACACCATGAGAGCGCGCAGGCGCTGATGGAGCCCATGGGGATCACCGTGGGCCTTCTGACCGGAAGCCTGAGCGCAAAGCGGAAAAAAGCGGCGCACGAAGCCATAGAATCCGGCCAGTGGCAAGTGGTCATAGGAACCCACGCGCTGATCAGCGAAGCCACCTGTTACCGGAATCTCGGATTGGTGGTCACCGATGAGCAACACCGCTTCGGCGTTAAACAGCGCAGCGCGCTTGCGCAAAAGGGGATCTCCCCCAATGTCCTCGTCATGTCGGCCACGCCCATCCCGCGCACGCTCTCACTGATTTTGTACGGCGACCTCGATATCTCAGTGGTTGACGAATTGCCGCCGGGGCGAACGCCGATTAAGACGCGGATTGTTCCGGACGAGAAACGGGATGGAATGTATTCCTTTTTGCGTTCTCAGGTGGGCGCAGGGCGTCAGGTATACGTGGTCTGCCCTTTGGTCGAGGAAAGCGAAGCGCTTGACGCGCGCAGCGCGCAGGAGGTCTATGAGGAACTCAGAGACGGTCCGCTCGCGGGGCTGACGGTCGGTTTGGCGCACGGGCAGTTAAAACCGAAGGAACTTGAAGACGTGTTAAGCGACTTTCGAAAGGGCGCGCTGTCGGTCCTGGTCGCGACCACCGTGGTTGAAGTGGGTGTCAACGTGCCAAACGCCAGCGTCATGGTAATCGAGAATGCCGAGCGGTTTGGACTTGCGCAGTTGCACCAGCTCCGCGGCCGTGTTGGGCGCGGCGCATATGAGTCCTGGTGCTTTCTGATGACTCAGGCAAAAGACAAGCTCAAGCTCCTGACCGAAACAAGCGACGGCTTCATCATCGCTGAAAAAGACCTGGAACAGCGCGGCGCGGGGGATCTCTTCGGTTACCGGCAATCAGGCTTGGCGGGCGGCGGCATTGGATTTTTATTAACCGACGTCAAGCTGCTGGAAGAAACCCACGAAGAAATCAGGCGGCTGCTGCGGGAAGGCGATTCGGAGGAAACGCGGCAAGTGCTGGCGCTTGCGCAGTCAACCTTCGACGCGCGGTTCAGGGAAATCGCAATGAACTAGACGGCGTTTTGACCGAATTATACAAGAGTTTGCGTTGTGACCGTCTGGGTCTCCGCGCTGCCGGGTTTCAACAATGGCCGGTTTTCCTCCATTTGTTTTTTCATTTGCTCGCGATACGCTTTGGGCGTCACGCCCACCATCTTCCGGAAAACCGAAATGAAGTAGCCCGCCGTCTCAAAGCCCACCGCGCAGGCAATCTCCTGAATAAGCATCGCCGTTTGCTCAAGCAGGGCTTTTGCCCGCTCAATGCGCATACCCAGCAGATGGTTGACGATACTACAGCCGCACTCTTGGCGAAAGCGCTTGCTCAGCCAACTGTCCGACATACCGATATGCGCCGCGATATCCGCTACGGAGAAATCCTCCGCGCAATGGTGGCGCATATAGCGCATGGCCTCCTGAACCGGCTCACTCATCGCCGGCGCCCGTCCCAGGCATTTCATGCACTCGGTCAGCGCCTCCTCCATCTGGTCCGCCATGTGCTCAATGGCCGGATACTTCGCCGCAGAAAACTGACCGCGCTCCATGCCGGCATCCGTCAGCTCAAAGCCATAGCTGCGCAGCATGCCCTCAATCGCGCCGTGCAACGCGTGCATGGCATCGGCCAGCAGCTCGAAACTCCTCGCGCCTTTTAGCTGACGCATAATTGCCCGGAAGCTTATGCGCATCTCCGCTTGATCCTTCTCCCGCATGGCGATGTGCAGCCGCGTCAAATCCTCGTGGATCTGCTCCCTGTCCGCCGGGATGACGGATGCTTCAAGCATCTCCGGGGTCAGGATGACCGTGTCAATATCAAAAAACTGCTGGCGGGAAAGCCGATCCATCGCTTTGAACGTCTTGGGAAGATGTTCATACCCCATGATTTCAGAAGACACCACCGTGTAATTCCGATACGGCGTTTGACTCATGTCAAAAATCTGCGCGTACAGCCGATCAAAGCATTCGGCGGCAATTTGCGCCACATCGACGGCCGAAAAGCTTTCCGGTTTGTTGAAAATCATGCAGAAGCGCTTTGTGTGGTCATACAGCAACATCGTCGTCATGCATCGCACGCCCTGTTTTTCAAGAGCCTGCACGATCTCAATCTCAATTTCTTCAAAGCGTTTGGAATATAAAAATGAATCGATGCCAAAAAACGGCCGGTATACCTGCCTCGGCAATCCGGTGATCATCACATGGTACCGTTCAAAGTCAATCTCCCGAACAAAACGCTTTTCGATCTGCTGGCAATAAAAATCTATTGATTGATCGAAGATCAGCTCGCAGGTCTGAACATAGCGATGAATTCGCACCTGTGCGGATTCCGGTTCGCCCAGCATGTTGTTCATCTCCTTGCATAAAAAATGACCGTGCCGGAAAACCGGCACGGTCTATTATACCACAAAAACTTATTTCATGACATTCTGGCCCGCGATCTGGCCAAAGACGATGATGTCCGCGATCGCGTTGCCGCCCAGGCGGTTGGAGCCGTGGATGCCCCCGGTGACCTCACCGCAGGCATAGATGCCCGGTATCACGTTGCCTTCGGTATCCAGCACTTCACAGTTGGTGTTGATCTCAACGCCGCCCATGGTGTGATGCACCTTGGCATAGCTCTTGGTCGCGTAGTAGGGGCCTTTATCCATCTTGTACTCAAAAACCTTGCGGCCCAGCGGGTCGGCTTGCTCACCGGTCACCGCTTTGTCAAACGCCTCGGCAGCCGCCTTGAGATTTGCCGCATCGACGCCCATCGCAACCGCGATTTCTTCGATCGTATCACCCGTCACAGCCTTGCCGCTGGCGACATTGGCTTCGATGGCGTTGCCCTTGTAGTCAAAACCGCCCTGAATGTCCCACGCCTGATAGGCGCTGGATAACTTCCAGCAGTAGCTGTCGGTCTGCGCCAGGATCGCGCCGGAGAGCACATCGCGGCGCTCATCCTCTGCGACAAAACGGTTGCCCTCAGCGTTGATGTACATCTCATTGGCGATAGAGGCGTTCAGGCTCGCGTCCCCCGTTGGCACCATCTGAATCCACTCCATGCCATACAGGCCCGCGCCGATTGCTTCAGCCATCAAAATGCCGTCGCCGGTCGCGCAAGGTTGATTCGAAGTCGGAACGCTCTCATCAAGATTCGCCCAATGCTTGTTGTACTCCTGGCGCATTGCGACATTCGCGCTGAAACCGCCGGTCGCCAGAATGACGCCCTTGTTCGCGCGATACTCAAACGGCGTGCCGTCGCTCGCGGTGCCCCGCACGCCGACCACGCGGCCGTCTTCCACGATGAGTTCCTCGGCTTTGTGCTCAAGAATGATCTCGCCGCCGTTGGCCTTCACGAACTCTACCTGCGGAAGGACGAAGTCGCTGCCCGCGCCGCCATAGACGTTCGCCGGCTGATGGGAACGCGACCAGGTCGCGCCGACAGCCGTGGTGATCTGCGGCTTCCAGCTCATGCCGAGTTCCTCCAGGAACGCAAGCGCCTGCGGCGCACCGTTGCCAAGGAGCTCGATCAGTTCGGTCTTGCCAACATAGTCGCCGTCTACATAGGTTTGCAGCTTGTGCAGATCGACGGTATCAAACACGCTGTTGCTGCCGGAGGCGATATAGGCGTCCAGATCCTTGCGGACGCTCTCCTGCCAGCGCTTCATATCCTCATTCTTGGGCTCCAGCGCCAGCTTTTCCTCGATCGCGGCCACACCGGTCGCGGTCATGGTGCCCGCCTTTTGGATTTCACTGCCCGCCGCATTCAGCGCGGAACCAGCCGCAATTGTGTTGCCGCCGACACTGGGCATCTTGTCAATCACGATGACGCTGCCGCCCGCGCGCAAAACCTCGACCGTCGCAGTCATGCCCGATCCGCCCGCGCCAATGACGATGACGTCGCTGGACTTGGTTTCAAGCTCCTTGGCGGTATCCTCAACCACCACAGCCTTGGAGATCATCTCCTCGGTCGCGCCGCTTGAGAGCAGGGCGGCCTTCACAGCCTCAATGAGACCGTTGCTTGAGAAGCTGCAACCCGCGACGGTATCCACCGCCACGCTCTGATTGGCGATGATCGCCTCCGGGATCTTGGCAAAAGCCGGATCGGATATACCGCCGGTCTCGCCATGGGAAAGCACCTCGATCGCCTCGATCGCGGTCTCGGATACAGTGACGGCGACCTTTATCTCGCCGCCGAAGCCCTTGCCGATACCCTCATAGGTACCGGCTGTGAATGCCGCATCGGCCAGCGCGCCCGTGAATACGGTCAACAGCATGGCCAGACACATCACAAAAGAAATAATGCGCTTCATGGTTCTTCCTCCTTCACTTCCGTGGGATTACCTTGGCCCCCCGTTTGCCTTACCCATTATAACATTGTGAAATACTTGATTATATTATAAAAATCGGCATTCGATTTCAAAATTCGGCACGCGCATAGCAGGCGGCCAAGAAGCGGTGATCATGTAAGAAAGCGCCCGGCTCGCGCGTAAAACCCATTCTCGAATGGGTGAACGGCGATGCCGAAGCCTCCCCCTCAGATGAACTGGGCGGTACAGCGGATGATATTGCTAAGGCATATGAGCATGATCACTGCGAGCAGCCCCAAGAACAGGCGGTCTATTTGGCGCTCGTCCATTGTCCGCGCGACCTTGCGGCCAATGAGCCCTCCCATCACGCCGCTGAGCGCGCCGGACAGAAGCAACGAGATGGGCAATTCCGGCATCCCGTTCAGCGCGAACAACTCGACCAGGTTGACGCCTTGAGAAAACAAAATGATGCCCAGCGACGTGGCGGCGGCTTCATTTGAGGACATAGAGAAACAATGAATCAGCACGATCAGGTTGAACGGTCCGCCCCCGATGCCGAGGAAGGTCGAGACCATGCCCAGAACAAGGCCGACGATGAGCGTGAGCGGCGCGTTTTCCAAATGGTGCGTGCGGATCTTCCATCGGTTGAGCTCGTACCACAGCGTCCCAATGGTCAGGAGCAGCAACAGCGCGTTTTGAACAACGCTCGTGACCGCTTGGTTGCCCACGCCCCTGACCAGGGTATTGAACAAAAATTTCCCCGTGAAACCGCCCGCGACCGCGCCGGCTGAGAAAAAAAGTGAGCGCCGGTTCCTGAGGCTGTTGCGGGTCTCGCGTGAGGAGAGCATTGAGGCCACTGTCATGGAAAATACGGTTACCGAACACAATGCGCTGATCTGGGCGACCGACAGGGACGATGTCGCGTCAAGCACGGGTTTCAGGATCACGCCGCCGCCCACGCCGCAAATGGCGCCCACAAAGGTCACGGCCAGGCACATGAGTGCGAATGTTATGTAGGTCATTGAAATTTTCCTCATTCTATGGTGTAAATATCCGTACACAGCGCCTTCAGCTCCGCCATGCGCGTGGAGGCCACGATCAGCGCGCACCCGCGCGCGGAAGCTTCCTCCACCAAGTCATACAGCATTTGCGCCTTGACCGCGTCGTTGACGGCGCTCGGATGCATCATCACGATCACGCGGAACGGGTAAAGGCGAAACCTGGTCAGTACCGGGTAAATGCAGTCATTGTATCCGGTTGGGCGGAAGCGGGCGCGCAGCGATCGCATGGACGCCTCGCCGTCTTTCAGAACCGGGCGGCGCAAGCCTCTTCGAAGTACGCCCAGCGCGTTCGCCGCGCGCGGCCAAAACGGCACTTCAATGTTTTCGGCGGTTGTAAGATCCGGAAAATACAGCTGGCGGGGATCGCTGGGCAGGAGCGCAAGGCCCAGTTTGAAGGCGTCGCGTTCGTTCTTGATCGACACCGGCTTGCCGTCTACAACCATTTGCCCGACATAAGGCGCCGCACCCACCAACGCCAAGGCTACGCTGTCGCACCCCCGCCGTTCCTCCGGATAGAACAGACCCAGCACTTGCCCCGCGTTCAAGTCAAAGTTTACGTTCCGCGCGCCCGAAGTAGTCAGTCCGCGAACCGAGAGCACGGGCGGACCCGTGCGGGGCTCGGTCAGTACGCGGATGCGCGATGGCGCGCCGCGCGAAAGGTATTCTTCAATCGCCTTGCGATCGATGTCCCCGCGGCGGTATTCGTGCGCGACGCGCCCGCCCGTGCTGAGCAGGTAGAGCCGGTCGGCGCTGTTGAGCACACCCACAAACTGATTGACGATCAACAATATCGCCGCGCCGCCCTTGGTCAATTGATCTATCACGCGCAGGAACAGCGCGTCTTCATCCGGTGTGCTGACCGCTTCAAGGGCCAGAATAGCGACCAGTTTTGCGCCCAGCATGTGAAACTTGATCAGTTCCACCGCGAGCTTTTGCGCCTTGGTCAATTCCTTGACCTTGAGGCTTTGGCTGAGATGAACGCCAAACCGCTCAAGCGCCGCCTGCGCCTCGCAGCGGATCAGTTTTTCGTTTATGATCGCGAACGGCCTGACCAGCGAATGCCCGGTCGCCATGTTTTCGCCGATGGTCAGTTCATCGAGCAAATGGCTGCTGGTCGTCGTATAGAATACGCGCGCGCGCTGGCTCTCGCGGATGTTGCGCGCGCAATAGGGCGCGCCCAAGAAGCGCACTTCACCCGTTTGCGGGCATACGCCCGACAAAATCCTTAAAATGTTCACCTTCCCCGAGCCGTCCGCGCCGACGAGCGCCGCAAACTCGCCCTCATAGATGGTCAGGTTCACCCTCCGAAGGGCCTTGGCGCCGTCTGAGCACGTGACATCAATCAATTCAAGCAGCGGCTTCTTCATGGCGTCGCACGCGCGCTGCCAGCCGCGCTTCCCTCGGGCATCAACATAACCGGAAGCAGGATGTTCACTTGCGTGCCCAGCCCTTTTCCGGAATACATCGTCAGGCCATAGCGATCGCCATATCGCATGCGGATGCGCTCGTTGACGTTGTACAGCGCTATCCCGCCGCTCTCGGACTGCGGCTTGGCAGGTGTGCCGGTTTTAAACATATGATTGAGTTTATCGAGCAACTCGCCCTCCATGCCCGCGCCGTCGTCTTCCACTGTAATCGCAAGCCCGGCTTCGGTAATCGACGCGCGTACGGTAATCTTGCCGCCGCCCGCGCGTTTCTCCATGCCGTGCCCGATGGCGTTTTCGACCAGCGGCTGAAGCGTGAGTTTGGGCAATTCGCAGTGGTAGATGAATGGAGATTCCTCATCGACCTCTACCGTGTACTGAAGCCGGTCGCCAAAGCGGTAGCGCATGATGCGCATGTAGTTCTCCACATTTTCGAGCTCCTGCTCAAGCGTATTGTACACGGTGCGGGGGCTGATGCTGTAGCGGAAGAGGTTGGAGAGCGATTCGACGATCTTCGATTCCTCCGAAAGCCCTTCCCCGATGAGGCGCCCGCGTATGGAGTCGAGCGTGTTGTAGAGAAAATGGGGATTGATCTGGCTTTGAAGCGCACCCAGTTCCGCTTCCTTCTTGAGCATTTCCAGCGTATACTCTTGTTCATACTGGCGCTCGATTACACGGGTCAGTTCGATCAGTTCCCCGATCATCGGATCGCTTTTGATGGAATTGTCGTGATCGGGACTGTCCGCGCGTGAACCTTCCAGCACCCGCCTGACGAGCGCCAGGGGACGAACCAGCCACCGCGCGATCAGTACTGCCCCCAAGATCCAGCAGCACACCGACGCGCCCCAGAAAGGCGCGCTCACTTTCGCGTTCAAAAAAGCCGCCGTCAGCACCAGCAGCGGCGCGCCAACCAATGTAAGAGCGCAAACCCACGTCCAGGTCCGGCCCCATGTTTTGCGCTTCATGCCTCTCCCCCCTCACCAGGCATAGAGCTTGCGGTATTCAAACGGCTTGGCGCCGGTTTGTTTTTTGAACATCTTGGAAAAGTGCTTGGCATCGGTATAGCCGACGCGCTCCGCAATCTCATTCATGTTCAAGCTGGTGGTGCGCAGCAGGCGCTTGGCCTCCTCCAGTCGCTGCCTGAGCAAGTAATCGCTCACCGTTTCCCCTGTCTCTTTTTTGAAAAGTACGCTAAAGTAGCCGGGGCTGAGCGCGACCTCGCCCGCGATGTCCTCAAGCCTGACCGAGTCGCCCAGATGCTTTTCTATGTATGCCTTGGCGTGCATCACAGGGATTGCCTCGCGCTGGGCGCGCTGGGCGAGATCGCTCTTGAGCACGAGCAGCATATAACCCGCAATCCTATCCTTGATCTCGCTTAAACTCTGTGCCTGGCCGATCGCCCAGCGCTTCTTTTCCGCTTCCGCGCTCTTTTCTTCGATGCCCAGCGCGCCCAAAAGGCCGCGAAAGCGCGATACCACGGAATCACTCAGCGCCACCGCCTCAATCGGCCGCACGCGGTAATGCGCCTCATCCTGGGGAAACGCCCCGTCCACCCAAGCCTCGATTTGATTGAGGTCATGATTTTCCATCAGCGCTCTGAGCGCGTGCGCATGCGCTTCGGGGATCTGCTGGAAGCGGTCCTCCATGTTGAGCTTATCGCTGCTTAGGATGCGCTGACCGCCGAGTATCATTTTCGCGCGCACGCACTTTGCGGAAAGCGCCAGGCTGCCCGCGGCATCTTGAAACCCGACCGACGGTCCAAGTCCAATTGAAATCGTGATTTTGTCATAAAGATCAAGCTCGATCAGCAGGTGTTCAAAGAGCTTTTTGACCGCCACCAACAGATGCGGCGTTTGCCCGCCGTCCGTATTGACCAGGCACAAAAGCGCGCCGTCAAATGCGATGCATTCGGTTTCCGCCGAAGCGTCTTTCAGTTTTTCGATGACCGCTTTGTGGCATTTTTCGATGATATGCCCGTCCTTCCCGGGCGCGTTTACGCCGTCGAGGACGATCGTCATACCGGTGAACGCGCCTTTTTCAAAGTGCATATGGTACTGGCGGTTGATTTCCTCAAGCGGGGCATCTTCCACCGTGCCCGCCATTAAGTCGGTCAGCAACTTGGCCCGAAGCGTTCCCACATCGCGTGTCGCCTGCTCGCTGAGCGTCTTGATTTGTTCGGTTGCGCTCTTTTCCCCTTGGAGTCTGACGCACACCTTCTCAATCGCGCCATTGAGTTCCCGTTCATTGATGGGCTTGACGATGAAGTCCTCAACGCCGTACTTGATGGCGCTGATCGCGTAATCGAACCGGCGGTGGCCGCTGATTGCGATCACCGCCACGTCCAATCCGGTCTCGCGGATCTTTTCGATCAGTTCCAGGCCGTCCATCGAGGGCATCCGGATGTCTGTAATCAGGATGTCCGGCTTGAGCGTTTGAATCAGCTCGAGTGCCTGGGCGCCGTCGCTCGCTTCACCTACGACACAAACGCCCAAGCGCCCGCAGTCAATCAGCGCCCGAATCAATTGCACGATGTACTTTTCGTCGTCCGCGATGACCACCCGGAACACAGCGATCCCTCCACTTCGGCTACCTGTCCACGCTCTCTATGATAGCCGGTCGCGCTCCACTTCGTCAAACCAATTTTTGAGTTTCTCCTCCATTTGCGATGCGCGCTCTTCCTCTTTTGCGTACAAATCGCTTTGCTCCAGCGGATCGCGGGCAAGGTCGAAGAGCATTTCCTCCCGCTCGACCTTTGGCAATACCGGCATGGCGCGCTTTGTCACGTCGGCGTAGCGCTCGGGATGATACTTGATCTCAACGTCCATATCGACTTCCCAGTCCGGCAAGTCCAGATGGCTTGCGTGCGGCGCGTGCAAAAGCTTCCAGTCGCCCGAACGGTGCGCCGCGTTGGTGTTCAGCTCAGGGATGTACCGGTTCCACTGCCAGAACAGATCGCGCGCGGCCTCCTTGCCGCCCTTGAGCGCACCCGTCACATCCATCCCGTCAATGGCAAGGTTTTGGGGCACTTCGATGCCGCACAGGCTGAGCAATGTCGGCATCCAGTCGGTTCCGTGCACCACTTCATGGCACAGAGCGCCCGCGGGCAAACCCTTCATGCGCAGGACGGCGGGCACCTTGATGCCGCCCTCAAAGGCCAGCATCTTCTCGCCCCTCAAGAGGCAGTTGAACCGCTTCTGGCATGCGTCGCCTTCACCGCCAAAATCCGGGCCGTTGTCGCTGGC
>JAVBND010000095.1:0-3753 GCA_031551775.1 Eubacteriales bacterium | reverse complement strand
CGCAGACTTTTCAGGAATCCGGCCCCGTTCCTTCCTCATCGAAAAGGTTTTGCTAAGGCAAAAGATTTTCGATGACAGCGTATCGACTTTGTCGATACGCTGTCATCGCGGGTGATCAAAACCCGCGAGGCGTTCCCCCCTTTGCTTATTGTGCCTGAGCGGGCGCGGCTTGTTCTTGGGAGGCTTCCGCCTTGGGCTTGCCCAGGTAGTCCGGCAAGCTCATGCCCGCCATGTCAAACATTTCGTGCATGGGCGGGATGCTCTTCATGAGTCCAGAGACAAACCCCGCCGTGGCGGTCTTGCCGTCCTTGCCCTCACCCCCGTCCCATACGGTCACCTTGTCGATCTTGACATTTTTGATCGCTTCCACCTGGATGCGCATCAGCGTTTCCATCTTGTCGGCCAGCATGAGCCTGAGCGCGTCGCCCGGATTGCCGCCCGCCGCCTCAACGATTTCCCGGAAACCCTCCGCCTGCTTGAGCAGCATGTCGTGCATACCCTTGGCCTCGGCCTCCATGCGCAGGCGAATGGCGTCGGCCTCGCCCTTGGCCCTGCGGCGAATCTGCTCCGCTTCGGCCTCCGCCTCGAGTTCCTTGCGCCGCTTGTCGATTTCGGTCTTGATGATGACGTCGGCTTCCTGGGTGGCTTTCTCAAGCGCCGACCGGGCCGCTTCCGCTTTTTGCTGCGCCGCGTAGGCTTCTTCGAGCGCCTTGGCCTGAGCCACCTTTTCCGCCGCGGTGGCTATCCGGGTGGCTTCCGCCTCGCGTTCGCGCCGCTCGGCGTTGGACATGCTTACCTTGACCTGGGCCGCGTTTTCACCCTGAATGGCGGTGGAGTTGGCCTCGGCCACCTGCACGCGCTGGTCGCGGGTCGCGTTGGCCTCGCCGATGGAACCGTCGCGGTCCTGTTCGGCCACGCTCTTTTTGGCGTCGTTGATGGCCTTGGCCGCCGCTTCCTTGCCCAGCGCCTCAATGTATCCCGACTCATCCGAGATGTCGGTCACATTCACGTTGATCAGCCTCAGGCCGATCTTTTTGAGTTCGCCTTCCACGTTGCGGCTGACCGCTTCCAGGAACTTGTCACGGTCCGTGTTGATTTCCTCAATGTCCATGGTGGCGATCACCAGGCGCAATTGACCGAAAATGATGTCCTTGGCGAGCTCCTGTATCTGAGAAAGCTTGAGCCCAAGCAACCGCTCCGCCGCGTTTTGCATGACCCCCAGTTCTGTTGAGATGCCGACCGTGAACCGGGACGGCACGTTGATGCGGATGTTTTGCCGGGACAGCGCATTCTCCAAATCCACCGGGATTGAGATGGGCGTCAAGTCCAGAAATTCATAGGCCTGTACGACCGGCCACACAAAGGCCGCGCCGCCGTGGATGCAACGGGCGCTGCGCACCGTGCCATCCGTGTTGCTGCCCACCCTGCCGTAGATCACCATGACCCTGTCGGACGGGCACTTCTTGTAGCGAGATACCGCCATCAGCACCACAGTCAGCAAAAGCAAGGCCACCACACACGCAATGATCATTCCCTCCATGTCCGTTCCTCCTCCTCTTCCTCCGCTTCAACCACCAGCGCCCCGTTCTCAAGAACGCCGGTTACCTTGATGCGCCCGCCGGTCGGCAGGGCGCGTTCGCCGTCGGTCACCGCCTCAAACTCCCCGAGCTGCTCCTGCACCAGCACCATCACCTTGCCCTCGCCCGCACGCCTGGCGGGTATGGTCAGGTATACGCTGCCGGACAGCCCGATCGCCTTTTCGGGGCGCAGCGTGCCGTCTTCCTCAAGGCGCATCAGCCACCTGACGGCAAGCGCGAGCAGCAGCATCGCCCACACGCCCATTTGCACCGCCAGCACCACGGCCAGCCATCCCGCAAGCCCCAAGCGCAAAAGCCACAGTCCGCCCCAACCCGACACCGCGAGAAATGCCACCACGCCCCGCAAAGTGATCAGCTTGAGCCCACTCCCGGCGGTTTCGCTCAGGTCGTCATCCGCGGGCTGGTCGGGCACGCCGTCCCCGTCCATGTCAATGCCGTCAAGGTCCGGTCCGTCCATATCCCCATCGCCGCCCAGGCCGATGAACATGAGGATGGTCTGGACCACCAGCACCAGCGTGGCGGGCACGGCCACATACAGGCATATCCGCTCAAGCGCGGTCAGGGCCGCCCACCAAGCCTCCATGGATATTCCCCCCCTTCGCGCATTTCTATTGCGGCCCGTCCAGCGCGCCCAGCATCCCCTCAGCCTGAGCTTTCAGCGCAGCCGACGCATAGGCCACCAGTATGATCTGAAGCGCCTTTTCCACGCGCTCCCGGGCGCCCGGCCGTACCGGTACATAATCCCTCAAAGCGGCTTCGCACCACTCGGGGATGCGCTTCGTGTCTATGGGCACGCCCGTCATCTGATCCATCAGCTTGACCGATGCCAGATACAGTTCAAAGTCGTCGATCAGGTCGTCGGATTCGTCGTCCAGATGCCCGTTTACATAGGACAAAAGGCGGGTGATCTGGTCCAGGTGCAACGCGTCCTTGAGCATGTTGATCATCAGGATGCGCCCTGCCTGCCTGCGGCTGTACCGCTTGCCCTGGGGCGGCGACACAAAGCCCCGCTTGACCCAGTTCTGGATCTGGTAGGGTTCAAGACCCGTAAGCGCCGATACTTGGGAAAGCACCAATCCCCCGGTCAAAAACATGGGTTCCAGCAGCGCCCCCGGCGAAATGCCCGTCTCCCGGGCGAGCACCGTGCCCGGCAAATACTGTTGCTCCATGGGTATCGCCTCCTTTCTATGATTTGATTGTATCATATGGTCAAGTGACTGTCAATAGGGTTCTTAAGATTTTTTGTTCTTGTGCAAAAGGCTCGGCATCTTTCGAACCGAGCCTTTTGTATGCGCAAAGCGCCGCTTTGTAACGTGTCAGATGAGGCGCGCCGCAACCGATTGAAACACGCGATCGGCCCGGGGCAAGTACTCCTGTAGCAGCCGGTTCGCGCGATCGTTGTAGCGCGCGGCGCAGCCTTGATCGGTCATGGCGCGGGTATTGATGAACACATTCAGGCTTGCGCCCCTGAGCGCGGCATGAATCATCGCGGCGCTCACACCGGCGTCCGAAATCGCGATGGCCGCGCCGACCTCGGCAAAGCGCTCGCACAGCCGGGTTGCCTCGGCGCACTTTTCCATGATTTCAAGCGGCACCGAACACGCGTCATCCAGCGCCTTTTGCATGACGATCCGCTTATTTTCCTTTTCCACTTCCGTCTCCTTGGGCAGGCCGTACGCGCGCGACAAGGGTTCAAACACCTCGGCGTCGCGCTCGGCCAATGTCAAAAGCTGCGCTTGAAGAAAATCTGCGCGCGCCTTGAGGCTCGCGATTTCGTCCTCGACATCGGCATACTTCTTCTTGCCCAGGGTCAGGCTGCCCACCATGTTTGAAAGCGCTACGCCCACCGCGCCCACCATGGCCGACGCGCCACCGCCACCGGGCACCGGCGATTTGGACGCCAGCGCTTCCACAAAGGAAGATACGCTTAAGTTCATGAATTCCACGACGGTCCCCCCCTTTTTAGAACAAACCCGAGATGGTGCCGTCCTCGTCCACATCGATTTTTTCAGCTGCGGGCGCCTTGGGGAGGCCCGGCATGGTCATGATATCGCCGGTCAGCGCCACGATGAAGCCCGCGCCCGCTGAAACCTTGAGGCTTCTGACGCTCACTGTGAATCCCTTCGGCGCGCCGCGAAGCAGGGCATTGTCGGAA
>JAVBND010000022.1:0-124104 GCA_031551775.1 Eubacteriales bacterium | reverse complement strand
GCGTAAATGCCCGTAACAGACGTTTCCAGGTAGTTGAGTTGGGATTCGATCTTCTTGCCTTGCAGCATGATCTGATTCGCGTTGCGCGTGATGCTGCGGCCTTGGGATTCGAAACGGTCAATCATGTCTTCATGCATGTGCTCTTGGTGGGCTTTGAGCTCGATTTGACCGGCCTCAAGTGCTCCCACCTTCGTATCAAGTGCTCCCACCTTCATATCAAGCGATTCTAACTTGCTTAGGATCAGCTTCAACGTATCTTCCATAATCTCCACCTCTTTCTCACATTATAGCACGTCTCTTAGTCCCAATCAACGCCTTCTTTCACCTCCTTTAATGTTGAGAATGTGTTAAAATGGTTGACGAAATGGAACGGCGCAAGAAGGACGACAAGCTGAAATACTACCGTCCGCATCAAAAGCAGATGGAGTTTCACCTGTGCCTGAAAAGGAACAGATGGGCGCTGGGCGGCAACCGGACGGGCAAGACCGAGGTAGGGGCAGCGGAGACGGTTTGGTGGGCAAGGGGCACGCACCCGTTCCGGCACATTGGGCGAACGACGGACGGCTGGGTGGTGAGCCTGACGAACGAGGTACAGCGCGACGTGGCCCAGGCGAAGGTGCTGAGCTACGTGACAAAATGCGTGGCTTATTTTGAACCGACCTGTGTAGTCCGCTGATGATTGATAAAGGCACCGTCGTTGAGGTTCGGTAAAGGTCTGCTCAACCTTCCGGTGGAAGTTAAGCACATACCGACCTGTGCGATATATTTATATATAATAAATTGAATATTAACGAAAAATGTGGTAATATGGTTTTTGTTCGAAATGTATTTTCTTGTCACCAGAAAGTCAACGGACACAATCATCACGTTTTGGCATAAGCAAGAAGGTAAAAAATAAATTAAAATAGATCGGAGTCTGGATATAAAATGAAGCGAATCGTTTCATGGGTGATCTGCATCAATATGCTGATGGGGATGGTGCCGGCAAGAACGTTTGCGGAGCCAGTCGGCGACTTGGTGACACCAACCACATCGGGCGTCACGTATTTCGGGGACACAACGGGCTCTGATGAGGATGTGCACCAATTTACCGGGGATGGTCAGCAGGATGCGGGGCTTGTTGATGCTGACCCGCCGGTAAGTCCGCCTATCAACATACCGCAGGAAACCGAGGATGAGGGGGAGGTCCCACCGTCGGAGGATGATTTAAGCGGATCCACGCCCGGCTCGGCCGATGTGCTCGCCGAACCGAAGCTCGCGTTTGACGTAAATGAGATCGAATTGGCGGTTGATTATGATCCGCAAACCACATCCAAGATCCGGTTTACCCTCACCGATCTGGCGGATGGCGGCACGCCAGCTGCCACGGTCAGCGTGTTGTTGGACGGCGAATCCATACAGAACATTCCGGTGTCCGCCGACAAAGCCAGCTACCATTTCGATGTGCCGGATGATCTCAAGGCGGGCGAGTACACCTTGACCGTTTGCCTCAAAGGAAACGACCGAAATCAGACCGTGGTCTGCTCAAAACCGCTGCACATCTTGGTGAGCGAGCAGACGGATGGAACGGCAGATTCGGCCGATGACATCGACACAGACACGGATGCAGAGCTGGAGGCCGACCCGGCCTTCACAAACGACGCAATGGCCGCAAGGGGATTGGGCGCGCAGGCACCAAGCGTCAGCGGCAGCGATCTTTTGCTTCATAAGAAGGGCGATGCTCAGCTGAGCCGTGCGTTTACCTATGAATTGGCCGATTGGGATTTCACCGACGGCGCTGCGAGCCTGACTGTCCAGGCGGGCACGACGGAGCTCGCGCTCGATGGCGCGCCGCCATCCGCCAACGGCACCTCAAGTTTCTCGACGTCGACCGACCTGAGCGGCTGGGCGGCGGGGGATTATCCGGTAACCATCGCGATCGCCGCGAACAGCAGTAACGATGCGGTGGATCCGACTTCGGTCGGTACGATCCGCGTGTATGCGGAAGTCGGTTTGACAAGCGTGCCCGAGGCGGATGTCATTGCCATCAACCAGGGAAGCGGGCTGACCAGCAGCGTCGCGAAACTGAACGTCGCCGGTTTCGAGGCGGTGGACACCGAGACTGCGTTGATTAACTTTTTTGTCGGCGGTGTGCCCGCTGGCACTGCGCCCATTGACGGCAATGGCGATTTGACCTATACCCTTCAGGCGGATGTGCTCAGCGCATTGACGCCGGGCGCGCATTCGATCACCGCAACGGTGACCGGTGCGGATCACATTGTGCCCTCTGCCGCCAGCTTTGACCTTGGCACGGTGAACGTCAGCACGGCCACCGGCGCTAACACCTTGGACGTCGCCTACAATAAGGCCTCCACCATCGAGTCCAGCTTCCAGCTTTCCGGCTGGGTGGGCGACTTCCCGTCGAGCTTCACCGTCAAGGTGGGCACCCTTTCGTGTGCCGCGACCGTGACCGGTGTTGAGGGCGATACCGTAAACTTCACGGCCAATGTGCCCGCGTCCACGGCGCACGCGGTCGGCGCCCAGGTGGACATTACGCTGCTCACCGGCGACGGCGCTCCGCTGAATCGGCCATTTGGGGCCACGCCTGCCATCAAAATCGGCGAGGCGAATATTAAAACGCAGCCGACGTTTACAAGTCCTTCCAACTATAACGGATTCGTGGTTCGGCCCAATGGCGGCACAATCAATGCCAATAGTTATAAGGCGACCCTGGGCGCAGCCAATGCATCCGGCTATCCGATCATTCGTTTCAGGCTGTGGGATGCGCAGAATGTCGAAGTGACGAACGTGACGTGGTCACCGATCCAGTCGACTGCCAATACGGTCGTGAATGCGCCCGCGCTTGCCATCCCCGCCAATGCGCTAAGCGGCGGTTGTTACAAGGTGACGATTGAATCGCAAGCCAACAACTACAACATGGCAATTCCACAAATTCAAGTGGGCAGCCTGTATGTGCAACATGCGGACGGTGACACGCAAAAAACGATTAATTATGGTACACCCACCGTGATCAGCGGTTCGTTCAGGCTGCTCGGCCGGTCGGGCGCCTATCCGACCACAGGGCTCACGTTCTCAATCGGGACGGGAACGACCACGGGCACTTTTGTCAGCGGCACGGCGCCGACGTACAGTTTTGACGCCGACGGCGTGTGCACGTACAGTTTCAACGTCACGCCGCTCGCAAACGCGAATATGGCGCCGGGTACGGTTCAGTATATCCGGGTCACCATTCCGGCCGCTTCCCCCAACTTGGTGATGACAAACATGGTCATCGGAACCGCGACGATCGGGAGCATGGGGGTGCCCTATGTGACGCCCATCGCGGCGCCCTACATCAACATCACCAAGGGCACGGGCGCCAAGACGATCAATTGCACACTCGGTGGTTGGTTTGGTGACGGCACCACAGCGCCATACCTTGCGTTAACCTTCAAAATTTTCAATGATCAAGACGACGAAATCACCGGACTCACGGCCAACAATGTCATCAACAATAAGCCCAATGGCACAGTGACGAGTCCGTCGTTCAATTTTTCGACCCTTGCCGTGGGCACCTATAAGATGACGGTCGAAGCGGATGCCAACGAAAAGAACAACGCGCTTCCCAGCACCGTTATCGCCGAAATCAACATCATTGAAGCGACGGATCTGGTGACGCGACAATTGCAGTCGGGTTACGCCGAAACCGAACTCACGTACAGCTTCACTTTGAATGGCTGGAACGCGCTCGACGCGAACACACAGGTGACCTCCATTAAGATTGGCACGACGGTTGTTCCGGTCACGGCGTTTCCCCTGAAGGACGGCATCAACGAGTTTACCGTTGCTGTGCCCGAAGGCATCCTGCCCAGCGCAACGATCTATAACATCAACATCCAGACCTTATCGGCCCCGGCGGTACACAATCTTACGTCGTATGTGATCGGCAAGCTGCAAGTGTCTTCCGCCCCTTCTCTGACGACCAGCGGCAACCTGATCAATCTCCACGTCGGGGATAAAAATGCGCCCTTGACATTTACGCTACAGGGCTGGTTTGGAGACACGGCGAAGCCGACCATTTCCTTCGTCGCTGTCAAAAGTGGCACAACGGCCGAGATATCGCTTGGGAGCTTTAACAATGTGCTGCCCACGGACCTGGTCAATTACACGCATACATTGTTTGCTTCCAACAATACGCTGGCCTTCGGGCAATATACCATCTACGGAAAGATCACGGCGACAACGGCCAACATCCCCACCGAAACGCGCTATGAGCTGGGTGAACTCAACATCAACAGCACGCGCGCAGCGACGACGGCGCATAGCGTCACGTTGTTGTCGAACATGCAGTTTATGAGCCTGTCGCAGATGCCGCTGCTGGTCAACGGCACCAACTTTGCCGAGTTGCCCACGTACACCATCAAGTGCCAAAACCCGGCCACCGGCATCGACTACGTCATTGCGTCCGGCACGATCAGCGATTCGTCTGATTACAAGACGGACGTGACGGTGAGTTTGCCTTCTGAACTCATCACGCCGAGCGGAAGTACAGTCAAGTACCCGCTGCTGCTCACCATGTCGTCCACCGAGCACAACAAGGGCTTTGACGATACCCAATTTGGGCTGTTGACGGTCAATAAGGCCGGCGGTCAGCGCATCGGTGTGGGCGGCATGAACGAGTTCAGCTTGCAAGCCGGACAGTTGCTGAGCGATGGATACGATCCAGCCAAGGTGACGTTCACGCTGAGCAATTGGTACTACGGCAAGGGCGCCGCGAATTCCGCGCCCGTGCTCAAGATAGGGCTGTACAATCTGTTGACGTATAAGCTGATAGACGGCACCAGTGTCTTGACAAAGGCATTCCCTGTCGAATCGACCGACGGCGCGACCTACACGTACGAATGGGACATCACGGATATATCCGACCAGCCGTTACCCAAAGGCGACCTGCGCATCATCATTTCAAGCGATGGGGATGCGTACAACAATGCGTTTGCGTCCATCTCGGTAGACAACATGATTGGCATGGTCCACGTGTCCGGCGCATCGCCGACGGTCACCATCGCGAACCCGCTGGTCCGCAACTATCATGAGGGCGATGTATCGACGGAAATGGCTGATCTCACGTTCAGCATCGCCGGCTGGGTCAACAATGCAGGCGCGCCCGGCGCGCTCAGGGCCAGCGTGATTCAGGACGACGCCACGGGCAAGGTGCTCGGCAGCGAGACTTTCTCGGTCTCAGATGGCGGCGGGACGTTTACAATCCCGGTTGATCTGAGCAAACTCAACATCCAGCGCGGCACAAGTCGGCTCAAGCTCAAGCTGCTGGGCGACATTTACAACGAACCGCAGACGATCACCTTCTGCGGCGCCGTGAATGTCAACGCGCTGTCCGCCAGCCTGTCGCTCAACACCACCGTGGGTTATCCGCATGCGTTTGTGAATAAGCGGTTCAACCTGTACGCTTGGAACAGCGCACAGGGTCCGGCGCGCTATACGCTCAAGATCGGCGGCGAGACCGTCGCGACCGGCACGGCGTCCGGCACGCTGAACGCAATCACCATCCCCGACTTTGTGTTGCCGAAGCTGCCCGTGAACGCAGCGCCCGGATACCCGATCACGTTGACCATTGAAGGCGACGACAACAACCTGGGGTATCAGGACGTGGAGATTGGGCGCTGTGTCATCAACCAGCTCGCGCCTGAGTTGGCCCCGTCCACCAAAACGCCGAAACCCTTGCCCGCGACCGTAGGGGCAGCGCCGTGGGAACCGCTCCGGTTCCTCTTGCGCAACTGGTACTACGGTGAAGCGGCGCTACCGGGCAATCCGCCGACGGTCACGTTCAAATTGATCGATCTTGGGACGGGTAACCCGGTCGCCGGGGGTCCTGCGGACCTGACGCTAGCGCAGAACGGCATCAACTATGACGCGGAATTCGAGGCCATGATCAGCGGCGATTTTATTGGGAATCTTCCCGTGGGGAACTACAAGATCGTGGCGTCGGTCGCGGGCGACGCGAACAACGAGGCCATCTTAGACACCGACGTCATCTGGATTCAGGTCAACGCCGCCGCGCCTCGGCTCGCTGCGCAGGGCGACGGCCAGATTTCCGTTCAGCATGGGTTTGGCGCGAGCACGCAGATCGGCTATCAGCTGATCGACTGGTCGTTTTTCGGCAGTGGTTCGCCCGAGGTCAAGTTCAAGTTGGACGGGGATTTGGTCGCGACGGTCAATACCTTGACCGCAAACGGCAGCTTTGCGCTGACGCTCGACCTGTCTGCCCTGGCGGTGGGTGAGCATATCCTGACCGCAAATGCGGCGGGCAATATCAACAATGACGGCATCGCCGAGACGCTCATCGCCAACATCAGCGTCTCGAAGGTGATGGCGAACGCATATCTGGTCGCCAGCGACCCCATCGTCGTGAACGAGGGTGCGGCTGCGGGCGGTCCCATCGCGTTTGAATTGCACAACTGGTTCTTTGGCTCAGACGGCATACAGGGCACAATCGCGCCCGATGATGAGAGCAGCATGCCTACGCTCAAGTTTAAAATGTATCGCTATGGACAGCCGTACAGCGTGTCCATAGCCGATCTGACGCCGAGCGTCGGCGACATTCACGTCGTCGGCAGCCAGCCGGATTGGCATGCACGGCTTTCGCTAAGCAGCGGCTTCGTTGCGCAACTGCCGGTCGGCAACTATTGGCTTTGCGCTTCCGGTGCGGGCGACGGCGGCTTTAACAACGCCATCCCGGAAGGCGCGATCTGCGAGATCCGCGTGGTCCCGGTCGATGTGGCGGGCTCGCACATCGTGACGTTTTACGATTTTGACGACACCATTTTGGATTGTCAGCGCATTGCCGATGGCAAGTCCGCCATCCCGCCAAAGGATCCGGTGCGCGGCGGCCACAATTTCGCGGGCTGGGACAAAAATTTCAGCAACATCACGGGCGATCTGTCCGTCAAGGCGACGTATACCCCGATCACGACGATCACACTTGCCATTCGCTATCAATACGAAGATGGGACGCAAATCCATCCTTCGTACCTGGCTGTGATCAGGAATGGCACGACCGTGCCGCCGGTCGCATCGCCGGTCATCGCTGGTTTCACGGCAGACCTGCTCGTGGTCGATTTTGGTGTGCCGGACGCTTCCGACACCGTCATCGTGACCTACACGGGCAATCCCATCGAATTCACCGTGTACCATTACCAACAAAACGCGACCGACGAAAATTATACCAAAAAAGAACAGCTCAGGATTCAAGCCAAGACGGGCGACATGCTCCAGACCGCGTTCAAGAGCTATCCGGGCTTCCAGCCCATCGGAGATGCCCCGCTCGTGCGCGTCACGCCGGAGAACAACCACGCCGATTTGCGCTATGTGCGTCAGCTGTACCCGGTTGAGTTTCACGTCAACGGCGGGCTGTACATTGAGCCATGGATGCTGCGCGTCGGCGAACCCATCGGCCCGCTGCCGTCGCCCAGCCGCGCAGGTTACGCGTTTGGGGGCTGGTTTGAGGACGATACGTTTGAGACGCCCGCGGTATTGCCTGCTACTATGGGCATGACGGACATCGCGCTGTACGCGAAATGGACGCCGGTCACGGTCAATTACACGGTGGCCTACTGGCTGGAGAAGTCCAATATCGCGGGCACGCCGGGCGCAAACGACTACCTGTACCAGTCCAGCGTGCTGGCGACGGCGCTTTCCGAGGCGACGGTCACCCGTTTGGCAGGCGATCCGACGCTGCCCAGCTTCTATACGTCCTATGGCGTGAACTATCCTTTCGCCGAGTTTAGCCACGCCGATACCATCACCGTGAACGGCGACGGCACCAGCGTGCTCAATGTGTACTTTAACCGCATTCTGTTTACCGTCTCGTTTGATCTCGATGTGCCCGGTATGAAGATGACGGTGGGCGGCGATACCTACTACACCGATGGGCCTGAGCATGAAGCGACCGGCTTGTACCGGATCACGGCGAAGTACCAGCAGTCCATCAACACAGTGTATCCTTACCCGCCGGTCGCCAGTGTTCAGGCGCAAGCAGGAGCCTTCGCGCCGGGCACCTGTACCGGTTGGAAACCCCCGCAAAAAGCAGAGCCGGTTTTTCCCGTGGAGACCGCAGCCAGGTCAAGAATAACGGCTTTTTCCGATGCGCTTGTGCCGCCCAAGGGAACCACCAGCTACACAATGACCGCCTACTATTTGGCGGGCGCCGTCACGTGGCTCAACTACTACTGGGACGAAGTGCTGCCCGGCGATGAGACGGCCGAATGCCGTCAACTGGCTGGTTACCCCAACCGCTTCTTTGGGCCGAGGCCGGGCTCACCCTTTATGAACGTCAAAAGCATTAAGGGGACGACCTCCACAGGGAGCTTCACCGGTTTTACCCATGTGCTTGCGGTTCAGGACTACGTGTGGCAGGACGACGATCCGGATGGCGTTGGCGATTACCGCGTGGATTTCTACGCCACGCGCAATCGCTGGAACATCGAGTTCAGGCCGGTGGGCGGCACGGCGGTTGCCTCGATTCCCCAAGTATACTACGGTTCACCGCTGGATACCCTCGAACCGGTGCCGCCAACGCGGCCAAACTACACCTTCGACGGCTGGTATCGAGATGAGGATTACTTTACACGGTTTGACTTTGTCGGCAATAAGATGCCCGATGGTGGCGTCCTGTTGTACGCGAAGTGGGTGCCGCGCACATGCGAGGTACGCTTTGAGACCAACGGCGGGAGTGACATCCCGGCCCAAACCGTGCAGCTGGGCGCCATGGCAACCAGGCCGCCAGCGCCGACGCGCACAAACTTTGTATTCGTGCGCTGGTGTAAGGATGCAGACCTTAAGGAGCCGTTTTCCTTCGCTCAGAACATCAACGACGACATGGAGCTGTACGCCATGTGGCGGCCGACTGCGCAGGTTTCCTATACCACGCACTACAAACTAAGCGTTGCGCCGTTTACTCCGCTGGCGGACGATACCGTCGAAATGGGCATGACCGGCGACAACGTGGGGCTGGTCGCCAAGGGCATAGATGGCTACATGCCGCAGAAGCGGCACGGCGCGCTGACCCTGAGCGCCGATCCTTCACGCAACGAATACAGCTTTCTCTACAAGCCTGCGCGGGAGGTCAACTACGTTGTTCGCTATGTGGAGATGGTCCAGGGCGTTGAGACCGACATCGCGCCCGTCAAGCGCGGAACCACCAACAATGCGCGCATCATCGAGCCGGCGGCCAACATCAGCGGTTACACCCCGCTGCTCGCCTCGCAGCCGCTCCTGCTTTCGCTTGACGAGAGCGAGAACGTGCTTGTATTCGTCTATGAGGCAGCGCCTCTGCTGCCCTATACGGTTGGCGTGTTCCTTGAGACGATGCAGGGCAGCTATGATGAGGTCGTTGCGCTAAACCTCACGGGGGCAGTCGGCAGCCAGAAACAGCTCGACCCAACCCAATACGTGGACCTGTACGGGGACAACTATACCGTGAACACAACGCTGAGCAACCTCAGTGACTATGTGACGAGCAATGTGCCCATGGAATTATCGCTGTACTTCAACCTGAAGAAGTTTACGCTCGCCTATGACGCAAACGGCGGAGTGGGCGCGCGCGTCAACGAGCTGGATCGGTATCCGATCGCGATCAGCCACAAGGACACCTATGTGCGTGAGAACGACGGCGTATCAGGTGTCGGCTTCACGCTCAGCGGCTCCGTTTTCCTCGGTTGGAACACAAAACCCGACGGCAATGGCAAAGACTATCGGCCGGGCGACACGCTGCCCGATGGCAACATCGTCCTGTATGCACAGTGGTCGAGGGCTTATGCCGTGCGCATCGTCGGCAAAACACTCACCGCTATGTACAACGGCTCGACGCAGATGGTTTCGGGCTATGATGTCTATGGGCTGCCCGCCCGCGCAACGCTCACCGGATTGAGCGGATCGGCCAGCGGCATCACGGTTGGCGACTACTCATACAATGTGACCGGTACGCCTGTGGTGATTCAGGACGGAACGGACATCACAAATAGCATCACGTTCACCTACGAGCCCGGCAGCCTCACCATTGGGAAGCGCCCCGTTACGGTCACGACTGCGAGCGCGCAATTCACCTATACCGGCCTTCCGCAGTCCAAGCCCGAATTTTCGGTACAGCCGTCGCAGACCAACTCCGGGCTGGTCGCCGGCCATGCGCTGTCGATGGACTTGTCCAGCTTCCCCAGCATCACCAACCCGGAGGAGAGCGGCAAACCCAATACCGCCACGGTTTCGGGCATCAAGACTGGGGCAAATCAGGATGTATCCGGCAACTACCTGGTCACGGTCATTCCGGGGACGCTGGAGATGGTGGGCTTGCGTGCGATCACACTCAAGAGCGTGGGCGCGAGCAAGCTGTACGACGCAGCCCCGCTGACCAAGCCGGCAGGCGAAGGCGGCTATGAGATTTCATCGGGTTCGCTCCTGGGCACGGACACGCTGGTGGTCGTCATGGCCGGCAGCCAGACCAACGCCGGGTCGAGCAACAACAAGTTTGCCTCGGTTGCGATCATGCGCGCAGGCGTCAATGTGACCTCTCAATACACGATCACCAAACTCGAAGAGGGCATGCTGGTCGTCAACAAGCGCAAGTTAACGCTGAAAGCGGGCGATGCGTCGTTCGACTACGACGGCAATCCACACTCGCACGATCAATATGATGTCACATCCGCCGGCGATGGACTGGCACCCGGCGAAAAGGTAAAGAGCGCCAAGGTGACCGGCACCATCACCGATCCCGGCAGCAAGGACAATGTGGTCTCGGATGCGCGCATCTCGGGCAAGAACGACGCGGACACCACCGCCAATTATGCAATCAGCTACCTTGCCGGCAAGCTCACGATGAAGCGCACGACAGTCAAACTGGAGATCACGGCGGATAGCAAGACGCGCATGTACAACGGGACCCCGCTCGAGAGCAGCGGCTACCGCATCACCGCGGGCAAACTGCTGTCCGGCGACAAGCTGACGTGCACGGTCGTGGGCGAACAACTTGACTTTGGCAATTCGCCCAATAAAATTACCAAGTGGCACATAACAAACGCAAGCGGCGATGTCTCCTCGTTCTACGATGTGACGGTTGTCGAAGGTGAACTGACCGTCACAAAGCGCCCGGTATCGGCGATCGCCCACAGCCGCGCGTTCCCCGACGACGGGACCACGCACACCTTGCCAACCTATGACGTCATCGGCCTCGCGCCAACCGACGTCGCGAAGTCCGCTGTTGTCGAGGGCAGCATCATCTCCGGTCCGCCGGTGCCCAATGTGATATCCAACCTGATCATCACGCGGGCGGGCAGCCCAGTCAACGAAAACTACGACATCACCTATGTCAATGGCGAGCTGAGCGTAGACAAGGATGGCGGCAAACGCGCAATCACGGTCATCTCGGCGAGCGACAACAAGGCGTACGACGCGGCGGCACTCGTCAACCCGAATTACCGGATCACGTCGGGTTCGCTGCGCCCGGGCGATACGCTGCGCGCCACCGTCGTCGGAACGATCACCAAATGCGGAAGCGTTGCCAACGCGTTCGCGCCCGGCTCGGTTCAGGTGTACAAGGGTTCTACCAATGTGAGCGATCAATACATCATTCAAGAGAAGCCGGGAACCCTGACCGTCACAGCACGGCCCATCGCCATTCAGGCAGCCAGCGACATGAAGGTGTACGATTCTAGCCCGCTCGTAAACCCCGGCTATCAGTTGGTGTCCGGCAGCCTGGCCGAGGGCGACCGCCTGAGTTCGGTGAAGGTGGTTGGTTCGCAAACGGAGGTTGGCGCATCGCCGAACGTCCCAAGCGCCGCTGTCATCACGAGCGATGCGGGCGCAAATACAACCGCAAATTATCAGATCACCTATCTCAACGGAACGCTTGAGGTTGTCACGAAGATGACAACCTACAAGGTGAACTACCACTACGACGGTGTGCTGAACGCAAAACTGGGTATCACCGTCCCGGCGGCTGTGGGCGCCAGGGTGACCAGCTATCCGGATCGTCAACAGGGTGGGTTCCGATTCGACCATGCGGACGGTCTGCCGCTCGTGGTGACGGATGACGCCAATAAAAATGTCATCGACGTGTGGTACGTCTCAATGGAAAACGAAGTGTTGGAGGACCTGGTTGAAATTCCGATACCGCTTGCGGGCAGCAGCGCCGCGCTCAACGTCGGCGAGGCGATCGAGTAGACTTACAGTAGAGGCGGAGCCCGCCTCACCAAATCACGCTATGAGGGAGAAGACACCTATGAAACGTACCCTTGCGCTGCTGGTCTCGCTGGTCTTGACAATGGCGTGCGGTGTCGCGCTTGCCGAGCAAGCGCTGACCGTCGTGCCTGAATCCAGCCACCCGGATACACTGGTGGTGGGCACGCCCACCCGCATGAGCGGCGATTTCTTTTGCGACCTTTGGGGCAACAACACCGCTGATCTGGATGTAAGAGCCGCGATTCACGGGTACAACATCATCGCTTACACTTCGGGCGGGGTCTATCAAGTCAATGAAACGGTCGTCGAAGATGTTGCCGTCGAGCAGGGCCCAAATGGCGACAAGCGGTACGTCTTCACGCTCAATCCGGCGCTTCAGTACTCCGACGGCACACCCATTACCGCCTCCGACTACGCCTTCTCTGTGCTCTTGCAGGCCTCAAAAGAGGTGCGGGCCATTGGCGGCACCGGCATGACGTACAGTGCCTTGGTGGGATACGATGAATACTTAAGCGGCCGGAGCGCTCAGTTCTCCGGCGTCAACGTGTTGTCGCCCACGAGCCTGGCCTTGACGATCAGCGGATCGAACCTCCCCAACTTCTACGAGTTGATGCTGCTTTCAGTCGTGCCCTATCCGATCCAGGTGATCGCGCCGAGCGTGATGGTCGTGGACGACGGCGAGGGCGCGTACTTGGACAACATCGATCAAACCAACCCGCAACCCGCTTTCACATCTGAGCTCCTCGACTTGACGATCAACGACCCGGCCACCGGATACCGGTCGCACCCCAGCGTTTGTTCCGGCGCGTATACGCTTGCCGCCTACGATCCGGAGGCTTCCGAAGTGAGCCTGGAGAAAAATCCATACTTCATTGGCAATTTCGAAGGCGTCGTGCCAACGATCGAGCACGTCGTGTTTAAGCAGGTGGACAACGCCGACGTCATAGCGCAGTTGGCCGACGGCAGCCTCGACATCTTCAACAAGGCGAGTTCCGCAGCATTGATCGACGAAGCGAGCCATATATATACGCAGAGTCTTCGCAGGTACAACTACCTGCGGGCTGGGTTTGCGTACGTCAATTTCAGCTGCGAACAGGGACCGACCCGGTTTGAGGAGGTTCGCCGCGCCATCGCGCTTTCGATCGACGAAGAAAAGCTGACCCGCGATTACTTGGGCGGCTACGGTATGCGGGTCTTTGGCTATTATGGCATCGGCCAATGGATGGCGTACAACAACCTTGAGGCGCTCAACGAATTGAATACAAACGCGATGAACACCAATGCCGCGCTAAACGCGCTGGAGGATGGCGGTTGGGTGTTCAACGCCGATGGCACGCCGTTTGTGATGGGCATCGATACGCTGCGCTACAAGTCGGTGGACGGGGGACTCATGCCGCTTTCGATGAAGATGATCGATGTGAAAGACAGCGGCATTTCCGCCACGGTGCGCGACATGCTGCTTGCGAACCTCGCGCCGTTGGGCTGCGAACTGAAGGTGGAGGAGATGTCGTTTGACGAGATGCTCAAACGCTACTACCGCCAGGAGCCGCGCGATCAGCACATCCTGGTATTGGCTTCCAATTTCAGGCAGTTGTTTGATCCCACTTATGCGTTCAGCACGCTCGACCAGCACCAGGGCTATGCGAATACGACTGGCGTTCGAGACGAGGCGCTGATGCAACTGGCGATCGATATGATCAGGACCGAACCGGACGATGCCGACAGCTACTTCCAGAAATGGATGGAATTCCAGCGTCGTTTCCACGAAGTGCTGCCCGCGGCGCCCCTCTACAGCAACATCTACTACGACATCACACGCCCTGACGTGTACAACTATCCGATCGGCGAAAATTGGGGCTGGGCTGAGGCGGTGTCCTATGTTACGCGCATACCCACCGAAGCGCAGGCCGACGCCTTAACAGAAGATGCAAACTGGATAACTTAGACGGTGTTTACCCGAGATTGTCAGGGGCGTCTTTTACAGTCTTTTCGCGCATGACCGCGTTCCTTTCCCTTTGGTGTTTCATGGGAAACGCGGGAACGAGTTTACCCATGCCATTGAAAATGGAAGCATGAGAAAAGCCTCGTAAATGCTGGGTTTCCAGCATTTACGGGGCTTGTTTTCTTGGTGATCCATTGGAGACTCGAACTCCAGACCCTCTGATTAAAAGTCAGATGCTCTACCGACTGAGCTAATGGATCTAAACTGGCTGGGGCGGCAGGATTTGAACCTGCGCATACAAGAGTCAAAGTCTTGTGCCTTAACCGCTTGGCGACGCCCCAAGGCGAAGTGCGGCGCAGCCGTTCAGACCGCGGCCAGGGCGATACACGCCCGAAAAAAATGGGGTGGATGATGGGGATCGAACCCACGACCTCCAGGGCCACAACCTGGCACTCTAACCACCTGAGCTACATCCACCATATGGCGCACCCGAAGGGATTCGAACCCCCGACCCACGGCTTAGAAGGCCGTTGCTCTATCCAACTGAGCTACGGGCGCAAACCGTCGAACGGGCGCTTCCGCCCAAGGGCGGCGGCAAAAATCGCCGCTGACAATGTAAGAGTATAGCATGAAGCGCATTGTTTGTCCATAGCTTTTACAGAATTTTCATCACGGGAACCGCGCCATGTTCCCGAAACTCCAAGATTGCATATCGGCCGTCCATCAATGCTCCGGGATTGACCAGCATTACGCCGCCCGCGCGCTCTACGCAGGGGCGGTGGGTGTGCCCGTAGAGCGCGATTTGGCACCCCGCTTCCTCGGCGCGCAGCCACAATGCCGTGAGGCCGTCCTTCACCCGCTGACGGTGGCCGTGGACCATGAGCAGCTTTGTACCGCTGATCGTTACGGTGAGTTCCTCCGGCGCTTTTGCGTAAAGGCTGTCGCAGTTGCCGCGCACGCTCAACACCGGCGCGCTCAGCAGGACCTTCAGCTGCTCGGCGTCGGACACCGTGTCGCCGAGGTGGGTTATGGCGTCGCAATGGCCAAGCGCCGCGGCCGCCAGCTCGATATGGCTTTTTATACCGTGGCTGTCGGATACGATGCCCAGCCTATACACTTTCTTCGCCCTCCATCAGGCGGGTCAAGGCGTTGATCGCGCGCGCGCGATGCGAGATCCGGTTCTTGGCCTCGAGGCTGGCCTCGGCAAAAGTTTCTTTAAGGTCGTCCGAATAGAAAAGCGGGTCGTAGCCAAAGCCGCCGTCGCCGCGATCGCTTGTCAGGATTTCACCTTCACACGTGCCGCGCGCGGTCAGCGGCTTGTGCCCGGGCCTGACGAGCGCCATGGCGCAGACGTAGCGCGCGGCGCGGTTGCGCTTGCCGTCGAGTTCTTTAAGCAACAAGCGGTTGTTGGCTTCATCGTCGCCGTGTACGCCCGCGTAGCGCGCCGAATACACGCCGGGGCGGCCGCCCAGCGCGTCCACCTCAAGTCCAGAATCGTCCGCCACGCTGGCGCATCCCGTCAGGCGCAGGAGCGCCTCCGCCTTGATCAGCGCGTTTTCTTCAAAGGTCTCGCCGGTTTCTTCCACATCGATTTGGGCGCCCATTTCTTTCATGGATACTACGTCGAACCGGTCGCCGAGGAGCAAGCGCAGTTCCTTGAGCTTGCCGAAATTCCCGCTCGCCATGACGAGGCGCGGCTTTTTGCCGATCACGTGGGCCGCATCCCCGAGCGCTTTGTCTTGCGCCGCCATCAGCGCGCGCCCGCCTTTTTCAGCCAGGTCGAGCAAAGTCCCAAGTTCATCGCGGCTGAAGGTGCGGCCTTCGCCCGTGCCCTGCACTTCGACGAAGGCGACTGCGCCCCGCTTGTCAAGCGTCATGACGACGTTCATGTCCACCTGCGCGCGGCTGTCTTCGGGGTAACACAAGTCGAGCAACGCTTCATCGTCTACCAGCCCCACACTGACGGCGGACAAGCGCTTGACGATGGGGGAGTCCTTGAGCGCGCCGCGCCGGATAAGCTTGTCAACCGCCAAACACAGCGCGACGAACGCGCCGGTGATCGCGGCGGTGCGCGTGCCGCCGTCGGCCTGCAATACGTCGCAGTCGAGCGTGATCGTGTTCTCGCCCATGCGCGTCAAATCGCAACACGCGCGCACAGCGCGGCCGATCAGCCGCGAAATTTCGACTGACCGGCCGTCCTTTTTTATGCCGTCGCGGGCCTTTCTCGTTGGCGTCGCGCCGGGCAGCATGGCGTATTCCGCCGTCACCCAGCCCTTGCCCTGGCCCTTCAGGAAGGGTGGAACGCCCTGTTCATACGAGGCCGTACACAGTACGCGCGTCTTGCCCGAGATGATGAGCGCGCTGCCCGCCGCCATTTCGGTATAGTCCCGGATGATTTCTACGGGTCTGAGTTCGTCGTTTTGCCGTTCATCAATTCGCATTCGTTTTGACTCCCAATCTTATTCGATGTCGATGATCGCCGCTGTTTGCGTGCGAATGTATTCCTGGGTGAGGCTCGCCGCGTCGTTGACAAAGGTGGGAACGGCGAGGGTGGACTGGCCGGGATCGTAGGGCTGGCCTTCAACCTCAACGTTTACGTGTTTGATGCCGTCAAACTTGGTGCAGGTGAGCACCAGCGCGCGCAACGCCACGCGGCCGCCGTCGCTGTTCTCGGCGATGTTCATGAATTCCTTGGTAAAGTTGAGCGTCGCCACGCCATCTTTTACCGTTACCCCGATCAGCCCGCAGCCGGAAGGCAGCGTGTTGTCAAGCGGGCTTTGGCCGCTCGGGCCCTTGGCAAGTTCCAATACCGCCGTGTTGATGTCGCTTGATCCATAGACCATGCGCGTAACCGGCACCAGGAGCGATGAGGATGAATCGCCGGGGAAGTACAGCTCGACCGTCTGCATGCTGGTGGGTTCGACCACGCTCTCACCGCTCGATTCAAGGTTGATCGACCCGCGCTCAAACGTGCCCGCGACCGGCGTTCCAAAGGTCAGCTTGTCGCGCTTCTTGCCGCCGATCAGGAATTCCACCTTGTTGACCGTGGGGAACTCGGTCAGCGTTTGCACCACCGCTTCGACCATGTTGGCTTCGGCCTGCGCATCCGCCATCTTAAGCACCGTCTCGCCCAGGTCGATGCGCGCGGTGCCTTCCTTGCTTACGTCAAGATCCACCGTCGTGCCTTCCGGCAGCACTGTCCTCAAGCCCAGCCGCGCGGCTTCCATGTCGTTGTAGTTGGACTTGACCATCATGGACAGCGTTGCCTTGGCGATGCCCGCTTCATTCGGGATTGAGCGCGTCACAGGCACCAGGTAGCCGTAGTTGTCCTGATAGTAGACCACCGTTTTTACGGTGCCTTCCGCCGCCGCCGTGTCGCTTAAACCGGTGTCGGTCATCTCTAAGTCCTGAACGGGCTCAGGCGTGGCCTGTTGCTGCGTAGCGGGCGCGCCCGCCGATCCGTCCGTCGAAGCGTCAGGCGCGCGCCACAAGCCCCACGCTACGACAATGACCAGTGTCAGCGCCAGCAACACCGCACTGAGCAGGTAAAGCGTGCGCTGGCTTGTGCTAAACTTCATTCCAAACCCTCCCTGCCTTTTAGTCTCGCGTTTCAATCTATTCCATGAGAGGGACAGACAGAACACGGGCCTGGCACGAAAGGTGAGCCCCGGAGGATTTCTTCGCTTGTATTTTACCACAGAACAGCGCGCCTAGATTGCGTAAAGCGGCGGTTTTCGATATAATAACATAGGGCGACACCGCACAGCGTGCGAACGCGCTGACGGGCTGCTTTTCCGCCCATGCGGCCCTGCAAAAACACTTGAATTGACGCTGCCAGTCCTGCGGTTTTTGCAGGACCACCTGGACGAAAAATCATCCCATCATCACATCCACACGCGGCGCGGTGTCGCCATAGACTTTCTCATGGAGGATATCTTTATGCCGATGGACGGACTGACGCTTGGCTACGTGGCGCGCGAACTGAACGGCGCGCTTGCAGGCGGGCGCGTGGATAAGGTTATGCAGCCCGAGCGCGACGAATTGATCTTGACGGTACGCAACCGCGCTCAGGCGATGTCGCTGCTGCTCAGCGCCAACGCGGGCATCGCGCGCGCGCATTTGACAACTGTCAAGAAGAACAACCCCATGGAACCGCCTATGTTTTGCATGCTGCTCAGGAAGCACCTGGTGGGCGGGCGCGTCGCGGCCATCAGGCAGGCGCTCGGGGACCGGATACTTGAGATCGATGTTGAGAATTTTTCCGAGCTCGGCGATCCGCGCGTGCTGACGCTCGTGTGCGAGTTCATGGGCAAGCACTCAAATCTTATATTGGTTGCGCCGGATAAGCGCATCATCGACTGCGCGCGCCACGTTACGGAGGACATCAGCCGCATGCGCGAGGTGCTGCCGGGACTTCAATATGAAAGGCCGCCCGAGCAGGGCAAGCTGCGCTATGACGCGCTGGACGCGGCGCAGCTTGAACGCGCGCTTGCGCGCAAGGGGGCGGGAACGCTTCACAAGGCGCTGGGCGAGTGTGTGACGGGCCTTTCGCGGCAGAGCGCAGAGGAACTCGCGCGGCGCGCGGCGGGCGCGGAAGGCGCGATTCTGGAAGAAACGGACCTATCCCGCGTTGCCGCGCGCGTCGCCGGTTTTTTGAGCGACCCGCCGGAACCTGCCGCGCGCCTGGTGCTCGATTCCGAGGGCGTGCCGTACGACGTGACCGCGTTTGCATACGCCATATATGAAGGATTCGAATCCCGCGAAATGGCCGATTTATCAAGCGCCATGGACGCGTTTTACCGCGAGAAGGACTTGACCGACCGGATCAGGCAAAAATCGGCTTCACTGCGCCGCGTGCTCAAGAACAACATCGAACGGTGCGAAAAAAAGCTGGCCTTGCAACTTGAGGCGCTGTCGTTGAGTGCGCGCATGGAGGAGTACCGGATCAAGGGCGAGCTCCTGACCGCCGCGCAGGCCAGGGTAAGCAAGGGGCAAAAAAAGGTACTCGTGACCAATTATTACGACCCCGAGTGCGGCGAGATGGAAGTCGAGCTCGACGAGAAGCTTTCGCCCGGCCAAAACGCGCAGCGCTACTTCAAGCTCTACCAGAAGGCGCGTTCGGCGCGGGAACTGGCCGCCGCGCAGCGAGTCAAGACGGAAGAGGAGCTTTCCTATTTCGAGGGACAGTTGTACAACCTGGACGCGTGCGAAGATGAAGCCGGCCTGAACGAGATCCGAGAAGAGCTCGAACGGCTTGGATTCGTGCGTGCGACCCACAACCGCCGCCAGCTTAAGAAGCTGGCGCCGTCCGAACCCATTCATTACTTGGCTTCGACCGGCGCGCATATTTTGGTCGGGCGCAACAACCTGCAAAACGACCGCCTGACGCAGGACGCGCAGCCGGGGGAGACGTGGCTGCACGCCAAGGGTATGCCGGGCTCGCACGTCGTCATCGTGGGCGCGGTCGTGGACGATCAAACGCTCGTTGAGGCGGCGCTCCTGGCCGCGAAACATTCAAAGGGCGGCGCGTCATCGCTCGTGCCGGTCGATTACACGCTGCGCAAGTACGTCAAAAAGCCCTCCGGCGCGAAGCCGGGCTTTGTGATCTACACCCATCAAAGGACGCTTTACGTGACGCCCGACGCCGAAGCGATGAAGGGAATCGTCATAGCCCCGTGAGAAGGCGGCGCGCGGCTTGGGAAAGGACGACGGGGTATAAAACGGGGGCCGCCGCACTGCGGTGGCCCCGATTTTTTTACATCAGCATTTACTTGGCGCAGTTCGCCGCGCCTTTTCCCGCGATGCGACCGAATACCACGATGTCGGCGACCGCGTTGCCGCCCAGACGGTTCGCGCCGTGCACGCCGCCGGTCACTTCGCCGGCCGCGAATAGGCCGGGAATCACGTTGCCATCGGTTGAGATGACCTGAGCTTGGGCATCGATCTTGAGGCCGCCCATGGTGTGGTGCACGCCCGGGGCGATCTTGATCGCGTAGAAGGGGGCGGCATCAAGCGCCTGAGCGAAGGAGGTGCGGTTAAAGTCCGGATCACTGCCCGCCGCGACCTTCTCGTTCCAGCCTTCCATGGTGGCTTTGAACGCACCGGCGTTGGCGCCGATGGTCTCGGCCAGCGCCTCGTAGGTGTCGCCCTGGGTGGTGAAGCCGCTCTTGATGTATCCCGCGATGACGCCGGAGGCATCGGCCATCTTCTGATCGACGATCAGGTATGCGTAGGAGCCGCTCTGGGCGATGACCGCCGCCGAGACCACGTCGCGCGTCCCGACTTCGTCGGTGAAGCGCTCGCCTTCCTGGTTGACCAGGATCGCGCCGTCTCCGCGCAGGCCCTCGGTGATCAGGGCGCTGGTATTCTGCTCGACGGTCGGGTGAATCTGGATTTGCTCCATGTCAACCGTCGCCGCGCCGACCGCCTCGCCCATCGCGATGCCGTCGCCCGTCGCGCCGGGATTGTTGGTGGTCACGTACCCCTTGAGCTGGGGCTGGTACCGGGTATACATTTCTTCGTTCGCGCCAAAACCGCCGGTCGCGATGATGACCGCCTTGGCGGAAATTTCAAACGCGCCGCCCTTGCCTTCGCACTTGACCCCCGAAGCCGCGCCGTCCTTCATGATGATCTCGGTCGCGCGGGTGTCCGTGAGCAAGGTGATCTTGTCGTTCTCCTCTAAGTTCTTGGTCAGGATCGGCACCAGGTAGCCGCCGACCGAAACCACCTTGCCTTCCTCGTTCAGCGGTCGATGGATGCGCTTCACGCTCGCGCCGCCGAACGAACCTACGCTGGTCAGGTCCGCGCCGACCGTGTGCAGCCACGCGATCGCGTCCGCCGATTGTTCGGTCAGCGTTTTCACCAGTTCGGGGTTGTTGATGTACTTGCCGCCGACGAGCGTATCCAGCATGAACAGTTCGGGGGTATCAAAGTACCCATCGGGCGCAGTCTGATAGGCGGCCCACTGATCCTCAACCGTCTTGATGAGCTCAGAA
The DNA here is from genome assembly GCA_031551775.1 of Eubacteriales bacterium. GTDB lineage: Bacteria > Bacillota > Clostridia > Christensenellales > Aristaeellaceae > Anaerozeibacter. Next base: position 102,942 of record JAVBND010000022.1, on the reverse strand, counting down.
AGCGCTTCGCCGTACGTGGCCTTGGCCGCAGCGATGGTCTTGTCCACGCCCGCGCCCTCTGAAAATTCATTCGACTGCTGCTCGGGGGTCGCCGCCGCGTTCAGGCCGCCCGTCGAGCGCACGGTGTTGCCGCCGGTGACCGCCGCTTTCTCAACGATGATGACCGACTGAGCGCCATCCTCAACCGCTTCAAGCGCCGCCACCATGCCCGCGCCGCCCGCGCCGATCACCACGACGTCTGACGCCATGTTTTCGGCTGCGATGGCTTCCTTTTGTGCGGGAGCCGCCATAAAGTCGTCAAGGTTCCCGCCCGCCGCGCGGATCGCTTCGCCCGCGGCATTGATCAGCGCGTAGGAGGACATGGTCGCGCCCGCGACCGTGTCCACCACGACCGACTGATTCTCAACGATCTGGCCCGCCAGTTTTTCCATGGCGACATCGCCAAGTCCTGCGGTTTCTTTGTGCTCCGGCACGATCGATACGATCTTGCCGTCCTTGAACGTGACGGCAGCCTTGACCAGGTCGTTGTTGCCCATGGCTTCGCCATAGTAAACACCGTCCGGAATCGCCTGCGCCAGCGCGCCCAGGACCGCCAGCGTCCCCAGTACCAGAATGAGCGCCAGGGCAATAGCCTTCAGTTTCCTCATGATGAATGGCACCTCCGCAAAGTAAATGAGCCCAACATTTTGTGTCGGACCCATAGTACCATATCGATATATTGTTACCGTTAAATCAAGTTTGATTCTCGGGTTCGATTGTGTATAATTTCTCAATCTCTTCTCGCGCCGCATCGCTCTGGGGCGGCGCGGCCACAAGGCCGGTCATTTCGGTCGCGGAAGCGACGGGCGATTGATCGTAGGGCGCGCTGTGCGCGCGTTTGCGCGCGTTCTTTTTTTTCATGGGCCAATGCTCCTTTCCTTGAATCTGCACAAATTAGGATGGCCGTGCGCGCGGCCTGCTATGCGCCATGCAAAAGGTTAGAATTGCCTTATATTTTGGAAACATGTAAAACAAACAGTGTACTTGTATGGTATGATGAGCTGTAAACAAAGGAGGGTTGACCGGTGAAGAAAATTGTATCGTGGTTGATGTGCATTCTCCTCTGCGCACCGGCGCTGAGCGCGGGGACCGCCCAGGCGGCTGTGCATGGCGCGGGGGACGTGATTCATGGCTTTGCACTCAAGGAAATTGGAGAAATAGAGTTCGCGGGTGCGACGACATACCTGTACGAGCATGTGCGGTCGGGTGCGCAGTTGTTCTACATCCAAAACGGCGACATTGACCGCGCGTTCAACATCGTCTTTAAAACGCCCGCGCTCGACGACACGGGCGCGCCGCACGTGTTTGAGCACGCAGTGATCTCCGGCAGCAAAAAATACCCGGCGCAGAACCTGGTGTTTTCGCTGATGAACCAGACCTACAACACCTTTGTCAACGCGATGACGGGCCAAACCTATACCATGTACCCCGTGGCGTCGCTGTCCGAGGACCAGCTTCTCAAGCTGATGGACGTGTACATGGACGGCCTGTTTTACCCGATGCTGCTGACCGAGCCGCGCCTGGTCAAGCGCGAGGCGTGGCGCTATGAGCTTCAGGACAAGGATGCGCCCATCACGCTCAACGGTACGGTGTACAGCGAAATGAAGGGCGCGCTGACGCTGAGCCGCGCGGCGTTTACCAACCTGGTCAAGACGCTCTATCCCGGCTCCATCATGGGCAATGAGCCGGGCGGTCGGCCGGACGCGATTGCGCGCTTGACCAACGAGCGGCTTGAGGCATTTCATGAAGCGTATTACCACCCGGCAAACGCCATGATCTTTCTCTATGGCGATCTTGAGATTGAGCGGTTCCTCAAGGCGCTTGACGAGGACTACCTGAGCAAATGCGAGAAGAAAACGGTGGAAGTTGAAAGGGGCATCGTGCCCGCGGTGGATCAGCCGGTTTCGGCCGGTTTTGAATTCCCGGTCGAACTCACGACGCCCACGGAAAATGGCTCCGTGATTGAATACGGGTTTGCCGTGGACGGGATGGAGGACGGCGACCTGATCGCGTTTGGCGTCTTGACCGGCATGCTGACCCACGAATCCTCGCCGCTTATGAAGCGCGTGCGCGAGGAACTGCCGGGACGCAATGCGCGCGCGGCCATCGCGGCGCACCTGTCCACGCCGCTGGTTCATTTTGTGCTCGAGGGTGCGAACCCTGAAGACGCCGAGGTGTTTCAAAAGCTGGTTGACGAAGAGCTTCGGCGGGTGAGCCGCGAGGGCTTTGACGAAGAAATCAGCAAGACGGTCATCGCGAATGCGCGCTTTTCGCTTTTGATGCTGCCTGAGACGCAATCGCTGGGCGTCAATATGTCCGCGTCGCTCGGGAGCCGGTGGTCTCTTGACGGCAAGCTCACCTATTTCAACGACTACGCCAGCGCCATAAAGGGCATGGAGGCGCGCGCGGCGGCGGGGGACCTCGCGGAGTTGGTGAAAGATTCCCTGAGCGGGAATGAGCGCCGCGCGCTGGTGGTTACGTCGCCCGCGCCGGGTGGAGCGGAGGCGGAGGCTGCCGAGTTGGCCGGAAGTCTGGCTGAATACAAGGAAAGCCTGACTGCGCAAGAGATCCAAGCGTTGGTGGAAGAGACGCGCGCCATGGCCGAGTGGAGCGCGGAAGAGCCGCCCGCCGAGATGGTGAAAAACCTGCAGGCGGTGACGGTCGATGGCTTGCCCGAGGAAGTCCGGACCTACGCCATCACGGACGAAACGGTGGACGGCGTCAGACGCCTTAGCGCCGCGTGTGAAGTAGGCGAGATCGGCCTGACCACGCTGGGTTTTCCGAGCGCCTTCGTCAAGACGGACGACATCCCCTATTTCGCGCTCTACGCTGACCTGATCGGTACGCTGCCGACAAAGCACCTCACGCGCGAGCAGGTAACGCAGAAGATCGGGCAGCGGCTGAACGGGTTTGGCGTCAGCCCCAGCGTCATAGACGCGGACGGAAAAGAACCCCAATACCTGTTGACGGCCGCGTGGGCGAGCCTGATGGACGGGTACGAGGCGGACGTTCAGCTCGCGAGCGAAGTGTTGTTTGAAAGCGACATGACAAACGTGCGCGAAATCCTGAGCTTTGTGAAACGTGCGCGTACCGGCATGCGGCAGTCGATCAACATGAACCCCATGGCGTACCAACAGCAACGCCTGATTGCGGTGGACGATCCCACGATGGCTTACTGGCTGCGCGCGAGCGGCATTGACTACCATCGGTTCCTCTTCGATGTGGAGAAGGCGCTTGAAACTGACCCCGAGGTGGTGACGGGGAAGCTTGAGAAGATTCAGGCGCAACTGCAAAACCGCCAGGGCGCGGTGGGCATGTTCGTGGGCAATGAGGAAGGCATCAAGGCAAGCCGTGCGGTGTTGGATTCGTATTTTGCGGTTTTTCCCGCCGTTGAACCTGCGGTAGCAGACTATTCAGATATCCCCCTGCCCGCCGAGCGCGAAGCCATCCAGGTGGATTCCAAGGTGCAATTCAACGCCTTGGCCGCGTCGCTTGAGCGCCTGGGCGTAGAGCCTGACGGGCGGTATCGGCCCCTTGCGAGCATGGCGAGCGACATGTACCTGATTCCGGTCCTGCGCCATAAGATGGGGGTATATACGCCTACGCTTTCGGTTGACGAAGATGAAATCATGCTGATCACCTACCGCGATCCGAACGTATCCGCGACCTACGATGTCTATCAGGGCATTGGCGATTTCCTGCGTTCGCTTTCGCTTGCGCAGGAGGAAGTTGATCCATTCATCCTCAGCAGCTATTCGGGCTTCGCCATGCCGCAAGGCCAATTGATCGGCGCGAGCGCGGCGCTCAGTGAATACCTTGAGGGCAAGACGAGCGAAGACAAGCTTGAGTATATGCGCCAGATCAAGTCGCTCAAAGCCGAGGACATAGCGGCGCTGTCCGAGGTTTTTGACAGGCTCTGCGAGCGCGGCGTCATATCGACCTTTGGCGGCGGGGCGGCCATTGAGGAAAACAAGGATCTGTTCGACGCATGGCTCAAGCCCTTCCAGGCAGAGTCGGCGGAGGAAGCGGCGGCGGAGGAGGAAGCGGCGTAATCCGTCGTTTGGGCAGATGCATGGGGCTGCCGTGCCGGCAAAATGCCGACGCGACAGCCCCGTTTTGCGAACGCCGAATATCCCGTCAGCCTTGCGCGCCCGTGTCAATCAATACCGATGCGCGCGCGGGAATCTCTACGGTAACCGATTCCTTCAACCAGGTATCGCGCTTGAGCGTCACTACGCGCGGCGTATCCGCGCGGTTCAGCGCACACAGGATCAAGGCGTTTTCACCCGTGCGGCCGAACACGTCCTTCCCGCGCACGATCCGCCTCGCGGCGATGATCACATCGCTTGAGGGCGCGTAAAGCTTGAGCTCACCGGTGCGCAGCGCCATCGTTTGGTTGCGCATGCGGTTGATGGACTTGATTTCGCTAAGCAGCGCTTTGTCCTCGCGCCCCCAAGGGTAGGTGGCCCGGCAGAACGGATCAGCCATGCCGGTTTGGCCCGCCTCGTCCGCGTAGTACAGGCAGGGCATGCCCGGAAGCGCGGCGATCATCCGCCACGCGGCGATAAAGCGTTCCCGCCCGAGGCGGTACTGGGTGCTTGTAAGGGGCCGGGCATGGCGCTTATCGCGCGGCGGTTCAAGGTCTTTTGCCCCCGACAGCACGTCGATGATGCGCGGCTTGTCGTGGCTGCCCAGCATGTTCATGAGCGAGTAGAAAAACGGCGGCGCGTAGTTCTCCTCGAGGTGATCCATGGCGCGTACGAACGCGCCCGCGTCGGTCCCGCCCAGCATAAAGCCGATCAGGGCATCGCGCAGCGGGTAATTCATCACGCTGTCGAGCGTATCGCCCGCGCAGTAGTTGCGCGCCTCTCCATAGGTCAGTTTGTTGGACGCGTCCTCCCACACTTCGCCGAGCACGCACGCGTCGGGGTCTTCGCGCTTGACGCGCGCGCGGAGCATCCTGAGAAAACCCATCGGCAATTCGTCGGCCACATCCAGCCGCCAGCCCGACGCGCCGGCCAAAATCCAGTGCGCGCACACGGCGCCTTCGCCCCGGATGATGAAATCGAGGTAGCTTTCCTCCATCTCATTGACGTTGGGAAGCGTGGGAAAGCCCCACCAGGCCGCGTACCTGTCCGGCCACTTGTCGAACATGTACCACTTGGCATAGGGTGACTTAAGTGATTGGTACGCACCCACAGAGTCATAGGAACCGCGGATGTTGAAGTAACGGCTGTCCGCGCCGGTGTGGGAGAACACGCCGTCCAGCATCAGGTGCATGCCGCGCGCGCGGGCATCTTCCGCCAATTTTTTAAAAACCGCCTCATCGCCAAACGATGGGTCGATTTCGTGGTAATCGCCCGTGTCGTACTTGTGGTTTGAGCGCGCGCGGAAGATGGGGTTGAAGTAGAGGGCCGATACGCCCAGTTCCTCAAGATAAGGAAGTTTTGTCCGAACACCTTCAAGGTCGCCGCCGAAAAAGTCGTTGGCCTCGTTGTCCGCGTCCTTGCCCGTGGCGCTGCGAAGCGAGGGCGGCTCGTTCCAGTTGTCGTGCAAGGTTCCGAGGTAGGGCGCTTTCAGGCTCCCAACCGGGCGCGAAGCGTGAAAACGGTCCACCATGATCTGGTAGAGAATGGCGTCGCGCATCCATTCGGGCGTCTCGTAGTCCCTGTCGTAGACGGTGATCTGGTAGCTGGGCGGCTCGGTCTGATGGAGCGCGCCCACGCCGCCCTGCCCGTCGGCGGCGTTGCCGTAATACACGCGCCCGGAAGGCCCCTCGGCGATGAAGTAGTACCAAAGGTTGCCGCTCTCGCCGGGCAGCGTGATGACGGTTTCAAGCAATCCGTTGATCCGGTACATCTCAATCAACTGCTCGCGTCCGTCCCACCAAAGGCGCAGGAATACCCGGTCGGATTTGTCCGCCTTGACGCGCAGCGTAATGCGCGAAAGGCACGCCCCCGCTCCGGGGGGCGTGCGATACTTTTTGTCCCGTGAATCGTGATACAGCAACATATTACAAGTTCAGCGGCGCCAAATGCCAGATTTTGTCGTTGTACTCGGCGATCGTGCGGTCGGAGGAAAACACGCCCGAGCACGCGACGTTGGTCACCGCCATCTTGAGCCACTTTTTGCGGTTCTTGTAGTCCTTGGCGACGCGCATCTGGGTCTGGATGTAGTCCGGAAGGTCCTTGAGCACAAAGTACGGGTCGGCCATGCCGCCGTTATCGCCAAAGAGCAGCGCGTGATAAAGTTCCTGGAACATGCGCGGATTCTCGGGCGAGAGCGTGCCGTCGATCAACTGCTCCATGGCGCGGCGAATGGCCGCGTTGGTCTCGTAGCAGTCGTGCGCGCAGTAGGTCGAGTAGCCTTTTTCCACCTGCTCTGCGGACAGACCGAAGATGTAGATGTTGTCCTTGCCCACCGATTGAAAGATCTCAACGTTCGCGCCGTCCATCGTGCCGATCGTCACCGCGCCGTTCATCATGAACTTCATGTTGCCGGTGCCGCTGGCTTCCTTGCCGGCGGTCGAAAGCTGCTCGCTGACTTCGGTCGCGGGCATCAGGACTTCCGCAGTTGAGGCGCAGTAATTCTCAAGGAACACCACCTGAATCATTTTGCTCGCGCGCGGATGCTTGGCGACCAGCTCGCCGATGGCGTTGATCAGGCGGATGATGAGCTTGGCGCGGTAGAACCCCGGCGCGGCCTTCGCGCCGAAGATGAACGTGCGCGGCGGCATGGCAAACTTCTGATCCTCGACGATGCGATTGTAGAGCATCAGAATTTGAAGCGCGTTCATGAGTTGGCGCTTGTACTCGTGGAGGCGCTTGGCCTGCGCGTCGAAGATTGACGTAGGATCGACCGCGATTGACTGCGTGCGCTTTAAAAACTCGGCCAGGCGCAGTTTGTTCTCGCGCTTGACTTTGTCAAACTGATCAAGGAAGGCGGCATCCGACGCATAGGGCAAAAGGTCCACCATGCGCTCAGGTTCCTTCTTCCAGCCCTCGCCGATCGCTTCATCCATCAGGCGCGTAAGGCCGGGGTTGGCCTGCATGAGCCAGCGGCGGTGCGTGATGCCGTTGGTGATGCCGAGGAAGCGCGGCGGGTCGATCAGGTAGTAATCGTGGAAGGTCGTTCGGCGCAGGATGTCGGCGTGGATCTGACTGACGCCATTGACCGTATGGGACATCGATACGCACAGGTTCGCCATGTGAATATAGCCGTAGCCGATGATCGCCATGCGACCGATGCGCTCCCACTGGCCGGTGTAGACCGACCACAGCGTGTCGCAGAGGCGGCGGTTCATCTCCTCTAAAATCATGTAGATGCGCGGAAGCAGGCGCTTGACCATATCGACCGGCCAGCGCTCCATGGCTTCCTGCAAAACCGTATGGTTGGTATAGGCGAACGAACGGCGCGTGATGTCTTCGGCCGTCTCCCAGCCAAGGTCATGCTCATCGATCAGAATCCGCATAAGCTCGGGGATCGCCATGCCGGGATGGGTGTCGTTGACGTGCAGCGCCACCTTCTCGGGGAAGATTGCCCAATTGGGGCCATGTACCTTGAGAAAGTCCCTGACGGCATATTGCACGGTTGCGGAGGAGAAGAAGTACTGCTGCTTGAGGCGCAGTTCCTTCCCTTCGTTGTGGTTGTCCTCCGGATAGAGCACCTTTGAGATGACCTCGGCCAGCGTCTTCTCTTCCATCGCCTGCGCGTACTGACCGCGATTGAACGAAGACATGTCGAACTGCGTGGGGCTTTTGGCCGACCACATGCGCAGCATGTTGACCATGTTCGAGTCATAGCCCAGTACCGGCATGTCGTAGGGAACGGCCAGGACGGTTGAGTATTGGGCGGTTCGGTACTTGATGTTCCCGTCCTGCTCGCTGGTTTCGATGTTTCCGCCAAAATGCACTTCGACCGTCTGGTCGGCGCGGCACACTTCCCACTGGTTGCCGTTTGCCAGCCAATTGTCGGGCAGCTCAATCTGATAACCGTCCACCAGCTTTTGGCGGAACAGGCCGTATTCGTAGCGGATGGTGCAGCCCATGGCGGGAAGCTTGAGCGAGGAGAGCGAATCAAGGAAGCAGGCCGCGAGGCGGCCGAGTCCGCCGTTGCCCAGGCCCGGTTCCGGCTCTTCCTCAAAGATGAGGCTCTTATCGATGCCCAGCTCCTCAAAGGCGCGGATATAATTGCGCTCGTTGACCAGCGCGATCATGTTGTTGTGAAGCGCGCGCCCGACGAGGAATTCCGCCGAGAGGTAATAAAGCTTCTTGGTGCCCGATTGCTTGCGCACGCCGCGGGAAGATGTGCGCCGCGCCATGACTTCGTCGCGCACGGTTGACGCGACCGCCTGATAGAGCTGTTCGCGCGTGGCGTCCGCGATCTCGCACCCAAAATAACGTTCGAGCTTCCCCTTGATGCTGTCGATGATCTGCTCGGTTGAAAGGACCTTGCCGGTCCCGTTCTTTTCTATTTTGAATTCCTGCATAATTTCCTGTCTGCCTCCTCGCAAGAAAAAAAACAATGCCGTAACTTTAGTATATGCAGGGTTACCGCATCGCGTATTAGTTTAGCACAAAAGAACAAGCCCGCGCAAGCGCTCAAGTGCGCCGCGCGGCGCTCATTTTCGGAAAAAAGCGAGTTTTTTCCGCACGTTCTTTAATGAATTTGACGAATTGGAAATTTAAGCCCATGCGGGGGCGGAAAAATGGGCAAGTTTCACAAGAAAACCTCGGCACAAGAATTAATGTAAAGAAAAAAAGGAAAACTGATCAAGGCACATCGCGAACGGTCACGGTCATGAAATCGCTGACGCCTGATCCGTCGGCGGCGCGCGCCGTAATCACCGCGCTTCCGGTCACATCCGCCCAGCTCACGACGCCCACTTCACCGTTCATGCCCGATCCGTATACCTGGGCGACGGACGGATTCGAGCTCGTCCACTCCACGCGCGTGAGGCCGTAGAGCGCCGCAGGGGCGAGTTCCATGGTGACGCGCTGGCTTTGGGTCTCCCTTGATGCTTCAAGCGTCAATTCTTCTTCAAAGAAAAGCAGTTGCGAGGCTGTTGGCATGAGCCTGACCGTCGCGCAATTCATGACCAGGCTCCCGTCGGTGGCGCGCGCCCAGATGTCCACGTACAGGCCCTCGTCCGGCAAGGACATGCCTGATTTCGCCCGCACCAACCCCGAAGCATCCACTTCGACCTGTGAAAGCGAGCTCGACCACTCGACCGCCTGGAGGGCTTCCCTGGGCGCTATTTTGCTGGTAGCCGTGAGGCTTCCGCCCGGAAAGAGCACATCGCTTGACAGCGATACCGAAATTTTTTTGGCGCGAACGGCAGGTTTATCGGAGGCATCCGCATCGCCCGCGGGGGCATCCAGGTCTTCGGTTTCCCGATCGCTCCGGGCATCGCTTTCCTCGTCCGCGCTGCCTTCCGCAGGTTCTTCCGGCAGCGCCGGAGCGTGCGTGGGAAGGGCGGTCGCGACGGGCGCGGGCGTCTGCTCATGGGCGGTGCTTGCGGTTTGGACATCGTCTGAAGCCGCGAGCGCCAGCGCGGGGCAAATCATGAGGACGGTCACGAGGGTCAGCAATCGTTTGACGATTCTCATGTTGTTATCCATATCTCCATTTCAAGCGCGGATGATCACCCGCGTTCCCATTTCACATTTCTCAAACAAGAAGTCCATGTCGCGGTCGTCAAGCGCCACGCAGCCCGCTGTCCAGTCGCCGGCGCCGCCGCCGTGCAGCATGACGTAGCCGCCAAGCGCCGTATCCCATGGCGGACGAAGGCCCAAATCGTGCGCCGCCATGATGCGCTCATGCGCCGCCTGATCGATTGCGCCCCGTCTTAGCCCCCGGTCGGCGTCCGCGCGGCCCGGATAGTCAAGCCCCAGCGATCGGTGATACTTGCTTGCCCTGTTGCGCGTAACCACGCGGTACTCGCCTTCGGGGGTCTTGCAGTCACCTTCGCCAAGCTTTGTGCCTTCAGGACATTTGCCAAGGCCGATCGGGCAGGCAAACAGCACACGCCCCGCGTCGGTCAAGCGCAACGCGCGCTCAGACTTTGTGATTTCAACAATCATTTGTCTCCTCGCGCACCATCTACTGTGGTATGCATTATAAAGTTTCATTGTTCAGATTGCAAGCATTTCTGGTTGTCAATTCCGGTATTTTCATGCGACTTAAGACATAGGTTGGCCCCGAGAGGGAGGTGGCCGAGGTGAAAAACCTGCGTTCGCGCGCAAAACTGGCGGCGGCACTGATGGGCATGGTGATGCTGATGGTTTACCCCGAGGAAGCGGCGCAGGCGGCGCGGCAAGCCATGCAGATATGGGCGTCGTCGTTCGCGCCCGCCCTGTTTGTCTTCTTCCTGATATTGCCCGCGCTGTCAACGCCGGAAGCGCTGTCGGCGTATGAGAAGCTGTTTTCGGGCGTGACGGGGCGCCTTTTCGGTTGTCCCGGCCGGGCTGCGGGCGCGATCATGGTTTCCTGGATGGCGGGCAGTCCGGCGGGCGCGACGGCGCTTAAGCGCGCGAAGGGCGGCATGACGCGCGGCGAACTGAGCCGCGCGGCGGTTGTCGTGAGCGCGCTCAGCCCCGGTTTTCTCGTGGGATCTGTCGGCGCTGGGATGCTGGGGTCACCAAGCGCCGGATACATCCTCGCCAAGGCCCAATTGCTTTCGCTCATCGCGGGCGCGCTCCTGATGCGGCGGGCGTGGGCGGGCGATGATCGGCCGGTCGCGGCGGCGGTTGAGCAAGGCGTTTCGCGGGAGGGTCCGGTCTTTCAGGCGGTCAGGGGCGTCCTGACCGTGTGCGGATACATGGTGGGGTTTGCGGTGCTTGCGCGCCTTGTGTCGTGCGTCATCCCCGCCGCCGACGCCTTCCTGCTGCCGCTGCTCGAAGTGACCGGGGGGGGCGCGCAACTCGCGGGCGCTTTGGCGGATTTTGAGACGCGCCTTCTGGCCATTGCCGCGGTTTGCGGGCTGGGCGGGTTGTCAATCCTGACGCAGAACCTGAATCAGCTCCCGGAGGCGCCGTGGTGGCGGCTGGCCCTCGGCAAGCTCCTGCACGCCGCGCTCATGACTCTTTTTACCTATGTACAACTGCGCCTTCCCTCCGCCTCCCTGTCCTGGCCGCTTGGCGCGCTTGAAACCGCGCTGCTCCTGGCGTCGCTGCTGTTGATCGGGACGGCCATCGCGCATTTTGCGTCCCGTGGGCGTTCGGAAAAACAGCATAATTTAACCCGTTCGTGTTGACGGGCAGATGTTCAGATTGTATAATCATTTGGCAAAAGCGATTAATATACGCGAGGTTTTGAGAGGACGGAAACCGATGAAATCGAAAAGCGGGATTAAACTGGCGGTCGTCGCCATACTGACAGTGCTGGTCTCAATTCTGGCGCTGAACGGCCTGAACCTGGGGAGCTACACCATTTCCAAGGTGGCGGACGAGATCAGCCTGGGGCTTGACCTGCGCGGGGGCGTATACGCGGTATACATTGCCCCGAACGAAGGCCAGGAGGACTATGAGACGCTTGTGAACGGCACCATTGCGGTGCTGCGCAACCGCCTGAGCGCCCAGGGATTCAACGAAGCCACCGTTACGCGCCAGGGTTCAAACCGCATCCGCGTGGAGATCCCCGCCGTGAGCGATCCCGGTGAGATCCTTCAGATCATCGGAAAACCCGCGCACCTCGAATTTGTCGCTCCCGACAAGAGCGTGGTTATCGAAGGCAAGGACATCAAGAAGGCCTACGCGGGCCTGCTGGACAACGGCGAAGCGGTGGTCCATTTCGAGCTCAACGATTCGGGCCGCGCGGCGTTTGCCGACGCGACCGCGAAGAACATCGGATCGGTCATCGCGATTACGCTGGACGATGAAACGATTTCCGCGCCGGTTGTCGAAAGCGCGATCCCCGACGGGCAGGGCTACATCAACGGCATGCACGACGTGGCCGAAGCGCAGGAGCTTGCCATGCTCATCATGTCGGGCGCGCTGCCCCTTGAGATCGAGCAGGACGAACTGAGAACCGTCTCGGCGACGCTTGGCGTAAACGCGCTCGCCAACTGCATTACCGCAGGCGTCATCGGCCTGATCCTGGTGCTCGTATTCATGGCGGCCGTGTACCGGTTGCCGGGCCTCATGGCGGACCTCGCGCTCGTCATCTACATCCTGATCGTGATGTACGCCCTGGCGATTGTGCCGGGCATTCAGCTGACGCTTCCGGGCATAGCGGGTATTTTGCTCGGCATCGGCATGGCGGTGGACGCAAACGTCATCATCTTCGAGCGCTTCCGCGAAGAACTGGCGGGCGGCGCGGACCTTCGCCGCGCGGTCAAGCGCGGGTTTAAAAACGCGCTCTCGGCCGTCATCGACTCAAACGTCACCACCATCATTGTGGCGCTGGTGCTCATGTACTTTGGCACCGGACCGATCCGTGGCTTCGCGATCACGCTGTTCATCGGCGTCGTGGCCAGCATGGTTACGGCGGTGTTCGTCACGCGGTTCCTCCTGACCAATGTGGTGAACCTCGGAAACGGGAAGAACCTTGCGCTCTATACCCGCCCCTTGAAGCTTAAAAAGAATGACCCGGAAAAGAAATTCTTTACCGGGCGCACCAAGGTGTTCGCGCTTGTTTCCGTGGGGGTTATGGCGCTGGCGCTGGTGCTTTCCGTACTTGGCCTGGGCCTCAATCCCGGCATTGAGTTCACCGGCGGGTCGCTCCTTCGCTACGAGATGGGCGAGAGCTTTGAGGTCGGCGATGTTGCTTCCGCGCTTGATACACTCGGCCAGAGCGGCTACCAGATTGCCAAGTCCGGCGAGGACGCGAGCCAAACCGAGCTGCAGGTGCGCCTGCCCCTGACCGGTGACAGCGCCCAGGTATCAACCAAGCTTGAGGAAAACCTCAAGGCGAGCTACCCCCAGATGACCTTCATCGAGACCGAGTTCATCGGCGCGGTGGCCGGGCAGGACCTGCTCACAAACGCCATCCTGTCGCTCCTGATCGCATTTGCCGCGATCCTCCTCTACATCATCATCCGCTTTGACTTTATGTCCGGCCTTGCGGCGGTCATCGCGCTTGTCCACGATGTGCTGATCATGATCGCGTTCATGGCGTTCTTCCGCGGTTTCTTCCAGATCAATTCGTCCTTCATCGCGGCGCTGCTCACCATCGTGGGCTACTCGATCAACAACACCATCGTCATCTTTGACCGCATCCGCGAGCTCAACAAAGAGGGCGCGTTTGCCGGCAAGAGCCGACTGGCGTTGGTCGAATACGCGGTAGGAACCACCATTTCGCGGACCCTGAACACCACGGTCACCACGCTCCTTACGCTGGTTCCGGTGTTCGTGCTGGCGGGCGAGATTCGCGAATTTACCTTCCCGATGCTGGTCGGCATGCTCGCGGGCACGTACTCATCGGTGATGCTCAGCGGTCAAATCTGGGCCATGTGGCAGGAAAAGGCGGCCCAGAAGAAGCTGGAGAAAGGCGCGAAGAAGGCGTAATAAAGGGCTTTGGGAATAGGAATTGGGCGCTTGTCCGGTTCCTATTCTTTCTCTATATTTACGGAGGCGTAAGAGATGCTGAACATTCGGTGCCGCGCGTCCCGGGAGCCTGCTTGGGATTGCCCGGCGGACATGCCTCAAGCGCTGTGGCGGCTGCTTGACGCGCGTGGGGTCAATAGCCCCGAAGATGCGTCGAGGTTTCTCGCGCCGTCGGTTTCACACCTGATTGATCCCATGGCGCTTCATGATATGGGGCGCGCCGCCGGGCGCATTCTGCGCGCGCGGGACGCGGGCGAGACGGTTTGCGTCTGGGGCGACTATGATGTGGACGGCGTTTCGGCGGCGGCCATCCTCTCGGGCGTGCTGGAGGGGATGGGGGTGGATGTCTTTTGCTACATCCCCTCGCGCCACAACGAAGGCTACGGACTGAACGAAGCGGGCATCGACGATGTGGCGCAGCGCGCGGGGTTGCTGGTCACGGTAGACTGCGGCGTGAGCGCCGTCGAGCTGGTTGCCTACGCTCAGGCAAAGGGGCTTGACGTGGTCGTGACGGACCACCACCGTCCCGGGGACGACCTGCCGCCCTGCCTGGTGGTCAATCCGCTGCTCGGCGATTATCCAAACGGCGCGCTGTGCGGCGCGGGCGTGGCGTTCAAGCTGGCGCTGGCGTTGGATGAGGCGCTCGCCATGCCCTATATCGACCTGGCAGCTCTTGCGACGGTGGCCGATGTCGTGCCCTTGACGGGTGAAAACCGCGCCATTGTGGCGCTGGGGCTCTTGGCGATGAACGGCCAGCCGCGCCCGGGCATCGGGGCGCTCATGGAGGCGGCGTCCATTGAGCGCGGCTCGCTCAGCGCGGGCAAGATTGCCTTTCAGCTCGCGCCCCGGCTCAACGCGGGCGGGCGCGTGGGCAGCGCGGTGCGCTCGCTTCACCTCCTTCAGGCAAAAACATATGAAGAAGCGGGCCCCATGGCTGTGGAACTCGACCATGAAAACACCGCCCGGCGCGCGCTCGAACAGGTGATTTTAAAGGACGCGGCGCGGCAGCTTGGGTGCTGTGATTTGGCGGCGGCGCGCGTGATCGTGCTTCATGGCGACGGGTGGAACAGCGGTGTGATCGGCCTGGCCGCGTCGCGGCTGGTCGAGCAATATACGCTGCCCACGGTGTTGCTCGCGGGCGAAGGCGAGACGCTGACCGGGTCCTGCCGCAGCATTCCTGGCGTAGACATTTTCGAATGCCTCAAGGCGGTGAGCGAGTACCTTGTGCGCTTTGGCGGGCACAAGCAGGCGGCAGGACTGACGATTGAAAGGAAGAACCTTCTCGCCTTTGGCCGGGAACTCGCTCGGGTGATCGAGGATTCGACCGATCCCGACGCATTCATTCCCTATGCCGAGTACGATCTCAAACTTGAGCTTGAGGATCTGTCCCTTGAGCTTGCGCGCTTGCTTGACAAGCTCCAGCCGACCGGTTTCGGGAACCCCGCGCCGGTGTTTTTATCGATGGCTGAGGTGGATGAAGCGCGCGCCATAGGCCGAGACGGGGCGCACTTGTCGCTCATGGCGGTCGGCGGCGATGCGCGCCTGCGCGGCGTGTGGTTTGGCGCGGGCGCGCGCGCGGCAAGCCTTCCGGGACCCGCGCGGCCCATCCTCTATGTGCCGCGCGTCAACGCCTTCATGAACCGCGTCTCGCTTGAGCTTGAAGTCAAGGGCATGGGCATGGGCGCGCTGACGGACGCGCTTAAGACGGATGAAGCGGGGGAAGCGCGCTTGCTGCATGCGTTTTTAACACAGAGGTTCTATAATAAGATACCCGCGCGCGCGGACGCCCCGGCGGTTGGACTCAAGCAAGTATCCGATTGGCTCTTGGAATCGCCGCGCGGCACGCTGATTGTGGCATCTGACGTATCATCGGCGCGGGAAGCGCTCGGCGATTTTGAGGCGCGGGGCCTTGATGGCCGCCTTGACGTATACGAGGGCGAATTCCCGGGGGACAGGCGCGCGTTCAACGCGCTTGCCGTCTTGCCGCTGGGAGAAGTGCCTCAAGGATACCGGCGCGTGGTGGCGCTGGGCGCGCCAGCGTACTGGCTTGCGCCGGGGCTGACAAAGGGCGTCTACGAGCTTGATTCACCGCCCGCGGGGTATCTTGCGCAGTTGCCCGATGTCGATGAACTGCGCCAGGTGTACATCGCGGTGCGCGAACTGCTAAGGCGCCCATACGCGGCCCGATCGCCCGAGGTGGTTTCGCGTGAACTGGCTGACGGCGCGGGCGTGTCCGCTATCGCGGCGCACGCGGCTCTGTACGCGCTTCACGACATGCGTTTGATCGAGGTTTCATGGGAGAGGCCGCTCGCGCTTAGCGAGGCGCGCAAAGCCGATCCGGCGGGCTCCGAGGTTTTTTCACTGATATCGGCTCTTAGGACATGGGGAGGTGCAAGGGCGTGAGCGAGGATCTGTTTGATCCGCTGAAAACGCAGGAACAGGAGGCGCTCAATCTTGAGGAGCAGGACCCGCAGTTAAGCGCCTTGCTCTTAAAGTTCAATCGCTACCATCCGAGCGACGACGAGCGATTGGTCGAGCGCGCCTACAACTTTGCCCATAAAGCCCATGAAGGCCAAAAGCGCAAGTCGGGCAAGCCCTACTTTACGCACCCCTACCGCGTGGCGGACATCCTGGCCGACCTCATGATGGACGGCCCGACCATCGCGGCGGGCCTCTTGCACGACTGCGTCGAGGACTGCGATACGGTCGATCTTGAGATGATCGAGCGCGAATTCGGCGCGGAGGTGGCGCTGCTTGTCGATGGCGTGACGAAACTTTCACGGCTCGACCTGACCAGCCGCGAGGAGCAGCAGGCTGAATCGCTGCGCAAGATGTTCCTGGCCATGGCCAAGGACATTCGCGTGGTCATCATCAAACTCGCCGACCGGCTGCACAACATGCGCACCTTGAAATTCCAAAAGCCCGAGCGGCAGGTTGCCATCGCGCGCGAGACGCTTGACGTCTACTCGCCGCTCGCGCACCGGCTCGGCATGTCGGCGATCAAGTGGGAACTCGAGGACCTGGCGCTTCGCTACATCGATCCCGAGGGTTATTACGACCTGGTCAAAAAGGTCGGCATGAAGCGCGAGGAACGCGAAAAGAGCATTGAAAACGTCGTCGATGTGCTCATGGAAAAACTGAAGGAGCAGCACATTGACGCCGAGATCGACGGCCGGCCCAAGCATTTTTACTCCATCTACCGCAAGATGCACCAGCAGAACAAGAGCTTCGATCAGATTTTTGACCTGATCGCGGTGCGCATCATCGTCGATACCATCCCCGATTGCTATGCGGCGCTGGGCGTGGTGCACACGCTGTGGACGCAGGTGCCCAACCGCTTCAAGGATTATATTTCGATGCCCAAGCCCAATATGTACCAGTCGCTGCATACGACGGTCGTCGGCATGGGCGGGCTTTCCTTTGAGGTGCAGATCAGGACGCGCGACATGCACCGCACCGCCGAGTTCGGCATCGCGGCGCACTGGCGCTACAAGGAAGGCAAGCAGGCCGACCAGCTCGACAGCAAGCTCTATTGGCTCAGGCAAATCCTCGACTGGCAAAACGAGACGCGCGACCCCGGCGAATTCATGGACGCGCTCAAGGTGGACCTGTTTTCCGACGAGGTGTTTGTCTTTACCCCGCGCGGCGACGTCATCGCCCTTTCGCGCGGCGCGACCCCGCTCGATTTTGCCTACCGCATCCACACCGAGATCGGGCACAAGTGCATAGGCGCGAAAATCAACGGCCGCATTGTGCCGCTTGATACGGAGCTGGTCTCGGGCGATTTTATCGAGATCATGACTTCCTCGTCCTCCCACGGCCCGTCGCGCGACTGGCTCAAGGTGGTCAAGACGAGCGAAGCCAAGAGCAAGATCCGCGCCTGGTTCAAGCACGCGTTCAAGGACGAGAACCTGCAAAAGGGCCGCGACATCCTGGAAAAAGAGGCCAAGCGCCTGGGCTATCAGTGGCCCCAGCTCAACAAGAGCGAATACCTGGAGCCGGTCTACAAGCGCTACACGCTCTCCTCGCTGGACGATTTGTACGTGACGATCGGCTTTGGCGGGCTGTCGTCCGGGCAGATATTAAACCGGCTGATCGAGACCTACAAGAAGGCCAACAAGCTTGATGGCCCGGCGCAAAGCGAGGTCAAGCTGTCCACGCCCGAGCAGGCCAAGCAGGCCCGCGACGAGGCGCTGCGCAAGCAGTCCCATTCCTCCCACGGCATCGTGGTCGAGGGCGATCCGGGCATGCTTGTGCGCTTCGCCAAGTGCTGCACGCCGCTTCCGGGCGATGAGATCATCGGCTACGTCACCCGTGGGCGCGGCGTATCGGTGCATCGGGCCGACTGCGTCAACCGCAAGGAGTTCGAGTCCCAGCCCGAGCGGCTCATCCGGGTCAGTTGGGAGGACGGCAATTCCGGCGCGTACAACGCCGATATCCAGATTGTGGCCTATGACCGCGTGGGGCTGCTCGCCGATGTGTCCGCGATGTTCGCCAAGATGGAAATGTCGATCATGGCATTGACCGCGCGCGTGGACAAGGGCGGCAACACGATCATCAACGTGACGCTTGGCTGCAAGAACACGCAGCAGCTTGAGAAGATCATCAAGCAGCTGCTCAAGCGAAGCGACATCATTGAGGTGTTTCGGGTGAGCGCGTAGCGCGCTTTGCACCCCGCCCATATTTCACCGAGGAGGACCATCCATGCGCGCTGTGGTTCAACGCGTGACCCAAGCCAGCGTAGCCGTTTGCGGAAAGACCGTAGGCGCAATCGGCCGCGGTTACCTGGTGCTGGCCGGATCGGAGGAAGGCGATACCGATCACGACCGCGCGTACATCGAGGACAAGCTCATAGGCCTTCGCATTTTTGAAGACGAGGCGGGCAAGATGAACCGATCCATCGTCGATGTGGGCGGCTCGATCTTGTTGGTATCGCAGTTTACATTGCTGGGCGACGCGCGCCACGGGCGCAGGCCCTCCTTTTCGCGCGCCGCGCGGCCCGAGGTGGCCGAGCCCATGCTTCATGACATGGCGCGCTCCATCATCGCGCGCGGCGTGCCCGTTGAGACCGGGCGCTTTGGCGCGGATATGCAGGTGAGCCTGGTCAACGACGGCCCGGTGACCTTGCTGCTCGACAGCCGAAAGGGGTTCTAGGATGACCATTCGCCGCGTTCGGTGCGGGGTGTACGCCTCCAACTCGTACCTGCTCTATGATGAAGCGCGTCCTGACGCGCTCATGATCGACGCGGGCGACGACCTGCCGGGGCTTCTAAAGCAAATCGGGGAGGCGGGCAAGCGCTTGACGGCAATCCTGCTGACCCACGGCCATTTCGACCACGTGCTTGCCGCAGGGCGGCTCAGGAAGGCGACCGGCGCGGAAGTTTTGATCGGCTGGCGGGACGGCGATTGCTTGCTTGACCCCAAGCTCAGCGCCATGATGCCGGGCTCGACGCTGGCCTTTGAACCGTGCCGCGCGGACCGGCTGATCCATGCGGGCGCTGTGACATTGGCAGGGCTTGGCTTCACCGTGATCGAAACGCCCGGCCATACGCCCGGCGGGCTGTGTTTCTTGGAAGAATCCTCGCGCAGTCTCTTTACCGGCGACACGCTCTTCGCGCAAGGCTACGGCCGGCTCGACCTGCCCGGCGGCAACGCGGGCGAGATGCGTCAGTCGCTTCAAAAGCTCCTTGACCTGCCGGACGATTTGACCGTTTATCCGGGGCACGGCATGCGCGAAAACCTGGGGCAGATCAAGGAGGCTTGGGGCATTTGATTTACCTTGTGACCGACGCGCCCGAGCTGTTTGGCGATATCTCGGAAGTCATTCGCCTGTTCTGGCCGGACGCCGCCATTTCAATGGAAGCGGGCGATCGCGCGCTCACCCATACCCACGAAGCGTTTCCCGGTACGTGGCGCGAGACGTGGACGATGGATGGACATCAGGTCCGCCGCGAGGCGGAGGCGGTCGTGGGGGGGCTTGAAGAAAAGCGCATGTTCAAGCGCGCGGTCAAAACGAGTCTTTTCCTGCTGATGCGGGAGATTACCGGCGAAACCCCGCCCTGGGGCTCGCTGACCGGCATTCGCCCCACGCGCCTTCTCTATGAAGCGCGCGCGGCGGGGATGGACGAACGGGAAGCCGAGCGCTGGCTTTGCGATACCTTCTACGTAGAGCCTTCGCGCGCGAAACTTTTAAGCGATATCCTTGAAATGCAACGCGGCCTGATCGAGCGCGGGGACGACGAGTACGACGTGTACATCGGCATCCCGTTTTGTGTGACGCGCTGCGCATATTGTTCGTTCCTGTCGGGCGAGATTGGGGACGGGAAGCTGGTCGAGCCATACCTCGCGGCGCTTGGGCGCGAGATGGAGGGCGCGGCGGCGCTCATGAGGGAAGCGGGCATGAAGGTGCGTGCCTGCTACATGGGCGGCGGCACGCCGACCGCGCTGACGAGCGATCAATTGGCCCGGACGCTCGACCGGGCGCTGAGCCTTTTTCCCGGCGCGCGCGAATGGACGGTGGAGGGCGGGCGCCCCGATACCATCGACCGGGCAAAGCTTCAAGTGCTTTTCGAGCGCTCGATTCGCCGCATCAGTGTAAATCCCCAAACCTTCTCCGACGAGACGCTCAGGCTCATCGGTCGCGCGCATACGAGCGAGGACACGCTCAACGCCTACGGTCTGGCGCGGGCGGGCGGGTTCGAAGTCAACATGGACCTGATCGCGGCGCTGCCGGGCGAAGACCTTTTGGATTTTGAGCGGACGCTTGAGGCGGTCATCAGGCTTGACCCCGAAAGCGTCACGGTACACACGCTCGCGATCAAGCGCTCAAGCAAGCTCCACGAGCGCGGCTACGCCCAAGCGGACGCCGGGATGGCGGGGGAAATGGTGGCAAAAGCGCGCGCGATGCTGACGGGTTCGGGCTATCACCCATACTACCTCTACCGCCAGAAGTACATGGCGGGCAACCTTGAAAACGTGGGCTACGCCAAGCGCGGCGCGGCTTGCGTGTACAACATCGACATCATGGAGGAGACCGCGCCCATTTTGGCGTTGGGCGCGGGCGCGATCACCAAGTGGCTGTTCCCGCGCGAAAGGCGCATCGAGCGCGCGCCCAACGTCAAGAACATCGAGCAGTACATAGCGCGCGTGGACGAGATGGTTCAAAGGAAAACCGCATTGATTGGAGGACAAATGTGACGATGAAAAAATCGGCCATGTGCATGCTGGCGACGCTGGCCGCGCTGATGGCGTTAACGCTCGGCGGTTGCGCCCAGCAACCGCCTGCGCTTGTGGAGGAGATCCCCAGCCCCGTTGTTACGATCGAACTTGAGAACGGGCGCACAATGGCGCTCGAACTGTACCCCGACATCGCGCTCAACACCGTGGCGAACTTTGTAAACCTCATCGAGGACGGCTTTTACGACGGCCTGACCTTCCACCGCGTGGTCGGCGGCTTCATGATCCAGGGCGGCGATCCCAAGGGCAACGGCACCGGCGGACCGGGCTACACCATCAAGGGCGAGTTTGCGTCAAACGATTTCAAGGGCAACGCCCTAAGCCATACGCGCGGCGTGCTCTCCATGGCGCGCGGGCGCGCCCCCGACTCGGCGGGCAGCCAGTTCTTCATCATGCACAACGATTATCCTAAGCTCGACGGCAATTACGCCGCGTTTGGCAAGCTCATCGGCGAGGACGGCTACGAGACGCTCGACATGATCGCCAACACCGCGACCGACGCGCAGGAAAGGCCGCTCGTCGAATACAAGATCAAGCGCATGACGGTGGACACCAAGGGATATCAATATACGGTGGTCAAGAATGAGGATGAATAATTGGGAGGACGACAGCATGAACCCAGTGGTAACCTTTGAGATGGAGAATGGGGACAAAATCGTGGCGGAGCTCTACCCGGAAATCGCGCCAAATACCGTGGCCAATTTTGTGAACCTCGTTGAGCGCGGTTTTTACGACGGGCTGATCTTTCACCGCGTGATTCCCGGCTTTATGATCCAGGGCGGCGACCCCAACGGCACCGGCATGGGCGGCCCCGGCTATTCGATCAAGGGCGAGTTCCGGCAGAACGGGTTTGACAACAACCTCAAGCACGCGCGCGGCGTGCTGTCCATGGCGCGCAGCATGATGCCCAACTCGGCGGGCAGCCAGTTCTTCATCATGCATCAAAATTCGCCGCACCTGGATGGCGCCTACGCCGCCTTCGGACAGGTGACGGACGGCATGGAAGCGGTCGATAAGATCGCCGCAACCCGCGTAGGCGCCCAGGACCGCCCGGTGGCCGAGCAGCGCATCAAGAAGGCGACCGTCGATACCAAGGGCGAAAAGTATACCGTGAGCAAGATGTAGGCATAAAGCACCCGGGAAACGGCCTTGCGCAAGAGCAGGGCTGTTTTGCATGATTGACAAGTTATCGCCCGCATGCCTATAATACCAAATGTTGGGATGTGATGGATGGTGAAACCGGTCGCTGTGGTAACCGGCGCAAGCTCGGGCATTGGGCGCGCGGTTGCGCGCGCGCTTTCCGGGATGGGCGCGGCTGTGTATGGCATCAGCCGGCGCGCGGTGGAGGAGGCGGGCGTTGTCTCCGTATCGGCAGACGTGACCGATCCCGATCAGGTGCGAGACTCGATCAGAGGGATCATTGCGCGCGAGGGGCGGCTCGATGTCGCGGTCTTTTGCGCGGGCATGGGGATATCCGGCGCGGTGGAGTTTACCGATCCGGGTGAAGCAAGGCATCTCTTTGATGTCAACTACATGGGCGTGGTCAATTGCCTTGAACCGGTGCTTGGCCAGATGCGGCGCGCGAAATGCGGGCGGATCGTCATCATAAGCTCGGTCGCGGGCGCGATTTCCATTCCCTTTCAGGCGCACTATTCGGCCAGCAAGGCGGCGCTGAACGCGCTGGCCATGGCGCTTGACGAAGAAGTCAAGCCCTACGGCGTGCGCGTGACATCCGTCATGCCGGGCGACATCAGGACCGGCTTTACGGCATCGCGCAAAAAGCTGCACGCGGGCGACGACGAATACGGCGGGCGCATTGCGCGCTCGGTTGGCAAGATGGAGAAGGACGAGGAAGGCGGCATGAGCGCGGAGACGGCCGGGCGCATGATCGCGCTGATCGCGCTGAAAAAACGCGCCAAGCCCCTGTGCGCGCTGGGTTTTTCCTACAAGGCGCTGGTCCTGCTATCGCGCGTCCTGCCGGTTTCATGGGTCATGCGCCTGGTCGGACGGATGTATGCCCGCTAGGTAAGCACTGATCAATTCGATCACGATCTAGATTCTGCTTTTCCGCCCATGCACGCCTGCAGAAACACTCGACGTAGCGCTGCTACGCTTTCAGTTTCTGCAAGCGCGCCTGGACGAAAAATCAAAACCCATCTCGCAACCGAATGAATCAGCGCTTACCTAGCTCGGACCGATAGGCCTTGCGGTACTCGCGCGGCGACATGCCGTACCATTTTTTGAATATCCTCGCGTAGTAATTGAAATCGTCCATGCCGCAGCGCCCGGCTATTTCTGTTATCGGAAGCGCCGAACATTTGATGAGGTTGATGGTCGATTCAAGGCGCAAACGTTGGACATAGTGGCTGACCGGCAGCCCGGTTTCGGCCTTTACCGCCTTTGAGAGCGTGGCCTGAGAGGTAAACAGCTCAGCCGCAAGCGACTTGGGCGACAGGTCGTTGTTCAGATGCGCCCGGATGTAGAGGGTCAATCGGGTGAACAAGTCGTCGCGCTCGGTGATAAATTGCCATGCGCACAGGTAGTGCGCGCTGGCTTTGAGCAGCGGCGCGCACGGGCTGAGCATCGCTTTTTCAGAGTCTTCCCACGGTCCAACCACCAGGGACACGTCATAGTTTGGGAGCTTGGCGCAAAGAAACAAAGCGCCCTTTTTACAGCAAATCCAGCCGCCCGCATCCGGCGATATCCGGTCAAGGCACCCTGGCGCTGGCGCGCTCGGGCACATCGAACAGGCGGCGCATCCGGCGCGGAAAGACGCGGCGAGAGATGTACCCCGTTCGTCGATCAGCCACGCGCCCCGGCCCGTCATGACCTTGAACGCATGGAGCTGCCCTTCGACTTCTTCCGGGATCAGGACATATGGCAATTGCAGACGCCCCCCATATTGTGCTAGTAAAAAACGATTCAGTGCTAGTATATTAACACAACTTGACGATATAATCAATATAGATTCCATTTGAAACGTTTCAAATCCAAAATAGGGGCGGAACGTTATGAAGATTACAATCCGGGATGTCGCAAAGGCGGCCGGCGTATCGGTGGCGACGACATCAATGGCGCTCAATGACAAAAAGGGCGTAAACGCCGGGACGCGCGACAAGGTGCTGCGGGTTGCGCGGGAACTCAGCTATGTGCCGGATTACTCGGCCCGTTCGCTGGTCATGCGCGAGAGCAATTGCATCGGTCTCACGATTCCTGAAATTCAAAACCCGTTCTACAGCGCGATCGTGGACATCATGACGCGAAAGGCGGAGCAGAAGGGCTACACCTTGCTCCTGGGCATTTCCAACAATCAGCCCCGCCAGGAGGAATCCTACATCCGCCTGTTCCTATCAAGGCGGGTCAACGGCATCATCGTGGTGCCGATGCTGGTGGATCAGCCCGACACGAGCCATTGGGAGAGGGTTCGCGAGGCGGATGTCCCGATGGTGTTCTGCACAGAGTCCTACGCCGGATTTGACGAGCCGCTCGTCATGTGCGATTTTGAAAAAGGCCAATACGACATGACGCGCTACCTGATCGGCAAGGGGCTTCGGGATTTTTGTTTTGTATCGACCAGCATGGAGACGCAGTTTGCGCTGCTTCGCCAGGCGGGTTTTGAACGGGCGCTGAGGGAGGCTGGGATTGCCGGTGATCCCGCAAAAATCTTCTTGCCAAAGTATCCGCGCTACCGTGTGGCTTACGAGCTGACCGACTCGATCATCGAAAAAAAGCCGGAAGCGGTGCTGTGCATCAACGACATTATGACCATCGCCATCCTCAAGCGCATGATGGAACGGGGCATCCGCGTCCCGGAGGACATCTCGGTGGCCGGGTTTGACGATACGATGTTCTCAGAGCTGGTCATGAAGCCCCTCACCACGGTACGGCAGCCGCTTGAAGAAATTTGCGAAAAGACGTTTGGGATTCTGGAGAAAAAAATCAGCGCGGGCAATCAGCAGCGCCTGGTCGGACAGGGCGCGCGCTGCCTCATCGAACCGGAACTGGTGATCAGGTCCACCACCGTTTGAAAGGGATTATTGCGCTCAAGGAGCGTGATAAAAATAGAAAAAGGGGGAGTATTCCGTGAAGAAACTGGTCATCGTTGCCCTCACTTTGCTGCTCGCGTTGGCAGCGATCGCCCCAATGGCGTCGGCTGAAGAGGTCGTCATCGGCATGTCCATCCCGCAGCTCGCGAACCCCTACTTCGTTACCGTCATGAACGGTGTTCAGGCAAAATGCGACGAACTCGGATACAAACTGACCGTCGTCGATGCGGGGTATGACGTGGCCAAGCAGGTCAGCGACTTCGAAAACTTCGGAAATCAGGGCGTGACCTGCGTCATCGCGTGCCCGATCGACTCGAACGCCCTGGTGCCGGTCGTCGATCAGCTCCGTGAAAAGGGCGTCATCGTGATCTCGTTTGCGCAGATCATCGAAAACGCGCACGCCATCTTCACCCTCGACGAGTACACCTACGGCGTAGCCATCGGCGAAAACGCCGCCAAGTGGATCAACGAGAAATTGGGCGGCAAAGCCCAGGTGCTGATCATTTCCCAGGACAACGTGGAAGCGGTCGTCAAGCGCGGCGACGGCATCCAGGACACCATCGAAAAGCTGTGCCCGGAAGCGGAGATCGTCGCGCGTCAGGCGGGCGACAACCCCACCAAGGGCATGGAAATCACCGAGAACATCATGCAGCAGTACCCGGATGTCAAGGTCATCACGGGCAACAACGACTCGGGCCCGCTGGGCGCCTATGAAGCCATCATCGGCATGGGCAAGGCGACCGAAGACTTCTACATCGGCGGCGGCGATGCGACGCCCGAGGCGATTGAGAAGATGAAGGAAGAAGGCAGCGTCTACCGCGCCACCGTCGATCTTGGGCCCTACGACACCGGCATGGACTGCGTCGCGAAGCTGGCTGAATTCCTGGAAAGCGGCATTCCCGAGGAAGCGCCCTACGGCTATTTCCGCATGATCCCCGTGTGGCAGGAAGACGTGCTGGCCGGTTGGATGCCCGCCGGATCGAAGTAAAAAATTGCCTTGGAACGATCCTTTGCTTTGGCGCGCCCGCGGGCGCGCCAAAGCGCAAGAAGCGCGGTTGGGGGGAGCGAAATGGAGGAAAACATCATCCTGGAAGTCAGGAATCTTTGCAAGTATTATGCGGGCGTAAAGGCCATTGACGACGTGTCGGTCGCGTTCCGCGAAGGCGAGGTGCACGCGCTCGCGGGTGAGAACGGCGCGGGCAAGTCCACGCTCATCAAGGTGATCACCGGCGCGATTGAACCCACGTCCGGGGAGATTTTCATACAAGGCAAGCGCTTTTCGAAGATCAGCCCGATTTGGGCAATTGAGAACGGCATCTCGGCGATCTACCAGGAGTTTACGCTGGTGCCCTACCTCACGGTGGCGGAGAATATTTTCTTCGGCAAGGAACTTGTCAAGGGCGGGTTTGTCGATAAGGGCGCGATGAACGCCGCCGCGCGAAAGGCGCTCAATGAGATCGGAATCGATCTCAACCCCGCGCTTCGCGTGTGCGACCTGGGCGTTGCGTATCAGCAAATCGTCGAGATCGTCAAGGCGGTGTCCGCCAACTCCAAGATACTGATCATGGACGAACCCACCGCGCCCCTCACCAACAAGGAAACCGAGGTGCTCTTCTCGCTCATCAGGCGCCTCAAGCGAAACAAGGTGACCATCCTTTTCATTACCCACCGCATGGAGGAAATGTTTGAGATCTGTGACCGCGTGACCGTTATGCGCGACGGAAAGTACGTGGTGACAAAAGACGTCCAGGACATTACCCGCAAGCAACTGATTTCGTACATGGTCGGGCGGGAACTGGGCGAGCACTACCCCGAGCGCGGGCAAGCGCTGGGGGAGAACGTGCTTGAAGTTAAGAATCTTACCAACCGCAAGATCAAGGACATTTCGTTCTCGCTTAAAAAAGGCGAGATTTTGGGGCTGGGGGGCCTCGTGGGCGCGGGGCGCACGGAGGTCGTGCAGGCGATTTTCGGCGCGGACCGCGTGGACTCGGGCGAGATTTGCTTGCATGGCAAGAAGACCGCCATTGCCGACCCGGGCACGGCGCTTGAACACGGCATAGGCCTTATTCCGGAGGACCGAAAAAACCAAGGGGTGCTGCTGGGCCTGACGGTCAGGGAAAACGTATCGTTCAGCGCGCTCAAACAGGCGATGGCGGGCCCCTTCGTCAGGCGCAAGAAGGACACCGCGATCGCCGAGACCTATTGCCAGAAGCTGCGCATCAAGACGCCGAGCATCAACCAGTTGGTCAAGAACCTGTCGGGGGGCAATCAGCAAAAGGTCGTGCTGGCCAAGATGCTGGCGACGAAGTGCGATGTGATCATATTCGACGAACCCACGCGCGGCATCGACGTGGGCGCGAAACAGGAGATATACCAGCTCATGCGCCGCCTGGTTGACGAGGAGGGCAAGAGCGTGATCATGGTTTCAAGCGAAATGCCCGAACTCATCGGCATGAGCGACCGCATTCTGGTGATGCGGCTGGGCGTCGTCGTCGGCGAACTTCAAAGGGATGAATTTTCCCAGGAAAAGATTATGGAGTACGCATCGGGATTGATGGGGGGTTAAGCACATGGAGAAGAAAAACGCGAACAAACTCAAAGGCATGCTGGGCAGCTATGGCATAATTTTTGTACTGATCCTGTTGGTCGCGGTGTTTTCGCTGCTGACGCCCCGGTTCCTGATGCCGGATAACATCTTCAATATCCTGCGCCAAGTCTCAATCGTCGGCATCATCTCGGTGGGCATGACCTTTGTCATGCTGACCGGCGGCATCGACCTGTCCTGCGGCTCGATTGTCGGTGCTTCGTGCGTGGGCGCGGCGCTGCTTATGACCAAGGTCAGCATGAATCCGGTGCTGGCGTGCCTCATCATGGGCTGCTTTGGCGTCGCGGTGGGGCTTGCCAACGGCTTCTTCATTTCCCAACTCAAGGTGCCGCCCTTCATTGCGACGCTTGGCATGATGACGAGCGTGCGCGGCATCGCCTACATCATCACCGGGGGCTTGCCGGTATTCGGTTTCAACCGCGATTTCACCAAGCTCGGACAGGGTTACCTCGGCGTTGTGCCGATCCCGGTTCTCGTGATGACCGCGGCGTTCGCCTTCGGCATCATCTTCCTGACCAAGACGCGCCTGGGCCGCCACATCTACGGCGTGGGCGGCAACGAAGAAGCCTCGCGCCTGTCGGGCGTGCGCGTCAAGAGGATCAAGTACTTGGTCTACGCGATTTCGGGCTTTATGTCGGCGCTTGCGGGCGTGGTGCTGCTCGCGCGCGTCAACTCGGGCCAGCCCAACGCAGGGCTTAGCTATGAAATGGACGTCATTACCGCAGTCGTGCTCGGCGGGGTCAGCATGTCGGGCGGCCAGGGCCGCTTGATCATGGTCATCGTAGGCGTCATGATCATGGGCATCCTGACCAACGGCATGACCATGCTGACCATCAACGAGTACGTGCAGCAGTTCGTCAAGGGCATGGTCCTGATCGCGGCGGTGGCGCTTGACAGCTTCATCAAGGGCCAGCGCTCCAAGCAAGTGGTGGGATAAAGGAGGATTTTCATGAAACGCAGCGAAATAAACCAGATCATGCGGGACGCGATAGAATTCATTGGGTCGCACAAGTTCCGCCTGCCGCCGTTTGTGACCTGGGGCATGGACGAATGGCAAACGAAGAACAGCGAGTACGATGAAATTAAGGACAATATGCTGGGCTGGGACATCACCGATTTTGGCAGCGGCGATTTCCACAAGATCGGGCTGCTCATGATCACGCTTCGCAACGGCAACTTTCACAATCCCAAGTACAAGAAGCCATATGCCGAAAAGCTGCTGATCAGCGAGGACAATCAGGTTACGCCCTACCACTTCCATTGGAAGAAGATGGAGGACATCATCAACCGCGGCGGCGGAGACCTCGTGCTCAAGTGCTACAATTCGAGCGCAGACGGAAGCGAAATGCTGGATACGCCGGTGACGATTTACCGGGACGGGCGCGCCTATGCCGTGCCTGCGGGAAGCGAGATTCGCCTGAAGAACGGCGAGAGCATCACGCTGCCCACCGGCCAGTATCACTCGTTCTGGGCCGAAGGCGGCACATGTCTGGTCGGGGAAGTTTCGGTGATGAATGACGACAATGTAGACAACCGCTTTTTCGAGCAAGTGGGGCGTTTTCCGGAAATTGAGGAAGACGAAGAGATCCTGTATCCGCTGTTCAGCGAATACCCCAACATGCCCAAGTGACGCGGATCTTTTGTGAGGAGGCGGTGGCATGCAGGTAATCGGCCTTGACATCGGAACTTCGGGCGTCAAGAGCACGGTGTTTGACGAAAAAGCGAATGTGCTTTCGCACGCGTATCGCGAGTACGACCTGATCGGGCGGGAAAAGGATGAATACGAGCTCGACCCTCAGGTGCTGCTTAACAGCTGTTATCATGTGCTCGTAGAATCTACCCGGGGCATGGAGGATGTCCGGGCCATTTGCGCAACCTCGTTTGGCGAGGCGTTCGTGAACCTGGACGAAGAAGACCGCCCACTCATGAACAGCATGATCTACATGGACAAGCGCGGGACGGAGGAGTGCGCGGAATATCTTGCGCGTTATACGCGCGAAGAAATTTTTGAAACTTCCGGCCAGTTCGTCGATCCGATGTTTGCGGTGTACAAGCTCAGGTGGATAAACAAGCACCGAAATGAGGTCATGAAAAAAACGCGCCGCATCTGCTTTATCGCCGACTATGTCACCTATAGCCTTGGCGCCGGGCATGTGTGCGATTATTCGCTTGCCGCGCGCAGCTCAATGTTCGACGTCCACAAAAAAACCTGGATCAAGTCGGCGGTCGAGTTTTCGCGCATCGATCCCCGTTGCCTGCCCGAGCCGATCCCGGGCGGCAGCGTGGCGGGGGAGATGAGCGAAGAAGCGGCAAAAAAACTTGGCATGAAGGCGGGCGTTAAGCTGATCATAGGCGGACACGACCAGGTATTGGCGGCGCTCGGCGGCGGCGCGAAGGGCGCGGGCGATGTCATGAACGGCATGGGCACGGTGGATTGCTTCACCGCCATTATGGATGAGAACGGGATCGACCAAGGTAAGCTGCTCAAGTACAACCTGCCCTTGGTGCCCTACCTTGACACCGGCCTTTACGCAAGCTACGCGTTCAATATGTCGGGTGGCTGCGTGGTCAAGTGGTTCCGCGACACCGTCGCGCAAGACATCGCAGGCCGCGAGGACGCCTACGATCTTTTAAACCGCGAGGCGCCGGGCGAGCCTACGGGCCTCCTGGTAATCCCGTATCTTGCGGGCGGCGGCGTGCCTTATATGGACGCCCTCACGCCGGGCGTCGTGGCGGGGCTGCGGATTGGAACGTCGCGCGGCAAGCTTCTGCGCGCGTTTCTGGAAGGCGAGTCCTACGAGATGATGTCGATCATCGAGTGTCTGGAGGACGCGGGCATGAAGGTCCACAAGGTGGTGACCGTTGGCGGCGGCACCAAATCGCCGCTTTGGATGCAGATCCGCGCGGACATCTTTGCGCGCAGCATTTATCTTCCGAGCAACAGCGAAGCGGGCACGCTGGCGAGCGCGATGCTATGCTATGTGGGACTTGGGCTGTACGATGACGTTTGGGCGGCGCAGCGCGACATGGTCAGCTACGCGCGCGCGTTTACGCCCGACAGCGCCAGCCATGCCCAGTACGCGGATCACTTCAAACGCTACAAGGCGCTCTATCAGGCGGTCAAGGGCGTTTACGCGTAAGCAGCGTTAAAATGTGATCAAATTGTGACGGATTCATCAGCGCAGCCGATAAAAACGGCCGCGCTGATGCTTTTTTGCCACAAAATCCCTCAAAAAACGATGACAATTTCCCTTTACAATAAAAGTAGAGTATAGGTGGGATGGAAGGTAGGACGCGAGAGGTAAAGGAGGGATTTTGTGGGCGTTAAAACAGGCTGTCCCGCGCATGCGCGTGTGGACGAGAAGGAAGCCCTTCTTCAGATCGAGGACGTGCTGGCGCTTTACGAGAACAAAAGAGGGAGCCTCATTCAGGTGTTGCACCTCTCCCAGGAGATCTACGGGTGCCTGCCGATGAGCGTTCAGCAATTGATTGCGACCAAGATGGGGATACCGCTCAGTGAAGTATCGGGCGTGGTGTCGTTCTATCAGCACTTTACCGCCGTCCCGCGCGGCGAGCACACCATCCGCATCTGTCTTGGCACCGCGTGCTACGTGCGCGGCGGGCGGCGCGTGGTGGAAGCGCTCAAGGAGAAGCTCGGCGTGGAGCTTGGCGCAACGACCGAGGACGGCAAGTTTACCCTCGAGGTGGTGCGCTGCATCGGCGCGTGCGGTCTTGCGCCCGCGATGATGATCGACAAGGAGGTCTTCAAGCAGGTCAGCCCCAACAAGCTCGACTCGATCCTCGCACGATACTAGGAAGGAGGCGAAAGACGTGACCATCAAAGATGCTCAGGACCTTTTATCCATCAAGCGCGCCTATGATGAAAAGCATCGCTCGTTCAAGCACCGGCTGCTGGTCTGCGGCGGCGCGGGCTGTGTGTCGTCGGGGTGCAAGCTCATAGAGCAAGCGCTCGCCAAGGCGCTTCATGAAAGCGGCATCGCGGGTGAAACCGAGGTCATTGAGACCGGATGCATCGGCACCTGCGCCGTGGGACCCAGCATGCTTGTCGAACCTGAAGGCGTCTTTTATGTAAAGCTCACGCCGGAGATTGTCAATCAGATCGTTCAAAAGCACCTCATCGGCGGCCAGGTGCAAACCAAGCACACCTTCTTTGACAGAACGCTGCGCCGCCACGTTCCGCTGTACAAGGACATCAACTTCTTTAAGCTCCAGAACAAGGTTGCGCTCCAAAACACGGGCCTCATCGCGCCGGACGACATCGAAGCCTACATCGCGCGCGGCGGCTACGCGGCGGCGCATGATGCCTTGACCAATATGACGCGCGAGGAAGTGGTGCGTGAAATCAAGGCTTCCGGTCTCAGCGGGCGCGGCGGCGGCGGGTTCCCGACGGGGCTTAAGTGGGAAGCGGGACTCAAGGCCGAAGGCGATGAGAAGTACGTGGTCGCCAACGCCGACGAAGGCGACCCGGGCGCGTTCATGGACCGCTCGATCATGGAGGGCGACCCGCACGCGCTGATCGAGGGATTGATGATCGCGGGCTACGCAATCGGCGCGAAGACGGGCTTCGTATACGTGCGCGCCGAGTATCCGCTGGCCATCGAGCGGTTGGAAACGGCGCTTGGCCAGGCGCGGGACGCGGGTATTTTGGGCGATAACATCTTTGGCAGCGCCTTCTCCTTTGGCATAGAAATTCGCATCGGCGCGGGCGCGTTCGTCTGCGGCGAGGAAACCGCGCTGATGAATTCCATTGAGGGCAAGCGCGGCGAGCCCCGGCAAAAACCGCCCTTCCCGTTTGAGGACGGCATCTTCTCGATGCCAACCATCATCAACAACGTCGAAACGCTGGCCAATATCGCGCCCATTGTGCGCGGCGGCGCGGCCTGGTTTGCCGGAATCGGGACCGAGCAAAGCAAGGGCACGAAGGTATTCGCGCTCGCGGGCGATGTGGCCAACAGCGGCATTGTGGAAGTGCCGATCGGAACGCCGCTTGGCAACATCGTCTTTGACATCGGCGGCGGCGTTCCGGGCGGCAAACAGTTCAAGACGGTGCAGATCGGCGGCCCCTCCGGCGGCACGATCACGCGCGAACAGCTCAACACCCCGGTCGATTACGAGCCGCTGAAAAAGCTTGGCGCGATCATGGGTTCGGGCGGCCTGATCGTGATGAACGAGGACGCCTGTATGGTGGACACCGCGCGCTACTTCATGGAGTTCATTCGCGAGGAATCCTGCGGAAAATGCGTTGCCTGCCGCATCGGAACCAAGCGGATGCTGGAGATTCTTGAGCGCATTACCAGGGGCGAGGGCGAAGAGGGAGATATCGACCTGCTCATTGAGCTTGGCGAGACCATCAAGGATACGGCGGTCTGCGGCCTTGGGCAGACCGCGCCAAACCCCGTGCTCAGCGCGATCCAAAATTTCCGCGAGGAGTTTGAGGAGCACATCGAAAAGCACTGCTGCCGCGCGGGCGTGTGCGGGGAACTGTTCATATCGCCGTGCGAAAACGCCTGCCCGGCTTCGGTCAACGTGCCCGGTTACACCACGCTGATTTCGCAGGGCCGGTTCGTCGATGCGTACAACCTGATCCGGCAGGAGAACCCCTTTCCTTCGGTCTGCGGGCGCATCTGCACGCGTCCGTGCGAGAGCAAGTGCCGCCGCAAGACGCTCGACGAAGCGGTCGCGATCTGCGACTTGAAGCGCTTTGTGGCCGACTACGCGCACGACCATGAGAAACCCTACGTGCGCGACATCATCTTCCCCAAGAACGGCAAGCGCGTCGCCATCGTGGGTGCGGGCGCCGCGGGCCTCACCTGCGGGCACTACCTGACGCGCATCGGCTACGAGGTGGATGTGTACGAACAGGAGCGGGTCGCGGGCGGCGTCCTGGCCTACGGCATCCCCGAATACAGGCTTCCCATGGACATATTGGCGCACGAAATCGAACTGATCGAGCAGGAAGGAGTCATTCTTCACCTGAACACCGAAGTCGGGCGCGACATCAGCTTTGACCAACTGAAGGAGGAATCGGACGCCATATTCGTCGCGACCGGCACGCAGATTCCGCAAAAGATCGACATCCCCGGTGAGAAGTTGCGCGGTGTGATCCACGGCATTGATTTCCTCAAGCGCGTGAAGCTCAACGAGCCGGTGACGCTCGGCGAGCGCGTGGTGGTGATCGGCGGCGGCAATACAGCGGTGGATTCGGCGCGTACCGCCTTGAGGCTCGGCGCAAAATCGGTCGTGCTCATGTACCGGCGCACGCCCAGCATGATGCCCGCTTACGTCAGTGAAGTTCAGCAGGCGATAGAGGAAGGCGTTGAAATCCTGCCGCTGACCCAGCCGGTGAAATTCATCGCGGGCGACGACGGACGCGTACGGCTCATCGAGTGCCAGAAGATGGCGCTTGGCGAATTTGATTCCTCAGGGCGCAGAAAATCGGTTCCGTCGGAGGAAAAAAACTTCATCGTCGAGGCCGATACCGTCATCCCCGCCATCAGCCAGTACGCGGACCTGCCCTTCATCCCGGGCGGCGAGATCGGGCGCACGCGCTGGGGCACGTTCGAAGTGAATGAGGATACGCTCATGACCACCATGGAAGGCGTGTTCGCGGGCGGCGATATCGTTCGCGGGCCGGACAGCGTGATTCAGGCCATCGCCGACGGCAAGAAGGCAGCCATTGAGATTGACCGCTACCTTGGCGGGCGCGGCGTGCTCAACAAGGGAGAAGAGATCAAGTTCCGCCCGTGGGCAGATGACGACGAGGTCATGGAACTGCCCCGCTACCCGCTCGACATGCTGGAACTTGACAAGCGCAAGGGGAGCTTCGACGAGGTGGTGCTCGGCTATCACAAGCTGACCGCCATGGCCGAATCGATGCGCTGCCTGCACTGCGAAAGGAGGTCCTAGGCATGATCTCGGTGACCATCAACCGCCAGAACTACCAGGTGGAAGAGGGCATTACCATCATGGAAGCCGCGAGGCGCAACGGCATCGACATCCCGAGCCTGTGCTACATCAAGGACGTACACAAGTTGGGCGCGTGCCGCATCTGCGTGGTGGAAGTGGAGGGCGCGAAGAACCTCATGGCTTCGTGCATGACCACGATAAAGGACGGCATGGTGATCAATACCTACTCCAACCGCGTCAACCACGCGCGCAAGCTGATGTACGAGCTCATGCTCAGCGATCACAGCGAAGACTGCCTGAGTTGCGCGCGCAACCAAAGCTGCGAGTTCCAGGCCCTGGGCAAGCAACTGGGTGTCGATTCATCGCGCTTTGCGGGTGAACGCTCGAACTACCACACGGACGCGTCGGTCGCCATTGAGCGCGATATGAGTAAGTGCATCCATTGCCGCCGCTGCGTGACCGCCTGCGGTGTGATTCAAAAGGCATCGGTCTTGAACGCGCAAAACAGGGGCTTTGATACCGAAATTTCACCGGCGATGGGCCTTAAGCTTGGGGAATCGAACTGCACCTATTGCGGGCAATGCACGTTGGTTTGCCCGGTCGGCGCGTTGCACGAGACCAGCGCCAAGCGGAAGGTTTGGAACGCACTGGAAGACAGGGACAAGTACGCGGTGGTCCAGGTTGCGCCCGCTGTGCGCGCGGCGCTGGGCGAGGAGTTTGGCATGCGGCCGGGTACCCGCGTTACGGGCAAGCTTGCCGCGGCGCTGAGGAAGCTGGGATTCCGGGCGGTGTTTGACACCAACTTCGCGGCCGACCTCACCATCATCGAGGAGGGCACGGAGCTGCTTGAGCGACTCTCGGATGAAGAGGGCGCGGCGCTTCCCATGATCACCAGTTGCAGCCCCGGCTGGATCAAGTATACCGAACACCATTACCCCGGGCTTACGGCGCACCTGTCCACCTGCAAATCGCCCCATACCATGCTGGGCGCCGTGATCAAGAGCTACTACGCGCGCCAGATCGACCGAAAAGGCGAGGAGATGTTCGTGGTCTCGGTGATGCCGTGTACGGCCAAGAAGTTTGAAATCGCGCGCGAGGAGATGAAGAACGATGGCCTGCAAAATGTCGATCAAGTGCTGACCACGCGCGAACTTGCCGACATGATCCGCTCGGCGGGCATCCAGTTTGAAAACCTTGAAGATGAGGGGTTTGACGACCCGCTGGGGCTCTCGTCGGGCGCGGCCGACATCTTCGGATTCAGCGGCGGCGTGATGGAAGCGGCGCTTCGAACGGTCGTTGAAAAGGTGACCGGGCACAAGTTCGACGGCCCGCTCGCGACGCGGGACGCACCGGATATGCCGCTCGTCCGGGAAGCGGCGGTGGAAATTGCTGAGACGCTGCCTGAATTCGCGCGCTTCAAAGGCGTCACGCTGCGCTGTGCGGTGACCAGCGGGCTCTCCGGGGCGGAGATGATCATGGAGCAGTTGGCGCGCGGCGAATCGCCCTACCATTTCATTGAGGTCATGGGCTGCCCGGGCGGTTGCGTGATGGGCGGGGGCCAACCGCGCGGCGAGCGCGAAGAGGTCTTTGAGCGGCGAATGGACGCGCTCAGGCAGGAAGACGAGGGCAAGGCGATGCGCCGCTCGCACGAGAACCCGAACGTCTTGAGGCTTTATGAGGATTTCCTGTCAAGCCCCGGCGGGTACCTGGCGCACGACCTTCTGCACACGCATTACGTCAAGCGCGGTCTGTTCCAGGAGATCGGCGGCAGGAGCTACGCCATTGAAGGGAAGAAGGTCAAACAACCGGCCAAGCGCGCCGCGCCCATGGCAAGGCAAAGCGACGCCAAGGGCGATCACGAATCGCCGAGAATTCTGGAGCTTGAGGTTGAGAACAAACGCATCAAGGGTGAACTCAAGGACGCCCAGGAGAGCATAGAGATCCTGAAGAGCGTGCTCTCGGATTACAATTGATTGATGAAGCCGTGGCAGGGAACGGCCGGCGCGGTTTTGTGCGCCGGCCGTCCCTCTTTGCGCCGATTCAGCCGTCCGCGCGCCGCCATTTCGGCCCCAAACGAGCGCTTTGTCCGCTCGAACCGCGTATCCTGGACTTTTGAAACACGCCCTGACAAAACGGTTGAAGCCCAGTGTTAAATCCTGTATAATGGCATTGTACACGAAGCCCTGCGCGACCGACGATTGCGGGGGAGGTTCCATGGCGAAGGGAGGCATACGGCTGCTGATCGCCGACAAGGATGCCACCGTGCGCGACATCCTGATGTTTGGCGCGCGCGAGGAAAAGTTCGAAGCCGATGGCGCGTCGGACGGCATCCAAGCGCTCAAGCTGCTGAAAAAGGCAACATACAACCTGGCTGTCCTGGACGCGGAAATGCCGCAGCTGGGCGGGGTGATCGTGTGCCGTCATTTGAGGAAGAGCAGCGCCATGCCGGTCATTCTGACAAGCGGCAACGGCAACGAGCAAAACCGCATCGAGGCGTTTCAGGCCGGAGCCAACGATTATGTCCTCAAGCCTTTCTTTCCGCGCGAGGTAACGCTGCGCATCAAGAGCCTGCTGACGCTCGCGGGCGCGTCGCCCGTCCGGACCAAGGCATTGGCCATGGGCGGGGTGGAGATTGACCCCCAGGCCCGCGCGGTTTACGTGGATCACGCACTGCGCCCGCTCTCGCCCAAGGAATTTGACCTGCTGCTGTGCTTCGCGAGAAACCCCGGTCAGGCGTTTTCCCGTTCGCAGTTGCTCGACCACGTCTGGGGTCAGGATTTTTTCGGCACCGAGCGCACCGTCGATACCCATGTCAAAAGCCTCAGGCAAAAACTAGCCCCATACGATGGCGCAATCGTCACCGTATGGGGCTATGGCTATAAATTTGTGGTTGATTAGGAATTACTCAGCCGTGAACGCCGGGATCACGCCGCCCTTGTAGGCTTCGCTCGTGAGCACGAAATCGCTGACCTTCTTTGAGCAGATGACGCGCTCAAGGTCCTTCACCCACTGGCTGTCAACGTCCTCCTGGCGG
This sequence comes from Eubacteriales bacterium, assembly GCA_031551775.1. Lineage (GTDB taxonomy): Bacteria > Bacillota > Clostridia > Christensenellales > Aristaeellaceae > Anaerozeibacter. Next base: position 65,511 of record JAVBND010000022.1, on the reverse strand, counting down.
ATGACCACGTAGTTGGTGTAGATTTTTCCGGCTTCGCTGTCGGCGGCTTCAATGAAGATGGCGTCGGTCGCCGGGCTGAGGCCCGCGTCCAGGGCAAAGTTGCCGTTGATGACGGCCAGGTCCACATCGTCAAGCGTCGAGGGGATGAGGTTGGCGTCCATCTCGCGGATGTCGAGATTCTTGGCGTTTTCCACGATGTCAAGCGCGGTCACGGTGGAATTGGTGTCGGTGCCTTCGGGCAGTTTGATGAGGCCGGCTTCCTGAAGCAGCAAGAGCGCGCGCGTCTCGTTGGAGGGGTCGTTCGTGACCGCGATCACGCCGCCTTCAGGCAGGGCTTCAAGCGAATCCACGCGGCCCGCGTAGATTCCGAAGGGTTCGTAATGTACGCCGATCGCGGCGACGAGCGCCTGATCCTGCGAAACCGTCGCATTGTAGGCCGCGAGGTACGGGATGTGCTGGAAGTAGTTGGCGTCAAGTTCGCCGTCGGCCAGCGCGGGGTTGGGCAGCGGGTACTCGGTGAAGGTGATGATTTCAAGCTCGTAGCCCAGCGCTTCAAAGTCGGGCTTGATCAGTTCCAGGATCTCCTGATGGGGAGAGGGCGTCGCGCCGATGACGATCTTCTCGGCGGCGAGGGCGGAGGCGCAGCCAAGCGCGAGGATCAGGGCAAGGGCCAGGGCAAACAACTTTTTCATGGGGATTCCTCCTTACAAATGGTCTCAAATGGAATCTATATCGAGCGGCAGCGCCGCCTGGTACTACTTGCGCCGGTGATCGCTGGCCCGTGTCAGCATGCCGCCCGCGATCTGGAAAACCTGCACCAGCACGACGAGGGCGATGGAGGCGGCGTACATCACGCCGTACTCGCGCCGGTTGAGTCCGTAGGTGATGGCAATTTTGCCCAGGCCGTCGCCGCCCGCCGCGCCCGCCATTGCGGTGTAGGCTAAGATTGTGGTCACGCAGATGGCCGCGCCGTTGAGGAGGGATGGAAGGGATTCGGGCAGGAGCACCTTCCAAATGATCTCAAAAGTCGAAGAGCCCATCGACTGCGCGGCTTCGATCACGCCGCCGTCCACTTCCTTGAGCGAGCCCTCGACCATGCGCGCGACGTAGGGAAAAGCGCTCACCGTCAGGGGGAAGATGATTGAGCGCGTGCCGATCGCGCTGCCCATGACCGCGCGGGTAATGGGGAAGAGCATGACCAGCAGGATCAGGAACGGCACCGAGCGCAGGAAGTTGACCGCCGCGCCGAGGGTCGCGTTGAGCGTCATGTTCTCCTTGATATGGCCCTTGCTCGTGATGACCAGCAATACGCCCAGCGGAAGCCCCAGGATGTAGGCAAACAGCGCGCTTGGCAGCGTCATGTACAGCGTATCGAGAATGCCTTGCTGAACCAGCACCCAAATCTTGTCCATGGTCATTTGAGATGCACCTCCTCAACCGTCAGGCCGAGCTCGGCCAGCCCGTTGACCAGTTGATCCCGCTCGGCGTAAGACTCGGGCAGTTCCAGCATCATCTGTCCGTAGCTCTTGCCGCCAAGCCTGTGCATGTCGGCCGAGAGGATATTGACCGCAATCCCGCTCTTGATGATGAAGTTGGCGAGTACCGGCTCATTGCGCGCCTCTCCGTCAAACACAATCCGGACCGCGTCGGTGATTTCGTCCGGCGATTCCTCATCCACCACGCCGAAGAGCCTGCGCCCGGCCGCCGACTTCGTGTGGGTGAACACTTCATCCACGCCGCCTTCCTCCACGATTGTGCCGCCGTCGATGATCGTGACCATGTTGCAAATCTGGCGGATGACCGCCATCTCATGGGTGATGATGACGATGGTGATGCCCATGCGATGGTTGATGTCCTGCAAAAGAGAGAGGATCGATTGCGTGGTCATGGGATCAAGCGCGCTGGTTGCCTCGTCGCACAGCAGCACCTCGGGGTTTGAGGCGAGCGCTCGGGCGATGGCAACGCGCTGCTTTTGTCCGCCCGATAGTTGGGAGGGATAGGCGCGCGCCTTGCTTTCAAGCCCTACGATCTCGAGCAATTCCTTGACGCGCTTGTTGGCTTCGGCGCGCGGGACGCCCGCGATTTCAAGCGGGTAGCGTACATTCCTTGAAACCGTCTTTTGCATGAGCAGGCCGAACTGCTGAAAGATCATGCTCACGCGCTTGCGCATGACGCCAAGGTCCTTGCTGCTCAGTTCCATGATGTTTTGCCCGTCGATGTAGATGCGGCCTTCGGTCGGCGTGTCCAGGCGGTTGATGCAGCGGATGAGCGTCGATTTGCCCGCGCCGCTCATGCCGATGATGCCGTGTATATCGCCGCGCCGAACGGTCAGGTTGACGTTTTGCAGCGCCGCGACCCGCTCCGCGCCGGCGCCGTATACCTTGCTCAGGCCCTCTATGCGGATCATGGGTTCGCCGCGTGACTCAGACATGGATTCTCCCCCCCTCAACCGTACAAAAAACGGCAGACCTCGCGATCTGCCGGAATAAACCCCGAATAAGGCTTATAGACGGATCATGCGCGGGTCGATGGATACGGAAACGAACATGCCGCTAGTCTCCCAGCGCATGTTCATGGGCATCATCATAGTGTTTACGAAGAAACCTGCTTTCATTGCCGCGCAATCCCCTTTCCTCATTTGTCGATTATACTTTATTGTAAACAGGCATCGCCCGCATGTCAAGTTAAAAATGGTTCAGTGGAACGCGCTGCATCTCGGATGGCGCCAACACACCCTAATTCCCCTCGATCAGCGTGCCCTCGCCCTGCACCTTGCCCAGCACATCCCAAGGCGTGATGAGTCCGAGCAGTTCCCCTGTGGGTTCGCCGCCCTCTGTGATGAAGAGCACCGCCACCCGCTTTTTCTTTTTGACATCGGCTTCAAAGGCGCGCTTGACATCTGTGTAGGTGGTCTCCTGGTCCATAAACAGAAAGCGCTCGGTCATGTGCTTGTCGATGGGCAAAAATGACTTGAATTCCTTGACGCGCGTGTTCTCGTCCACGGCGCGGCCCGGATAGGCGGACGCATAGGAAAATACGGTCGATACGCTGAACACGCCCTTGAAGCGCCCTTCGTCGTAGACAGGAATGTGCGAAAACCCCTTTTGCGCCATTTCGCGCATGAGCCGAAGCGCGCAGTACCCCATGTGCGCGCGCATCACGGCGTCCGCGCTCGTGGCAAAGGCGAGCGCTTTCAAGGGCCTGCGCACATGGTCAACGATTTCCTCAAGCGTCTTCACGACGCCTTCGCTTGGCTCCACGACGCTCGCCCCGTCGTCTAGGGCGTTGTGGGTCAAGATGTTTCGTATCTCGCGGCACAGGTTCAGCTTTTCGCGAAAGGGCAGGCTGTCCTCGTCCTTTGCGTACTCCATCACGACGCTCGACGTGGTGCGCGGCGTGCGCGCGTACTTGGTCTCCAGGCTCTCTTCCAGAATCCGGTAAAGTTGCAAAAACGACTCCGCGCGCATCTTTACAAAACCTCCTGAACCTTATATACTGTTTGACAAAGGGGCGATGAATTATGCTTACAATCGGGATTTGCGGCGCGTCGGGCAGCGGCAAGAGCACACTGGCATCCTCGCTCGCGCGCGCCATCCATCAAAACGCGATCTTGCTCGCGCAGGACAGCTACTATAAGAATCACGCAGACCTGCCCTTTGAAGAGCGTGAGAAGATCAACTACGACGAGCCGGAGATATTTGAGCACGACCTGCTGCTCCGGGACATCAATGACCTCAAGGCCGGGCGCGCCATCACGCGCAAGGGCTATGATTACACCAATCACACGCGCGCGGACAGCGATGAGCTGATTGCGCCCGCCGATGTCCTGATCCTTGAGGGCATCCACTGCTTCTACGATGCCGCTGTGCGCGAAGCGTTGGATTTCAAGATCTACATCCGCGTTGACCCCGATATCTGCCTTTTGCGCCGCGTCAAGCGCGACATCATGAAGCGCGGCCGCCAGATCGAAGGCATAGCCCAGCAATACCTCACAACCGTCAAACCCATGTACGAGCGCTACATCCGCGGCTACATCGATTATGCCGACGTGATCGTTGCGGGGGGCGGAAAGAACAAAAAGATCGTGGACATCCTGGCCTGCTACATCAACAGCGGCATGATCACACACCCTAATTAAACCCGTACATCTTTTGCAAGAAGCGGTAGGCGCGCACGACAAACCCGCGCGCCGGCACGCTTTTCGCCTTGTCAAAGTGCGCCTGCACGCGCCGGATCAGGCGCTTGTAGGCCCATGGCTGGCGCACCTTGAGCGCCCTCCACAGTTCGTCCCGCTTCTCAAGCGACGCGGGCGAGCCGTCGAGCATGAACACCACCGACGTGATGGTCATCAGCATTTCAAGGTAGCGGAGCATGTACCGCCGAAGCGATTTGTCATAAAGCGCCTCAAGGTCCACCCGGTCGATCATCAACGAGACCACGCGCATCTGCTGATCCTGCCTTTTGATGAGCATGCGTTCGTTGACCGACTGGTCGGCTCTCCCGATGAAGTACCGGTAAAAATCCACGTCCAGATAGTATATGCGCTTCACCAGCGGCAGCGGCACGTAGGCGAACAAATTGTCCACATAGAAGGTGTGCCTGGGCAGGTTGAGCCGCGCTTCCCGCACGAGGGATGTACGGTAGATGATGGCGTGCATCGACAGGACCTGGCCGGGCCGGATGACTTTGAGATCCTTCCAGCCAAACGCGCGCCCCTTGGGCAATGCGCCGGTGTAACGCATCACCATTTTGCGCTTGGCGCCCTGCTTTTCGTAGACAAAATTGGCCGTAAGCATGTCAAGCGCCCGCGCGCCCAGGTGGTGAGAAAGCACCCGGATCACCTCGCGGTAGGCGTCCTGGTCCACCCAATCGTCCGAATCGACCACCTTGAAGTACAGCGCGCGCGCGTACTTGACGCCGGTCATCACCGCGCCGCCGTGGCCTCTGTTTTCCTGATGAATCGCGCGCACAATGCCGGGATAAGCTGCCTGATAGCGGTCGGCAATCTGCGCCGTGCGGTCGCTTGAGCCGTCGTTCACGATCAGGATCTCCACCTGATCGCCGCCCGGGAGGAGCGAATCGACGCATTTTTCCATGTAGCTCTCAGAATTATAGCAGGGCACGCAAAAGGTGATGAGCTTCATTGAATCCCTCCGCATAGGTTCTGGCCCCATTATAGCATAAATGGATTCAAATATGTATAGTGTTTATGATACAATACCGTCATAAGATGGGAGGGCGCGTTGATGAACGTGATGATCTATGTTTACAAACGGGATTTTGAGGTGCAAAAAGCCGAGCGTTTTTTTAAAGAGCGCGGGATCAAGGTGCAGTTGGTCGATATGAAGAAGAAGGGGCCGGGGCTCAAGGAGCTGAAACTCTTTGCGCAAAAGGTCGCTCTTCACAACCTGATCGACAGGCAGAGCACGGCCTACCTTGAGCATCCTGTCCGGTTCATGACGGGGGAGAGCACAATTTTAGATGCGCTTGTCTTGGCCCCGCAATTGCTGAAAAGCCCCATCGTGCGTGAGGGACAGCGCGTAACGGTGGGGTATCAACCGGATGAATGGATGAAGTGGATCCAAAGTTAACGAAATCTTCGTTGATTTAGCGCCGGGCGGAATGTATAATCCGATTCAATTCAATAAAAACGCTTTGACCGGGAACATGGGATTCAATGATCTTTTCTCAGAGAGCCGCCGTTTGCTGCGAGGCGGTAAAAGACCGAAACCCTACTGCCCCGCGAGCGGTTGGCTGAACGGTTGACTCAGTAGGCTAAAACGGTTTCCCCCGTTACAGGGATGCGCACTCAGTTTATCTGGTTGCTAAAGAGGTGGCCGTTTTACAACGGCAACGAAAGTGGTACCGCGGACATAGACCGTCCGTCTTTCAGGAATGAGAGGCGGGCGTTTTTTGTTCCCCGCATGCAGGTCAGGCAGGCCCAACACGAAACGCAAGGAGAGAAAAACCATGAAGATCGCTTTTTCAACGCTCGGTTGCCCCGAATTCGGCTGGGTAGACATCTACTCCATGGCCAAGGACTTTCACTTTGACGGCATCGAAGTGAGGGGCCTGGGCAGCGACCTTTATGCCTACAAAGCGGCGCCCTTTACGATGGGCCAGATTGACAAAACCATTGCGAAGCTTAACAAACTGCGCCTTGAAATCCCCTGCCTGTCTTCGGGCTGCGCGCTCAAGTTTCAGGACAAGCGCGAGGAAACCATCGCTGAAATCCGCGAATACATTGCCCTTGCGCAAAAGCTCAAAACGCCCTACATCCGCATTCTGGCCGATCGCGAACCCCACGTAACGGGCGAAGTGGACGATCGCTACATCGCCCAAATGCTGCGCGAGATCGCCCAAATGGCCGACGGCACGGGCGTGACGCTGCTGGTTGAGACCAACGGCGTGTACGCGGATACCGCGCGGCTCCGGAAACTGCTTGACGACGTCGGCTCGGCTTCGGTTGCGGCGCTTTGGGACGTGCATCACCCCTACCGTTTTTTCGGGGAGGCGCCCAAGGCGACGGTTCACAACCTTGGCAGCTACATCAAGTACATGCATGTCAAGGATTCGGCCGATGAAGGCGGACAGATCCAGTACCGCATGATGGGCGACGGCGACATGCCGATTGCCGAAATGCTCGATGCTGTGACAGACATCGGATACGACGGCTATGTATCGCTTGAGTGGGTCAAGCGCTGGAGCCGCGATTTGCAGGACCCGGGCATTGTGTTTCCGCAGTACGCCAACTACATGCAGGACTACATTGACCGCCACCTTTTGCAAAACAACCGGCAGAAGAGCGGCAAGTATGTCTGGAAGAAGGAACAGTTGATCGATCTGACCTTCAGCGAAGTGCTCGACCGCATGGTCAAGGAGTTTCCCGATCAGTGCGCCTTCCGCTACACGAGCCGCTACTATACCCGTACCTATTCCCAGTTCCGCGACGATGTGGACAATTTTGCCCGCGCGCTGATCGCCATGGGGGTCGCTCGCGGCGACCACGTTGCGATCTGGGCGACAAATGTGCCCGAGTGGTTCATTACCTTTTGGGCCGCCACCAAGATCGGCGCGGTGCTGGTCACGGTCAATACCGCCTACAAGATCCATGAAGCCGAGTACCTGCTTCGCCAGTCGGACACCCACACGCTGGTCATGATCGACCACTGCAAGGATTCGAACTACCTTGAGATCATGGCCGAGCTTTGCCCCGAGCTCAAGGAATCGGTGCCCGGCGCGCTCAAGAGCAAGAGGCTTCCGCGCCTCAAGAACATCGTGACGGTCGATAGCGTACTGCCCGGCGCGTACACATGGGAGGAAGCCAGTGACCTGGCTGAAACCGTTCCGATGAGCGAAGTGCTGACCCGCGCCGCGCAGGTCAAGCCGCACGATGTGTGCAACATGCAGTACACGTCCGGCACGACCGGCTTCCCCAAGGGCGTCATGCTCACCCACTACAACGTGGTCAACAACGCAAAGGCCATCGGCGACTGCATGGATTTCTCGACCGCCGACAAGCTGCTCATTCACGTGCCCATGTTCCACTGCTTCGGCATGGTGCTGGCCATGACCGCCTCCATGACGCACGGCACCACCATGTGCCCAATCCCGGTATTCTCCCCGCGCGCGTCGCTCGAGGTAATCAACAAAGAGCAGATCACCGCCTGCCACGGCGTACCCACCATGTTCATCGCCATGCTCGAGCACCCGGATTTTGCGAAGACCGATTTCAGCCACATGCGAACTGGCATCATGGCGGGCAGCCCCTGCCCGATCAAGGTCATGCAGGACGTATTGGACAAAATGCACATGCCGGAGATCTGCATCACCTACGGCCAGACCGAGGCTTCGCCCGGCTGCACGATGAGCAAGACCAGCGACTCCATCGATGTGCGCGTCTCGACGGTGGGGGGCGCGATGTTTGGCGTCGAGTGCAAGATCGTCGATCCCGAGACCGGGGAAGACCTGCCGGACGACGTGGACGGCGAGTTCGTGGCGCGGGGTTACAACATCATGAAGGGCTACTACAAGATGCCCGAGGCGACCGCGGCTGCCATCGACGAGGACGGCTGGCTCCACACAGGCGATCTCGCGCGCCGTACCCCGGAGGGCAACTACAAGATTACCGGCCGCATCAAGGACATGATCATCCGCGGCGGTGAGAATATCTACCCAAAGGAGATCGAGGAATTCCTCTACACGCATGAAAAGGTCAAGGACGTGCAGGTCATCGGCGTGCCCGACAAGCAGTATGGCGAGGAAATTTGCGCCTGCGTGGTGCTCAAAGAGGGCGTTGCGGCGAGCGTGGAAGAAATGCGGGCGTATTGCCTGAGCCACATGGCCAAGCATAAGTGCCCCAAGTACGTCGCGTTCGTGGACGGATTCCCGATGAACGCCGCGGGCAAGATCCTCAAGTACAAGATGCGGGAAGATTTCACCGAGAAGCTCGGGCTGGTGGCGGACAGCAAGATAGAGACCGCGTAAGAAAACACCGAAGGCGGCCGGGGTTAACCATACCACAAGAGAGCGGGGCGGTCAAACCATGTTCAATTGGATTGCGTTTGCGACCTATACCTTCACCACGGCGTTCACGCCCGGGCCAAACAACATCATGTCCATGTCGGGCGCGAGCCAGATGGGCCTCAAGAAGAACCTTCCGTTCAACCTGGGGGTGCTTGTGGGCTTTATCGTGGTGGGCACGATTTCCTCTCTCTTGATGGACGCGCTCAATTCGTTCGTGCCCATGATCAAGACGCCGATGATGATCATCGGCGCTGCGTACCTTTTGTACCTGGCGTACAAGATGGTTAAAAGCACGGCGCACATTGAAGAGAAAAAGGCCGTCGGCGGTTTTTGGACGGCGACGCTCTTGCAGTTCATCAACCCCAAGCTCTACCTTTGCGTCATCATGTCCATGGAGATGTTCATCCTGCCCTACTACGGCGGGCAACCGCTTATCCTGATCGGCTTCGTAGTCGTGATGGCCGTGGTGGCGTTTTTGAGCACGCTGACTTGGGCATGCTTCGGTTCGGCGTTTAAAAAGCTGTTCAGCGAGCACGCCAGGGTGGTCAACATCGTGATGGCGCTCTTGCTCATATACTGCGCGGTCTCGCTGTTTCTTGACTGATGAGCGGTCATCGAAAATCTTTGGCTTTGCCAAATCTTTTCGATGAGGGGGAACGGGGGCCAAATTCCTGAAATTCCTGCGGGAATTTCCGGGCGGAATTTGGACGGGTATGGATTTTGAGTCGGAGGGGCGGTAAAGCCCCTCCTTGGTCAAAATCCCATTCGCCCCCGGCGCACAGGTCGCCGGGGGCGTTGATTTCGGGCTTTGTTGATGAGCAAAGCCGCCTCGCAATGAGGCGGCTCAGGCTTTGTACGGACTTCTATTCGAATTTGACGGCGGACAAGACGCGCTCGATCTCGGCTTTCATGGCCGCGTCGTCCGGCAGTTTATCGGCGCTGTCGGCTTTGATGGTGGATACGGCGGCAACCGTGGAGCCGCGCGCGGCTTCGGCGTAGACGTACATGAGCTTGGTGTAGGTGCTCGTGGCCGCAGGTTCAGTGGCAGGTTCGGCGCCCTCTTCGGTTTCGGGCGCGTTTTCGGCATCGGTTGCGGCATCGACGTCGGCGGCCGGGTCCTCAACATAGAAACTGAACGTGCGCGCGTGGCGACCGGCGACATCGCTTTCGTCAAGGGCGCTCAGGTTCGGGAAGCTCAACTGGCCGTAGACGTTGGCGGCCGCTTCCGAGTACTTGACGCCGGCAGTGCGCACGGTGATTTCCGCCTTGCCTTCTTCGGCGGGGGTGTATACGTAGGCGGGGTTGTTGACATCGCCGTTTGGGGCTGTGTCGGGGGTCTTGGTGTAACCTTCCACATCGCCCGCTTCGCCGAGCTTGAAGTAGCGCGGCTTTGCGCTCGTGCCGTTGTTTACAAGGATCCAGTTGTCGCCCTCGGTGACCACCGCTCCGTCCACGACGCTTAAGTGCCCGTCAAAGGCGCTCCTGAGCACAAAGAACAACACAATGATCAGGATGACCGCGACGACCGCCGCGCAAATCTTGATGAATTGATCCATGGGCATTTCGATGAATTTTTTCTTGCGCTTCACATACTGGTGCTGTCTTGCGGGGACGGAGTTCTTCTTTGCCACGGCCGATGCATCCTCTCTTCTTGGGCCTGGCGGCCCCTTTTCATGTCCTTCACATTATACTCGCGTTTCAATACAAGGTCAAGAGAAATGCAGTGCCATAGCATGCGAAAAAAACCGGCGCGCGCACACGGACGCGTACCGGTTCAGGCCATCAACAAACGCCGGGAACAGCGAATCTATTCCTTTGTCAGGTAATCCATCGAGACGTAACCCGCGATTTCGCTGGTTTTGATCTGGGCCCAGTTGTTTTCAACTTCCGCAACGATGATCAGGCGCTGGCCGCTGTCGAGTGTGCCCAGGAGCTTTCCGTCGGTGCCGGGCGTCTCGCGCACGTTGAGGGTTGAACTCTTGGAGCCGAGCGTAACCCTGGCGTAGCGCTCGCCGGACGCGAGCGCGGGCAACGGCGCGGGGGTAGGCTTGGGCGTTGGGCGCGGTCGCGCCTTGCCGAGCGCCGCGCCAAGCGCCCTCAGTTCCTTGAGCGGTTCTCTTGCGTAATCGGCTTCGACCAGGGTCATGCCGGGGTAGTAGAACGCGAGGATGTCGGTGAAAGCCGCGCCGTGTGCGTTTGCCATCTGCTGCGCGCCGCGCTGGCTCATGCCGACGCCGTGGCCAAAGCGCCGCGATTCCACGCGGAACGCGTCCGCCGTTTCACCTTCTTCGGCGGCGCGTTCGCCTGCCAGAGGGACGACCGCCGCCACTTCGCAGTCGGTGGGGCTGATCTTAAGATCGTAGTTCTTCTTAAGGTCGCCATAAAAATCCAAGTCCGCGTACAGCGTTTCGGGCACCACCTCGACTTGGTTGAGGGGGGTGGTCTTGGCGTCGGGCGTCGGCAAGGGCGCGTAGAGCTTCTTGGCTTCCACCTGCATGCCCACATGGATTTTCTGAAACATCCGGTTGCCTTCGCCGAACTGGGGATCGGTCGGTTCCGCGCTTACGATTTTGAGTATCTTGATGTCGCCGATTTCATCGCTATAACCGAGCGCCGCCACGGTTTCGGTCAGGCCGCTCCTGAGCTTGGCGCGCAGGTTTTTGTCGAGCTTTGTCGGATCTGAGGGGATCACGAGTGATTTGACGATGCTCGATGGGTTCTCAAGATCGTAGGGGTCGTCGCGCACGTCGAGCCAGCCGTAATCGCCCGAGCCGCCCCAGATGTGGTTGGGCAGGGCGGTCTGGCCGCCGTTGGAGGCGGTGAAATAACACGCGGCGTACTTTTCCTTGTACAGCCCAACCACGCCGCGCGTGGCATTGACTGCCTGAATGGTGTTTTCGCACTTTATGTCAAACCCGCGAAAGACCTGGTCGGTCGGCGTATCCACCACATCGTACGCCTTGGCCGGCGCTTTTTTGCTCATCACGTAGGTGCGCGCCGCGACCGCCTGCGCCTTGAGCGCCTCAAGCGGAAAGGAATCACTCATCTCGTACGGCACAACGCCGTAGAGGTAATCCTCTACGTCGAGTGTCACGATGGCGTGAATCGCGCCATCTATATTGGTCAGCTTCAGGTCGCCCAGGTACAGGTTTTCGCGCTTGGTTTCGTGGATTCGGATGCCGTTTTCTTGACCGTCGGCCGCCGCGTGGCGCGTCAGCGTGAAAGACTCGCCCATGTTGAGGGTCAGGCCCCCAGCCTTGATGACCAGGTCTGTCCCATCAACCGCCACCGCGAGCTCGGTATCGCGGTCAAACGAGAAGCCCGGGTCGTTTTCCACCGAATACACGCCCGAGAGCGTCAGTCCCAGCGCAACCGGTTGCTCAAGCGATTTCAGTTGCACGCGCACCAGTGCGCTGTCGTCCGTTTCGCGTTTCTCGGGCACCGGCGTCTTGGCCTCGGCAAACGCCGGTACGGGCGTCGGCTCGCTCTGGCCGCCAAATATCCAAAATGCCTGGGCGGGGGCGGCGAGCAAGAGCGCCAGCAGCAACACCAGCGCGGTTTTTAATGATCGTCTCATTGTACCTCCTTCGGCGGGATTCGACATATCCCGGCAAAATATGACAGGGTTATGAATTTGACGACCGTTTTTTCCCTGTTGTTCCATAAATGGCAGAAAACCGCCGTCCTGCCAAATATCGGCAAGACGGCGGCGATTTATTCACATAATGGAAAAAAATGCTATTTTCCGGCCAAGCGCGCGATGGCGTGCGCCATGATGCGGATGGTCTTCATGTAGTTCTCGATGTTCACATGCTCGTCCGGCATGTGGCAGCACTCTTCTTCGCCCGGGAACACCGAGCCGAACGCCACGGTGTTGGGCATCATGCGTGAATAGGTGCCGCCGCCGATCGCCATGGCGTAGGCGGGCAGACCCGTCAAGTCATGGTAGACCTCGAGCAGGCCCTTGACCACCGGATGATCGGCCGGAACGTGCAGCGGCACGTGGCCGCTCGTACGCGCGACGGAGAGCTTCCACGGAGAAAGCGCCATGACCGCCTTGCCGCACATGTCAGCCTCATCCGCGCACAGCGGGTAACGGATGTCGAGCTGTACCCACAGTTCGTTCCCGTCGTAGCGCAAGAGGCCCAGGTTGCTTGTCAGCGCGCCCGACAACGCGTCGCTGTGCTTGATGCCGATGCCCGCGCCGTCGTAATCGACGCCCAGCGTCTTGGCGAGGCATGCGATCACGTCCCGGCTGCCGCCGCCAGCGCCCAGTTCATGAAGCGCGATCAGCAGCATGCCCGCGGCGTTTAAGCCCTGTTCGGGCATGGCCGCGTGGCACTGGACGCCGGTCGCGGTCAGCCTGGCGCGCCCGCCGCCAAGGTCGGTCACCTTCAGGTCGAACCGCGCGTGCGCGCCGACAATCGCCTGGACCTTTTCTTCAATTTCCGCAAAGGAATGGTTATGAAGCCCCAGTTCGCAAGTCGCGACGCCCGGCACCACGTTTTGCCTTTGGCCCGCATGGAGCGAAAAAACCGGCAGGTCCGCGCCGGTCTCGCCGCCGGTGGCCTTGGAAAGCCTCAGGCCAAGGCCGCCCTTTTCGATGTTGATCAGCGGGTACTCCGCGTCGGGCGAGAAGCCGTAATCGGGCATCTTGCGCGCCTTTGCGTAATAGCGCATGTCGCTCATACCGGTTTCCTCATCGCAGCCCACGATCAGGCGCACCGCGTCTTTGAGCGCAATGCCCGCTTCGCGCACCGCGCGCATGGCGTAAAGGGCGGCCAGCGCCGGTCCTTTGTCGTCCTGCGTTCCGCGCCCGTACAGGCGGCCGTCCTCAATCTCGCCGCCAAAGGGATCGTGCGTCCAGCCGTCGCCCGCGGGCACGATGTCAAGGTGCGCCAAGATGCCCATGGTTTGACCGCCCTCACCCATCTGGGCCGAGCCCGCGTACCCGTCCACATCGTCCACGGCAAAACCGAGCGAAGCCGCGTCTTTGAGAAACAAGTCAAGCGCGCGCCGCACGCCGGGGCCAAACGGCGCATTGTCCGCGCTGCGCTCGATCCCAACGCTGTCAATGGCAATCCAACCTTGCAGCTTTTCAAGAATTTCGTCCTGCCACGACGCGATCAAAGCGTCTACTTTTTCCAAACTCATCCGGTAAATCCTCCCTGCCAAACATTCATGTCCTCAATTATAGCATACCCGCGCGACCCCGACAAGAAAACATCAGGGGTGAAAATGCTGATAAACCACGCGCGCGAGCATTGGGCCGATCCCTTCAGCTTCGGAAAGTTCCGCCTCGCTCGCGTTCTTCAGCGCCTCGATGGTCTTGAAGTGCTTGAGCAGCGCCTTTTTCTTCTTGGGGCCGACGCCCTCGATGTCGTCGAGCGCCGAATGCATCGATACCTTGGCGCGCTTCTTGCGGTGCTGGGTGATGCCAAAGCGGTGCGCTTCGTCGCGCAGGCGCTGGATCAGGTGCAGCGCTTCGGAGTGGCGGTCGAGCAGCAGCGTCTCGCGCTCGCCCGGCAGTACAATTTCGTCCAGGCGCTCGGCCAGGCCAAACATGGGGATGTCAAGCCCAAACGCGTTGATGGCGTCCTGTGCCGCGGACAACTGCCCCGCGCCGCCGTCGATCAAGATGAGGTCGGGGAAGTCCGAAAATTTGCCGCCCCCGGCGTCAAGGCCTTGGGCCTGGCGTTCATGGAGTTCCTCAAGCCCGTGGCGCAGGCGGCGCGTCAAGACCTCGTGTATGGAAGCAAAATCGTTGGGGCCTTCGACCGTCTTGATGGTGAACTGGCGGTACTGCTTGTTTGCGGCGACGCCGTCCAGCATCACCACCATCGAGCCGATCGACTGCTTGCCGGAAGTATTTGAGATGTCGTAGCCTTCAATGCGCCGGGGCGGCTCGGCAAGACCCAGCACCGAGGCCAGTTCCTCGAGCGCGCCGGTCGTGCGCGCGTAGGAACGCATCAGCCTTTGCGCGCGCTTTTCGATTTCTTCGGTCAGGTTCTTCTTGGCCAGTTCCACCAGCTTTTTCTTTTCGCCCCGCTCGGGCACGCGCAGGTACACCTTTTGGCCGCGCGTCTCGCTCAGCAGCTGTTCAAGCGCCTCCTGATCGGGAAGCGTTTCGCTCATGAGAATTTCGCCCGGAATACCCGCCGCGCCGTCGTAGTGTTGGAGGATGAAGGAGGTCAGCACTTCGCCGACCGCCTCCTCGGCGGCGCGCGGCAGCACGTGCGTGCTCGCTTCGATCAACTTGCCCGCCCGTACGCTCAGCCGTTCGACCAGCGCGTCGGCGTTTTCGCTCATCACGTACAGGGCGTCGCTGTCGCCGCCGCCCGCGACCAGTGCGCGCTGCTTCTGCATCACGCGCTCAACCGCCTGAATGCGGTCGCGGTAGACCGCGGCGCGCTCGTAGTTGAAGCTCTTGGCCGCGTCCAGCATCGACTCCCTGAGGTCCTTGAGCACCGGATCGTAGCGGCCCGAGAGGAAATCCATGACGCGCTTGATCAGCAGGTGATAGTCCTCGCTTGATACCTTGCCCGCGCACGGGGCCAGGCACTGCCCGATTTGGTGGTGCACGCACGGACGGAACGAGGGATCGGGCTTGATCACCTTGTCGCACACGCGGATGGGGAAGACCACCCGCACCGCGTCGAGTACCTCGCGCACGACCGTCGCGCCATGGTAGGGGCCGAAATAGCGGCAGCCGTCTTTTTCAAAACTGCGCTTGATCCGGGCGCGCGGAAAAGGCTCATTCAGGTCGATGGCAATATAGGGGTAATGCTTGTCGTCCTTGAGCAGGATGTTGTAGTAAGGGCGGTGGAGCTTGATCAGGTTGCACTCAAGGATCAGCGCTTCAAACTCGCTTGAAGAGAGCACCGTATCGAAATCATCTATCCGGGAGACCATCGCGCGCACTTTCGCGGTATGGTTTTTCGGCGAATGAAAGTACTGGCGCACGCGGTTTTTGAGGTTCTTCGCCTTGCCCACATAGATGACTTCGCCCGCGCTCTTCATGATGTAGCAGCCGGGGGAGTCGGGCAGGTGCGCAATTTTGAATTCGAGTTCAGGCGTCATAGCCGTCTCCATTTTGACGCGGGGCGGCGATCGGTTGAATCGCCGCCCGGCATCGTTTGTTTTAAACTTATACCACCACGTTGACCAGCCGCCCCGGCACAAAGACCAGCTTCTTGACGCTCTTTCCGCCAAGCAGCGCCTGAAAATCGGCGTCGGCGGCGAAGTAATCTTCCGCGTCCTCGCGCGTAAGCGACGCGGGTATGCTGAGCCTGCCGCGCACCTTGCCGCCTACCTGAACCGCGACTTCGACCGTCTCCCTGACGAGCGCACGTTCGTCGCACACGGGCCAGCTCTGCCGCGCAAGCTCTGAAAAGCCGTTCAGATGGGCGATTTCCTCGGTGATGTGGGGCGCGACGGGGTTGAGCAGCTGGCACAAGAGCTTCAGTTCGCCACGGGTCACTTGCTTGTTGTCGTACATCGCGTTGACCAGCGTCATCATCGCGGCGATGGCGGTATTGTACTTCATGCGCTCGTAGTCCTCGCCTACCTTCTTGATGGCGGCGTTGACGTCGTAGGCCAGTTCCTTTGAAACCGATTCGCCGTCCGTCATGATCTCCTGAAGCCGCCACACGCGGTCGAGGAAGCGGCGGCAGCCGCGCGCACCGTCGGTTGACCACGGGATCGCCTGATCAAACGCGCCCATGAACATCTCGTACAGGCGAAACGCGTCCGCGCCCAGTTCATCGACGACATCGTCGGGGTTGACGACGTTTCCGCGGGACTTCGACATCTTCTCGCCGTTTGAGCCCAGGATCATGCCGTGCGAGGTGCGCTTCCTGTAGGGTTCCTTGGTCGGAACCAGTCCGATGTCGTAGAGGAAGCGGTGCCAGAAGCGGCTGTAGAGCAAGTGCAGCGTTGTGTGCTCCATGCCGCCGTTGTACCAATCGACCGGCGACCAGTATTCCAGCGCTTCCTTGGACGCCAGCGCTTCGTCGTTGTGCGGGTCCATGTAGCGCAGGAAGTACCAGCTCGACCCGGCCCACTGGGGCATGGTGTCGGTCTCGCGCCGGGCGGGCGCGCCGCAATGGGGACATGTGGTCCTCACCCAATCGGTGATCGCGGCCAGCGGTGATTCGCCGTCGTCGGTCGGCTCGTAGCGCTCAACTTCGGGCAGTTCCACGGGAAGAAGCTCGTAGGGTACTGGAACCCAGCCGCAGTTGTCACAGTGAACGAGCGGGATGGGCTCGCCCCAGTAGCGCTGGCGTGAGAACACCCAGTCGCGCAGCTTGAAGTTGACCTTCGTCTCGCCCAGACCCCGCTCGGTGAGCCATTCGATAATGGCCTTTTTGGCTTCGGGCACGGACAGGCCGTCAATCAGTCCGGAATTGACCAAGGTCCCCTGCTCGATGTCGGTGTAGGCGGCTTCGTCCACGTTTCCACCCGCGACGACTTCCACGATCGGAAGGCCGAATTTCTTGGCAAACGCCCAGTCGCGCTCGTCATGCGCCGGAACCGCCATGATCGCGCCGGTGCCGTAGCCCATGAGCACGTAATCGCTGACCCATACCGGGATCTCGGAGCCGGTTGCCGGGTTGATCGCGCGGATGCCGTCAAGCGCAATGCCGGTCTTGTCCTTGTTGAGCTCGGTTCTTTCAAAGTCCGACTTGTGCGCGGCAACGTCGCGGTATTCGGCCACGGCTTGGTAATTCAAAAGCTCGCCCTTGTGCGCCTCGATCAGGGGATGCTCGGGCGAAATGACCATGTAGGTCGCGCCGAAGAGCGTGTCGGGGCGCGTGGTGTATACGCGCAGTTTCTCGCCGGTGGTCAACGTGAAATCGACCTCGGCGCCCTCCGAGCGGCCGATCCAGTTCTTTTGCTGGATCTTGACCTTCTCGATAAAGTCCACTTCATCCAATCCGTCGAGCAGCTTTTGCGCGTAATCGGTAATCCTGAGCATCCACTGGCTCTTGACCCTGCGCACCACGTCTGCGCCGCAGCGCTCGCAAACGCCGCCGACCACTTCTTCATTGGCCAGGCCGCATTTGCAGTTCACGCACCAGTTGACGGGCATCTCACTCTTGTAGGCCAGGCCGTGCTCGAACAGCTTGAGGAAGATGAACTGCGTCCACTTGTAGTACTTGGGGTCCGTCGTATTGACCTCGCGCGTGTAGTCAAAGGAAAAGCCGAGGCGCTTGAGCTGCGTGCGGAAGCGGTCGATGTTTTCCTTGGTGACCACGGCCGGGTGAATGTGGTTCTTGATGGCGTAGTTTTCCGTCGGCAGACCAAACGCGTCGTAGCCGATGGGGAAGAGCACGTTGAAGCCCTCCATGCGCCGCTTGCGCGCAATGATGTCCATCGCGGTATTCGAGCGCGGATGGCCCACGTGCAGCCCGGCGCCGGACGGATAAGGGAACTCGATCAGGGGCATGAACTTGGGCTTTTCGTGCGACGCCTCGGCATTGAACGTGCCCCGGTCATCCCAATACGCCTGCCACTTGGGCTCTATTTCAGCTGGATTGTAGGCGGGAAACTCTCTCATGACACTAGCTCCTTTAACCAAAATAAACGCCCTGCGACTCCTAAGAGACGCAAGGCGCGCGGTACCACTCTCATTGGCCGTTCCCCGCGGGGAAAGCCCACTCACGCCCAATAACGGAGGCAACCGCCTTGTAAACAAGGATGCTCCGGGGCGAGCTTGACCCCGCGCGGCGCCGCCTTACACCAACCGGCTGCTCTCTGTGCCCGCGACAAGATGAATATTCCCCATCATCGACCAACTTATTATAGGACAACGGGCATTCGTTGTCAAGCCCCTGACGGCCTGCGGATCGGGCTACGCGCCTTGTTTGAATGCCGCGCAGGGAATTTGCGCCGTCACCCCTTAAAAACAAAGCAACCGCCTGTTTAGGACGGTCGCTTCTTCCATGACCAAAAGCGGCGGCAGCCGCGAATGGCTCAATTATTCGGCGGGGGTTTCCTCCACCGCTTCGGCTACTTCCACAACCTCGGGGGCTTGCGCGTCTTCAGCGCCTTCGTCGCCCGCGATGGCAAAGGAATCGGCGATGTCGTTCACTTCACTCAGCCCGTCGAGCGCCTCGTCTTCGAGGACGGCGCGGATGGACAGGGAGATGCGGCGCGCTTCGGTGTTGACGTCGAGGATCTTGACGCGGACGATGTCGCCCACGTTGACCGCGTCTTCGACCTTCGCGATGCGGGTCAGGGCGCACTGCGAGATGTGGACCAAGCCGTCAAGGCCGGGCTCAAGCTCGACAAACGCGCCAAACGTGGTAATGCGCACAACCTTGCCTTCGACAACGCTGCCCACGGTGTACTTCTCGCCCGCGACGTCCCATGGCCTAGCCTGGGTCTGCTTGTAGGAAAGCGAAATGCGCTCCTTCTCAGGATCAAGGCTCAGGATCTTGACCGGGATTTCCTGCTTGACGCAGACCACTTCGCTCGGATGCTTGACGCGGTGCCAGCACAGATCAGTGACATGCACCAGGCCGTCCACGCCGCCGATATCGACAAACGCGCCAAAATCGGTCAGGCGGCGCACGATGCCGTTGATGACCTGGCCCACTTCGAGCGTTCCCCAAACCGCCTTCTTCTTCTCGGCTTCTTCCGCCACGAGCACCGCTTTGCGCGACGCGACAATGCGCTTTTTCGCCTTATCGACCTCAATGATCTTAAGCTTCATATCCTGGCCGACAAAATCGGAGATCTTCTCAACGTAGTGTTGGGAGAGTTGCGAGGCGGGGATGAAGGTGCGAACGCCGAGGACAGTCGCGATCAGGCCGCCCTTGACGGCCTCCTTGCCAACGCCATCGACGAATTCGTTCGCTTCGAACTTGGCGACGATATCGTCCCAGCTCTTTTTGTTGACGATGTTGCGCTGGGAAAGCAGCACGTTGCCATCGCCGTCGTTGACCTTAACCACTTCAACCTCTATCTCGTCGCCAACCTTGACATCGGTCGAGGAGAGGTCGGCCTTCTTGATTAGGCCATCCATTTTGTAGCCCACGTTCACGCACACTTCGTCGTCCGTGATCTGCAGTACCGTGCCGGTCACAGTCTGGCCCGGGCGCAACTGAACCAGCGTCTTATCGACGCTCGCCATGAAGTCGTCTTCAGGGCTTAGTTCTGCGCTGGGCTGAACCGGTTCCGGGGCGGGCGCGGCGGGCTCGCTTGTAAGTTCGACCTGTTCCTGTCTCTCGATGTCGCTCATTCGTGTCACAACCTCCTTAAACGTACAAACCGGCGTGGATGCACCGGCTGTCATCCCTATTCGATCACGCGCGGAAAACGGGATGGCATCCAGTTCCAGCACGGTTTCGATAAAATACGTCCGGGGACAGACCGCCCGGCATAGCTCGAAGAGTTTCTTCGAGTTGGCGCTGTTCTTCCCGCCGACGACCAGCATCACATCGGCGCCGGCCGCGATATTGAGAGCCTCCGCCTGCCGCTCTTCGGTGGCGGGGCAAATGGTAAAACGGATGTCCGCGTCCGGGACGCGGGTCTTGATGCGCGCGGCGACCTCTTCATAACGCGATTTGGGCAAGGTGGTTTGAGAGACTACGAGCGCGCGCGTCATCTCGGGCAAGGCGTCAATCTCCTCATCGGTCAGCGCTGCCAGCCCCAAGGTTCCCGCCCAGCCAAGGATACCCTCGACCTCGGGGTGATGCCTGTCGCCCACCACGATCACGGGAATGCCCGCTTGCGCCGCATGTCCCGCCATCTCGTGGATGCGTTTGACAAAGGGGCAAGTCGCGTCAACCACGGTCAGGCCGCGCGCCGTGAGCGCTTCCATGGTCTCCCGACCTACGCCATGGCAGCGAATGACCACGTGGCAGCCGTTAGGAATATCTGAAATCTTGTCGATCGGCCCAACGCCGCGCTCCTTCAGTTCCCCGACAAAGCGCGGATTGTGGATCAGGGGACCAAGCGTAACCGCGTTCACTCGCTCATCGGCCAGGCGCTCGGCCATCTCAACCGCGCGCTTCACGCCGAAGCAAAATCCGGCGCTTTTGGCGATGCGTAGCTGCATTTTTGCAATCGGGCCTTCCTGATTTCGATTTTTCGACTTCCCAAATATTTTCGCGATCGGCACTTGATTTCCTGCCCTCTTTCGATTGGCGCGGAAATTTTACAGTTGGATCAACTTTGGTGCAATGCCGGATTAAGCCTTCAAATCAGCTTTTGCCCAGCGAATAGATCGCGCGCTTGATGCGCTCGGTGGCGCTTGTGAGCGCATGGCTGTCCATGTGTCCCGCGAAATCCCCCAAATCGACGGGTGGGCCAAAGGTCAGGCGTACCTTGCGAAACAGGCGCGCCCGCCCCGAAATGAAGACCGGAATCACCGGGGCGCGCGAGCGAAGCGCGATCAGCGAAACGCCGCTGTGAAAGTCCTCGGCGCCCTTGTACGCCCTGCGCCCCTGCGGGAAGATGCCAAGCGCCCCGCCTTCTTTCAATATGGCAAGCGACGTGCGCACCGCGCCCAGGTCGTTTTGGCCCCGATCGACGGGAAATGCGCCCAGGCCCCTCAGCAGCGCGCCCAGGCCCCAAACGCCAAAGAGCTCCTTCTTGCCCATGTAACGCACCCAGCGCCGGGTGGAGCAGATCAGGGCGATGGGATCGGACAATGACTCGTGGTTGGCGCAAAGGATCACCGCGCCCTCGTCCGGCACATATTCCGCGCCCGCGGCTTCAAAGGGCAAAAAAACGCGCATGAAGCAGCGCACCACTGCGCGAACAAAGGCAAACGCCGTTTCGCCCATCATGCGTTTTGGCCTCCGAGCCGAGCCTCGAGCAGTGAAAGCGCGCGTGAAACGGTTTCTTCAAGCGTGAGCGCGCTTGAATCCACCTCAACCGCGTCATCGGCTTTTTTGAGCGGGGAAGCGGCGCGCGTGGAGTCGTCATGATCGCGAGCGCACATGGCGCTGAGCACCTCTTCATAGGTACACGCCATGCCTTTTTCGCACATTTCCCGGTACCTTCGAAGCGCGCGCTCTTCGGGCGTCGCCACGAGAAAAATCTTAAGCGTCGCGTCCGGCAACACCTTGGTACCGATGTCGCGCCCGTCCATGACCACGTTTTTGCCGCTTGCGATCTGGCGCTGCATGGCGACCAGGCGCTCGCGCACGGCGGGCACGGCGGAGGAAGCGGACGCCGCCGAGGAGACCTGCGGCGCGCGAATGGCCTCGGAGACATCCGCGCCGTCCAGGTATACCCGTTGGCTGCCGTTTTCGTGGCGCACATCGACGCTTGCGCGGTGAACCGCGCCCGCGACGGCTTTTTCGTCATGCGGGTCTATGCCGTTATGCATTAGCCACAGCCCGACCGCGCGGTACATGGCGCCCGTATCCAGGTACATCGCCCCGGTTTTTTCGGCAATGGCGCGCGCTATGGTCGATTTGCCCGCGCCCGACGGCCCGTCAATCGCTATCGTAAAATGCCTATCCAATTGATTCACATCCCATCCGAACAAATAGTATACCACAAGTGCGCGAAATAATCAAAAATGCAATTCTCCATGAAAATAGCGCGTCTGAAGCCACTATTGCGCTGTATTTTGGTAGAATGGAACTCCGCACTTGCAAAAAACACCGTTTTGGGATACAATATTCATCAAGACTATGCGTTTGGAGGTGCTGCGCGTGGAGAATGCACAGGAGTTGATCCAGCGACTCAATCACAGTGGAAAGAAACTGTCCAAGAGTCACCGCCGGATCGCGGAGTGTATTGTCACGCATTACGACAAGGCGGCGTTCATGACGGCGTCGCGCTTGGGCGAATATGTGGGCGTCAGCGAATCGACCGTGGTTCGCTTTGCGGCGGCGCTGGGTTATGAGGGTTACCCGCAGTTGCAAAAGGCGCTGCAAGAACTGATCCGGCATCGGTTGACCGCGTCGCAGCGTTTTGAGATGACCAGCGACATGGACCATACGCAGATGCTCAGCCGCGTGCTCAAGGCGGATATCCAAAACATCCGCGCCACGCTCGACGAACTGGATTTGACCGCCTTTGAAAACGCGATCGACCTGGTCTTGGCGGCAAGGCACATCTACGTACTGGGCCTTCGCGCGAGCGCGCCGTTGGCGCAGTTCATGGCCCATTATTTGAACTTCATCTTTCCCTCTGTGACGCTGGTCACCTCGGGCATTTCCGATATATTTGAGCAAATTTCGCGCATAGGCGAAGGGGATTTGCTGATCGGAATCTCCTTCCCGCGCTATACCAGCCGCACAATTGAAGCGATGCGCTTTGCGCGCGGGCGCGGCGCTTCCCTCATCGCGGTGACCGACGGGCCGCTTTCGCCACTGCACGCGGCGGCGGATTTGTGCCTGACCGCCAAGAGCGACATGGCATCCTTCGTCGATTCACTGGCCGCGCCGCTCTCGCTGATCAACGCGCTGATCGTGGCGGTTGGCCAGAGGCGCCGCCAGGAAGTCAACGATTACTTTGAGCAGATGGAGGGCGTGTGGGCGGAATACGACGTGTACCTGGGGAAGAGCCAGACATGATCGACGTATTGGTGATCGGAGGCGGCGCGGCAGGCATGATGGCCGCGCTGTTTGCCGCGCGCGCGGGCGCGCGCGTGGCACTGGTCGAGCGGGGCGAAAAACTGGGCAAGAAAATTTACATCACCGGCAAGGGCCGCTGCAATGTAACCAACGCGGCAACGGGCGAGGCGTTCATGAAGAACATCGTGAGGAATCCGCGCTTCATGTATGCCGCGCTCAGCCACCTTTCCTCCGCCGACCTCATGGAGATGATCGAAAGCCTGGGTACGCCGCTCAAGGTTGAGCGGGGCGGACGCGTGTTTCCGGTCAGCGACCACGCGAGTGACGTGACGCGCTGCCTCGAATCGGAGCTACGGCGGCTCCGTGTTCAGGTGAAGTTCAGTGCGCGGGTCAAGCGCGTGCTGATCGAAGGCGGTGAGGCAAGGGGCGCCCGGCTCGAGTCGGGCGAAGAACTTCGCGCGAAGGCTGTGATCGTGGCGACGGGAGGACTGAGCTATCCTTCGACCGGTTCGACCGGCGACGGATACCGGTTCGCGCAGGACGCGGGGTTGGCCGTGACAAAAACGCGGCCGACGCTTGTGCCGATTGACACGGTGGAGGATTGGCCGGGAAAGCTATCGGGGCTGACGCTTAAAAACGTCACCCTCACGGCGAAGCAGGGCAAGAAGAAACTGTTTCACGAAATGGGCGAGCTGCTTTTCACGCACTTTGGCATTTCCGGCCCGCTGGCGCTGTCGCTGTCGAGCGCGCTGCCCGACGAGTGCGCGGGGCAGCAAGTGACGATTGATTTGAAGCCCGCGCTCGATGAGGCGACACTGGACGCGCGCCTGGTGCGCGACTTGACCGCCATGGGCCGCAAGCAGTTGATCACGGTGATGGACGGCCTTGCGCCGCACAACCTGGCGCTGGCGCTGCTTGAAATGGCCGGTATGAACCCGGGCCGGGCGGCCAACAGCGTCACGGGCGCTGAGCGCATGGCGCTTGTCAAACGTTTAAAGGCGGTGCCGCTCACGGTCAGGAACCTTCGCGGGTACCTCGAAGCGGTGGTTACGCGCGGAGGCATTGACGTCAAATCGGTAAACGCTTCGACCATGGAGTCAAAGGCGGTCAAGGGATTGTATTTTGCGGGAGAAGTATTGGACGTTGACGCGCTCACGGGCGGGTTCAACCTGCAGATCGCGTTTGCGACCGGTGCTTTGGCGGGAGAGCGGGCAGCACGGCAGGTTCGGGAGGGGGAGATATAAATGGATTCGACCAATATCTCAGGCAGCCGCACGGTATCGCGGGCGGCGATGATGATGTGCCTGACGCGTTCGCGCGAGGAAGAAAAGCAGCTCAAGGAGACCCTGATGGCGGAGGATGTGCGCGCGGCGGCGGTGGACTACGGCGGAGAATTCATTCAGTCGATCATGCGCATTGTCGAGCGCGCGGTGGTCGCGGCCAAGCGCGAAGGCGTGATTTCGGCGACCGAGTACCGCGAAGAAGGCGCGGTGGCGGGCGCGACGCGCGAAGCGCTGTCCCAGGTCAATGGCAAGGCGATCGGGCTTAACGTCGGCGGCAAGATCGGCGTGGCGCGCTCGGGCAACAACATCGCGGTCGCGGTGTTTTTCGGGATCGGGCTGTTGCATTTAAACGAAGTGGCCGTGGGGCTTGGGCACAGGGCGATTTAGACGATCACGACGCGCCCGGTCAAATCGCGGTCGGCGCGGCGCAAGGAATTGTCCTCGGCGGTCAGCCCCCACAGGTCGGTCGCGCGGCGTTCGAGCTCAAAACAGGGCTCGCCCTTAAGCTGAACCGGATCGGTTACGAAGGGAATGGCTGCGTTTTCTTTGACGTGGCGCATGAGCGGGCGCGCGTCTTGCCTAAATCCCAGCACGCGCGCGTAGGGCGCGCCTTGGAGGTAGCCCTCCGATAGCTCGCGCGTAAGGTGAAGCAGCGCGTAGGTCATGATGCGCGATAGGCGCGCGCGGGTATAGCGCTTGCACTTGACCCGTTCAATGAGTTCTTCGCGCGACGCGGCTTCGCGCGCGATGCGTGCGATGCGCATCTCAAGCCCCTCCGAAACGTCGGGCAAGAGGGCGATCGCGGAAGGCGGCATTTGCCGAAGGCGGTTTAAGGTCAGCGCGTCCAGCGCCGAGGGATGGCTGAGCGCGTCCGGCGCCGCTTTTTCGATGAGGTCAAAGCTTGACTCGGGAACGCTCTGGCGCGCGGCGTCAGGGCCTTTTTCGTATATTGCGCGGCGCACGGCGCTGGCGGAGGCGATGGGCGAAAGCGTCAGGTCGTGGTAGAGGCCGATCCGCCTGATGGGAAGAGGCGAGAGGGGACGCGCCACGCGCAGATTGGCGCGCAGGTAACACAGCGCGAGCGCGGTATTGGGCGCGTCAAGTTGATCGGGCGGCAGGTTCGTCAGTTCCGCGAGCGCCGCGCCGCGCGCGCGCGCATGGGATTCGCCCCTGTCCAAATGCTTGCGGATCAGTTGCCTGAACACGGGCGGTTCGGTTTCAAGAAGCTCCGCCATGTTTTCAAGCAAGGAAAGGTCATCCGTCTCCGTACCAAATGAGAGGACATCAAGGCCAAGCGCCGAGAGGACAGATACGCCGCCAAGCGCAAATTGTTCGGCGGGACGCACGGCAAAGAGCGCGGGCAGTTCAAGCACCAGATCGATGCCGGACAATAGCGCCATGCGCGCGCGGGTCCACTTGTCCATGAAGGCCGGTTCCCCGCGCTGGGTGAACGCGCCGCTCATGACCGCGACGACATAGTCGCATCCGCTTCTTTCGCGCGTCAGGCGCGCGTGCAGTTGATGCCCGTTGTGATACGGATTGTATTCCGCCACGATTCCCGCTATCCGCATAACGCCCTCCCTGCCGAAGCCAAACCCGGACGGCATGTGCCGCCCGGGTAAGTGTCAGCCAAACCGATTACGCCTCAATCGCCTTGGCATTTTTAAGCAGGTACTTCTCGGCTTCGCCGTTCCACAGGCCCTTGTTGGCCTTGCAAAGCTTGTCGAGCTCGGCGTAGAAGGGATCGCTCTTGCCCTTTTCATGAAAATCGTCAATCGCGGTGAGCGGCATCGAGATGCCGGTGTAGATCAGCTTCTTTCCGCCGGGGATCTTGGGCAGGTTCAGCGTGGTCTCGACCACCGCGTCAAGGCCGCCCACATGGGTGATCATGCCCGCTGGGTTCAAACGGCCGTCCGCGATCATGTCGAGCGACTCGATCATATCGGCGGTGTTGCCGCCCGAGGTGCCCACGATGTGGGTCATGTTGTAGTGCACGTTGTAGAAGTTGAACAGCGCCGACAGGTTCGGGTTGGTCGGGCCGGCGAAGAAGTTCAAGCACCCGTCGCGCCCGAGAATCTTGTCGCCCTGCTCAATGACAGCCGCAACCGGCGCGAACACCAGCACGTCGTCATAGCCCTTGCCGCTCGTCAGCTCCATCAGTTTGCCCACCGGGTCGTCGCCCGAGGTGTTGCAGTAGATCAGCTTCACGCCATGCGCCTGGGCATCCGCGACGGTATAGATGGAAGCCGCGCGGTCGAGGCGCGCCTGGTCGATGTCGGTCACGACCAGCATGCCGGGACGGCGGTCGCAGTGGATGGCGTAATCGATCGCGCCCAGGCCCATCGGACCCGCGCCCGCGAGGATTGCCATGTTGCCGCCCTCGACGATGCCCATATCGTGGACGTATTCGCCCGCGCGGGTGTGGTACATGGCGTGGAAGGTACCCACGATGCAGCTGAGGGGCTCCGCCAGGGAGCCGTAGAAGAAGGAATCGGCGCCATACTTGAGCAGGCTGTCGGCCTCCATTACGATGGGCTCGATGATCGCGTATGTCGCGTCGCCGCCCATGTACTCAAAGGAATAGCCGGGCGTCTGGATTGCGCCGTTCATCGCAGGCTGGATGCCGAACTTATCCCCGGCCTTGAACTGATCCGCCCATTTCGCGCCCACTTCTTCAATCACGCCGCAGAACTCGTGGCCGATGATGACCGGCTTCTTGTCGATGCCGTCCGGCACGCGCTTGTGCTTGCTGCCCTGAACGGCGGCTTTGTAGGAAGACATGCAGATGGAGTCGGACACGATCTTGACCAGAATCTGGTCGTCGTTGATTCCCGGCATTTCGAAGCTCTCAAGCCTCAGGTCGTTCTCGCCGTACAGGCGAACCGCGGTGGTTTTCATAGTGGGTGTACCTCCTGGTTATCATTGATCATGATATACACGCGTACCGCTTGCTTAAAACATTTGCTGGCCGCCGGTGACGTTGATGGCCTGGCCGGTCATGTAGCTGGCTTCGTCGGAAAGCAGGAAAACCATGACGTTGGCGACGTCCTCGTACTGGCAGCCGCGCTTCATCGGGACCTGATTCATGTACTTCTCGCGGATCTTTTCCTTGGTGGTGCCTTGGTTGCGCGCGTATTGCTCGTAGAGCGAGTTGACCCACAGCGGGGAATCGAGGAGGTTTCCGGGCAGGATGGCGTTTACGCGGATGTTCTCCTCCGCGAGTTCCAGCGCCAGCGACTGCGTAAGGCCGATGCCGCCGAACTTGCTCGCCGCGTAGGCGCTGTTCTTGGCCGAACCTTTCTTGCCGGACTTGGAATTGATCTGGACGATTGAGCCCTTGCCGGTCTTTCGCATGTAGGGCACGACCGCCTTGCAGGTGTTGAAATAGCCGTTGAGGTTGACATCGACGACCTTCGCGAACTGCTGGTAGGTCATGTCGTCGATGGAGTTTGAGATGAGGATGGCGGCGTTTGAGACCAGCATGTCGATATGCCCCCACCTGTCAAACGCGGTTTTGGCCATCAAGCCGCAATCGTCGGCGCTGGTCACGTTGACCTGAACCGCCACCGCGTCCTTGAGCTGCGCGGCCACCTTCGCCGCCGCTTCGATGTTCATATCGGCCACCAGCACGCTCGCGCCTTCCTTGTCAAGGCGCAGTGCCAATGCCTCGCCAAGCCCCTGCGCCGCGCCGGTGATGACCACAACCTTGCCCTTCAGCCGCTCAAAGCCCTCGTACATGACCTGATCCTCCCATTCGTGAACTTTATGCCCCAATTATAGCATGTCCACGGACCCCCGTACACGCTTGTCTCGTAAACTGCCCGATAATTTATCTGACCCTTTACACAAGAAATACTTGACAAAAATTTCACGGAAAGCGGCACAAAACCACAAACTCCCCCCGGGTATGGAGGGAGTATGTTTTGAAGTTTTTTTCTCACCCCTTGACCGCGCCCGCGATCACGCCCTTGATGATGTGTTTCTGGCAGGCCAGGTAGAACGCGATGATCGGGACGATCGCAAGCACCAGCATGGCCATCATTGCGCCCATATCGACAAAACCGTATCCTCCGCGCAGGTATTGAACCGCGATGGGGATGGTCTTGTAGGTGGACCCCAGCAGCAGGTAGGGCAGGAGGTAGTCGTTCCAGATCCACATGGCGTTGAGGATCGCCACCGTGACGGCGATCGGCCTCAGGATCGGCAGCACCACCTGAAAGAAGGTGCGCACGGGCCCGCAGCCGTCGATGGAGGCGGCTTCCTCCACGTCAACGGGAACCGACTTGCAAAAGCCGGTGAACATGAACGAGGAAAGCCCCGCGCCAAAGCCGAGATAGATGAAGACGATGCCGAGGGGGTTGTCAAGGCGCAATACGTTGGCGGTCTTGGACATGGTGAACATGACCATTTGAAACGGCACAACCATGGAGAAGACCAGCAGGTAGTAGATGGTGCGCGTCAAAAGGGATTTGACCCGCGCCAGGTACCAGCCGGCCATGGAGGTTGCGATCAGGATCAGCAGCACCGAAAACACGGTGATAAACAGCGAATAGCCAAAGGCCGAAAAGAAATCGATCTTGGCAATGCCTTCGGTATAGTTTTCAAGCCCCACATAAGTGCCCGCCGCTGCGCTCGGGAAGGAAAAGGGCTCATTGCTGATAAAGAGGCGGCCTTTGAAGGAGTTCATCAGCACGAGGAAAATGGGCAATACATAAGCGAGAGACAGCGCCGAAAAAAAGATGGTCAGCGGCGTGGATTTTCTTTCCTCCATTACTGCTCCACCTCCTTTGAGCGCGTGAGCACCAGTTGGATGAGCGCGATGGCGGCCACCAGCAGGAAGAACACGACCGCCTTGGCCTGGCCTACGCCTTCAAACCCGGCGCGGCCATAGAAGGTGTTGTAGATGTCAAGGGCGAGCATGGCGGTCTTGCGCGAAGGCGCGCCCGCCGTCAGCGCCAGGTTCTGGTCGAACAGCTTGAAGGAATTGGTCAGCGTTAGAAACGAGCAGATGGTGATCGACGGCATGACCATGGGCAGCGTGACGTTTCTGAGCGTCTGACGCGCGTTCGCGCCGTCCACGCGCGCCGCGTCGAACATCTCGCCCGGGATGTTCTGAATGCCCGCAATGTAGATGATCATCATGTAGCCGATCATCTGCCAGTTCATTAGGATCACAAGGCCCCAGAACCCAAACGCGGGGTTGGTGGTCAGCGTCATTTCGTAGGGGGCCAAGATGCCGTTGAAGATCATCTGCCAGATCCAGCCCAGCACGATGCCCCCGATCAGGTTGGGCATGAAGAAGACCGTGCGGAAGAGGTTGGTGCCCTTGATGCCGCGCGTCAACAAAAGCGCGATTGAAAACGCGAAGACGTTGACCGTCACAACCGATACGAGGGTGAACCTGACCGTGAACCACAGCGCGTTCAGGAAATCCTTGTTGCCTGTGAACGCGCGCACATAGTTGCCAAGGCCGATAAACTCGGCGTTGGTCACGGTGGTGAACTTGCAAAACGAGAGGTACACGCCCATGATGAAGGGGATCAAGAACGCCACCGTGAAGGCAAGCAGCGTGGGCAGTACAAAAAGCGGAAAATACCGCCGTAAGTTCTTTTGCATCAAAATACACCCTTTCGATGGGGAGGATCGAAAATGGGCGCGCGGGTTTAACCCGCACGCCCGCAAGTCCTATGGATTAGCCGTTTGTCAGGGCGCGCTCGTTGGCCCACTCATTTACGACCACGTCCCGCACGCCCGCCCAGTCAAGGGAGCCCTGGAGGTACTCGAGCAGCGCGTCGCCCACGCGGTTCTTGAACTCCTCCGACGGGAACGCGGCGAACGTCCACGCCACCGCGTTGACGCCGTCTTTCTCCATCCAGGAGAGCACTTCCTTGCTCAGCGGGTCTTCCGGCTTCTCCTGATCGGTAAAGGTGTTGAAGGGCGCGATGAACATCAGGTCGTTCTTGACAAACGCCTTGCCCGCATCGCTTGCGAACAGCCATGTAAGGAAATCGAGCGCGGCCTTCTGCTTCGCCTCGGATACCTGGCTGTTGATGCAGAAGTAGTTCTCGGTGCCGATGCACAGGCCCTGGTTTTCTTCGCCCGGGGCGCCAATGTAGATGGGCAGGAACTTGATGTCCTCGTTGGCCACGGTATTGCCCGCCACGCCCAGGATCTGCGACGCGCCCCAGTTGCCGTTTTGCACCATGGCGCACTTGCCAAGCGCGAATTCCGCCATGGAGTCGTCGGTTGACTTGTTGCTCAGAAGCCCCTTCGCGGTCACGGAGTTGTTCGTGTACAGGTCAAAAATGGCCTGATAATTCTCGCCGTAGGAGAAGGCGATTTCGTTTGCCGCCAGGCCGTTCATGACCGAGTTTGCGCCGCCTTCTGAGAATTCATAGTACAGCGGCACGTTCATCAAGTGGGTCTGCCAGCGCCACTGGTCGCCCGCGGCCATGCTGGTTGAGGCAAACACGCCCTCAATGCCCAGTTCTTCTTTCAGCGCGGTCATGTCCTCGACGACCGCCTTGAGCGCCTCAAAGCCCTTGACCTCCTCGATTGAGGCATAGGGGGCGGTCTTGTTTGCGCAGGCGAAGTATTTGTCCAAAACCTGCGCATTGTAGATGATGCCGTAGCCTTCGACCGCGTAGGGAATGCCCACCACCTTGTCGCCGTCGGTCACCGCGAGCGACTTGTCGGAGAGCATGGCGTAGAACTCGGTGTCCTTGAGGTCAAGCGTATAGTCTTTCCAGTTCTGGTAGCCCACCGGCCCGTTGATCTGGAAGATCACCGGCGCGTCGGACTTGGCGACCTCGCTCCTGAGCGTCTGCTCATACGTGCCGCTCGCGGCGGTGACGACCTTCAGGGTATTGCCGGTCGCGGCGGCATAGGCTTCGCCAATTTTCGAATAAATGTCGGCGATTTCAGGCTTGAAGTTGAGGTAGTAGATTTCTTCGGCAAACGCGGCGCAGGAGACCAAGAGCAGCGCCAGGACCATCAAAACCGAAACCAGTTTGCGCATACATGTCCCTCCTCGATTGATGTTTCTTAATGAATTATAACGCGTAGACAATTTATTGTCAATCTTAGTTGGCGAATTTGGTCAAATGCTCCGCCTTCGGTAAAGAAATGCTCGAGATTGTCGGTTGAGATCATTTGTTTTTTTCGCATGCTTTATCAATTCGGCGCAGAGGCATTCAAAAAAAGGCGATGTGAGGGTGCGAAAAAGCGCCAAGACGCGAAGCCGTGGCGCTTTGTTCTACCCGTTCAGAAAAGCCCTATCGTCTCATTTCAGTTTGCATACGCGACCGGCGCGACATCGCCGCGCACTTCCGTGGCCGCGCGCTCACCGGCGATCTTGCCAAACACGAGCGCCTGAAGCAGGCCGTTGCCCGACATGTAGGCCGCGCCGCCGCGGCTGGAGAAGCCTTCCATGACGCCGCCCGCCGCGTACAGGCCCTGAATGACCGAGCCATCCTCGCGCAGTACATGGGCCGCCACATCGGTCACAAGCCCGCCCTGGGTGTGGCGCAGGTCGGCGGTCATGTAGATCGCGTAGAAGGGTCCTTCAAAGGACTCGGGGAGCTTGGTACGGTTGAATACGTCTTCGCCGCGTTCGATGCCGGCGCGGTATTCGTCAAACACCTTGGCAAGTTTCCCGGCGTCAAGGCCGGTCTTCTCGGCCAGTTCCTCCACCGTCTCGCCGGAGATGATGGCTTCCTTGTCCATGTAGGTCTTAAACATGCCGGTCTTGTCGGCGTTTGCCTGATCAAAGATCAGGTAGACGTGGTGTTCCGGCTGCGCGATGACATGGGGCGCGATCTGGGAATACCCGCCGTATTCGTTCATGAAGCGCTCGGTGTTCAGGTTGACCATGATGCCGCCGCGGTCGGCGATGCCTTGGTCGAGCGCGCCCACGCCTTCCTTGTAGAAGCCGTAGCCCTGGTAGGCGTTCATGTTGGCGACCGCCGCGCCGAGCTCAATGCCCCACAGGATGCCTTCGCCGGTCGCGCCCGGCGCTACCATCGGATAAGCTTCGGCGATTTCCGGCATGTACTTCATGAGCATTTCTTTGTTGGCCGCAAAGCCGCTGGTTGCAAGCACGGTGTTCTTGGCGCTGATGGTGAAAGCGCCGTCCTTGTTCTCAGCCGTTACGCCCGAAACCGCGCCGCTTTCGTCGGTGACGAGTCCGGTGCCCTTCGTCTCGAACATGACCTCGATGTTCTCAAAGGAATTCAGATAGTCGATCATGGCCTTGGTCATGCCCGCGCCGCTGCCGTCGGCAAAGAGCATGCGGCGGACGGTCTGGCCGTAATAGAGCGAGTCCATAAGCGACCAAACGACGCCCATGTCCTCCATCCATTCGGCCACGGTCTTGGCGCCCTCAGAGACGGTCATCACAAGATCGGTGCGCGCGCTGTAGTTCGAGGGACGGAAGATGTCGCGCGCCATCGCTTCGATGGAATCCTCAACGCCCGCTTCCACTTGCTGCTTGGTGCCGACCGCCGGGATCTTGCCG
This sequence comes from Eubacteriales bacterium, assembly GCA_031551775.1. Taxonomy (GTDB): domain Bacteria; phylum Bacillota; class Clostridia; order Christensenellales; family Aristaeellaceae; genus Anaerozeibacter. Next base: position 32,647 of record JAVBND010000022.1, on the reverse strand, counting down.
CCCGAGAGAATGGTCGCGCCGCCAAGGTACCCCTGCTTTTCAAGCAGGATGACGTTCGCGCCCTGCTGCGCCGCCGCAATGGCCGCCGAGATGCCCGCGCCGCCGCCGCCCACGACGACCACGTCGGTTTCGACCGCCGCGCTTTCGGCCAGACCCGCCATCGGCGTCAGGCACAGCGCCAGAGCCAGCATCCAAACCAGAATCTTCTTCATTGTGTTTCTCCTCCCAAAATTGCCATCGGTATTGAGCCGAGTTGAGTATAGCATGCGCCATATATACTGTCAATTCGGTATCGATATGTAACAACTGGAATGTTGCAGGGGAACCCTCGCCCGACGGTTCCCCCCTTGTTTTGCGCACCTTGTTCGGGAAGGCTGCGCAAGCGGCGAGGGATACCGAATGATGCTTGCTTTATGCCATTTGGTGTGTTAAAATCGGATTGCGAGTGACATAAAGAAGAAAAGGATGATTCAACCATGACCATTCAGAAGAATAAAAACGGGGAAATGCTCATGCTCAAGCTGGAAGGGCGTCTGGACACCACCACCGCGCCGCAGCTTCAGGAGGTGCTGCTGCCCGCTTTTGAGGAAAACTTCCAGGTTGAACTGGATTTTTCCGGACTGGTTTACGTAAGTTCGGCCGGGCTGCGCGTGCTGCTGCTGGGCGAGAAGACCGCCAAGGGCAAGGGCGGCGTGATGTCGATCACCCATGTGTCCCCCGAGGTCATGGAGGTTTTTGACATCACCGGGTTTACCGATATTTTGACCATTGCGTAAAGCCGTGGGAGTGTGAAATGCGACAGTTGACGGTAAACGCCAAGGTGGACAATCTCGATCGGGTGCTCGCCTTCATCGAAGACGCGCTGTCGGAAAACGGCTGCCCGATGAAGCCGCAGATGCAAATCCTGATCGCGGCCGAAGAGATCTTCGTCAACATCGCCAACTATGCCTATGGCGAAGGCGAAGGCAGCGCCTGGATCGGGATCGACATACAAGGCCGCCGGGTGGTGGCCGTATTTGAAGATGCGGGAACGCCTTACAACCCGCTTGCCAAGGAAGACCCGGACATCACGGCGGACGCCGATGAACGTCAGATTGGGGGTCTGGGCATCTTCATGGTGAAAAAGACCATGGACAGCGTCAAGTACGCCTATGAAGGCGGGAAGAATAGACTGACCATACGAAAAACATGGCCGCTGTGACCGGCCTGCCCGGGTTTGTTGACGATGTACAGACCGCCCCGCGCCCGTGGCCACACGTGCGCGGGGCGGCTTTTCATGAAGATGGCATGAGCGCGTTATTCTACGATCACGATGCTCCCCGCCGGGCAAGTCTCATACAGCCACTTTGCGTCCTCCACCGAAAGCCTGACGCAACCGTGCGAGGCGCGCCTGCCCAATGCCGAGACGGAGTAGCGGTTGATCGCCGATTGGCTCTTGGAATAGAACAGCACCGAGTGGAACATGATGTCGCCGTCGATATAGTAGGTATACTGCGCCCAGCAGGCGAACTTCTTGAAGTAGTGCCACTCGTGCTGAGGGCCTGTCTTGAGGAATACGCCGCGCGGCGTCCACGCGTCCTGAAGCCCGGTTGAACAGACCATGGTGCGAATCAGCTGATATTCGCCCGCGCCATCCAATTGATAGACGTAGGTCTTTTGATCCGCCCGGTTTACACGCAGCCGGTATTCGGTTTTGTGCTCGGGCGCGTTTGCGGCAAACAGAAGGGACTGCGTCTCTTCGTCGGCCACGCCGGTCGCCTCAAGCCCCGCCTTTTCCTGAAACGCCTTGAGCGCCGATACCGAGTTGGCGCCAAATTTGCCGTCAACCTGTGTGTGCAACAGGTACCCCAGCGCGTTTAACCGTTTTTGCACGCGCAGCGATTGAGCGCCCTTGCTATCTGAGGACACCTCGGCCACGAACACCGGTAGGCTGTCGTCCAGAAGATGCGCCTGGATGGATGGCGGGAGCGTCCGGTCACTTACCCACTCGGCGGCAAAAGGAACCGAGAGGTTCCTTGCATGTTCGCGCATGCGCGAAAGCGCCGACTGCATGGCCGCGTCATAAACATCGACCGCTACGCCGCCCAACATCCCCATGTCGATCAGCCTTTGCTGGATCTGCTTGACGGAAGCGCCGCGGTCCTTCAGGTTCAATGTGCGCGGCACGCTGTGCGCCGCGCGCGGCGCGCCATCCCGGAAGAGCGCGTTTTGCGTCTCTTGGTCAAGCACCGCATTTTCGCTGAGCGCGCTCGCGCGCTGAAACGAGCGGACCGCGCCCGACGTATATTCACCGTATTCGCCGTCCGCCTCGCCTTCCATATAGTTGAGCGCGATCAGCCGCCTTTGCATCCAAGCGACCGCATCGCCCTTCGCGCCTTCCGAAAGGTCTTCCAGGTAGATGTTATAGGAAGGGTCGAGCAAAAAGCCCAACGTGTCAGGCCCGGCTTCGTCTGTGGCCTTGACCGGATGGCCCTGTTTCGCCAGATGTTCCTGAAAGGCCGTGACCGCGGCGGCCGTCGCTTTCCCAAAGTCCCCGTCCGCTTTTGCGGAAAGGAAACCGTAGAAGGCAAGGCGCTCTTGAAGAAGCGCCACATCCTCTCCTTTGTCGCCATCCTTCAGCACGCGCGGGGCAAATACGGCATTGTCCATAAAGAGCGCTTCGCGCGTGCCCGCATCCGCCGTGCCGCTCGCGATCAGGCCATTTGCCTCTTGAAAGGCGGCCAGCGCCACTGCCGTATTCTGACCGAAGATGCCGTCCGCCGCTTCCTCCAGGTAGTTGAGTTCCATCAGCCGGGTCTGGATTTTTTTGACTTCCTCGCCGCGCGCCCCCGCGCCAAGCGCCGCTTCCTGAGCGCCCGCCGGGCAGGCTGCCAGCGCCAAGGCGAGAAAAACGGCGATAATCAACGTTATCTTCAATGTGTTCCTCCTGAGGTTTCGTTTGTACGCCCGTCCATTATAGCCCATCAAGGTTCATTTGTCGCGCAGGAACGACAAACTTTGCATTTGTATGCGAACTTTGTCGGATCTGGTCGCAAAGGACGATCTTCGATAGACAATCAAGTTGGCCGGTTTTTAATGGGGAACTTGTACAATCTGCACCAGGAGACGGATGCGTTGTGCAAATATCACAAAAGTCATCGAATATCCCATGCAATATAACATGAGTTTACATCCATTTTACAGCTACTGCAAAGAAACATAATGACGCAAGAGGAGGTTCATCATATAATGCAAGCGGTTCCAGGAAGGGACCCGGATACTACCAATGGAAGGAGGATTGGACAAAATGAACATCAAGGTTCAAGTGGACAACATGCGGGAAGCGGAAAAGCTGAGCTACCTGTGCAACCAGTTTCCCTACGAGATGTACTTGCGCGCGAACAAGTTCTGCGCCGACCCCAAATCGACGCTGGGCGTGCTGGCGATGATGTACCAGGATAAGACCAATCTCATCATCGATACGGGCGACATGCCGGATGATGTGATCATGGACTTTTCTGAGAAGCTGGGCGGTTTCATCAAACCGGGCGAGGCCCAGTAAGCCGTACGGCGCTTGAGCCAACCTGCCCGACCCGGCAGTTCAGCCGGACGCAGGCGCTGGCGAGCCGTACCCGCCTGGAAATGCAGGCGGACGTATGTGGAGCGGAGAAGAAGAGAGGAGAATTGAAACATGAAAATTTATAACATTGAAAAACCCGAGGTGCTTTTTGGGAAGCTTGACGCGTGCAAGGGCAAGGTGGACATCGTGCTGGCAGACGGCAAAAAGCGCGAATGGTCCAAGGACGGCGAACTGGTCAAGGCGATTTGGAAGACCATGCCGGACAGCCGCCTGGACGACGTGGAAATCAAGATGGAAAACCATCAGGATACCGTCAGCATGATCGACTTTTTGATGCGCGGCAACTGCGCTTAAGATACGAAGTGGTCAGCCGCTGATCCGCCTGGCGGCATGCACTGATAAGGCGTAAGACAGTTCCCCGGTTCGCTCGGTTGAAGCGAACCGGGGTATTTTCATGATTGCGTCCCTCTGTTCTTGAGCACGCCCGCAACGATGAGCGCCAGGACCGGGCCGACCAGCCAGATTCTGAACCAGTGGCCGAGCGACGCGCCGATCAGGTAGAACACGCCCAGCACCATCACCGCGATCAAGGCCTGATTGGCCCTGTCCTTCATGAGCTTGCCCGCCATCGTATAGTACAGCGGGATGGTAAAAAAGATGATCCAGCCCGGATGCCATAAGTCCCAGGCGAAGCCCGCGACCAAGTAGAGGATCGACACCAGGAGCGCAAAGGGGATGCGGTTTAGGTCAAAGCCGCCTTCGGGGCCGAGCGCGGTATAGTAGATCGGGATGGTCAGGAAAAGCATCCAGCCCGGATGCCACAGGTCAAACAGCGCCCCGATCAAAAGGAAGATCAGCGTCACCACGATGGGGTATGGAACCATGCGCAGGTCAACGCTGCCGTCCGCGCGCTGGAAGCGCCACACAGGGCCGACCTCGGGCGCGACCTTTTCCATTCTTGCGCGGCGGTGTTTCTTTTCGTTCCTCGCGCGTTTTTTCGCATTTTTCTTTGATTCAAAGACCTTCTCGCGATCGACCTTAAGCCGCCGCCCGCCCAGAAGCGCGGCCTTGCCCTCTGCTTTTTCTCCTTGCGCCGCGCGCTCGCTCAGCCGCGCGAACAGCTCGTCGTCCGCGGCCTCCGGGTCCATCTTGAGCAGTTCGTCCAGCGAAACCTGATACAGCTTCGCCAGCGCGATCAGGTTGTCGGTGTCGGGCGAGGACTCCGCGCGCTCCCACTTGGATATGGCCTGACGGCTGAGCCCCAGCTTGTCGGCCAGTTGTTCCTGGCTCAGCCCGCTGTGCTTGCGAAGCGTCGCCAGGCGGTTCGCGATTTCTATGTTCATGGCATTCCCCCCTTTTTGATGGGCTTAAAGCAACGCCGCACAGGTAGCGAACGCGCTGACGGGCTGCTTTTCCACCCAGGCAGCCCTGCAAAAACGCTTGAATTAGCGCTGCTAGTCCTGCGGTTTTTGCAGGACCACCTGGACGAAAAATCATTTAATCATCACATCTGCTACCTGTGCGGTGTTGCCTTAAGTTTATCACGGCAGGGCCGGTTGCGCTATACACTTTGGACTGCATAGGGGGAAACTATTGGTTGCGCAAGGCGTTTTTATTGGTCTTTTTGCTTCAATTGCCCGCCGAGCGCGCGCTCGCGCACAAGTTCGGAAGCAATGCTCAGTGCGATTTCAAAAGGCGTCTCGGCAAGAATCTCAAGCCCGATGGGGCTGCGGACGCGCCGGAGGTCCTGCTCGGTGAAGCCTTTTTTCAGGACCGATTGATAGACCGAGGCGCGTTTTTTGCGGCTGCCCATCATGCCGATGTAGCGCGCGGGCGTTTCAAGCGATGACATGAGCACGCGCAAGTCATGCTCGTGCCCGCGCGTCATGATGGCGATGTAATCGTCCGATGTGACGCGCTCAAGGAGCGAGGGGTCCTCAAAATCGACCAGCCTGACCGCGCGCGCGCCGGGAAGAAGCGCCGGATCGGCGAAGTCCGCCCGGTCGTCAAGCGCCGCCACGCGAAAGTCCGCCTGATCGAGCAGCTTGATCAATTCCCGCGCGACATGCCCGCAGCCGAGGACGTAAACGGTCGCGCGGTTTAGGATTTGCTCGACGTAACGCGTATCGCCCGGTTCAATGGGCGAACTGGACAAGCAGGGCTCAAAGGTGTTAAGGTCGATGGCCAGCCATGCGTTTTCATCCTTCCCTTGGGCGTCAAGCGCGCCTTCCAGCATTTGCCGGAAGGCCGCGTTCCCGGGCGCGATGAACTGAAAAGCCACGCGAACCGTGCCGCCGCAAACGCCCAGATCCGCCGCGTTCTTGCCCGTCAGGCTGTATTCGGCCAGGGCCGAGGCGCGCGCCGCAAGCAGCGCTTGCGCGCGCTTGAGGGCTTCATATTCCATCTTGCCGCCGCCGATGGTGCCCCATAGGCCGCTCGCATCGACCAGCATACGCGCGCCCGCGCCGCGCGGCGTAGAGCCGCGCGCTTCAATCACCGTTAAAAGCACCGCCTCCCGCCCGGCGTCCATCCGCGCCTTGGCGGCGCTCAACCAATCGCTCATCGGACCCTCCTCAAGTACAGATAGGCTTCAAGCGCTCCGCCGCCGATGGCGCGCGCCTTGTCGGAAATGGTGCGCCAATCGACGTTTGCGCGCGGATCGATGTCGGCCATCTTGAGCCCTTGAGGGACGGTCAGGCCTTCCGCGATCAGCCCGCGCAAAAGCCCCGCAATGGGCGCGTGCACCGGCGCTTCATCGATTGCGGCGATCACCTCGCCCGCCTCAACCGCATCGCCGATTGCGCGCACGTGCCGGGCGACGCCGGGCACGTGCGCATGGATGACGCGCTCGCGTGATTTGCCGCCGATTTCGCCGGGCGTGCCGGTATTGGGCCGCGCGCTTCCCTCAAAGATCAACCGCCCCAGATCGTGCCCGCGCATGCTCTCAATCACGCAACCGACGTCCCGTCCCGCGCAAAAACCCGGCCCAACGGCGATGGTGACGGGGGCCATGTCCCGGCGGGTGCCCAGGTTCTTTTTCGCGATGATCGCGTCCACGACGCAGGCGGGCGAAAGGTGGGCGATTGAGTGCCCGTCCGGGTCCACCACAAGGGGAACCTCGCCCGACGCGAAGGCGCGCTTCATTTCATCCGCGCTTGTGACGAGGCGCGCCGTCATGTCCTCAACGCGGGCCAACCCGTGATAGACCGCCTCTGACAGCGCGACCGTGCGCCTTATGGCGGTGGGCCGGGGCGATTCGAGCACCAGCACGCGAAAGCCTGCCCGAAAGAATTTTTGAATCACGCCGGTGGCCAGGTCGCCGCCGCCGCGTATGATGATCAGTTCGTTTAACTCCATTCCATTCACCTCAAAACGTGCGCCATTCGCCGCGCAGCGCGGAGCCGGCCAATATGATCAGATGCGCCTCAAGCGCGCGCACCGCCCGGGCGATCGGTTCGGGATCGTAAGCATCGGCTTGATTGACGAGCAGCGCCCTGCGCCCGACAGCGCGCGCCATCATGCCGCCGGGGGAAAGGATCATGTGCGCGATGGCGTTCGCGTCAACCGCATCCCCTTCATCAAGGCCCGTCAGCGTAAGAAAGCGCGGCAAGCGGTGGACGTTTTCGCCCGTCGCCATGAGCCCCAGCGCCCGCGCGCCGATCACGCCGAGCGTCAGCGTGGTAAACTCAGGCACCACCGGCTCGTGGTCGGCCCAGCCCTTGAGCGGGAGCGCCTTTGAACCGTCGGCCTCCATCAGCGTCAGGTCATGATCGCGGCTGGCTTCTTCAATCGCGGGAAGCGGCGCGGCGAGCAGCTTGCCGCTTGCCGCGTCGCTTCTCCCCAAGCATCGAACGCCGACCTGCGGCATCATGATGCGCGTGGTGGGCGCGATGAGCACGCGCATGGGCGCGGCTTCCCGCCGCAGTTGCGCAATCACGCTCGTCTTGCCGCCCGCGCCGACCACCGCCACGCACTCGCCCGGCGCGATGGACAAAAGCCCAATCAAACTCATAGAGAGATCACCTTGCGGGCGTCATTGAGCATCCGCGCGATGTTCATCATGTCGGTGACTTCGCCTACGGCCAAGCGGTCCTTGATGCCGTAGTAATTCAGACAGGTGCCGCAGGTGTAAATGCGCGTGCCCTTTTTCTCAAGCGCCGCGATGTCCCGGACGGTGTTCGCGCCTTCGCTGGTCAGGCGCGCGCCGCCGTTTAAGAAGATCACCGCGCGCGGCGGGGGGTCAAGCTCGGTCAGGGCAAAGATAAATCCCTTGATCAGGAGCGTGCCCAGTTCTTCCGCGCCCGCGCCCATCGTTTCGCGCGCGATGAGTACGGTTGCGCCGTCGGCCTCAACGGCAATCGGTTCCGGGAACTCCGCTTTTGCTTCGCCTGTCCGCGCGATATAGGCCAGGAACTTCTTTTCCCCGAGCGCCTCAGATGAAAACCGATAACCCAGTTGAAAAGCCATTTTTTGAAGGTTCTCAACCGCGATCTCGTTGTCCACCAGCACGCGCACCCGGTTGGTTTCTTCAAGCGCGCGCTTGGCGTTGACGACCGGGATGGGGCAAGGCTGGCCCAGCATGTCAAGCTCTCTCACAGTACCGCCTCCTCGATAAACTTGATGGGCAATGCCCCGCGCGCCTCGACCCGGCCAATCAGCCGGGCGGCGGGGTCGGTTTTGGCGAGATCATTCAGCAAGGCGTCGGCGTCGTCCGGATGGACCGCGATCATGAGTCCGCCCGAGGTTTGTGGGTCAAACATCAATTCCTGAAGAGCAAACGGGATGCCGGTGAGGTCCAGCCGGTCCGCCATGTGGTTGCGGTTGCGCTGGCCCGCCGCGGTTAAGAGAAACTGATCCGCCAAGTCAAGCGCGCCCGGCAGTGCGGGCAGGGCGCTTGGACAAATGGCGACGGTTGCGTTTTCGCCGGCCATCTCGGCCGCGTGCGCGAGCAGCCCGAAGCCGGTCACGTCGGTCGCCGCACTCACGCGGCAGCGCCGGGCGGCGTGCGCGGCGTCCAGGTTGAGGCGCGCCATGGAGGCTGTCGTTTTTTTATATGATTCGACGCTCGCCATGTCCATGCGCTTGGCGGCCAGTATGATGCCGGCGCCCAGCGCCTTGGTTAGGATGATGCGGTCGCCCGCGCGCGGGGTATCGTTTCGCGTAAGGCGGCTGACTTCGACGATCCCAGTCACCGAAAGGCCGTACTTGACCTCGCGGTCGTAGATCGAATGCCCGCCCGCGATGACCGCGCCCGCTTCCCGGACTTTGTCCGCGCCGCCGCGCAGGATTTCGCCCAGCAGGGCCTTGTCGCCGGATTCGGGAAAGCAGACCAGGTTGAGCGCCATCATGGGATCCGCGCCCATGGCGTATACGTCGCTCAGGGCGTTGGCGGCGGCGATCTGGCCGAAGAGGTAAGGATCGTCCACCATCGGCGGGAAGAAATCAAGCGTAGACACCAGCGCCCGGCCGTCGCCCAGCGCGTACACGGCGGCGTCGTCGCCCGCGTCAAAGCCCACGAGCAGGTTCGGATTTATCTGGTTTTTGATGGGGGCGAGCAGCTTTTGAAGCTCGCCCGGCCCGATTTTTGCCCCGCAGCCACCGCTTGTGCAACCGCTGAGCGTCAGTTTGTCATGCATCGCGCGCCTCCCCAAGGCCGATGTAGCGGCTTTTCGCCCCTTCGATTTTTCGAAGGTAGCGGCCTTCATGCTTGATCTCAAGTGCGTCAAGCAGCCCCAGCGCTGCTTCGGATTCGTCTGGCGGCAGCCTGAGCGCGATGCCGCAACCGGCGCGGATCGCGCCCGGAACCGGCATGACCCGCACGGAAAACCCGGCGCCCAGCAGCAACCGTTCGGCGCGCGCGGCGACGCTCGCGCCTTCGAAGGTCAGCAAAATTTCTTCCATATCCGCTACCCCCCGTCCCGGGCGATCCGTGATACCGCCCGGATGCACGCATCGACTTCCTCTTCGGTATTCTTAAGCGACAACGACAGGCGCGTAAGCCCGGTTCTGTCCGTGCCCAGCCGCTTGTGAAGCAGCGGCGCGCAATGTCCCCCCGCCCGGCTGGCGATGGAAAAGCCCTCCCATAACGCAAGCGTGACCTCCGCGCTGTCCATCCCGTCAATCAAGAAAGAGAGAACCGGCAGCCGCGGCGCTTGATCAAAATCGCCGTATACGGTGAGGCCCGGGATTTCGCGCAGCCCTTGGTACAGACGCGCAATGAGCGACTGGTTGTGCCTGGATACCTGCTTAAGTCCCGTTTGCGCAATGAAACGAATTCCGGCTGTGAGCGCGCAAAGTCCCTGCGCATTGGGCGTGCCCGCTTCAAACGCGTCCGGCATCCCCGCGCTTTGAAGGGGCTCGTACGTATGGGTGCCTGTGCCGCCGGTTTTGACGACGCGCGCCTCAAGGCCGTGCCGCAGGATCAGCCCGCCGGTGCCTTGGGGGCCAAAGAGCGCCTTGTGGCCGGTAAAGCAGATGACGTCGGCCATGTCCGTCGTCACATCCGCTTCGCCCAGCGTCTGCGCGGCATCGAGAAACAGCAAGACGCCACGCTTGCGAACGTGCTCGTAAACCTCGCGCGCGTCCGATAGATTGCCGGTGACGTTTGAGCCGTGCGTCAGGAAGACCGCGCGGGTTCCGGGCTTGATTTGATCGATGGCATCGGGCGCGGCGCGCCCCAGCGCATCGCAGGGCAGGGCATCCACCAAGGCGCCGCGCAGGTATAGCGGGCGCAATACCGAATTGTGCGCCTGCTCGTCCACCGCCACACGGTCGCCCGGCTTGATGAAGGCGGCGATCGCCAGCGACATCGCCTCGGTAAAGGAGCTTGTGAACGCCACGCGCAGCGGATCTTCAAGCCCCACCAACGCCGATACCGCTTCGCGCGCCTTCAGCACCGCGCGCGCGGCGTCCATCGCGAAATCATGCGAGGAGCGGCCCGGGTTTCCAATCGATTGAAGCGCTTCATCCATCGCTTGTATGACGATTTCGGGCTTGGGCAGCGTGCCTGCCGCATTGTCAAAATAAATCATGGCGCGCCGCCCTCCCCGCCCGTTTGGGTACCATTGTACCGCGTCGATTGGTCGCTGTCAACGAGCCTCCTGTTGACAAACGCGGCGGAAGCGGATACAATAGGCGTGAACGAATATTATTTAAAAAACATTCGATGGAGAGGGAAAATAGATGTTTGCGCGCAGGACGGGCAAAGTGCTGGTGGTCATGGCGCTGCTGTTGCCGGTGTTGGCGGTTCCCCTTGCGAGAGCGGAGGAGACCAAGCTGACGCTCGCGCTCGCGGCCAGCCTTGAGAAGGTGTTTGTCAACGAGCTGATCCCCATGTTCGAGGCGACGAATCCCGGCCTCGTGATTGAGGGCGTGTATGACGCGTCCGGGCGGCTTCAGACCCAGATGGAGGAAGGGCTCGCGGCCGACGTGTTCGTCTCGGCGGCGCATAAGCAGATGAACGCGCTGGCGGATCAGGCGATCATCGACGCGTCTTCGGTTGAGCCGCTGCTTGAGAACAAATTGGTGGCCATCGCGCCGGTCGGTTCCGCGATCGACATTGCGCGCTTTTACGACCTGACCCGCGCCTCCGTGATCGCCATTGGCGATCCGGCGAGCGTGCCCGCGGGGCAGTACGCACGGGAGGCGCTTACGTACCTGGGCATTTATGATGAAGTGCTCTCAAAAGCGAGTCTGGGCATGAGCGTGACCGAGGTGCTCAATTGGGTGGGCGAGGGCAGCTGCGAAGTGGGCATTGTATATCTGACCGACGCGAAGAACGATCAGCGCGTGAAGGTGCTTTGCGTCTCTCCCGAGGGCAGCCTCAAGAGCCCCGTGATCTACCCGGTGGGCGTGCTCAAGGGATCGGGCGAGCCGGAAATGGCCAAGGCGTTTGTGGAATTCCTCAAGGGCGAAGAAGCGTCGGCGGTTTTTGAGGCCTACGGCTTTACGCCGTGCGCGAAGCCGTGAGCGCTTCCCCCATCGTCGTATCGGTCAAGACGGCGCTTGCGAGCGGACTCATCACATTTGTGCTCGGGCTTTTCCTGGCGCGGACTGTTTACGGCATCAGGAGCGTCACGGTCAGGCGGGCGCTCGATGCCGTGGCGACGCTGCCGCTGGTGCTTCCGCCGACCGTCGCGGGTTTTTTGCTGCTCGTCATCCTTGGGGTAAACCGCCCCGTCGGGCGTTTTTTGCAGGAGACGCTCGGCGTCAAGGTGGTCTTCACCTGGGCGGCGACGGTCATTTCGGCGGTGGCGGTTTCGTTTCCGCTGATGTACCGCTCATCGCGCGGCGCCTTTGATCAGCTCGATGGGACGCTTTCCGAGGCGGCGCGCACCATCGGCATGAGCGAGGCGGCAATTTTCCTGCGCGTGGAACTTCCGCGGGCGCTTCCCGGCGTGCTGGCGGGCGGCGCGCTTTCCTTTGCGCGGGGGTTGGGCGAGTTTGGCGCGACCGCCATGCTCGCGGGCAATATAGCGGGGCGCACGCGCACGCTGCCGCTCGCGGTTTATTCGGCGGTCGCTTCGGGCGATATGGAGGGCGCGGCGCGCTACGTGGGGGTGCTGATCGCGCTTTCACTGATCAGCGCGCTTGGCGTATCGCTCTTGGGCGAGCGCGGGAAGGGCGTGGGCACATGAGCCTGGCGATTGACGTTAAAAAGAAATACAATGGATTTCAGTTGGACGTTCAGCTTGTTGCCGAAAGCGGCGTGACCGGCGTGCTGGGCGCGTCGGGCGCGGGCAAGAGCATGACGCTCAAGGCCGCGGCGGGTCTTATGAAACCGGACGCGGGCAGCGTAGCGCTCGACGGCCGCGCGCTGTACGATTCGCGCGCGCGTCTCTCGCTCCCGCCGCAAAGGCGGGGCATCGGCTACCTGTTTCAGAATTACGCGCTCTTTCCCCATATGACGGTCCTTCAAAACGTGCTGTGCGCGCGCGGCGCGACTGAAAAGGCGGCAATGGCGCTGCTTGACGGACTTGAGATGGGAAGCCTCTTGGCGCGTTACCCGGGTCAGCTTTCTGGCGGTCAGCAGCAGCGCGCGGCGTTGGCGCGGTGCCTGGCGGCGCGGCCCCGCGCCTTGCTCCTGGACGAGCCGTTTTCGGCGTTGGACGAACATCTCAGGGAAAAAATGCAGCTTGAAGTCATGGGCATCTTGCGCAGTTTTGCCGGTCCCGCTATACTGGTGACGCACAACCGCGACGAGGTGTTCAAGCTGTCAACGCGTTTGGCGGTGATGGACGGGGGATCGGTCATTGCCGAAGGGGAGACCAAGGCGCTGTTTCGCGATCCGGGGCGCATAGCGGCCGCGCGCCTGACCGGCTGCAAGAACATCTCCCGCGCGCGGTTGATCGGACCGGGGCGCGTATACTGCGTCGATTGGGGCATCGAGCTTCAAAGCGAGCGCGGACTGCCCGACGGATCAACGCACGTAGGCGTTCGCGCACATGACTTTGAACCGGCGCGGGAGGGTTGCCCAAGCATCCCAATGCGCGTCATTGACCGTTACGAGACGCCGTTTGCATTTGACACATTGGTGGACACGGGCGGGAAAGAGGCGATCTGGTGGAAATCGGACAGGTCGCAGGGGAAAGCGATTCCGCGCGCGTTGTGGGTATCGCCACGAAACGTTATGCCGCTTAGGTAGGAGGAATGCACATGCCATGGCGTCCGGTAACCAAGTTCAGAATCGCCGGTGAAAGCCCTTTTTTTGGTCCCGGCTGCGTGGAGCTCATGACGCTGATCGATGAGACCGGGAGCGTCTCCAAAGCCAGCGAAAAGATGGGCCTATCGTATTCAAAGGCGTGGCGGCTGATCCACGACCTTGAGGCGCAGGCGGGCTTTGAAGCAGTGTCGCGCCAGCAGGGCGGGAAAAAGGGCGGCGCGGCGAACTTGACTTCTTCGGGCAGGCGCCTCGTTGAGCGATACACAGCTTACGCCGCAGAATGCGATCGCGCGGTTCATGAAATATTTATGAAGCACTTCCGCGAGGAGGCGGGAAAATGAAGCTGATCAAAACCCAGGACGCCGTCGGGCACGTGCTTATGCACGATATCACGCGCATTGTGCCGGGCGAGTTCAAGGGCGTCGCCTTTAAAAAGGGGCATGTCGTGCGCGAGGAAGACATTGAGCCCTTGCTCGACATCGGCAAGGCGCATTTGTACGTGTTTGAGATGAAGCGCGGGATGGTGCACGAGGACGATGCGGCATGGGTGCTATACGGGATGACGGCGGGAGACCACATGCGCCCCGAAGGTCCGCGCGAGGGCAAGATTGACGTCTACGCCGAAGCGGACGGCTTGCTTGAGGTGGACACCCGGCGCTTGCGCGCGGTCAATTCACTGGGCGAAGTGATGGTTGCGACGCGGGGCACCATGACGCCGGTCGCGGCGGGAGACAAGCTCGCGGGCACGCGCGTGATCCCCTTGGTGATTGAAGAAGATAAGCTTGCCCGCGCGCGGCAGGCGGCGGGCGGCAAACCGCTTATCGCGCTCACGCCTTTTCGAAAGCTGCGCGCGGGCGTTGTGACGACCGGGAGCGAGGTTTTCAGCGGGCGCATACGGGACGCCTTTACGCCGGTGCTCGAAAAGAAGCTTCAAGCGTACGGCTCATGCGTCGCCCTGCGCGAAACGCTGCCCGACGAACCGGAAGCGATCACCCGCGCGATCGGGCAAATGGTTAAGGAGGGCATGGAGCTTGTCATGGTGACCGGCGGGATGAGCGTTGACCCGGACGACCGGACGCCGCTTGCGATCAAGAACACCGGGTGCGACATTGTCAGCTACGGCGCGCCCGTCCTGCCCGGCGCGATGTTCATGCTGGGGTACTTACAGGGCGTGCCGGTCGTCGGCCTGCCCGGCTGCGTGATGTACGCAAAGCGCACGATATTCGACCTGGTGCTGCCGAGGCTCCTGGCCGGGCGGCGCGTAACGGCAAGTGAATTGGCAGCCCTCGGTCATGGCGGGCTGTGTCTTTCGTGCGAGGTATGTGTTTTCCCCAATTGCGGGTTTGGAAAGGGCGTGTAGAAGCATGGACGGCTTGTCCCATTTGAACGAGCGCGGCGAGGCCGTGATGGTGGATGTTGGAAACAAGGCAAAAACCAACCGCGCGGCCGTTGCGCGCGGAGTGATTTCGATGTCGCGGGAGGTCTATGATGTGCTGCGCGGCGGCGGCGCGCCCAAGGGCGACGTGCTGGGCGCGGCGCGCATTGCGGGCATCATGGCGGCGAAGAGGACCGGTGAATTGATTCCGCTGTGCCACCCGCTGATGATGACCAAGGCTTCGGTGGACTTTGAATGGCTTGATGAAGAGACTTCGATTGAGGCGCGCTGCGCCGTCGCCTGTGAAGGCAAGACCGGCGTTGAGATGGAGGCGCTGACGGGGGTCGCCGTAGCGCTTCTGACGCTATACGACATGGCCAAGGCGCTTCAAAAGGACATGGTCATCGGCGGCATTTGCCTTCTGTCCAAGGCCGGCGGCAGGAGCGGCACATTTCTTAGGGGAGAAGGGCGGATACAATGATCGACGCCATGGGGCGAAAAATCGACTACCTGCGCGTGTCGATCACCGACCGGTGCAACCTCAGGTGCCGCTATTGCATGCCGCGCGGGGTCAAGGCGGTTGCGCATGAGAACATCCTCAGGTTCGAGGAGATCGAGCGCCTGGTGCATATCTTTTCCGCGCTCGGCGTCTCTTGCGTGCGCGTGACCGGCGGGGAGCCTTTTGCGCGCAAGGGGGCGATGGACCTGATAAAGCGTCTTCGGCGCGTCAGGGGCGTCGAGCGATTGACCGTGACCACCAACGGTGTGGAGCTTATGGCCTTTATTGGGGATCTTCGGGCGCTCCCGATCGATGGAATCAACTTGAGCCTTGATACGCTCGACCGGGCGGTATACCGCGCTTTGACGGGCAGGGATGAACTTCAAACGGTGCTGTCGGCGCTTTACGCCATGATGGATGCCGGGATTGCGGCCAAGGTCAACTGCGTGCCCATCCGGGGCATCAACGATGGCGGCGTTCAAGCGCTTGCGGGGCTTGCTGAGAAGTATCCTATTGATGTACGCTTTATCGAACTCATGCCCATGGGACCGGGCGCCGCGCTTCGCGGCGTGCCCGGGGAGGAGGTGCTCGGGCGCGTGCGGGAGCGCTATGCGGACCTTGAGGAAGACAAAGGCGCTGATGGCGCAGGCCCGGCGCGTTACTACGCGAGCGCGCGTCTTTTGGGGCGAATCGGATTCATCAACGCGTTGAGCCATAAGTTCTGCGCCGATTGCAACCGCCTCAGGTTGACGAGCACCGGCTACCTCAAGCTGTGCCTGGGGCAAGAGGACGGCCTTGACCTGGCGGACCTCTTACATTCGGGCGCGAACGATCAGGAAATTGCTTTGGCGATTGAGCGCGCGGTTTGGTCAAAACCCGCGTGCCACGCGTTTGAGGGCGCGCATAAGCTGGGCGGCATGTCGGGCATTGGAGGTTAGGTCATGAACGAAAAAGGGCGCCTCTTCGCGATCTGTGTAAGCGATACGCGCGGTACGGCCAAGAATACGGTGGATGCGGCGAGCTTGACCGTCAAATGGGGCATTGAGGGCGACGCGCACGGCGGCGATTGGCACCGGCAGGTGAGCCTCCTGTCCCTGGCGACGATTGACCGCTTTAATGAGCGCGGCGCGGACGCAGCGCCGGGCGCGTTTGGCGAGAACCTCATCATCGACGGAATTGACGTGGCGCGCCTTCCGGTCGGCGCGCGCGTAAGGGTTGGCGAGGCATTGCTTGAAGTGACGCAGATCGGCAAAAAGTGCCACCGGCACTGCGCGATTTATCACCGGATGGGCGACTGCATCATGCCGCGCGAAGGCGTATTCGCGCGCGTGGCCGAAGGCGGGGGTGTTCGGGTGGGGGATGATGTATATGTGCTTGGCGGCGCGTCCGGCGCGCGGCGCGCGGCGGTGGTGACGCTCAGCGACAAGGCGGCGCGCGGTCTGCGTGAAGACGAGAGCGGTCCGGCCGTCTCGGAAATGTTGCTTAAAGCCGGATGGACGGTCGAAACCAGTGTGCTGCTTCCGGACGAGCGGGCGCAAATCGAGGAGATTCTGATCGACCTTGCCGACAGGCGGCGCGTAGACGCGGTCTTCACGACCGGAGGTACGGGTTTTGCGCCGCGCGACGTGACGCCCGAGGCAACCATCGCCGTGTGCGACCGCATGGCGAGCGGCATCGCGGAGGCGTTGCGCGCGCATTCCATGGCCATAACCCCGCGCGCCATGTTCAGCCGCGCCCAATCGGGCATTCGCTTTAAGACGCTCATCATCAACCTACCCGGCAGTCCCAATGCGGTCAGGCAGCAACTCGAGTACCTTTTGCCCCGCTTGCCGCACGCGATTGAGACATTGCGCGGGGAAGCCTACGAATGCGCCAAAGCGGATGAGCCGCGTTGACGCCAAGCTTGACAAAAGCCGACTATTTATTATATACTAAATAGAAGTTCTTGCTATTTGCCGCCCATCTTGTAAGCCGCCAGCGCATGGACGGATGGAGGATGATCTTGTTGAAGAGAGCGTTGATTGTCGATGATGGGGCGTTCATGCGCCTGTTGATAAAAGGCATGTTGACCAAAAATGGATACGAAGTGGTTGGGGAGGCCGAAGACGGTCTGATCGGCGTTGAAAAATACAAGCAGCTGGCGCCCGATTTTGTGACCATGGACATCACAATGCCCAACATGGACGGGCTTGAAGCGCTGAAGCAAATCATATCGATCGACAGCGGCGCCAATGTGGTGATGATTTCCGCGATGGGCCAGGAAGCCAACATTCGTGCGGCCATCATCAACGGAGCAAAAGGGTTCGTGGTCAAACCGTTTGACGAGAGCACTTTTCTGTCGGTGATCGAGAGTATATAGTGTCTTAGGACAGATAGGGGATGCATCGCGTGAGCGATCGCGCACTGGTGACGGAGTGCCTTGAGCGGGTTCTTACACAGATTTTGGGGGTTCATGTTTTACAGCGGAGTTTTGAAAGCGGCGCGTACCTCTCGCGCGATGCGCGGTGGTTCACGTCGCTTGTTTTTTCCGGCGATTGGCGCGGCGAGGCGGTTATGGCCTTTTCCGATGAGGATTCAAGGCGCGCGATAGCCGCTTTGCTTGAACGGATCGGGGTCAGGGATATGGCCGTTGACCCCGATGACGCGCACAAGGAGATGCTGAACCTTTTCGCGGGCCATATGGCGACCAGCCTCGAATCCTTTGGTCATCGGCTCATCATAAGATCGCCCAGGGCGAAGGCGCTTTCCCCCGAACGGCTCGGCCAAAACGCGACCTTCGTGGTTCGCTATGAGATGGGCGAAGCGTTCAGCTTGGCTTTTTACTTCTTTATGGAGGACGGCGCTGATGGCGAGACTGACCGAGAGTGAGTTCCGCGAGATCGTCTCATTTGTCAAGGTCAATTACGGGATTGACCTTGGGAACAGGCGCAACTTTGTTGAAATGCGGGTTGGGCGCTTGATGGATGCCACCGGATTTGACTCGTTTTCGGAGTATTTCGGGTCCATATGCGCCGATATCACCGGCGTTCAAGTATCTGATTTCATCAACCACCTGACGGTGAATTATACGCTTTTTTACCGCGAGCATATCCACTTTGACTACTTGCGCAGCGTTGTGCTTCCCTGGATGGTTGAAAAGGAACAGGTGGGGCATGACCTTCGGATGTGGAGCGCAGGTTGCGCGAGCGGCGAGGAACCCTATACCATCGCCATGGTCATCGCCGATTATCTGGGGCTTAACCGACCGCTTTGGGACGCCAAGATTCTGGCGACCGATATTTCTACGGTGGCGCTCAAAAAGGCGGTCGCTGCGGAATACCCGGCGGGGAGCGTCGATGGGCTGAACCCGTCGTGGATCAAGCGCTATTTTGTGATGGATCCGCAGAAAAAGGACATCGTGACCATCGCAAGCGATATCCGCAGCGAAGTGATCTTCAGAAAGCTCAACCTGGTTGGCAGCCCTTTTCAATTCAAGCGCAAGTTTCACTTTATCTTTTGCCGCAACGTCATGATCTATTTTGACGAGGAAACCAAGAACCGCCTGCTGAACCGCCTCTATGACGTGCTTGAGGACGGAGGCTACCTGTTCATCGGCCTGAGCGAAACCATAGAGAAGAACGCGACCCGCTTTGAGTACGTGATGCCGTCGGTTTATCGGAAGGGTGGCCGCCTATGAAACAGGTCAAAGTATTGATCCTCGATGATTCCCTGTTCATGCGGGAGTCACTTGCGCGCGAGCTTGAGCGGGACGTCAACATCAAGGTGGTGGCCAAGGCGGCCAGTGCCGTCGAAGCGCGAGACAAGATCGTGGAGTACCTTCCGGATATCCTGATTTCAGATGTAAACCTTGGCGAGATGAGCGGAATCGAGTTTATCAGGATCCTGCTTCCGCAGTACTACCTGCCGGTCATCATGATGAGTTCGGATGGTACGCGGGGCGACTTGGCGCGCGCCGCGAACGCCGTGGCGTTTGTCACCAAACCGCGCAAGGGCGGACAGGCCGTGTCGGATCCGTTCTTTCGGCAGATGCTTGCCCACGTGCGCTTGATCGCTTGCCGCGACCGCGCGCACTACGATATCCCGCTGCTTTCGTCCACGGTCGTGGCGATAGGCGCTTCGACCGGAGGTGCGGAAGCCATCGAGACGGTGCTCAAAGCCATGCCATCGATGACCGCGCCGATCGTGATCGCCCAGCACATGCCGGAGCGTTTTACGCGGGGCTTTGCCCAGCGCATCAACACCAAGAGCCTGCTGTCCGTCAAGGAAGCCCGGGATGGCGACGTGTTGCTGCCGGGGCAGGCATACATCGCGCCGGGTGGCAAGCACATGATCATCAAAAAGAGCGGCGAGCGGATGACCGTTTCGATCCTTGCGCATACGGGCGAGGTACACCATTGCCCCTCGATTGACATGCTGTTTCACTCGGTGGCCGATACGGCGGGCGATCACGCCATTGGCGTATTGCTGACCGGCATGGGCCGTGACGGCGCGCAAGGGCTGAAGCATATGCATGACGCGGGTGCGGCGACCATAGGTCAGGATGAGGCGACCTCGGTGGTATATGGAATGCCCAAGGCGGCTTTTGAAAATGGCAGCGTGGATTGCCAGGTGGCGCTTGACAAGGTGGCCTACAAGATTCAGACGCTGTTGTCATCCAAGTAGTGCCCATCCCATCGCCATATATTACGAAATGGTTTCAAAGTATTGCATATTCTTGTCGTATGTGGTATAATTTTCCTCAGTCTCAGCGAAAGCTGGCAGATGGAGGATTTTTCATGCAAATCTACAAGCGGTTTTTGCGCATCCTTGCGCTCATCTTACTGGCATCCATGTTGCCCTCCGGCGCCCTGTCGGCGGGTACGCGCAAGGCGATTGTAACGGCTGAATCGGTCGATGTGCGCATGAGCCCCAAGGCCGGTTCAAGCCTCCTGGGCACGCTTGACAAAGGTACGGAAGTGACGGTCACGGGCGTATCGGGAAAGATTGTCAAGATCAAGTACGCGGGCAGGACCGGATACGTCAAAAAATCGGCGCTTAGGCTCATCAAAGATGAAAAGACCGCCTCACCGTCAAAAACGCCGAAACTCGTCCCCACACCAAAGCCCACGCCCGCGCCGTCGAAGGCGCAAAGCGCCGCGGCGAGCGTCCTGACGCGCAAGACCACGGTTCGCGCGCTGGCTTACCGCGAGCGTGATACCAAGTGTAAGAAGCGCACGGTGGTGAACAAGGGCACCGCGTTCGTCATTCTGTCAAGCGAGGGCGAATTCTACAAAGTCAAGCGGGGCGGGCAGGTCGCGTACATGCTCAAAACCGCGTTTGAGGAAAAGGCGGTTGCGCCGGCGCCCGCGAGGCCCGAAACATCCGTGGCGCCGACACCCGCGCCGACTTCTCGGGCGGTCACCCGCGCGGTATCTCAGAAGTGTATCGTGTACAAAAAGGCCAGCAAGGCGTCCAAGGCGCTTAAAACGCTTGCCGCGGGCGACAAGGTAGGCGTGATTCAGGAAGGCAAGACTTTTTTCAAGGTGATGATGGACGGGAAGATCGGTTATGTTGCCGCCAAAGCGTTTCTTGAGGCGCCGTCCGCCACGCCCGTGCCCTCGGCGACGCCCGCGCCGGCAGCTACGCCCAAACCTTCGAGCGGCGGCGCGCCTTCGCGTTCGGTCAACCAGGGCGAGGCAAGCACGGTCATCGCCGCGGCGATGGCTCAGCTTGGCAAGCGGTATGTATACGGCACTTCGGGTCCCGATACGTTTGACTGTTCGGGTTTCACCTACTTTGCCTACAAGAAGGTGGGCGTGTCGCTTGCGCATTCGGCTCAATCGGTTGGCTATGGGTCGGGTCAAAAAGTAGACCGCGCCCATCTGGAGCGCGGCGACATCGTGTGTTTTAACACCATTTCGGATTCGGACCTGTCCGACCACGTCGGAATATACCTGGGCAACAACCAATTCGTACACGCGTCAAGCGGACAGGGCCGCGTGGTGGTGAGCACGCTCAGCGGTTACTACAGCGAGAATTTCTCCTGGGGACGCCGGGTGATATAGGCAACCTGTTACTCGAGCGTTTCCCCAGTGCCCTCGCCCATGAAGTCAAGGTCCTCAAGGTTGACCAGTTTATCCTCATCGACGATCAGGACCATGGAATCGCCCGATACGCCGATTTTTTTGATGAAGACGTGCTCATAGGAACTGTTGACGCGCGGCGGCGATGAGATCTGATCCTCTTCAATGGCGACAAGGTCAAGCACGTCGTCAACCACCAGGCCGAGCAGTTGCGCCTGATACTTGGCGACGATGATGCAGCGGCGCGGCAAATTGAGTTTAGCGGGCTTGTGAAAGCGCACCCTGAGGTCTATGACCGGTACGATCTGTCCGCGCAGGTTGATGACGCCCAGAATATAGCCCGGCGTTTCGGGTACCGCGGATACCTCGCGGAATTCGACAATTTCATGCACGGATTTAAGTTCCAGCGCGTAGTTTTCATCCACCGAGAACACCAGATATTTGTTTAGCAGTTCTTCGTTTTCCTCCTTGGTTTGCGCGCCATCCAATTCGGCCATCGTGTTCACCCTTTCATTGTCTGGTTTGCCTCTTCGATGAGTCCGCCGACATCCAGAATCAGGCTGACCTTGCCGTCGCCTAGGATTGTGCAGCCGTAAACGCCCTTGATGGACTCAAAGATCTTGGGCACCGGCTTGACCACAACGCTTTTGTGATCGAGCACTTCATCGGCAAAGAGCGCGAACTGTTCATGTTCGTGCTTGACGAGTACCATTGTGCCATCGGAGTAAGGCGTCCTTGGCGCTTGTCCGTAAAAATCGCACAGGTTGACCACCGGGTAGCAGCGCTCGTGAAGCAGCACGGTATCCTGGCCGTTCACGCGGCGTATCGCAGTCTCTTCGGGCGCGAAAATTCCGCGTATGCAATTTACCGGCACCGCGCAGCGCTCCGCGCCCACGCGCAGGATCATCGCGCCCAAGATCGACATCGTGAGCGGAATCTTGAGGATGATGGTCGAACCCTGTCCCGGCGCGCTTTTCATGGTGATCTTGCCGCCGAGCCCCTTCATGCTGTCGTAGACCGCGTCCATGCCGACGCCCCGGCCCGAGAATTCGGTCACGGTCTCGGTTGTGGAAAAACCCGGAACGAAGACCAACGCGTTGATCTCGTCATCGGTCATATCGCTCAGCTGCGATTCGGTGACAAGGCCCGAAGAGAGCGCCTTGCGAACAATTTTCTCGCGGTCAAACCCTCGCCCGTCGTCGCTCACCGTGAAGATTACATCATTGCCCTCGCTGCGCGCGCTGAGCTCGACCGTGCCCTGGGGATCTTTGCCCGCACGGGCGCGCACGTCGCTGGGCTCAATGCCATGGTCTATGGCGTTGCGTATGATGTGGATCAGGGGGGTGAAGATTTGGTCGGCGACGCGCTTGTCCACTTCCGTGTCGCCGCCCTGCATGACAAAGCGGATGTCCTTGTCCAGGCGGCGAACCATGTCGCGCACACTCCGGTTGGATTTGTGAAACGTATCCTCAAGAGAGACCATCCGGATGGAAAGGGATACCTGCTGAAGCTCCAGAATGAGCTTGGACAGCGCTTGGAACGCATCGGCGGCTTCGTCCATCGCGCCCCTGTCATACAGGTGGCGCATGCGCATGTCCGCGATCACCACTTCGCCCGTCAGATCGATCAGTTGATCGAGCTTGGCGATCGAGACGCTGGCAAACGCGGCGCTGCGGTCGGTGCGCCGTTCGACAAACCTGCCCGGCTCGCCCTGGCCGTTTTGGGCAGGGGCTGCGGGCTGTGCGTCGGGGACGCCCGAAAGCGCGTCCTTGCCCGGTTCGGTCTGCGCGCCCGGCATCAATTCGCGCACGCCTTCGACAAACGGAGAGGCCTTGATGAGTGCCTTGATTTCCTCTACGGTTTGGTGGGCGCTGATCATCAGCGTAAGGCCGCTTTCCCGCACCTGCGCCTCCGCATCGCTCGCTTCGCTGTTGGGGTCCGCCACCACCTGGCGAACCGCGCGCTTGACCTTGGTTTCCACTTCAAACGCGCGCAGGCCCAGCATTTGGCAATTGGGCCGGAAAGTCACGTTCAGAATCAATGCATTAAGCCCAGGCTCGTCCGGCGCAACCGGTTCGGGCTGGGGGGACGCCAAGGGCGCCGCTTCTTTTTTTGACGGCGCTTTGAGGTCCTCGAGGAACGCTTGGATTTCGCCGATGGTCTTTCCCGGATCTTCGCAAGCGCCGGGGACCATGTTGCGCTTGATAAAGTCAACCGAGTCAAGCACAATATCGGTCAGGCGCTTGACATCGACATGGTCCGGCTTCTTATCGCGCAAGAAACTGAACAGGTCCTCAGCCTGATGCGCGACGCGCGATATATTGTCAAAGGACATCATTGCGGCGGAGCTTTTGATGGTGTGCATGTAGCGAAAAATCTCGGGCACAGCGGAAAGAAAGTCGGTTTCGCCGTCTTCGCTCTGCATCAGCGCTTTTTCGATGCTTTCAAGAAATCCATTGGTTTCAAATGCGAATATCTCGAACATGGATTGAAACATGTCGTCCAATTTGTTCACCCCTTTGGCGATGCGGATGGTTCGTATGGGCAGCCGTCGCTGGTGACATAAGCGCTTTTTTCGTGGGTCTTGGCTTTTTTCTTGAGTCCGGCCGAGACCTTCGCGAGATGTTCGGTGCTTGAGATTTCGTCGTAATCGCTGTAGGCAATGGCGATGGAGAGGCCGAGCAGCGCAAACCGACGGATGTTGTCATCGCGATCTTTGGCGGTAATATACCCTTGCTCAAGGTGTTCCACGCTGTAAAATGCGGGGAGGTTCGCGTCGAAGCGCCGAATTGCCTCCTGAGCAACCGCAATGGCCGTATGGCTTTCAAGGACAACCACAAAGTCGTCTCCTCCAATATGGCCGACAAAATCGCTTTTTGTCCCGCATGCTTCAACCGCGTCATTGAACGCGTCGGCGGTTGCGCATATCACCTGATCGCCTGCGGCAAAGCCGTAAATGTCGTTATAAGGCTTAAAGGAGTTGAGATCGCCGTACAGCACAGCGAAGGGCGCGCCCTCGCCCAAGCGGCGGGTAATCTCAAGTTCAATTTCGTTGTTGCCGCGCAAGCCGGTCAGCGGATTGCAATCGCGCAGCCGCTCAAGGCGCACCAGCGTGTTCTTCACGCGCGCGAGCAATTCGCGGTTGACGAAGGGCTTGACGATGTAGTCGTCCGCGCCCATTTCAAGGCCGCGCAGCTTGTCCTCTTCCTCGGTCTGGCCGGTCAGCATTATGATGGGGATCAGGTTGTAGCGAAAATCCTCGCGCAGCGCCTGACAGACGTCGTATCCGCTCATGCCGGGCATGACGACATCAAGCAGGATCAGGTTGGGTTTTTCGCTGCGAACCTTTTCGAGGGCTTCCGGGCCGCTGTAGGCGGCGATAACCTGGTAGTTTTGGCTCTTGAGCGCATAGGAAATGACGGACACCATGAATTGCGTGTCATCGACGACCAGGATTTTCATGTCTTCTGAGCGCATAATCCCTCAATTCCGGCGTGGCCATCGCGCGCATTTAATACTTGCCAAACCCCTCATCCAAGCTGATCACCGGCTTTGAGCGCTGCGTGCGCGCCTGGAAATGGGGCGCCTCGGGCACCGGAGTGTTCGCGGCGTTTTCGCGCAGCTTGAAATTTGAGACCATACGCTCCATCGCCCCGGCCTGCGCGGCCATTTCCTCGGCGGCCATGGCGCTCTTTTCGGCGGTAGCGGTGTTGAGGTTGATGACCTGGGCCACCTGCTCGATCCCGACATTGATCTGCTCGACGCCAAGCGATTGCTCGCTGGAGGCTTTCGCGATGTCATCGATCAACTGCGCAGAATGCATGACGCTCTCGACAATTTGGTTGAGCGATTCGAAGGTCTTGCCCGCGATGGCCTGACCCAAGCGCGCTTTGTCTAGCGAGTTCTCGATCAGTTGGTCGGTGTCCTTGGCGGCGTCGCTGCTCTTGGCGGCGAGGTTTCGCACTTCGCTTGCGACCACGGCGAATCCCTTGCCGTGCTGGCCGGCGTTGGCGGCTTCGACGGCCGCGTTGAGGGAGAGAATGTTGGTCTGGAATGAGATGTCGTTGATCAGCTTGATGATCTTGGCGATGCTAGCGCTGGCGTCATTGATTTCTTGAACCGCGCGCATCATATCGCTCATGAGCTGCGAGCCTTCCTGCGCGCGCTTCTTCATATCGGCGTAGAGCTCGGCGGCCTGGGCGGCCATCTTTGCGTTCTCCTTGGTGTTGAGCGAAATTTCGTAAATGGACGCGGACAACTGCTCGACGACGGTCGCCTGCTCGGCCGAGCCTTGCGCCAGCGACTGGCTGCCTTCCGAGACTTGAGTGGCCCCAATGGCCACTTGGCTCGACATCGACATCACCTCGCGCACGATTCGGTTGAGGCTTGCGCTGGTTGCTTCAAGCGCTATGCCGACGACATCGCGCTCGCTTGACAGGTTGGTGCCGAGCGACAAGTCGCCGTGCGAGATGGCTGTGAGCGTGTCCGCCTGACTCGCGATGCGATCGGCGACATTCCTGAACGCGCCCGCAAGCGTGCCCACCTCGTCCTTGCCATAGTCGGGGATATCGACTTCCGTATTGCCCAAAGCGACGGTATTGGCCGCCACAATCAGCGTTTCAAGGGGCTTTGCGATCATGCGGGTGAGCAAGAGCGCAACCAGGAAGGCAAGGGCGATGGTGATGACGATCAGCGTGACCATGATCCACATATAGTAATAAAACAGCTCGTTGTTGGACGCCGCGGTCTGCTCCGCCGCGGCCAAATTGATTTGGTAGCTGGTCGAGATGTTTTCGTTCATTTCGTCGATGAGGTCGTTGGAGTAGGTCAACTGAGAAAACGCGTCATCGCGACTGCCGGTGGTGATATTGCGCAGGATGGCGCTCTTGCTTGTCTTAAAACCGTTGTTGTAAAGCTCCACAAAGCGCAGGTACTTCGAAGCGTCTTCGTCGTCGTCGATGGTGACCTCGTACTTGCCCAATTCCTCGTCCATTTGCCCTTCCAGATGGACGAGCTCGGACATGGCTTTTTTGTATGATTCGGTGTTCTTTTCATACAGGACCAAGTCGCGCAGCCGCACGCACTGCGCCTGAACGTTGGCGCGAACATTGCCCAGCACCTCAACCGCGACCATGTTGTTCTCATACAAATTGATGGACGCCGTATTCATTTTGTACATGCCGTAAACGCCAAACGCCATCACGCAGAGGGTCAGGTTCACCACAATCGCCAAGGCAACCCGGATCTTCGTTGAAACTTTCCAGTTTTTCATGCCGCCACCGCCGTATCTCATATAGTTTGCGCATATACCAAATCATACCACTACATTATACTATCGGCGCGTTTGGGTGTCAACAACGTAAAGAGTGCAGTGCAAATGTTTGAGTAAGCGTAAAATAAAAGGTTACACGGCGCAACCGGAGGGCGTGTTCGCGCGTCAAATCAGAAAGGAGGAATGCGCATGAAAAAAATTGTGGATTATGCGAAGATGTCCAAACGAAAACGTCGGCAGTTGGATGGCGCCAAGCGCGGCACATGGGGAGACATCAAGCCGGTTACGCGAAGGAGCGAAAACCCACGGGTCTACAATCGCAAACGCCAGCGCGCGTCAGACGACAGCGCCGGCGTTTATTTTTGCGGGGTGCATGGCTTACAAATGCACTATGCTCCCTTTAAGATCTCCGCAAAAGTGTCCTACGCGCGCAGAAATTGCAGGAACTTGTGCCGCACCCATCCGCTGTTGCCGTTCTCAAGCTTCACATAGCTCCAGTCATTGCGCACTGTCTTGAGCTGGACGGCGGTGCCGCGCTTGACGGTGCCCAGCGCCTTGGACTGTGTGCGCGGCGCGGCGTAAACCTTGAGAGCGGACGTCTTTGAGACCTTGTAGATGGCGTCCTTGATCAGGCGGCTCGTGGGGGTAAGGTTGGCTTTCTTCACGAATCCCACGTACCCTTGCTTGGTTTTCACGCGCCACCACCTGTTCTTGGTGCCGACGTGCAGAACCTTGTCGCCCTTGTCAAGTTTCGAAATGTAATCGATAGAGCCGGGTCCAGCCCTAAGCGCCAATCCCTGCACCTTGCAAACGTAGACCTTGTTGAGCGCGGCCGACGCGGGCGGCGCGCTTATGCCCATGAACGCCGTCAATAGTATGAAAGCGGCAACTTTACGCGGGGTGATCATGAAAAGCCCTCCTTTACTCATTTTGCCGACATCCGCCATTGTGTGCAAACCATCCCATATTATATAGACAATCGGTAAAGGCAAAAAGTGGCACATATGATTCCATATAAATGTGGCAAATTCGCAAGAACTGTTCCGGAGCATGTTAAAAACCGGCGCAAAACACAGGAACCTGTGCGTGTGAACGCTTTTGGGATACCAGGTTTTGGCAACCGATGCATGTCATCATTCGTCATAGACCTGTACGCAGGGGGTGCCCCTGGAGGAATGGGGGATGGCAAATGCTGCCAGTGGTTTTGCTTGCGCTTAAAAATGACGATGAGCGCGCGTTTATGACGCAGCTCTACGAAGACAATCAATCCATCATGTACCGTCAGGCGATCAAAATACTCGGCAGATGCGACCATGTCGAAGACGTGGTCGCGGACGCTTGCGTGGCATTGATTGGAAAGGTTTCGTTAATTCGCGCGATGGACCGCTACACATTGCGCGCCTACATTGTCTCTACTGTCAGGAACACCGCGATCAATTTCATCGCGCGGCGCGACCGGCAGGGGAGGCACTTTTTTTTAGACGACGGGACCGCGCTTGACAGGCAGGATTCGGGTGAAGAGGAAGCGCTTAAGCACCTGATCCGGCGAGAAGAAATTGACCGCCTCAAGGCTGCAATCCGCATGCTCAGTGAAAATGAACGCCTGGCGCTGACCATGAAGTACCTGGATGAGATGAACGACCGCGAAATTGCTCAAACGCTTTCGATCAAGGAAGACAGCGTGCGCAGCTGTCTTATGCGGGCGCGCAGGCACGTTAAGCAGCACATGAAGGAGTAAGCGCAATGGCGGATGAAAAGAGAAGCGAGGGAAAAGCGGCCTTGTACCGGCAGTATGAGGACGCTTTGTTTCGCGTCGCGCTGATGGAGATCGAGCTTGAGGACATTGAGGCGCTTGAAAACGAGGCATGCGACTACGCGCCGGATGCCAATGCGCGCGCCCGCGTCTGGCGCGCGATTGACCGCGCCGCGCACCGGCGCAAGCTTGCGCGTTTTTCAAAAAGGACGCTGCCGCGCATGGTGACCGGCGCGGCGTGCCTCGTTCTGGTGTGCTTTGCGGGACTGACCACCGTGCTCGCGACCAGTGAGCGGGCGCGCGAACAGGTGCTGGGGCTCATCATCAACATAAAAAAAGGCGAGACGCAATTGAGCCTGGCCCCGGTCGCGGCGAGGGAGGCGCCGCTTGAAGCGCCCGAGGGTTGGCGGGGCTTGTACTATCCCGCGTACATGCCCAAGGGATACCGCTTTGACAGCGTATTTGCCGATGGAACAATGGTTTTTTATGAACACCATCGCGGCGGGAACTCGATCTCCTTTTCTGAAAATGATGAGAACAGCAGCGTCGGCATTGAAAGCTATGACGCGCAGGTGCGGTACTTGACCATCCACGGACACAGGGCGCTCCTGTCGGTTTCACCCAGTTCCAGCTTCATCAGTTGGTCGGAACAGGAGCGGTTTTTTGTCGTGGACATTTCCAGCGACGACGAGCAAACGCTGATCCGCGTAGCCGACAGCGTGCGGAGATTGTCTGCGGAGGGAGGGGATATGCGATGAAAAGGACCACGGTCTTTTTGTTGGTTTTCCTGTTCGCGTTCAACGTGCTTTCGGCGCGCGCGGAACCGGCCAAACCTGCGGTGACGCGGGCGACATACGAAGAAATACCGACCGAAGTTTCCGGACAGAGGGTGTTTGTGACGCCTTCGTTTGAAATGGATGTATATGAGGCGCGGTTTACCGATGAATCAAGCCGTATTGCCTTTGACCTGTACCCCGGGGAAGGCGAAAACAAACCAAAGTCCTTTTCGCTCAAGATCGATGGCGCGGATGCTGCCGGCTGGAACTTTCAAGCAGAGGCGATTGAGGGGATGGATGGCTTCGGGTACGTGGCCGTTGGTCCGGGTTTTGAGGCATTGCCCTCGACCGTCACGCTGGTGCCGGACGGGGAACAGGCGCTTCAGGTCACGTTCTTTGTGCGTCAGCGGCCTTTTACCCACATTGAATCGGCATATTACTTGAAAAGCGAGGTTCAGGTGGCGGAGGAGGTGTTTCCCGCGATGCGCGCGGCGGACAACCTCAAGGGCGTCGCGGCGCGCTACATTCCTAAAGGCGCGCGTTTGATCGATTGCGCGGTGACCGAGCGGTACGCGTCGATCGATTACCGCCTGGACGGCACGCGGGTCATTGTCGATTACTACGAAGACGGACATGTTGAAAAGATGCTGCGCGACGACGACGAGCGCATCTTTACCGCCAGCACGCTCAGCGGCCATGTTGATCAAACCTATATGAACGACCGGATGAACCTGAACGGGCGCGAGGAGCTCAGGCCGGAACGCGTGGGGACAGGCGCGATGATCCGAAGCGGCGGGATGTGCTTTGCCATTGAGGGCTATCATTATGTAGGCGGCAAGCTGACGGTCGATTGGTCGGCTTCATCAAAGCGCGAGGGGCTCATGGCGATGCTCGGCTACGCCAGCGCGCCGGGCGTTGAGATTGATATGCAGGACAGCCAGGCAAACGGCGGCGTGGAACCGATGCGTGCGCTCATGCCGCTGACCCGCCAGCCCCGCTCGCTCAAGGGCGCGCAGGAGATGACCGTTGAAGGCGAGATCCCGGCGTCTTTTGATGTGACGCTGGCGCTGTACGTGGTGGACCCCATCGCGCCCATTGTTTTGCTTGAGGATATGACCGACCGAAGGGATGTGCCCACCATCATCGACGATAGCGACGGAACGCTTGGCTGCGCGTCGTTTTTTGAGCGCGATGAGGACGGCGCAAGCGGCTATAGCGAGGACATGGTCGCCAAATGGGTGTCGGACGATTACGACGAAGACGCCGTCATCGAAGATTTCTACCAAAATGGATACTTCAAACTCATGCGCAAACTTGAACTCACTTTCACTGTGGAACCATAAAGGGAGGATAGACCGATGAAAAAACTGACCGCTCTTCTGATTGCACTGATGCTAACGCTGACCTCAACCGGGGCGCTCGCCGCGCCGGGCGATGCCGCACCCTTCCGCCGGGGTGAAAACGGCGTTTCGGACATCCAATGCGCGGCGGCGGTAGGCGATACGATCTACCTTGCAAACTGGAGCGACCTGTTCGCCTCAAAGCTGGGCGACGAACGGCCGACGCGGCTAAAGGAATTTGAGCGTCCGGAAAACACCGACCTTCGCAAGATTCTTGGCGCAAACGGCAAATTGTACGCGTTGTTTCAAACCTGGGGAGAGGAATCCGGCTTGTCTCTTTATGAAATGACGGTGGACGCGGACGGCCAGGTTAAGCTGGGTCCTGCGCTTAAGCTTGATATTTCCCAAATGCTCTACAGCAACGCCGAGGAGCGGTACCCGCGCGAGTACGACAACCCGGTGATCGTGGACGGAAAACTGTACATGCAGGTTATGAGCGAGGATTACGAAAAAAGCCAGTTGATGGGGTTTGACCTTGCGGATGGCAGCTGCACCGTATTTCAAAACCTTGAAAACATCATTTCAATCAGCGCGTACAAGCCCGGGACGCTCCTTGCGATCAAACGCGATACGCGCGATTACGCAAAGCCCGCGAGCGTGGGCGTGATCGATCTTGCGTCGGGCGCGTACACCGAAGGCTTCCAGCTTGAAGGCGGCAACGAAGTGTACGGGCTTTGCTATGACGCGGCGGCAGACAACATTTATTATGTCACAGGCGGCGTGATCTACGTCCAAAAGGGCTTTGACCGATCAAGCGCGCAAGCGGTCAACGCCATGCCGCTGATGAACAACGCCATGGTGCCGCGCTATGGGGAATTGCTCAACAACAATCTGTACATGTTCTACAATAACGAAACGGTGCTTGTGCGAAATGTCGATCCGACCCAAAAGGCGGCGCGCACGTTGACCGTTAAAACCTACAGAGAGCCGGACGGCGCCTATTACGCCTTTGCCGCCCAGCACCCGGACGTGTCGGTGGTGTTTGACAACAGCTACAATCCGGAATCGAACACGACCCAAGCCATGATGAACCGCGAAGACAAGGTGGACATCTACGTACTAAACACCCAGTCGAGCGAATTTTCAGCCCTCAAGACGCGCGGATACGCGGGCGAAATCACGGACGAAACGGTGAAAGCGGCGGTTTCCAAGATGTACCCCGCAATCCGCGAAGCAATCAGCGCAAACGGCAAGCTGATCGCGCTGCCGATGTCCTTCTACGGCGGCTCCATCACCTCCTACAATAAAAATGTCGCAAAG
This sequence comes from Eubacteriales bacterium, assembly GCA_031551775.1. Taxonomy (GTDB): domain Bacteria; phylum Bacillota; class Clostridia; order Christensenellales; family Aristaeellaceae; genus Anaerozeibacter. The sequence continues at coordinate 1,030 of JAVBND010000022.1, read as the reverse complement.
AAGCTGGGACTCACAGAAGAGACGCTGCCCCACACCTATAGCGAGCTGGTCGATTTCATGATCGAATGGGAGGACAAGTACGCGTCGGACTTCCCTGAGCTCATGCCCTTTGACCCGAGCGCCATGACCAATGTCCGCCAAGCGGTTTTGAATTCGATCATCCAAAGCTACATGGTGTACTATGAAGCGAACTCCATGGCTTCGTTTGGTTCGCCGGAATTGCGCGAGACGCTTCAAAAGCTCGACGCCGCCGATTTTTCCGGCATTCAGACCCCGGTCAACGAGGACGGCTATTCCTGGGACGGCGACACGGTGCTGTTCGAGTCTTGGGGGGAGGTAGGCTTTAGCGAATACGGCGGAGCGCGCGATAGCGTGATATGGCCCTTTGCCTTTAAGCAGGGCGAAGCGGCGCTCGTGCCCGTCACGCTTGAGGTCTACCTCATCAACCCGTTCTCAAAAAATCAGGACCTGGCCCAGCAGTACCTCGCCGCGTGCACCGAGCACATGCCGATGCCGACCAAGATGTCCTTAAGCCCCGACTACAACGAGCCGATCCGCGGCATGTACTACGAATCGAACCTGCTCGACATGCAAAAGTGGCTCGATGAGTACAAAAAGCAGCTTGAGAGCGTGCCGGAGGAGGAAAAGGCGCAGTTTGAGACGATGATCAAGGAACAGGAGACCTATATGGAGGATTTCAAGAAAAACGAGTGGGCGGCAAGCGAAGAGGATATCGCTTTGTACCGCAAGCTTGCCGAGAACCTGGCGGTGCCGACGTTTAGCCTATACAACGGCGAAAACGGCAGCGAACTGCAAAGCCTGATCGATCGCTACAGCGCAAAGCAGATCCCGATGGATCAGTTCGTTTCGGGCGTGGATCAAAAGATGCGCATGGCGATGATGGAAGGGTATTAGGGCAACGCCGCACAGGTAGCGAACACGCTGACGGGCTGCTTTTCCACCCAGGCAGCCCTGCAAAAACACTTGAATTAGCGCTGCTAGTCCTGCGGTTTTTGCAGGACCACCTGGA
>JAVBND010000009.1:0-28943 GCA_031551775.1 Eubacteriales bacterium | reverse complement strand
GTCCCCGGATTGGTCCGGCGAGCGGCGCACAACAGACGCGTAGCGGCGCCCACCAATCAGGGGTCAGTCCCCGGATTGGTCCGGCGAGTGGTGTACAACTGACGCACAGCGCCCCACCAATCAGGGGTCAGTCCCCGGATTGGTCCGGCGAGCGGCGCACAACAGACGCGCAGCGCCCCCCCAATCAGGGGTCAGTCCCCGGATTGGTCCGGCGAGCGGCGCACAACAGACGCGTAGCCCCCCCAATCAGGGGTCAGTCCCCGGATTGGTCCGGCGCCATGCCCCGGCATCGCCAATCCTCCCGCCGAAAAGATTCGCGCAGCCGAGATTTTCGATGACGCGCGTTGGCGCGCCTGCATAGTATGCCTTGGATTCCCTGTGGAAAGGAGCATTCATCGTGGCATACGTATTAAATTCGACGGGCCGTTCGCGCCGCCGGCGCAGGCATTGTTCGTGCGACTGCAGCTCAGGCTCGTCGTGCGAAGACATTGTATTCGCGGAAAGCTTCCGGGATGTCTCATGCGATTGCAAGCCCAATTGCCGCCAACCGCGTCCGCCGCGCAACGTGATCTATCGAGGGCCCTGCCCGCCCGACCCCGACTGCGCGTGTCAGCCGCCGCTGCCCCCGCCGCCCTGCGATCCCGTATGGTACCGCCAGGCGCCCAGCGACAGGCCGGGCTTTGGCTACTACGCGCAAGTGGGTGACCTGATCGTAGATGCAGGCGACGCCATCCCCATGAACTCGGTCGTGCGCGAACAGTGCGGCTCGTTTAATCTGGAGGGGCGTTCCGTCTCCATCTGCCGCCTCGGCACCTACCTCGCATCCTTCGCGCTGACGCTGCCCGCGGCCAGCGTCGTCAACACGCAAATTACGATGGAACTGGACGGCGAGATCCTCCAAGGCTCGACGCTCAACGTGGTCAAGGCCGCCGGAGCGCCCGGCAGTGCATTTGTCCAAGTGGTTTTTGACGTGACCGAACCGAGCAGCCAACTTGAGGTGATGACGTCGTCGGCCTTGGCGCTGATCGGCGAAACACCCTGCGACACGCTGGCCAGCCTCACCTTGGTCCAGATCGATGGCGCGCACTTTGACCGCCTGAACGGTGATGACCGCGGCTGCGACCCGCACGGCTGGTGCAACCATTGCAACTGCCATCACTAAGGCGCCGTAGAAGCCCGGGCCCGTTTACATTTTATGCGCCATAGGCGCGCAGGGGATGTTGAAATGGGCCCCCCAGGGAGCGGATGATCCGCTCCCTGGTTTTTGGTGTGCAGTGCGTCCAAACTTCGCCCGGGACATTGGTTTTATTGTCAGCGCTCTTGCCCCCGCAATCCCCCGATGCTATAATGTCTAAAAGCGCATCCGCGCGACAGGAGGCGACATGGTCACAATTGAGCGCATGCAGGAAATGCTGGACGAAGTGTGCACACAGCTTCCCGCCCAATTTTTCAACTATTTGAACGGCGGAATCTGCCTGATGGACGAGACGCGGCCCGACCCGCGCGCGCAAGGGCTGTACATACTGGGCGAATACCATCGGGGTGGCCCGCTGGGCCGCTACATCAGCATCTACTACGGGTCAATTGCGCGTGCGTACGGCTTCATGGATGAGAAGGGGCTTCAGGAAGAAGTCAAAAGTGTGCTGCTGCATGAATTCACGCACCATTTGGAATCACTGGCCGGGGAAAAGGGGCTTGAGATCAAGGACCGGCAGTTCCTCGAAGCATATAAGGAGAAACTGCCGCCTCCCTCCTCGCCGCCCGCCTGACCGGGAAAACAAAAGGCCCACCTCATAAGAAGGAAGAGGATCAAACCGAAGCGGACGTTTCCTCTACCCCGGCGTTTCATTCCCGACGCGACCGGTCCGGGCGGGCAGGAACCCCGCCCCAACGATGTTTCGGCATCTTCGAACAGCTGCCAACGGCGGGTAAGCCCGCCCGAAACCAGTTACCCACAAACCCAAACCAGCACCAAGCCAACCCCAGAGGGAAAGGGGAGGGCCAAAGCCCGCCCGAAAACCAGTAGCACAAAAACCCAAACCAGCACCAAGCCAACCCCAGAGGGAAAGGGGAGGGCCAAAGCCCTCCCGTAAACCAGCGGCACAAAAACCAAAAACCAGCACCAAGCCACCCCAGAGGGAATGGGGAGGGCCGAAGCCCTCCCGAAAACCAGTTACCCACAAACCCAAACCAGCACCAAGCCACCCCCCGAGGGAAAGGGGAGGGCCAAAGCCCTCCCGTAAACCAGCGGCACAAAAACCAAAAACCAGCACCAAGCCAACCCCAGAGGGAATGGGGAGGGCCGAAGCCCTCCCGTCAACAACGCCCCCGGCGACCTGTGCGGCGGGGGTGAATGGGATTCCGACAAAGGGCGAGCTTGCCCGCCCGACTCGGAATCCCTACCCGTCCGATTTCCGCCCGGAAAATTCCGCAGAATTTTCAGGAAATCGGCCCCGTACCCCCGTACCCCCCGACTTGAAATATCCGCCCTCGCAAGGCGGAGATTTCAAGTCCGCCGTCAGGCGCGTTCTACCCCAATTCATCCATCAACCGCGCGATGAATTCGCTGTTCGTGGGGCGGCGCGGGCCGCCAAACCAACCCGCGCGTTGCATCGCGCCGCGCTGCCAGGCGGATTCGATCGAGGATCTGATCGCGCGCTCGACATTGCTGGCATCGACGCCAAAATGCCGCGCAACCTCCGGGTACGCCCGCTTGGTTACGAACAGGTCGTCCCCGCGCGAATCCGGCAAAAGGTCAGGCATGGCGCGCAGGTAACGCATACCCTTGGATGAAACCGCGATGCCCTGATGGCGCAACTGGTACCCCGCGCGCGCCGCCCGCCCGCTTGAGCCGTCCTGCGTCGGCGTCTCTTCCGCGCCGAACTGCATGATCCGCTGGTACAGCAGTTCCCGGTCGAACGGCTTGATCATGTAGTATACCGCGCCCAACCGCATCGCCTGCGCAATCAACTGGTCCCGCATCATGCACGAGAGCACGATGACCTTGAGTCCTTCCGCTTCGGGGCTGTGCTGTATTCGCCGGAGCACTTCGAGGCCGTCCATGACCGGCATGGCCAGGTCCAATACCATGATGTCGGCCCCGCGCTCACGGAGCACCTGCAAGGCTTCGCCCCCGTCCCCCACGGAAGCGATGACCTGAATGCCCGGCTTGTTGCCCAAGTACGCGCATAACTGCTGACGCATGATGGTGTTCGCATCAGCCATCGCCAGTCGGATCAATCGAAAAACCCCTCTCTGATGATTTGATTCTTTTGGTCATGTTTCGATAATATTAAACCAGATGTAAGCATTATATATTATATTCGTAACAAATGCAATCGAATTGACATACTTCGCGGGTTAAATTTACCTTTGTTTTTCAGGTGGACGATTGTTTAACATAAATCGCGCGGAGGTGCTATAATAATGGATAAGCCCAATATTCAAAGGACGACGGAGGGGATCGAATGAACATAACGCTTGACGGCAAGGTGATTGAGCTGCCCGAGGGCGCGCGCTATGAGGACGCTGTTTCGCTTTTATACCCGGAAAACCCGCGAAGGGTGCTGGCGATTCGCGTGATGGGGCGCACGCTCCCGCTTACGGCGTCGGTGGGGGACGGGTTGACCGCCACGTCGCTGACGCTCGCGACCGAGGAAGGGCGGCGCATATATGAACGCTCGCTGCGGTTTTTATTGCTTTTGGCGATGAAAACGCTGTACCCCGAAGCGCGCGTGCGCGTGGAAAATTCCACCCAAATCGGCGTTTTCGTCAGCGTGTCGGGCGCGATGATGAACGCGGAGGCGGCCCGGCGCATTGAAAAAGAAATGCGGCGGTTGATAGACCTTGACATGCCCTATCAAAAGACCGTGATCTCGCGCGGCGAAGCCATCGAATTTTTCAGGCGTCAGGGCGATATGGACAAAGTCCGGCTTTTGACCTACCGCCCGTATGAACATTTTCAGCTCTACCGCCTGGGCGGGATGCTTGAATACTTTTACGGCGAAATGGCGCCTTCGACCGGATACACCAAGGTATTTACGGTCCGGTTCCACCTGCCGGGGCTCGAGCTTCAGCTGCCCGACCCCAAGGACCTGACGCGCCCGGCGGCGTTTCACGAATCGCCCATGCTGATGAAGACATTTGCCGAGACGGCGAATTGGGCGAAAATCCTGGGCTGTCAGAATGTGGCGGATCTCAACGAGATGGTCGAAAGGGGCGGCATTCGCGAATTCATCCGCGTCAATGAAGCGCTTCACGAAAAATCGGTCAACGATATCGCCGAGGCGTTTGCGCAAAGCGGCGCGCAGCTCATACTGATCGCGGGGCCGTCCTCCTCCGGCAAGACCACTTTCGCGCATCGGCTGAACATTCAGCTCAGGGTGCGGGGCTTAAAACCCATGAAGCTCTCCCTCGACGATTATTACATTGACCGCGACAAGATCCCGCTTGAGGCAAACGGCCAGCCCGATCTTGAAAAACTGGATACGCTCGACGTTGCGCTCTTCAACGAGCACCTGGTCTCGCTCCTTCAGGCGGAACCGGTGGAAGCGCCGCTGTTTGACTTCAAGAGTGGTCGGCGCTCGGACAAAACACACCGGCTGCACCTGAGCGCGGGCGAGCCGGTCATCGTCGAGGGCATCCACGCGCTCAATGACGCCTTGACCAGCGAGGTGCCGCGCGACCGCAAGTTCATGATCTACGTAAGCGCGCTGACGACGCTGAACCTGGATGATCACAACCGCATCCGCACAACCGATATAAGGCTTTTGCGCCGGATGGTGCGCGACCACCAATTCCGGGGCACCATGCCCGAAGCGACGATGGATATGTGGGATTCGGTCAGGCGCGGCGAGCACAATTACATCTTTCCCTTTCAGGAATCGGCGGATGTGATGTTCAACACCACGCTGCTCTACGAGCCTGCCGTGCTCAAAAAATACGCCTATCCCATGCTGATGCTGGTCAGTCCCGATAGCCCTCACTACACGCGCGCCAACCGTCTGCTCAAGTTTTTGAACTACATCCAGTCCGCCGATGTCGAGGACGAGATTCCGCTCAACTCGATCCTGCGCGAGTTCATCGGCGGGTGCTGCTTTTACCGGGAGGAAAAGTGACATGAACATGATTGAATGGATCGGCGGCTGTCCGGTTGTTCTGGATCAGACGAAGCTTCCGCTGCGGGAGGAAACCATACGGATTGAATCGGTCGAGGACATGGCCCGGGCGATTGAGCGCCTCAGCGTGCGCGGCGCGCCGCTGATCGGCGTATCCGCGGCATTTGGCTTGGCGCTTGCGGCGCGCCTCAATGCGAACGAGCGGGATTTCCTCGCCGCCATGCGCCGCGATGCGCAGCGGCTTTCCTCGACGCGCCCCACGGCAGTCAACCTGTTCTGGGCGCTCAGCCGCGTGATGGAGGCGCTTGAGCGCGCGTATGAATCGGGCGGGGCGCAAGAAGCCTTCGCGTGCGCGCTGGGCCTGGCGCTTAAAATGAAGGAGGAAGACATCGCCGCGAACCGCGCGCTGGGAATGAACGGCCAAGCGCTTCTTGAAGACAAAGACGGCGTGCTGACCCACTGCAACGCGGGCGCGCTGGCGACGGCGGGCTACGGCACGGCGCTGGGCGTGGTGCGCGCCGCGATCGAGGCCGGAAAGAAAATCCATGTCTATGCCGATGAGACGCGCCCGCTCCTGCAAGGCGCGCGCCTGACCGCGTGGGAACTCAAGAAGGACTTGATCCCGGTGACGCTCTTGACCGACGGCATGGTGGCGAGCCTGATGCGCGAAGGCGCGGTCAATAAAGTCATCGTCGGGGCGGACCGGATTGCAAAAAACGGCGATACGGCCAACAAAATCGGTACCTACGGCGTGGCAATTTTGGCCAGGGCGCACGCGATTCCCTTCTACGTGGCCGCGCCTGAATCGACCATTGACCGCACGATTGAAAGCGGCCGGGACATCCCGATTGAAGCGCGGGACCCCGACGAGGTGCGCCGTTTTGCGCTCGTTCAGGTGGCGCCTGCCGGCGTGGAGGCGTACAATCCGGCCTTTGATGTGACGCCCGGTCATTTGATCGACGCCATCATCACCGAGCAAAAAGTTTATACGCGCGACAATTCTTTTTCTTATCGTTTATAAAGCGTATAAATCAAGCCCGCCTGCGCACAATAAAGGACGCAAGGGAGGGTGTTTCATATGGTAAAGAAAATGATTTTGCCCGCAGTGCTGATCATGTGCGCGGTACTTCTGGGCGGTTGCTTCAACTCCAATCCTCAGCCGGTCGTTCCGGAGGTCACGGGATCCCCGATGCCCTCTGTAACCGACGGCGCGGCAGTGCCGGGCACAACGCTGGCGCCGGGCGCGACGCCCATGCCGGGCGTGAGCGGCGCGAACTCCAGCTTCAGTTGGCAGACACAGGCGGCGGCGGTGGAATCGCGGATCAACATGTTCTCTGAGATTCAGGACAGCCGCGTGGTGGCAGAAGGCGGCACGGCATTGGTCGGCGTCAAGTTCACGGGTGCCTACCAGGGCGAGATGACCCAGCGCATCCGCGACATGATCGCGGGCGAGGTGATGGCGGTTGACAAGAGCGTCCAAGTGGTCGCGGTCACGGCGGAGCCGGGCGATGTAGAGAAGATCTACGCGCTATCTGATCAGCAGAAAGCCGGCAACACGCCCACAGACCTCAAGCAGCAGATTGACCAAATTGCGCGCAACACGACGACATTGCGCTGACGCGCGGCGGGACTTCAGCACAAACCGAACCGACAGTCCCGGGGAAAAAGACGAGGGCATGTTGACACGACCGCTCAACGCCCATCTTCCATTGTCTTTTTGCGCCTGCCCGCGTTGCTTTCCCTCGAAATACTTCCAGTATTCCCTCGGAAAAGCGCCTTGTCAGACACAAAAATCCAACGGAATCTGGACATTTCGGATCGTGTCAACACGCCCTAAAAAAGCCGGCGAGTCCAAAAGGAATCGCCGACTTTTTTGTCGAGTGGCCGGTTTGCGCAAAATCTACGCGTAACGGGTAAGGTCAAGCGCGGCATTCAATGCGATTTCACTTGGCGCAAGCGCGCGGTTATAAATGCGAACCTCGTAGATCCTGCCGAAGAAAATCTGCCTTACATCCATTATGACCGGATTGCTCGCCAGGCTTAGATAGTGCTCCGGCAACTGCACGAACAGATTTGCCGTCCTGTTGGCGCGGTATTGCTGCACGCCATTGTAGTAAATCGCCTTGCTCCCATTCAACGCCGGCACCGAGCGAAAAGGCGATACAGGCATGGAAACCGTGTACAGGGTGTTGGCGACCAGCGTTCTTTGGTTGACCGCCACAAAGTTTGCGCTTTCCTCCACCAAAAATCTGGCAGTCAGCGCCCGCATTTCAAGCGCAATCGTCGTAAACGGAGGAGAGACGATATCGTCAATGCCGATGACATCGCCTCCGTCTACACCATCCGCGCCGACATATGGCATAAAAACCACTTCCATCGTGCTGTTTTCCGGAGAAAACGACGGTGGGAGCGGCGAAGATATCCAGGTAAAATACGAGACGTTTACCTTGCGGCTCTCAAAGTAATCAGGGCCCCACTGCCGTGTACCGGGCACCAATCCCCCCGTAAGCAAAAGATCCGCATTGCCAATCAGGTCTTTCCAGACCGCCGTGGTGGCGCTATGCCCGATACCGGTATTGTTAAGCCCCTGATAGCGCGCAATCAGGCCATACGCGACATAATCATCGGTCCAGGCGACGACTTGCCTTCGCTGCTGCAACATGTCAGAGCCCCCTGAATTTTGAGTCAAAAGCCCATTTGATGATGCCGCTGTTCAAACGGATTCCTTTTACCCACACCTCATTTACACCGACCGACAGCAGGTTGGGCGCAGAGAAAAAGTTGCCAACCCAGCTTTGCGCTCCCGCAGATAGGATTTCAATTGAGCTGTAGGCGCTGTTTTCCGCGCCCTCGACATATGCGGGGACCTGAATTGTAAAGCCGCCGGCGCAAACCATGCGGCCGATGCTGTCATTGATCAGCGCCACGCTTCCACCCGGCGGGATTGTGCCATAGTCCACCACAACGGGCGTGTTCAAGCGAATCTGCTCATCGGTATATGCATTCGCCAAGGCGAGAATAAAGGACACATCGGCAGGAGGACCCTCCGGCCCCGTGGGTCCCTGCGGGCCAATCGGTCCTTGCTCCCCGGAAGGTCCTTGCGGGCCCGGATCACCCTGAGGCCCTGTGGCGCCGGATGGCCCCTCCGGTCCTATCAGGCCCTGTGGTCCGGGCATGCCCTGCGGACCGGAAGGTCCTTGTTCACCGGGGGAGCCTTGCGGTCCCGGCATGCCTTGCACACCCATAGGGCCCTGCGGCCCCGGTTCACCCTGAAGTCCTTGCGGACCAGCAACGCCCTCAGGACCGATGGATCCCTGAGGACCCGCCGGGCCCTCAGGGCCTGCTTCTCCTTGTTCCCCAACGGGCCCGCGCGGTCCGGCTATGCCCGGCGGCCCTTCAGGTCCGCGCGGACCGACTAAGTAGTTGCAAGGACAATTGCATTGGCAATACATTGGGGACAATTTATGATACGCCATGCCGCCACTCCCCATCATTCTGATCCACCCCAACTTATCTTATGAGGTTGGCGCATGTATCGTGAGGACATGGTGACGGGTCCGTGTGTCCCTTGGTTCAAGCAATCACCTTTGCGCTTGATGCTGCGGCTTTTACTGCGCGGTATACACCGCGCTCACGCTCGCACTGACGATCAGTTCTCCAATATCCACCGAGGTAGCGGCCTCGTCCGCGCCCTTGGACATGGCAAACCCGCCGCCGTAGGCATAGTAGTTTTCCTCCTGCTTAAGGTCGGTAAGCCCCGTGATCTGAAGCCCCGCGGCTTCGGCCATGGTTTGGGCGTGCCGGGCGGCGTTGTCGGTGGCCAGCTTCAGCGCATCGGCGAAGGCTTCGCTGTCGTCGATCAGCTCAAATGACACGCCGCCGAGCTGGTTCGCGCCTGCCGTCAGCGCCGCATCGATCAGCGCGCCCAGCTTGTCAAGCGCGTATACCTTGACCGACAGATCGTGAGACACCTCGTAGCCCCTCACCTTTTGCTCATCGCTTGAATAATCATACACGGGATATACCGCCAGGTACCCGACCGAAAGGTCCTTGGGTTCGACGCCCAAGGCGTAGAGCGCCGCCCGCACCTTCTCAATGCACGCGTTGACCGCGCTTTGCGCAACCGTAACATCGCCGTCCGACGCACGCACGCCCAGGCTGACCGTGGCGCGGTCGGGCATAATCAAGACTTCCCCGCGGCCGGACGCCGTGATCGTGGCCGCCGACGCCATCGCCGTCATACCCAGCGCCATTGTGAACACCAACGCCATTGCAAGTACCTTTTTCATCGCTTAATCCCTCCGATATTCTTGAAATTTGGGTATAAAAATGGAACTGCCGCAGACAGTCCCACTTTTAACTTTTTAACTACTTGCCCTTGCGCCGTCTGTGGCGCCTGATGGCCGATATGATGACGCCCAGCACGATCAGCACCGGAACCGCGACCACCAGCGCGGGCGCGATCATCGCAAGCACCACCGCCGCGTCTTGCAGGAAGGCGTTGAGCCAGTTGAGCGAATCAAAGAACGCCACGCGCACGCGCTCCTCAAACGTAGAGCCGATGTCTTGCACCTGGTCGCGCGCGGCGACCTCGGTCAAAGTGATGTACACAGTCGATTCGCGGGCATAGCTGTTCCAGCCGGCGATCTGCCCTTCCAGGCGGTCGATCTCGAGCTGTGTCTCGTAGATCTTGCCCTCGAGCATCAGCATATCCTCAAGGCCCGCGGCCGTGCCGACCAGCTCGTTGTAGCGCTCAAGCTGCGCGCGGTAGGAAGTCAGGCGCATCTTAACATCATAGTACGAGCTCGAAATGTCGTCCTGGGACTCGCTTTGGTAGCTGATCGTGGCGGCGGCGTCAAGAGAGGCCAGGAATTCGTCGAGCGAAGCCTCAGGCACGCGCGCGGTCATGCCCGCCACGCGGCCTTGCGCTTGGCCGGGCTTAAGCGCCTGACCATCGATGCTTTCGCGTTCAAGCCATCCGTCGACGTCGAGCACCAGGTCCCGGATGAGCTGCATGGTCTGGTCAAACGCGCTTGATTCAAGTCCGCGCTGGGCCGAGCGCAGGACGATCTTTTCGCGCTTCTCCGTATCCGCCGCGGAGGCGGTCACGGCCTGCGTGCTGAGCGTGGTATCCTCGAATCCGTCCGGCGCGCCTTCCGGGGCAATCGCTTCCGGTTCGAACGATCCGTCCGAGTCCACCCAGATGTTCTGGTTTCCCGCCGCTATTTTGGCTTCGGGGGCAAGGCCGCCCAACCTGGGCATCACGCCGCCACCCGCGCCCATGTCCGATTCTCCCGTCGTCATCTGGGGGACGATGGCTTGCCGACTGACCGGAAGGCTCCCGACGCGGTAGGCAAACGTGCCCACGACCAGCGCCGCCGCAGCGACTGCGGTCCAACCGGCGACGCGCCGGACCAAGCCCCCTGATTTCTTTTTCTTTTGCGTTTGAGGCGCCTTAGCCGCCTCCTCGCGCACGGCTTTTCTCCACGCGGCTTGCACGTTCAGCGGAATTTGAAGCCCCTCGTCCAGTTCCGCGCACATCGTCAAGAGGCGCGTCATGGTCTCCAGGCGCTCACCGCATTCCGGGCACTGATCCGCGTGGCTGATCATTTGGCCGCGCGTTTTCTGATCCAGCGCGCTGTCCAGATACGCGTCCAGATGCTCTTTGAAAAACCCGCAATTGACCTGGCTGTTCATGCGCTCCCCTCCCTTCTCTTTCTCTGCCTGTTAGACTGGGTACCGTCCAAAAAGTTCCGGCTGGCGCATCAGCACTTCACGCAGCTTTTCGCGTCCCCGGCTGATGCGTGATTTGATGGTTCCGACGTTGGCTTCGAGCATCGTCGCGATCTCGTCGTAGCTGAATCCCTGCACGTCCCGAAGCACGATCGCGGCCCGCATGTCCTCCGGCAGGTCATGAATGGCCTTCTCCAGCGTGCGCCTTTGTTCGGATGCGATGGAGTGCCGCTCAGGGGTATCCTCCTCGTCGGTCGGCGCCCATCCGGAATCGAGCAATTGGTCAAGGGACGACGACGTTCTGACTTTCCTGCGCCTGAGTTCGTCAAGACAGGTATTCATTGTAATGCGGTATATCCAGGTCGCGAAGGACGATTGTCCTTTGAAGCCGTTCATGGCCCGGTACACGCGCAACATGGCTTCCTGAACGCAATCGAGCGCGTCCTCGCGATTTCCGCACATGCGAAGCGCGACCGCATACATGCGGCCTTCGTGTGCGCGCATGAGGGTCTCAAACGCCGCCGCGTCCCCGCGCGAAGCCAGGTTCAGCAATTGCTGATCGTCCGCGTTTGGCACGTGTTTCACCTCGCTATCCGGCGGTGCGCGCCCCGCGCGCCCAACACTATTATATACGCTTTAAGTAAAAAAACCAAGCAATCGGGAGCATTGACGCTTTCTTCCATATAGACGCAAGATCCGCCCGCAAGTTGCATCGCATGAAAAACTTTTAAAAACGCAACCGAATAAGGGCATTGAAAACGCCGGACATCACCCCGCTGAATAGGGTGCGGCGGGAATGCCAGGAGGGATCAGGATGAGAAGAAGTCAGACAGGGACCGATCCCAAGGCAGGTGCTGTGACCAACGGAACAAGGGGGGCATCCGCCATCCACGCATCAAAAATCTCCGGCCAAGGGCCGGAGATCAGCCCGCCGACAAAGCCCGTCTTGAAAGCACGAGACGGGCTTTAAAGCGAAGCAGAGAAGAGAAAAGCGATAAAAAAGGCAGGAAGGCGCGAGCGATCCTCTTCATGTTTTGGACAGCGGCGGTGAGGAAAGACTGCTCGCGCATGTTGGGGAGACCCTTCATGCGGGCAGTGCGGAAAGCGTGGTTGTCCTTGGCCTCGGCGAAGGAGGGTTCGATGCGCTGCTTCCTTAGCGCGTATAGCCGCTTGCCTCTCGGCGACTTGGTGAACGCGTCAGCCTGGTCCAGGTCGTCCTGCCAGATGTGGCGCTGAACCTGGCGGAAGCGCGCCTTTTCGCTGAAGCACTGCGCGCGGCGCGGACAGTGTTCACAGGTCTTTGGATCGCTCTTGTACTCGCGGTAGCCGAGTCGGTTCGTGGTCTTGTGGGGCAGCAAGTGGTGTTCAGGGCAGATGTACACGTCTCGCTCCAGGTCATAATGGAACCGGTATTTCCCGTAATGCTCACCCTTGTGGGTATGGCGGCGGTAGCCCAGCACCGGCTGGATTCCCTTCTGCGCCAACTGATGCGCCACCCGTGCGTTGTGGTAGCCCGCGTCCATCCCCATGTATTCCGGAAGATGCCCCAGTCGCCTCTGGATGTCCCCAAGGATCTCAGGCACCGGATCCACGTCGTTCACGTTTGCCGCTGTCACCCGCACGTTCACAATCACATTGCTCCGGCTGTCCACGGTTCGGTGCTCGCTGTAGTGGAAGCCGTCGGGCTTGCCTTCCTTGTGCAGTTGGCCGCTGTCCGGGTCCGTCCTGCTCTGCTGGATCTCGCGCTTCGGTGGGGGCGGCAGATCGTCGTCGCGGTCGTCGTCCCGCTCGAACGGCTTCTTCCCCAGCGCAGCGCGGTCCGCGTCGATCGCCGCGTCCAACTCCTCCATGTACGCCTTCGGCGTGACCTCTACTTCCACCGTCCGCTTCTTGTGCTTGTTCGCCTGCGCTTTCACATGCGTCGAGTCGGTATATAGCACCTTCCCGGATACCAGGCCCTTCGCAATCGCCTGTCGCAGGATCTCGTCGAAGATCTGCTCCGCGATGTCGTTGTCTCGGAACCGCCGCTTCCGGTTCACGCTCAGCGTCGTCGCGTCCGGCGCCTTCTCCTGAAGGCCCAGCCCGCAGAACCACTTGTACGCCAGGTTGTAGTTCACTTCTTCTTCCAGCCGCCGCTCCGACTTCACCCCGTACAAATACCCCACGAACATCATCCGAAACAGCAGCTCCGGATCGATCGCCGGGCGGCCGTTGTCCGCGCTGTACAGGGGCCGGCACAATTCGTGGATGAAGCTGAAGTCCACGCTCCGGTCGATTCGCCGCAGCAGGTGGTCTTCGGGGATCATTTCGTCCAGGAGTACGACTTCGATCTGGCCTTGCTTGGCCTTGTCTCTCAACATCTTTCATCACCTGTTGTTTACTTCGACAACCTCCTGCTTTTCTCCTTTTGGTTTCCAAACAAAATTTTGCCCGCCGACTACTTTGTCGGCGGGCTGAAGCGCCAGGGGCGCTATTTTTTGTGCCGCCACGGCAGGAGGTGACCCCACATGATGCGCATCACGCGCGTGCTGGGCATGTTGCACTGCATCCCCGCGCGCTGGTATCTGAAGATTTCCTACTGGCTTGAAACCGGGCGCAGAATCGACTGGGCCGCACCCCTTACCTTCTCGGATAAGCTGCAATGGCTGAAGATTTACGGGCACACCCCGCGTTTCGCCCACCTGGTTGACAAAGCGACGGCGCGCGAGTGGGTGGCCGCGCTGATCGGGCGCGAGTACCTTGTGCCGAAGTTCGGCGTGTACGACCGACCCGAGCAAATCCCGTGGCACGCACTGCCCGACCGGTGCGTGATTAAGTGTACGCACGGTAGCCATTGCGGGATCGTCCTTGACGGCAAGGCGCCGATTAATCGCCGCGCGGTGATCCGTAAACTGCGTAAGTGGCAGCGGCGGGATTGGTACTGGTACGGGCGCGAGCCGCCTTACAAGGGCCTTGCGCCGCGCATTCTGATCGAGCGCCACCTGGGAGCCGATGACCCGCCCGACGACTACAAAATCATGTGTTTCGGCGGGCGCGCCGAGGTGGTGCAGCTGCACCGCAAACGCGGAGCCGAAACCCGGATCGATTTCTTCGATCGGCGCGGCGTGAAGATCGAGGAAATGCGCAAGCCGGGGTATCGCCGGAGCCAGCGCCTTGAGATCGCGCACGAAGACCTGGCCAAGCTGCTGCCTGTGGCCGAAAAGATCGCCAGCGCCATCGACGTGCCATACGTGCGCGTCGATTTGTATTTGGTGCGCGGGCAGGTGTATTTCGGGGAGATTACGTTCTTCGACAGCGCAGGCTTCAGGCCGTTTGCGCCGGAGGCGATTGAGAAATGGCTTGGCGGGATGATTGATATAAGGAGAGGATGATAATGGCAAAGACACAGACGGCGGCTCAACAGCGCGCCGAAGTTGTAGCGCTCATGAAGTCGCTCAAGGGCAAAAACACCTATTCCCAGGCATCCGGCAAGCGCGGGAAGGTCTTCGCTACGCCGGGCTATGGTGACTGCTCGAGCACGGTCGATGCGGTATTCAAAAAGGTGTTGGGATACAGCATTGGCAGCCGTACCACGAACCAGATCAAGAACACCAACAAACGCCGGGCGGTCAAGGCCACGATCATCATCAACAAAGCCGGTGTCCCTGATGTGTCCAAGCTCCTGCCGGGCGATTGCCTGTATTTCGCCGGAAATGATGAATCACGCCGCGCATACGACTATGTCGGCCATGTAGAGATGTTCATCGGCGGTGGCAAACTGATGGGTCATGGCAGCGGCAGAGGCCCGACGGTCAAAAACCTGAAAAGCTACTGCAAAGCCCGCCAAAAAGGCAAGTCGCCCACGAAGCGCGGCAATCGTGGCCTGATCTGCGTAATTCGCTGGATTCCTAACTGATCTTTCGCACTCTCAACCCCATGTTCGGCCAACCTGTGATAGTATACCTCGATCATGATCAACCATTACACAGGTAGGTGATTTTATGGGGATTTTTCTTGTGGAAGGCCGAAATGTTGAGCTGATTCACGGCGATTCACTGTCCGTGATCCCATCGCTCAAAGGGCCGTTCGGCGCGGTCATCACCGACCCGCCGTATTCCTCCGGAGCGGCAACGCTGGCGGGCAAACAGCAGGGCACCGCGCACAAGTACACGAACACGAAGGATATATGCCCGCTGACTGATTTCGAAGGCGATTCGCTTGACCAACGCAGCTGGGCGCGCTTCATGGCCGAATGGCTGCGCGAGGCGCGCGCGAAATGCGTAGCCGGAGCACCTCTATGTGTGTTCAGCGATTGGCGACAACTACCCGCCTTGACCGACGCGATTCAATGGGCGGGCTGGTGCTGGCGCGGTATAGCGGTATGGAATAAGCCAAACTGCCGCCCGCAGCGTGGCCGCTTCAGACAGCAAGCGGAATTCGTAGCATGGGCCAGCAATGGCCCCATGCCCATCGACCGCAATGTGGGCGTCCTGCCAGGCGTTCTGACCTGCACCCAGCAACAGTCCAACGCCCGCCTGCATCAGACCCAAAAGCCGCTCGACCTCATGCGGCAAATCGTCCGCATCACCGAGCCGGGCGGCGTGATCCTTGACCCCTTCGCCGGGTCTGGCTCGACGCTCATGGCGGCGGCCATGGAAGGCTACGACAGCGTAGGCATTGAATTGTCGGCGCAGTATTTCAACACGGCGGCGAAGCGTATCAAGGCTGCCGAGGGATGCGATATCATGGGCAAGTAGCAGCTGAAAATTGAATGGATAAGGCACAAGAGAAACGCGCGTCGAAGCATAACGACGCGCGTTTTTATGCAATTCTCGTTTCATTTTCCGCGCCCGCGCCGTTTCAAATATTTCGCGCCGCTACAACCGGCGTGTACAATTCGGATACGGGGGGGCGAGCGTAATGGCGGGATGGTTCCGGTTCAAGGATGTGCGCTCGACCGACTACGGCGCCTACGTGAGCGAGTACCCGGCGGCGACGATTCCTGAAGAGCGCGTCGAGTTTAAACCCGTGCCGGGAAGAAGCGGAGAATTGACGCAGCTTGAGGGGGATGCGGTCTACGAGGATATTATCCTTGCTTTTGCCTGCTATCTGGCTGACCTTTCACAGCGCGACTTGATTTCCGCCTGGTTGCGCGGGCGAGGCGAGCTCGAGCTGGGCAACCATCCAGGGCGCTGTTACCGAGCGCGTGCGGTCAGCCAAATCGAGCTCAAGAAAATCCTGCGCGGGCGGGATGCCCGATCATTCGACGCGGTGTTCCGCTGCAAGCCATTTCAATACGAAGTAGACCCCGAGCCTTACCGGTTCACCAGACCCACCACAATTGCCAACGAAGGCACACTGCCCGCGTCGCCCATCCTGCGGGTCCAGGGCACGGGCAACGTCGTGCTGACGGTGGGCGCGCGGTCGGTCGCCTTGGACAACATGGCGGGCACGGTGACGATTGACTGCGAAGCGATGACGGCGTATCACGCGGGTGATACGGAAGCCCGGGTATCCATTACGCTGCTGGATAAGGGCTGGCCGGTGCTGGGGCTGGGCGATACGCGGATCAGCTGGTCGGGAGACGTGCGCCTGATCACCATGGACGCCAATTGGTGCTGGCTTTAACGCGCCGATCTTGCGTTTTGCGTGACATCCTATTATAATGAAGATGTTCTGACGATACAAAACGGAAGATCTGAGGTGGCAAATGAGCAAGCTGTCCAACTGGGCAAAGGAGAATGTCGAGGTTGAAAAACCGTTCGAGAAACGCGACCCAATGGATGAGTACTACCCGCTGGGCAAGTCGGATGCCAAGCCGATAAAAGTTTCGTTTGGCCCCATCTATAGAGGAGCAAAGCCTGGTCCGCCGCGTTTTCCGCTTGATCCGCCGACTTGGCATAGCTGGGTCAAGCAAATTGGTACGACGTTGCTCGGTGTTATTGTATTTGCAATCATTATGGTATTGCTGGGCAGATGGTTTCCTGATTTTTTCAAAGTATAAACGATAATTTACCAAGGCGCCACCCAATCAACGGGTGGCGTTTTCCATGCCCAGTTTTCCATGCCCATAAGAAAGAAGATGATGCTTATCGGACAGGTATATCTTTACGCCCAGGACGCGGATGACTTCGAATGCACCGGGCTGGTCGGCGCGCTGTGGCCGACGAAATGCGAGCACGAGGAAATCGCGGGCGGCATGTCGGCGGTCACGCTGGTTCACCCCATGGACGAAGAAGGGCGCTGGCGTCACATTGCCCGTGGTTGCATCTTGAAATGCGATACCCGGGTGCGCACCACACCCGAAATCACGGGTGGGCAGATCGTCACCACCGTCGAGATCTGGTCGGTGAAAACGACCGCCAGCAAGTCCGAACGCTACGTCTTCACTAAGCCCGAAAAGGGGCGCAAGAAGAAATTGCTCAAGCCGGGCACGGAAGTCGCCGTGACGCAAAAGGGCGCGTCGCGCTACAAAGTGAAGACCGGCTCGACCACTGGCTGGATCGCGCACGCCGCGCTGGACTTTGTGTTGGCCGAAACCCTGCCGCCGACCAGCGACGCCATCGAGCAGGTCGCACCGCCATGGTCGGTACGTTTTCAACTTTTCCGCATCATGGACGTGGATGTCAACACCCAAAACGGCACCGTCACCGCGTATGCGCCCCACATTTCCTACGACCTTACCTTCAACAACACAAACTACAAAAATGAACTGCCGCTCGACGCCAACACCGCGCTCATGGGCATCCTGGACAACTGCGCCTTCCCGAGCGAGTTTGAGTTCTTTACCGACATCGCCGACACGAGGACATCCTGCGATTGGGTGAACATCAGCCCACTGCAAGCCCTGCTCGATCCCGAGACGGGGTTCTTGAAACGCTGGGGCGCTGAGCTGGTCAGGGATGACTTCGAGCTGTACCTACTTCGTCGAGCAGGTCGCAACCGCGGTGCGCGCATCGAATACGCGAAGAACTTGCTGGGCGTAGACATGAAGACCAGCGATGAGCAGGTGATCACCGCTGTCCTGCCCATAGGCGAGCGCAAGGATGGGCGCGTGCTTTATCTTACGGATGATGAGCAAAGCCCTGACAATTTCGTGCTTTCGGAGTACGCCGATAGCTACCCCGTTCATCATGTTCACGTATTATCCTGCCAGGACGCAAAGGTGAGCAAGGATGTGCCCCTTGAGCTGGCCCGCGCGCGGATGCGCGAGCAGGCCGAGCGGATGTTCACAGAAGAGCAGTCCGATTTGCCGTCCATCAGCCTGACGGTTCATTATCTGGAACTCGGCCGAACTGAAGAATATCGCCAATACGCGCAGCTAGAAACGGTTTTCCTTTATGATGAAGTACCTGTTGTCGATCGCTGGCACGGAATCGAAGCGATGACCACGGTCAAGCGTCTTGTGTATGATTGCCTGCTGGAACGGGTGCTGGAAATCGAGCTGGGCAATGTGCAGCTCGGTGCGGATACGGTGTACTCGTGGCAGATTCCATCGTTGTCGGGCGAGAAGTTGATGCCCGGCACGGTACCCGGTGGCGCGCTCGAAGACGGCACGATACCGCCAGAGAAGCTGGACGGCGACTTGCAACTCGCGCTGGATAAGGCGTGGGCGGATATCGAAGAAGCGAGGATCAACCTTGAAAACGCCAACGCGTGGCTCGACAGCCTTGAGACCACGAGCGAGGCACACGAACGCGCCATATCTGACAACGCGGGCAATATCATGGCAATTCGCCAGGACGCTGAGGGAATCCGAGCCGCTCTGCGCGATGCGGAAGGCAGCCTTGCCGCCATCCAAGCGACGGCAACTGAGCTGCGTTCCGACATGACCAACATCTTAGGCGACGTGTCTTCCATCCGACAGACCGCCACGGAAAACAGCAGCACTATCGCCGCTATGGACGGGCGCATCAGCAGCATGCGTCAGGAGGTAGACCGTATTTCTTTCACCGTGTCGGGTACAGGCGGGCTGGTCTCACAAATCCAGCAATTGTCGGATCGCATCGCGTTCAAGACGGCCTGGGCGCGCAGCACGTCATTTCTGCTCTCGAAGGCACTGACTACGAGGACGCCGCGCTGGTAGGTGACGCCGACCCCGAACGTCTGGGGCTATGCTATGAAGAACTGATTCCCGTGCTCATCGAGGGATGGCAGCGTCAACAAGCGGCGATCAATACCCTGAGCGCGCGGCTTGATGTGCTCGAAAAACTGTTCGAAGAGAGGGGGTGCACTGCATGATTCGACTGGACGGAACCAACGGCAAAATCACCTGCCCCATAGGCGACACCGGTCTGTTGCTCGTCTCGCTTAAACTCAAGGACAACGCGCCGCCACTGCCCGACGGGACGGTGATCGAGTTCAAGATTTGCGGCGATAAGACGGTAGAACCGATCCTCATTAAGGTATCAACACTGGCGGATAGCGCGGCGGCGATATGGCTGTCGAGCGAAGACACGCTCAAGCTGCCCAAGAGCGGTTCCTACCGCTGGAACGTGCGCGTGGTGACCGACCCCGTCATGCAGGCTGACGGAAGCGTGGTCGCACGGCAGCAGTCAGCCGAGGTACACAGCCCCTTCGCGTTTGGCGGGGCACTGCCTACATTTGAGGCAAAGTTTGTGCCATAAAAGAATTATGGTGATGGTAAACAATGACTATAAGCGCCATGTAATGACTATAAACAATATTGTCACCAAAATGATGACAAGGAAGCGAGGTGAACCATGGCGGGCTACGAAGTGACGATTATTACGGATGGGCAGGCAATCGGCGCGGGAATTGAACCCGCGCTTTATATTGGGCCGCCGGGTGAGCAGGGTGAGCGTGGGTATACCGGTCCTGCCGGGCCGGAAGGGGCGCCGGGTCCCCAAGGTGAAAAGGGCGACCAAAGCGACACCGGTCTGCAAGGCGAACCGGGTTCCCAGGGACCGCAGGGCGAGAAAGGTGAGCCAGGCACCAGCTTCAAGTTGCTCGGGTGCTGCGAAACGCTGGAATTGCTCAAAGACACCCATGCAGTAGGCCAGGCCGGCGATGCCTACGCGGTCGGTTCCGCGACTGACAATACGGTCTATCTCTGGGATCAAGACGCATCCGCCTGGGTAAATGTCGGTCCACTGCAAGGTCCCGAGGGGCTACAAGGTCCGCAAGGCATACAGGGCGAGCAAGGCGAACCGGGCGAGCGCGGTCCGCAAGGTGAAAAGGGTGCGGATGGGGAAGACGGCGCGGATGGCGCACCCGGTGAAATGGGGCCCCAGGGCGAGGTAGGCCCCCAAGGCCCGCAAGGCGAACCGGGTGTTCAAGGCGAGCAAGGCCCCCAGGGTCTGGCTGGTGCGAACAGTGCGCCGGGACCGAATGAAGTGAGCGAGGAAACGGCGACCACAATGATCGGGCTGCTCAAGGGGGATGGCGTGAATGTCGGCATGGCCGCCGCTGGAACCGACTACGCTGCGCCGGATCATGTCCACGATGATGCTTTAAGCAGCGCCGGCGGCACACTGACAGGCACACTCACTGCTGGCGGTACCCAGGATGTAACAATTGCCCAGGTGCGCAATATCTACGCGGGCACGGCGGATATGACGCCGGGTACCACGGCGCTTGAGACCGGCACGCTCTACCTGATGTATGAGTAGTAGGTGGCGATATGGGTAAAGGGCTGTATCTGGGCGTTGGCGGGCTCGTCCGAAAAGCCAAACGCGCCTACCTGGGCGTCAGTGGCGCGGCACGCAAGGTCAAGCGCGCCTATGTGGGCATAGCGGGCAAAGCCATGCTCTGCTACCGAACCGGGGGATACCAGTACCATGGGAACATAGGATCACTGCAGATGCATCGAGCTTTTTTGGCTGCCTGCTCTACCGGGAAGACCGGCATCTTCGCCGCTGGCATTGACAGTACGGGGCATGATACCCACACAATCGAGGCGTACACCGATACGCTGACGGTCCGAACTTCAAATCTTCCTGTAGAGGTCGACAAACCATCGTCCGGCAATTGTGACGGCTATGCACTGCTCTTTGGCGGGTACTATGGGCAGTCCAAGAACACGAGAATCGTGTGTATCCCGGATACGCTGGAAATGACCTATTCACACGCCTGGCCTTATATCATATACACGTTGCCGCTGTGCGTTTCCAATGGCGTACACGGGATAGGCGGGTTCGGCTCATATGCGTCTGCAAGGTGTTATCAGGCTGGGGCAGCTTCAAAGGATTGCACCTTCACGAATGTCAGTACGCCGTCTTCTGCGGAGCTGCCCGATAGAGGGCTGCAATTTGGCGATAGAGCATTGTTCCTATGCCCAGGCAAGGCGATGTACACCTACAACCGGGATTTGGTGTTGCAAAGAACCAGCCTAACGGATTATGACATAGACGCAAAAGCGACGGTCGGGGACCAGTACTTCGTGTTTTCATCGGGCATCGATTACGGGCAGAACCGCGAAGAGCTTACGCAAATCCTGGGCATCGCCTATGACCGCAACTTGGTGCGGTTGACGCCGTTCGAACTGTACAGCGCAAACAAGAGCTATATGTGTAGTGCTTCCGCGGACAGCTACACGATACTCGCGTGTCATGGGGACTACGTAAGCCCGAATCGGATGCACGTGGTGGACGAGAACCTGGTCTATACCCAGATGGACAACCCGATGCGCAGTGGCGGGCTGGGATACGAATACGCGTCGGTAAGAGCCGGCGATTATGTGCTGGTCGTGGACTCGACCGGCGGGTACGGCAACGACCAGTTACACGCGTTTATCGACTAAAGGAGGAAGGGTCATGCGAAAAATCATAGAGAAATACGAAGGGAACCGAACCTACATGTTCCCGAGCGGCGCGGTGGCCACACCGGAAGTGATGGCGTCGAAGTACCCGGCGATCCTGCAATTCGTACACATCATCGAGACCGATGAGAACCGGGAAGTGTGCTGGGCAATTCAGAACCTGTCGGCGGCGCGGAGCATGCAGGGTATTGACCCGGTGTTGAACGAAGTCGAGGCCATCGCCGCCTTGCAGGAGCTCGCCAATTCAGAGCCGGTTTGAATACATACCCACAGCGGAGGAACGCATGGCGGCGGCGCTGGAGTATCAGAACATGGTGATTCTGGCGGAGCAGGCGGCTTCGAGCAACGTGTAGGGGGAGGACTGAAAACATGACGATAGGCATTATCAAAAAGAACTACGAGCGTGGGCTTTGGAACGCCCAGCAGCTTGAGACCGCCGTTCTGGCCGGGGCGATTACGCAGGAACAAGCTGATGCGATTATCGCCGGTGCGCAGGTGCCGGGAGACGCGGCTGCAATTGACGAGGCGCTTACCATCTTGCGCGGCGACGAGGGCAGTGCTGTAGCAAGCGTGTTGGCCGATGTGCAAAAGCAAGAGTTGGCCGCGATGCGCCGGGCACTGGATGGATATGTCCTGGAGATTGCCGAGACGCCCGCACTCGTAAATGAGAACCTGCTTATCCTGCGCGAGTGGAAGGCTGGAACGGCGGACGCGCCGATAACCTACACGCAGGACGTTGACGTGCGGATGCACAATGAAATCCCCTACATGTGCGCCCTGACGCATACCCATAACGGTGAGCCTGACTGGTCGCCAGATTTAGCACCTTCCTTATGGAAGGAATACCACGGCACGAGCATTGAGACAGCGCGAGCGTACCGCGCGCCGAGCGGCGAGCACGATATGTACCGCGCGGGTGAGTACATGGTTTGGACGGACGGGCTGATATACCGTTGCCTTACAGATACAGACCGCGGGCCAAATATTCTGCCTGACAGTTGGGAGGTGACAACGTGACAGCCGAAGAACAACGCGCCGAGGTACGGCGTCTTTTTTTGTCCCGAAAAGGCAAGAACAAGTACACGCAGGGCAGCAACCGCGTCTATTTCTGGGGCAAGCCGGAAGGGAAGAACCCGGGGTATTCGGACTGTTCGAGTTCTATTCGCGCCGTGTACAAAAAAGTGCTGGGCATAGACATCGGCAGCAACACCGCCGCGCAGGTCAAGTCGAAACGCGGCGTCATCGTCGATACGACCAGCGGGCTCTATCCCAACGAAGACAATCTCAAGGTCGGCGACTGCCTCTATTTCAAGGGCAACAGCGCGCATACGGAGAGCGTGGGGCATGTGGAGCTGTATACGAACAAGGGCCAATGCACCGGACGCGGTTCGGGTATAGGTCCGAAGGTGCATACGCTTCGGAGCTATTGCCGAAGCCGGGGGAAGGCCAAGCGGTACTACAAGGCGATTCGCTGGATTCAAGAACGGCTGGATTGGCGTGCTCTACGGCGGCCAGCAGGCCAGTATTAGCACGAAATACATTGAGGAGGTCGGATAGATGGAGGTGTGGGATAAGGTGGTCAAAGTGTGCGCAACGGTCACCGGCGCCATTGCAGGCATCTTTGGGGACTGGACAACGCTGATGACGGTGCTCGTGGTTGTGATGTCCTTAGACTATATCACCGGCGTGATTGTCGCCATAACCGGTCATTCCCCAAAGACCGAAGGCGGCGGGCTTGATAGCAAGGCGGGCTTCATAGGCATCGCGAAGAAGGCGGTCATCATGATAGTGGTCTTGCTCGCGACGTTGCTCGACAGGGCGCTGGGGACGGACGCTCAAGTGTTCCGGACCGCGTGTGTCTGCTACTATATCGCCAATGAAGGGATTAGTGTGGTCGAAAACGCGGGGCTGATGGGCTTGCCTGTGCCGGAAGCCATCCGCAAGGCGCTTGAGCAATTGCGGGATAAGGACGAGCCAAAAGAGTAGGGCAGAGGCGGTGTATGGGATAGCGCGCTGCCATTTCGCATTGTGCTGTGATATCCTTCCTCAAATGACCTTGCGCCTTAACTCATCGAGTTTGAGCGGGTAGTATTTTTGCATAAATTGGGTAAACTCTTTGACCACGGCTTTTTTATTGAGGGTGCTTACGTACATATGGTATTTGAAGCAGTATCCTTCCAGCGGGATTTGCATCAGATTGGAGTTCACGTGTTCATCAAAGCCAATGACGATGCTGATTTTGCCCTCAAACAAGCTTTTGTCTGAATATGTCCTGTTGGATTCATCCAAGCGCATGAACTTATCTTTCATGTCTTTGAGATCATCGAGAATGCTGGGCTGCGTAAAGATGAGCATTTCCTTGGGCGGCAGCACCCATTCGTTGGGATTGAGCTCGGTTAGGGCAATGCTCTTGCGTTGGGCCCAGGGACTGTCTTGGGGACAAGACAGGTTAGTGGAAGATCGCATAGATAATGCGCGCGTACATCCCCTCTGTCCGAGTGATTGGCGCCAAAAAAGATATCGTACTTGGTAGGATCAAAGCCTTCGCATAATTTTGTTGTAAAGGTAAAATCCCGGTGCTCACGCTTATAATCAAAAACCACATAATGGAAAACACAATCCCGCACCAGCTGGTTATCAAAGCCGATGCGGATGAGCGTGTTGTCCTGATTGTGTATGGTTCGAACCTTGCGCAGTTCCTCTTCCAGGTCGCCCATCATCCGCCTTGAAAAAACCAGGAATTCCTCACCGGCTTTCGTCAGTTTCACGCCCTTGTTTGTGCGGGAGAAGAGCGTGACTTCCATCTCTTTTTCCAATGAATCGATTTGTTTCTTGATCGCGGGAACGGAGAGATAGAGCTGTCCGGCGGCCTTCGTCATGCTGCCCGAATCGCAAATGGCGATCAATGCGCGAATCTGCCCATCGTTCATGCCCGATTCCCCCCTTTTCCTCTATTGTAGCATAAACCACTGGTTTATACTACGTTTATCAATTGGCAATTCCGTTATTTTCGATAAAAATATACAATATAGGCATCCGTGGTTACCATCAATACCACGACAATAGAGGAGGATACCTATGGGCACAATTTCAAGGCGGACTTTTCTCAAAGGGGCGGCGACTGGCGCTTTGAGCCTGGGATTGTCGGGATTGGCCGCGAATTTGGCGGTTGCCGAGAGCGCGGAATCGGCTCCCTATGATTGGGCGGACGCGGCTGACCTCGTCGTGGTTGGGGGCGGCGGCGCGGGCTTTTGCGCGGCCATTGAGGCGGCAAGGGCCGGATCCAGCGTTCTGGTGCTGGAGAAGGGCGACCTTTGCGGCGGCGATACGGTGCTGAGCGGCGGCATGATCATGGTGGGCGGAACCGACGCGCAAAAGGCGCTGGGCGTTGAGGATACGGTTGAGAACTTTGTCAAGACGGAGCTTGGCTACGTGGGCGATTTTGCCGACCGCGAAATGGTTCAGGAAATGTGCGAAGGCTCGGCGGAAGTCGAACAGTTCATGATCGGCCTTGGACGCCAGTTTACGAGCCTGTCCGCCATGAAGCCAGTCTGGGGCTACGACACGGAGGAGACCTGGGCTCCGCGCACCATTCACGACACGACCAGCCGCGAAGGACACTTTGCGATGCTGCAAAAAGAAGCGGCGAAATATGATGTCAAGGTTCTGACCGCCATCGAAGTAGCTCACCTGATTACAAATGCCGACGGCAGTGTCATCGGCGTTAAGGACGTGAACGGCAATTGCTTTAGGGGCAACAAAGGCGTCGTGCTCGCCACCGCTTCCTTCGGCCACAACATGGAAATGTCCAAGCGCTACAATTTCATGAACTACTGGGCACTGCGTTACGAAGAGGTTATGGGTGTAGATGCCCCCAACACACAGTGTGCCAACAACACGGGCGACGGCATCCGCATGGCGCAGGAGATCGGCGCCGACCTTCAGCTGACCACGTCCAACTGTATTTCAGACTGTTGCGCGATGAGCTTTGACAGCATGTATGCTTCCATCCTTGTCAACGGCAAAGCGAAGCGTTTTGTCCAGGAGAACGCGCACTGGGGCTACAGCAATCAGATGGTCTTTAACGAAGCCATCCATGAAAACGCCGCCCATCCCGAAGAGTGCAAGTTCTTCCTGATCGCGGATCAGAACACAGCGGATAAAAACTATTTCCTCAAGATGATTGTCAGCGGTGTCCCCTATACCGCGACGGAAAACTACATGAAGCGCGTCGTCAAAGCCGATTCTCTGGAGGAGCTTGCCGAGAAGGTCGGGCTGCCGGTTGACGCGCTGCTTGATACGGTTGAGCGGTGGAACGGCATGGTCGCCGCTGGCGAGGATACGGATTTTGGCCGCAAGGATATCTTTGGTTCCTCCGACCTGGTTGCCATGGGGGAAGGCCCCTATTACGCCTTCCCCTATGTGCCTTATTCCATGGGCTCGTTTGGCGGCCTGCGCACAAACAAAGAGACACAGGTGCTCAACACCAATGGCGAAGTGATCCCGCGCCTGTTCGCGGCGGGTGCGATCATGTCTGGTATGTATACTGCGCCGTTCTACAATGCCTGTGGCTGGTCCGTCCTGGGTACGGTGCACTGGGGCCGCAAGGCGGGCGTCAACGTCGCTGGACTTGATGCATGGACGACCGAGCATGTCACGGCCAAGGTGCTAGGCGGCATGAGCATTGAGGACGCGATAGCCGGCGCAAATGGAAGCTACAACGCCGGTACGTACACGGCGATTGGCAAGGGTCGCAACGGCGACGTGCCTGTCAGCGTGACTTTCAGCGATAAGGCCATCACCAATGTGGAAATCGGCGCGCATACTGAGACGCCCAGCATTGGCGACGCGGCGGTAAACGGCTTGCCGAGCCGCATCCTGCTTAGTCAAAAGGCGGAAGTGGACGCGTTCTCCGGCGCGACGATGACCAGCGATGCCATCATCAACGCGGTGAAGGAGTGTATCGCTCAGGCGGCCAAGTAATGCCGATATAAAACCCTCAAAAAAGCAGGTTCCTCATTCTTTATTGGGGAACCTGTTCTCTTTTGTTTCTCATGCAGTGCCTCCTACTACGGCTCACGAACAAGGCTATCCACAAGGCCGTCCAGAATGTGAAGGTATTTTTCATCCAGACCGGGCTCATCCTTGATGCGGGAACTCCAACCGATGAAACAGCCGATCATCGTGTCGCTCATCAGTTGCCAGTATTCTTCTCGCGACAAATTGGCGCAGAGCTTTTTTTCGGCAAGCCCGCGGTCGACCAGGCGGTATAGCTCATCGACATATACGTTTGGCGGAAAACTTGTCGATTTTCCGGTGCTCATGTACCCGCGATAGACTAGACGAGATTTCTCGCGACCACTGTTCAATACATAGCCGAAATTTACCCGGAAGTATAGTTTGAGCAAATCGAGAAACGGGATAGCCTCGTCATAGTGATAATGATCCTCAATATATTGGAACCGCTCTTTGGCGGTTGAGATCATCATCAGGTCATCCTTTGAATCGTAAAGGTTATAGAAGGTGCTTTTCCCAACCCCAGCCAACGCGCAGATGTCATCCACCGTCACCCGATCAAAGCTGTATTCACAAAAGAGCGCGGCAGCGGCAGTATGAATGTTGATCCTGTGCTCCTCGTTTTTCAATTCTCGAGTGGTCTTTTTCAATGCCATGGTATCCCTCCATTTTTTTAGTATAGCATTTTCACGGAAAAAAGTAAATCCAGACCACTATGATAGATAGTTGACAATCATCTGAATATGTACTATAATCTGTACCGTAGTACAAAATAGAGATAAACGGAGGGATACCATGAAGAACACGCGCTCGCTTTTCTGTTGTATCTTGGTTGTGTGCCTGCTTGTGTCCGGCATCACGGTCGCAACTGCATCCACCACCTATACGCCCGGCACCTATTCGGCGTCGGCCGAAGGGCGCAACGGCGCACTGAGCGTCGAAGTCACATTTTCGGGCAGTGCCATTGAAACGGTTAACGTAACCGATCATGCAGAAACTGCCGGGATTGCCGATGGCGCGCTGGACCGCATTCCCAAGGCGATTGTGGATGGACAGTCCTTGAACGTGGATGGCGTTTCTGGCGCGACGATCACCAGCGAAGCCATTCTCGCAGCTGCAACCGACTGTGTGAAGCAGGCGGGCGGCGATGTGGCAGCACTTGCGCAGCAGCCCGGCGCAGTGTACGAAAAGGCGCTGACTGACGGCAACTACACCGCCTCCGCACATGGTCATCACAGCGATATCACGGTGGCAGTTGCGGTTGCGGGCAATACCATTACGGCGGTTGATATCGTGGAGCAGGGCGAAACCTACAACATTTCAGGTGTGGCCTATGACCGCATCCCCGCGGCCATCATTACCAATCAGTCCATCGCCATTGACAGCGTCGCCGGTGCGACCTACACCAGTCAGGCGATTGTCAATGCCGTGGCTGATTGCCTGACCCAAGCGGGTGGCGAAACAGCTGTTGCGGCGTTCAGCACGAAAGTGGCTTCTGAGCCCTGGTCTGAGGAAGTAAGCGAGGAGGCCTACGATGTAGTCGTCGTTGGCTCTGGTCTATCCGGCTTGTCCGCCGCGCTTTCTGCGCAGGAGGGCGGCGCAAAGGTGGCATTGGTGGAAAAATTGCCCTACGTGGGTGGTGTGAGCCAGACTGCCGCTGGCGGCTTGGTATTCCCCGGCAACGATGGACGGAACACCCAGGTTTTTGCTGAACGCCTGCTCAATCGAAATGTTGGCAACCAGCAGGGCTGGATGAATACGCCCAATGCGGTTATCAACGAGGCTTCTGTCGTCACCTTGGCTGAGAATGCCTATGATGCAGTGAAATGGATGGAGTCCATGGACGTGGGGATGGCTTTTATCCCCAGCACAGCACCAGTGCATTACACCATTCTGAACGAGGAAAACCAGCTCATCCCAGTAACGGACACACTCGGCGTATGCATGTGGACAGAAGGCGGCGCCAAAGCGCCCAACGTCGGGGCTTTGGTGCACACCAAGCTGGCCGATCGCTTTGCTGCCAACGGCGGCACGATTTATCTGGAAACACCTGCCAAGAGCCTCATTACCGATGCATCCGGTGCGGTCGTCGGCGTAAAGGCGGAAGGCAAGAACGGCAAGTACACTTTCAACGCCCAGTCGGTTATCCTGTGCGCCGGCGGCTTTGGCGCCAGTGAAGAAATGATCGCACAGTACGCGCCCGCCTATATCGGTGAAGTCAACACCACGCTGGTGGGCAACACCGGCGATGGCATCGTCATGGGACGCGAGATTGGCGCGGCGGTCTATGAGGATGCGTATTACATGGGCGGTTCGGC
>JAVBND010000015.1:0-6834 GCA_031551775.1 Eubacteriales bacterium | reverse complement strand
TCCAGCCGCCCGAACTCCGCCAGCGGGATTCTGATTTCGATCGGCTTGCGTGATTTCACGCCCAGCCCGCCCTTGGGCAGCCAGTCGGGCGCGTCCGCTTCGCGGATGACCTTGTCCCCGTCCAGAATTTCAAGCCTCAGCCCCGTCAGCCCCGCGATCTTCTCGCCCGTTCGGTTCTTTGCCGACAGCGTCACGATCAGGTCCGTGTCCTTGTCGTTGTACTTCAGCTCCTTCAGGCACACCCCCAGCGTTCCCTTGGCCGGTTCGACGAGCTTGGGCGCGAACTGGTTCTTCTTGACCGTCACCTTGCACGTAAGCACCGCCCCGTTTGCGTCGCTCACCGTGATCGTCGCCGTGCCCTTCTTGAGCGCCGTGATCCTGCCGTACTCGTCCACCGAGACGTACTTGGGCTTGTTGCTTGAGGCCGTCAGCTTCATCACGCGGCCCTTGGGCAGGAACTCCACCAGCTGGTACTCCACCAGCCGCGCCGCCGTGAATACCTTGGGCATGGTCCACGTGGTCGGCACCGGCGCGCCCACGGTCAGCGCCCCGACATCCGCGCTCGCCGCGTAATTGTTGCCGTCCCCGTCGGTTGTCACCGTGATCGGATAGCTGTCCTCGGCCAGGCCGTCGAGCGCGCCGGACGGGAATTCAAAGGCCAGCGTCCCGTTCTCCAAAAGCGAGGCTTCGGCCTTGACAGCGCCGATCGCGCAGGTGAACTTGAGCGCGGGCGGCACAAAGGCCCCCGTAACCGTTGTGCTGACCGTCTGTGCCCCCACCTGCCCCTCAGGGCCTATAAGCGCGTTCTCGCCCGCAATCACCGGCTGGTTCTTGGACGGCGTGATGTACGACCATTGTGCGTAGGCGGTGGCCGCTGCCTCCGGCATGGCGAAGGGCACTTGGTCCGCGTCACGCCACCCGGCCAAAGTGTACCCGGGACGCTGCACATATCCGCCGTATTTTGATATGTTGGCAACCGCGCCCGCCGGTTCGTAGAAGGACGTTCCCTCCGCAAGCCCGGTGTTCAGCACGGCGTCCGCCGCATTCTTGTCAAGCGTCAGCGGGTACGCGCCGGTGACGGCAGCTCCCGCCGCCGTATTTGCGACGATGAGCCCGTTGTTGGTCACGCTCGCGCCTTCCTTGACCTCCAGCGCGCCCACGTCCCCGACGGTGATTGACCGGCCCGCGACGTTTTTAAATCCGTCGCCCAGGGTCAGTTTTCCCGCATTTACAATAATAAAGGCGTTGTTCGTCCCGCTCAATGTGAGATTTCGATCGCCTTCTTTAAACACCCTGCCCGCGGCATCCGCCCGAATGGTTCCAACAAAATCTCTGATTCCTGAAGTAATAACAAGGGATACATGCGAACTCCCGACATCAAGAACCCCTTCGGTGTCATCAGCAATCGAGCTGCATAGATTGGGCAAGCTCACAGCTCCGGCGCTCGATGATACGTCCAGAGTGCCCGCATTCCCGATCATAATGGAACTACTGTTCTGAATGGCCGTCCCCCGCGCAAGGGCCAGCGTACCCTCGGTTATATCCACCGTACCCATATGCGGTTGAATTTTACTCAGCGTGAGTGTCCCACTTCCCCTTTTTTGCATAATGCCCGTACCGCTAATCTCGTCCGCGTAATTGCTCGTGGCTTCGTCCGGTGTACAAAAGGCAATAGCCCCAGTGCCCGTAACGACAACGTTCCCTTCCAAATTGCCTTCATATTGGGCATCCCCAATGATTAGCCCGCTTGCTTGTTCGATGTTCAAGGTGCCATGCGTGGCGTTTAACGTCCCTTTGCAGCGTATTATTCCCCCATTTTCAGCAGCCACCTTGCCTTGCACGCGCAATATGCCGTTATACATCGATTGCATGTTAATGTTCAGCCCACCGTTTGAACCTATGGTCAACGTCACGCCTTCCACGACGGTCAGCGTCTCGTTGTACGCGATCTCTACAGTTTTGACCTCCTGCTGCGTTCCCTCAATCGTCATATCGCTTTCCATCGTGTAATCATTGCCGCCAAGCGCGGCGCTAACCGCGCCCCCGCTCGCTTCGGCCCACTCGGCAAGCGTCATCGCCTGCGCGGCCGCCGCCATCCCCGTCAAAACCCCCGCCATCAGCGCGCATATGAACACCCACCTGAGCTTCTTCAAGAGTTCATTCATTCCATTCACTCGCTTTCTGTTGTCGTGTTTTATCTCCTCTTTAACGAAAACGGAATGGCTTTTCGCCATTCCCATTTTCTTCCGCTCTTATTTTACCATATGCCGGTCCATTTGTGTGCCCGATTGCCAATTGTTCATTGAGCGCCCGCTTTTTTGCGGAACACGTAGCGCGCGCGGCGTTCCATCACGATCTCGTATTCCCCCTCGGCGAGCCGCAACTTCCTGCGCAGGCGCGAGATGTGTTGCGCGACGGTGCGCACGTCGCCGTTGGCCGCCTGCCCCCACACCGCTTCGTACAGGGCTTCCGGCGCGAAGGATACGCCCTCGTTTCGCATGAGGAACCAGATCAGCGCGAACTCGCGGGGCTTGAGCAGCGCGTCATCGCCCTTTACATAGGCGCGCTGCGCCCGTGCGTCGAGCGCCAAATCGCCGCGCGCGACCCGCTCGCCCCGCGCGCGGTCGATCCCGCGCCGCCTCAGGGCAGCGTTCACCCGCGCCAGCAGTTCCGCAAGCGCGTAGGGCTTGACGATGTAGTCGTCGCCGCCCAGCGCCAGCGCCTTTAACAAAAACTCCTCTTGTGTGCGCGAAGTCAAGAACAGGATGTGCGCGTGGCACGTATCCCGGATCGCGCGGCAAAACTCGATCCCATCGCCGTCGGGCATCAGGATGTCGAGCAGGATCACGTCGGGATCGGCCAGTTCCAACTCCGCGCGCGCCGCGTTCAGGGTGGTCGCGCACGCAACCTCGTACCCCGCGCGCTCAAGCGCGCGTCGGTTGATATCGTTCAGGTCCTGGTTGTCCTCAACAAGCAAAATCAGCGGGGTCAGCGCTGGCGTACTCCGTTCTCCCATTCTCAATGCTCAATTCTCCATTCTCAATTTTTATCGGCAGCTCCACCGTCACCCGCGTCCCCATTCCCACTTCGCTCTCAAGGGCAATCTCCCCGCCGTGCGCTTTTACGATCTCGCGGCAGATCGCAAGCCCCAGCCCGCTGCCGCCGCCGTCCGTCGCGCCGCGTTCAAACACGCGCGGCAGCATTTCGGGGGAAATGCCGCACCCGGTGTCGCTGACGCAAAAGCGCACGCGTTCGCCTTCTCGCCGCGCCTCGACACGCACATCGCCGCCTTCGGTGTGCTTTCTCGCGTTTGAGAGCAGGTTGTACAGCACCTGCGTGATTTCATCGGGACTGCCGTATACGGTGAGATCGTCCTCCAGATTGAGAATAAGCGCCGTACCGCGCCGCTCGAGGATGGGTTCGTACAGCCGCGCCACCTGCCTTATCACCTCGGACACGTCCATCAAGCAGGCGGGCCGATCCAGCGCGATGCCCTCGGCGCGCTCCATCAGCCCCGACAGCCGCCTGGCTTCGCTGGCGATTTTGTTGAGGTCGCGCGCGGCCGCCTCGCCCGCGCCGAGATCACTCAGTTCCAGCGCCACAAGTTCCGCGTAGCCCGACAGCACGGCCAATGGCGTGCGCGTCTCGTGCGAAAGCGTGTTCAATAGATCGG
The DNA here is from genome assembly GCA_031551775.1 of Eubacteriales bacterium. Classification (GTDB taxonomy): domain Bacteria; phylum Bacillota; class Clostridia; order Christensenellales; family Aristaeellaceae; genus Anaerozeibacter. Next base: position 3,161 of record JAVBND010000015.1, on the reverse strand, counting down.
CCTTCATCCGGCTCACCCGCTCAAGCGCCAGATTCTCAGCGGTTGCGCGCCGCTCGGCGTCCCGGGCGCGGTCGAGTTCCCGAACCGTGCCCATGAACACCGCCGTCATCTGGAAGAAGGCGAATACCTGCATCGACAGGCGCGAAAGGTCGCCCTTGACCAAAAAGAACTGCTCAAACCCCTCGTAGAACAGCATGTCGCGCGTAGCCCCATAGAACAGCACCATGAGCCCGGCCAGGCATACCCACTGTTCCATGCTTGGCTTTCGAAGCGTCATCGCAAGCCGGACGACAATGTAGGCGATTGCGGGCGCCAGCACGGCGTAACAGGGCAGCACCGCCCAGCTCATGAGGTGGGTATCGGCCGCGAGGAACAGCGCCGAAAAAAACGCGAGCAAGGCGTACACGGCTCGCCTGAACCAGCGCGCGAATGTGTTCGGGAACAACTGATCGAGCATGGCCAGCGTCAGGATGCCGGTCACGGGGATCGCCAGGTATTCGATCCGAAAGCGCGCGTACCAATTGAGCCCGGGCATAAGCAATGTCAGTACCTTGTGCCCGGTGACGCCGGTGCGAAAGAACCACGTGAGGCATATGAGTGAGAAGCATAGATTGGCCCTGTAGCTGACCTGAAGGAAGAACAGGGCCAGATGCACCAAGAACAGCGCGAAAAAGCAGCCGAGCACCACGATGTTGCTGTCGGCGTTGTAGGCGGCGCGCAGCACGTGCGGGTATCCGATGCGCACATCGTCGTGGCGTCCGCCTTCCCGGTGCACGAAATTCGAGACCTGCTTGACGATTACGATCCTGCCGTCAACCGGCTCGGCGGCCAGGTACAAATCGGTGGTGTCGGGTACGGCTTCTTCCTTTGTCGCGCCGGGGCGGCCTACCTCGGCGGCCAGGCGGCCGTTGACATACACGCGCTCGGCGTAATCGGCCGAGCGCCCGGCCAGCATGTATCCGCCCGGCGGCACGATCAGCGACATGCGGCTGGTGGCGTAATCGCAGGCGCTCGGGTCGCCAAGGAGGACCTCGCCCGAACGCGCGCTGAATTCATCGGGCGTAAGCAGCGCGCCCGCGATGTACTCCACCTTTCCCGTGACGCGCGCGCTGGTTTGGGCAAAATCGACACCCGTAAGATCCCACAGCGCGTTATCCGAACGCGCCTCGAAATACGTCGCGTCGCCGATGGCCGTCCACAGAATCAGGCAGGCGGTCAGGATGACCGGAAGAACGACAAGCGGAAGCAGCGCGCGCGTTTTGCCATATGCCATGACGGCCTCCTTGATTGCAGTGTTGTTATAGAATCATTATAATGGCGTATTGTGCCGAAATCAAGAGCAAAACCAAGGCGTATGCGCTGTTTGACAGCTCGCTTCTAGAGTCTGGTATTTTTTGCTTTTGCGGTAAATAAACACATGTGTTTGCTCCGTTGGCGGTTGTTCATATGATCCAAAAAAGGAGCCTATCCTCGCGGATAAGCCCCTTGATTTGCAAGTATCTTACTTGTAAGATTCCTCGATCGCCACCGCAACCGCCACCGTCGCGCCGACCATGGGGTTGTTGCCCATGCCGATCAGACCCATCATTTCCACGTGCGCCGGTACCAACGAGCTGCCCGCGAACTGAGCGTCGGAATGCATGCGGCCCATGGTGTCGGTCATGCCGTAGGAGGCCGGGCCGGCAGCCATGTTGTCGGGATGGAGCGTGCGGCCCGTGCCGCCGCCGGATGCCACGGAGAAATACTTCTTGCCGATATCGGTGCACTCCTTCTTGTAGGTGCCCGCGACCGGGTGCTGGAAACGCGTGGGGTTGGTGGAGTTGCCGGTGATCGACACATCCACGCCTTCTTTGTGCATGATGGCGACGCCTTCACGCACGTCGTCCGCGCCGTAGCAGCGAACCTTTGCGCGCTCGCCGTCGGAGTACGCCTTTTCCTTCACGATCTTAAGCTCGCTCGTCGAGTAATCGAACTTGGTCTCGACGTAGGTAAAGCCGTTGATGCGGCTGATGATCATGGCGGCGTCCTTGCCAAGGCCGTTCAAGATGACGCGCAGGTTGGCCTTCCTGACCTTGTTGGCGTTCCTGGCGATGCCGATCGCGCCTTCCGCGGCGGCAAAGGATTCGTGGCCGGCCAGGAAGCAGAAGCACTCGGTCTCCTCGCGCAGCAGCATGGCGGCGAGGTTGCCGTGGCCGATGCCCACCTTGCGCTGGTCGGCGACCGAACCCGGCACACAGAACGCCTGAAGCCCTTCGCCAATCGCCTCGGCGGCGTCCGCCGCGTTCACGGCATTCTTCTTCATGGCGATGGCCGCGCCCAGCGTGTACGCCCATACCGCGTTCTCAAACGCGATGGGCTGGATCGCGCGCACGATCTTGTCCACATCTACGCCCTTACTCAGGGTGTAGTCGCGCACTTCTTCGAAATCCTTGAAACCATACTGCGCAAGGACCGGCTGAACTTTATCGATACGCCTCTCGTAGCCTTCAAAACGGATCATTGATTTCACCTCTATCCTTTACTGCTTGCGCGGGTCGATGTGCTTGGCGGCGCCTTCGTACCGGCCATAGGTGCCGATGTTCTTCTCGTAAGCCTCGTTCGGGCTCACGCCCTTCTTGATGGCGTCCATCATCTTGCCAAGCGAGAGGAACTTGTATCCGCATACCTGATCGTCCTCGTCAAGCGCGATTGAAATCACGTAGCCCTCGGCCATCTCAAGGTACCTGACGCCCTTGGCGCGGGTGCCATACATGGTGCCCACCTGGCTCCTCAGGCCCTTGCCCAGGTCTTCCAGGCCCGCGCCAATGGGCAGCCCGTCCTCGGAGAAAGCGCTCTGGCTGCGGCCGTAGACGATCTGCAGGAACAGCTCGCGCATGGCGGTATTGATGGCGTCGCAGACCAGGTCCGTGTTCATGGCTTCCAAAATCGACTTGCCCGGCAACACTTCAGAGGCAATGGCCGCTGAATGGGTCATGCCCGAGCAGCCCAGCGTTTCCACCAGCGCCTCCTGGATGATGCCGTCTTTGACGTTGAGCGACAGCTTGCAGGCGCCCTGCTGCGGCGCGCACCAGCCCACACCGTGTGTCAAGCCGGAAATATCCGTGATTTGCTTTGCCTTGACCCATTTGCCTTCTTCGGGGATGGGCGCAGGCCCATGCGTC
>JAVBND010000008.1:0-36530 GCA_031551775.1 Eubacteriales bacterium | reverse complement strand
CATTCCGTGGTCTGACCCCCGCTTGTTGGGGGCCGCTACGCGTCTGTTGTGCGCCGCTCGCCGGACCAATCCGGGGACTGACCCCTGATTGGTGGGGCCGCTGCGCGTCAGTTGTACGCCACTCGCCGGACCAATCCGGGGACTGACCCCTGATTGGTGGGGCGCTACGCGTCTGTTGTGCGCCGCTCGCCGGACCAATCCGGGGACTGACCCCTGATTGGTGGGCGCCGCTCGCCGGGACACGGGAAACTGATCATGCTGCAAGGGTGTTCTTCAACCTCCCCTCAAGGCGCGCCCAGGAGGAGGACATCGCAAGGACGGAACAGGCGCCGCAATCATGCGTGCGGCTTTGTCCTTGCTGTTTTGCTTGAACCATGCTATAATCGGGGCAAGGCGTGATCCCATGGGCAGCGAAGAGCAGATCGCGGCGATGCCAAGGGCGCTTGACGCCAAAATGGATAAGGGGTTCCCTGAGGCGAACGCCGGGGCGGCCCTGTAAGATGTGCTTGAAGACGGGCGGACTCCCCGATGGGGCCCGCCTGTTTTGTCCTCCAACTTGTCAAACCAATATCCCTTGAGTATAATAGGCAGAAGATGGACGGAGAGTGGGTGAAGGCATGGATTTGAATGGGTTTCTTGAGAAGGCGCTCGCGCTTGACGGCATACCGGGCTATGAGAAAACGGTGGCTGAATACATTGCGGGCGCGTTTTCTCCGCTTGTGGATGAGGTCGGGATTGACGATTTTTACAATGTCGTCGCGCGCGTCGGGCATGAGGGGCCGCGCGTGATGGTTACCGCGCACCAGGACGAGATCGGCCTGGTGGTATTCGGGATTGAGGATGACGGGTGTTTGCGCGTCACCAACATCGGGGGACTGCCTGCGCGGGTGCTGCCCGCGAGCGAAGTCACCGTGCATACCGAGGCGGGGCCGCTCTTCGGCGTCGTGGGCGCGAAGCCGCCCCACCTCCTAAGCCAGGAGGACCAGAAGCAGGCGGTGCAGATGAAGGACATTTACGTGGACATCGGGCTTGACGCCGAGCGCGCGCGAGAGCAGGTGCGCATAGGCGATGCCGTGACCATGAAAGCGCCGCTGACCAAGCTGCTTGGAGAACTCTATGCGGGCAAGACCATGGACGACCGCGCGTGCGTATCTTCCATGCTGGTCGCCGCTGAGGCGCTCAAGCGCTTTAGACTTGGGGCGCGCGTCGCGTTCGTCTCCGCTTCGCAGGAAGAACCGGGCTGCCGCGCGGCGGCGCTGGCCGCCTATGCGTTTGAGCCGGATGTCGCCATCGCCATCGATGTCACCCACGCGCCCGCGCCCGGCGCCGACAAGTGGGCGTGCTTTGACCTGAACAAGTTGACCATCGGCGTCGGACCCAACATGCACCCGGCCTATACGAAGCGCCTGATGGAGGTGGCCGACCGCCACCGCGTGGCCTATTCCATCGAGCCGTGCGGGCATCCCACGTGGACCGACGCGAAATCGATCCAGGTCGCGGGCGAGGGCATCCCGACGCTGCTCATCGGCGTGCCGCTCAAGTACATGCATTCATCGGTGGAGGTGGTCGATATGGACGTGGTGCGCGAGGCGGGACGGCTGATCGCGCTGTTCATAGAGGACCTTTCCGAGCATGGGGAGGTGGCACTGTGGAACTGAGGGAATTGACCGCTTTAAACGGCGTATCGGGCGACGAAGGCGCGGTGCGAAGCTACATCATGGAGCACGCGTCGCCCCACGCGGACGAGATCAGGACCGACCGCATGGGGAACCTGCTGGCCTTTAAAAAAGGAACAGGGGCAAGCAAGAACCACGTACTCGTCGCCGCACACATGGACGAAGTGGGGCTGATCGTGCTCGGCGTCAAGGACGACGGGCTGATCGTATACGACACGGTGGGCGGCATCGACGCGCGCGTCATGGTGAGCAAGCGCGTGAGGGTCGCAAACGCCCAAGTACCCGGCGTCATCGGCTGCAAGGCGATCCACCTGCAAACGCAGGAAGAGCGCAAGAATCCGCTCACCCACAAGCAGATGTTCATCGACATCGGCGCGAAGGACAAGGCCGAATGCGAAAAATACGTGAAGCCGGGCGACTATGTCGCGTTCGAATCGGGCTACATGGCGTTTGGCGACGGTTTCATCAAGGACAAGGCGCTTGACGACCGCGTGGGCTGCTACAACATGCTGCGCCTCATCCGGAATACCTACCCGTGCGACGTGACCTTTGCCTTCACCGTGCAGGAGGAGGTCGGGCTTCGCGGCGCGACGGTCGCCGCGCGGCAGATCGCGGCCACTTCCGCCATCGTGCTTGAGGGCACCACCGCCAACGACTTGGGCGACGTTCCCGATCACTTCAAGGTGTGCCGCGCGGGTGCGGGCGTCGCCATATCGTTCATGGACAATTCATCCATCGCGCATCCGGGGCTTCACAAGCGCCTAAAATGCCTGGCGAGCCAACAGGATATCCCGTGGCAGCTCAAGACCTACGTCTCGGGCGGCAACGACGCGGGCGCGCTCCAGCGTTCGGCGGGCGCGCTGCCCGTCTCAACGCTGTCCGTGCCCTGCAGAAGCATCCACTCGCCCGCGAACGTGTGCAACCTGCGCGACATTGACGCGCAGTACCGCCTGGCCCACGCCTTCCTCAATCAGGGCGGCGACATTGACTGATCGAAAGGACGTTTATAATATGAAACAGACGCTCAAAAAACTGCTGGCGGCATACGGCCCTTCGGGACACGAGGACCAGGTGCGCAAGGTGATCGAAGGCGAAATTGCGCCTTATGTCGATGAAATGCGCGTGGACGCACTGGGAAGCCTGATCGCCGTCAAGCGCGGAAACGGGAAAAAGATCATGCTGGCCGCGCACATGGATCAGATCGGCTTTATCGCGACGGAAGCCGACGAGCACGGATTCATCCGCTTGGCGAGCGTCGGGTATCCGAGGCGTCTTCATTCGCTCAACCGCCACATCGTGTTCGAAAACGGCGCCCGCGGCGTGATCTCCTACGAGGTTGAGGGCGCGGACCCGGCCGATACCTCCATGAAGGGGCTCTACGCCGACATCGGCGCGTATACGCGCGAGGAAGCGCTTGCGCGCGTCGGGGTCGGCGATATGGCGGTGTACACGCCGGAAATTATGGAATTGTCGGATGGCGTCATGAGCGCGCCCGCCATGGACAACCGCGCGGGCTGCGCGCTTTTGATCGGCGCGCTTAAGGCGCTCAAAGACTGCCCGAATCAAGTGGTCGCGGTCTTTACCGCGCAGGAGGAAGTGGGCATTCGCGGCGCGGGTCCGGCGGCTTACGAAATCAGGCCCGACCTCGCGGTGGCGCTCGACGTGACGCCCGCCGGCGATACGCCCAAGTGCGACAAGCAGACGGTCAAGCTGGGGCGCGGCATCGCGGTCAAGATCATGGACAACAACATCGTGTGCGCGCCGGACGTGGTTGCGGGGCTTGAAAAGGCGGGGGACGCGGCGGGCGTCAAGCGTCAGCGCGAAGTTCTGACCCGAGGCGGCACCGACGCCGGTCCCATCCATCTGTCGCGCGGCGGCGTCAGGACGGGCGTCTTGTCGGTTCCCTGCCGTTACGTGCATTCGGCCACCGAGGCGATCGACTTAAACGACCTTGACGCCGGCGTCAAGCTGCTGACGCGGTTTTTGATGGATGCGTAAATAGGGCGTGTTGACACTATCCGAAATGTCCGGATTCCGTCGGATTTTTGTGCCTGACAAGGCGCTTTTCCGAAGAAATACTGGAAGTATTTCGAGGGAAAGCAACACAGTCAGGCGGAAAAAGACGGCGGAAGATGGGCGTTGAGCGGTAGTGTCAACACGCCCTGATCAATCGGAGGATTCATGCTGGGCGTTATTGCATTGTTTGTGTTCATGGGGCTGGGCGTGGCCGTCTGTTGGCGGGTGTTTGACCGGCTGGGCGCGCAGGCGCGGCTGATGCTGGGGTGCGCGCTGGGCATGGCCGAGCTTATGTGGCTGCCCAGCCTCATCGCGTTTTTAACCGGCTTCACCGCCTTGGCGCAGCTTGTTGCGCTGGGCATGTCGGCGCTCCTGGCGGCATTTGCGCAGCTCCTGCCGCGCAGGCGCCGTGACCCGGCCCCGCCGCCCAGCGAGCCGCCCATCATGCTCACGCTCGCGCTGGTCGTGCCTTTTTTCTTGCTGTCCTGCTACCTCCAGCATACGCATGTGCTGATGAGCGAAAACGGCGCGCTCATGGCGGGGCAATCGACCTACGGCGACCTGTGCCTGCACCTAGGCATCGCGACGGGCCTGCGCGGCGCTTCCTATCCCCCCCAATACACGATTCTTCCGGGGACCTTGCTCGGCTACCCGTTTCTTTTTGATGCGCTCTCGGCCTCCATGATGCTGCTCGGCGCGCCGCTCAGGCTCGCGTTTGTGGTGCCGGGCGCGATCGCCATGGGGCTCGTGTTCTGGGCGTTCGTGCTGCTTGCGTGGGAGATGACGCACAACAGCCACGCGGTGGTGATTGCGTTCTTGCTGACGTTTTTAAACGGCGGGCTGGGCTTTTTGTACGTGCTCGACCTCTATCCGTCAAACCCCGGCGCGCTCCGCGAAATGATGACCGGCTTTTACCAAACGCCGACCAACATGCCGGAGATCAACCTGCGCTGGGTCAACGTGATCTGCGATTTGATGGTTCCGCAACGGACGCTGCTTGCCGGATGGATGATGGTGATCCCCGCCCTCTACCTCGTCGCGCGCGCAATCGCGAGCGAGGACCGGTTCTACTTCCTCGCGCTGGGCATCTGGGCGGGACTGATGCCGATGATTCACACGCATTCCTTCCTGGCGCTGGGACTGATCAGCTTGGGCGCGGCGGTCTGGGGGTTTGCGGGCGCGCGCAACAAAAAAAAGTTCCTCCTCAATTTCCTGATCTACGGTTCCCTAGCCGCCGGTCTGGCGCTGCCCCAACTCCTGACCTGGACCTTCCCGCAGACCATGGGCGGCGGGGTTTTGAGGGTCTGGTTCAACTGGGTCAATCACACAAAGGACGGCTTCATCGACGGCTACTTCTGGTTCTGGATCAAGAACGTGGGGCCGGTTTTCCTGCTGCTGATTCCATCGGCGCTGAGCGCTCCCAAGCGCGTCCGCCCCCTGTGCTTTGGCGCGCTGGTGGTGTTCACGGTCGCGGAGCTCATCCTGTTTCAGCAAAACGAATACGACAACAACAAGCTCTTCACCGTCGCGTTCATTTTGATGACGCCGGTGGTGGGCAGGTTCCTGTCGGGCTTGTGGGACAAAATGCACGGCGTTCGGGGCCGCGCGCTGCTCGGCGCGTGCTTTATGGCCGTGTGCCTCACCTCCGGCGCGATGACCCTCGCGCGGGAAGTGGTCAGCAAGTACGAGCTGTTCGGCCCGGGCGAAGTCAAGGCGGCGGAATATATCGAAGCAAACGCTTTTGAGGACGCGGTATTTTTGACCGGCGGCCAGCATACTAACGCAGTGGCGGCGCTGACCGGCCGCAGGCTCGTGTGCGGAACCGGCACCTACCTGTTCTTCCACGGCGTCGATTATCAAAAGCCGAGCGAAGACGCGCGATCGATGTTTGAAGCGCCGGGTGAAAGCAAGGCGCTGTTTGACGAATATCTGGTTGACTATATCTATATATCAAACCACGAAAAAGCGCAATATACGCTGTCCGAGGCGGCGCTTGGCGCGTCGTATCCCGTCTGGTATGAGGCGGGCGGCGTGAAAATCCTGGCTGTGTCGGGGCGCGCCCGCGCGCAGCTTCCAAATTGAAACGCGCGGTGCAACTTTCGCGGCGCCTTGTGCGTCCTAAAGACGACATGCCAATTGACACCAGTGAAGGGTGATATTATGCGTAAGTTAACTCTATTGTCGGGGATTGTGCTGGCCGCCGCCCTCTTCATGAGCGGCTGTTCGAGCACGCCCGATACCGTTGAGGATCCGTTGTCGGCGTTTGGAATCGACGCGGTGCTTCCGTTTGCGACCGTCGCGCCGGAAGCGATTGTCTTAACGCCCACGCCCGCCCCTACGCCGGACGTGGACAACTTGCCGACGACCGACTATGGCCAGAGCTGGAAGAGCGACGATACCGTGACGGGCGAAGAATCGCTTGATGACGACGACGGGTGGTTTGACGCCGTTGTGCCGCCAAGCGCCACGCCCAAGCCCACGCCCAAGCCCACCGCCAAGCCCTCGACCGGCTATGAGCGCCTGGCGTCCGGCGACAGCGGCGCGGCTGTCAAGAATTTGCAAAACCGGCTGAAGAAGCTCGGGTACTATACCGGCACCGTCGATGGCCAGTACGGCAGCGGCACGGTCACGGCTGTTCGAAAATTCCAGGAAATGACCGGTTACAACGAAAACGGCATCGCGTCGGCGGAGCTGCAAAAAGAGATCTATTCCTCAAACGCGCCGACATACAGGGCCCCGGTCGCGCCGGAGCCGACCGCGCAGTATATTCAGCTCTCCAAGGGCGATTCCGGCTCGCGCGTCACGCGGTTGCAAAACCGCCTGAGGACGCTTGGGTACTACACCGGCACCGCCGACGGCGAGTACGGCTCGGCGACCGTCAACGCCGTCAAGCGCTTTCAATCCTCGATCGGCCTGAGCACGACCGGCACCGCCACCGTGGCGCTTCAGCAAAAGCTGTTTTCCTCCTCCGCGCCCTACTATGAGGAAGACGAAGACGAACCGGAAGTCGAACCCGAAGGCTACGTGCGCCTGGCTCAAGGCTCAAGCGGCACGCGGGTCAAGAATTTGCAGTCCCGGCTCAAGACGCTCGGGTACTACACCGGCACCGCCGACGGCGCGTTTGGCGCGGGCACGGCGCGCGCGGTCAAGCTGTTCCAGAAAGCCTTGGGCCAGGATACCACGGGCGTCGCAACGGCGGCCTTGCAAAGGACGCTCTTCTCCTCCTCCGCGCCCTACTACGACGGGTTTGAGGACGAGCCGGAATATGAAGAGGAGTATATTTTGCTCTCGCCCGGAGACAGCGGCACCGAGGTCAAAAAACTTCAAAAGCGGCTCAAGGACCTGGGCTACTTTGACGGGGAAGTGCTCGGAAACTACCTGGCCAAGACCACCGACGCGGTAAAACTGTTCCAGAAGGCGATCGGCGTCAAGCAGACCGGTGCGGCCACGGCAGCGCTTCAAAAGAAGCTGTTCTCCTCCACCGCGCCCAAGTACAAGCCCGACGTCTCGCCCGCGCCGTCCGGCTATTCGGACCTGAGCGAAGGCGACAGCGGAAACTCCGTCATGCGCCTGCAGGAGCGGTTGACCGAGCTGGGCTACTATTCGGGCAGCATCAACGGAAATTTCGGCAGCAAGACGAGCGAAGCGGTGGCGCGGTTTGAGGCGCGCTACGGCAAGCCCAAGACCGGCATCGCGACGGCCGCGCTGCAAAAGAAGCTTTTTGCCGATGACGCGCTGCCCAACAAGCAAACCGACCCCACGTCGGCGCCTACGCCTTCGGGCGAATACCAGAAACTGCAAAAGGGCGACAGCGGCACGAATGTCAAGCAGCTTCAAAGAAGGCTGAAGGAACTTGGGTACTTCGAAGGCGCGATCGGCGGAAACTACCAGCAGTTGACCACCGACGCGGTCAAGCTCTTCCAAGCGGCCCTCGGCGTCAAGCAAAACGGCGTGGCTTCCATCGCGCTTCAGGAGATCCTGTTCTCGGACGACGCGCCGGTCTACCAGAAGTCCGTACCGACGCCCGCGCCCTACAAAAAACTCCAGCGCGGCGATACGGGCGACGCGGTCCTCACGCTGCAACAGCGCCTGCTTGAACTCGGCTATATCCGCGCCGAGAGCGAGGTCAAGCCAAGGACCTTCGACAAAAACACCATGCTCGCGGTCATCGACGCCCAGAACGACCGCGGCTACGATTCCGACGGCGTGGCCGACGTAGACTTTTTGACCTATATCTACTCGGATACCGCTTGGGATTACGCCTTGGCCGATTACGAGGGCGGCTAAGCGGGCGTTTGTTGACACTCTGACCACCGGCTCGGCCGGTGGTCATGATTTTTGGGTCTTTGCCATCCATATCCATTTTGTGATTGTTTTTTGCCGCCCGTTCTGCTATCATGGCTAGACGGGTAGCGGACGGGAGGAGAACGGATGAGGCCCATTATTGGACTCGCGCCGCAGCATGACGCGCGGCACCAGCGCGTACGCATGGCTGAGACGTATATAGAAAGCATTGAAAAAGCGGGCGGCGCGGCGGTTGTTTTGCCGCTTGGCGCATCGGATGAGACGCTTCGGGAACTGATCCGGCGGCTGGACGGCTTCTTGATGACCGGCGGAGCGGATGTTGCGCCGGCGCGGTACGGCGAGGAAGCGCGCGAGGTATGCGGCGAGACCGACGCGGCGCGCGACGATCTGGAATTCGCTCTTCTGCCGCTTGCGTTTGAGGCAAACAAGCCGGTGCTCGGCATTTGCAGAGGGCTCCAGGTCATCAACGTGTCGCTGGGCGGAACGCTTCATCAGGACCTGGCGCAAGACACCGGGACCGGGCTTCGCCACGACCAGGAATCGCCCTACGACCAACCTTCGCACGAGGTCAGGCTTGTGGCGGGCAACCCGCTCTTTACGCCGGGGCTTGAAGCGATCGAAGTCAACAGCATCCACCACCAGGGCGTGAAGGCGCTCGCGCCGGGGCTTGAGCCCATGGCTTACGCGCCCGACGGGCTGATCGAAGCGTTTTATGATCCCCGTAAGCGGTTTATGATGGCGGTTCAGTGGCATCCTGAGTGCACTGCGGGGTGGGATCTTGACAGCCAGGTGATTTTTGGATCGTTCATCAACGCGTGCAAGGAAGGCAAGGAGGACAAAGGCGATGAAGGTACTTGACCGGTTCATGGGCTACATCAAGGTGGACACGGCGTCAAACGAGCAATCGGAAAGCTGCCCGAGCACGCCCGGGCAGAAGGTGTTCGGCGCGGCATTGGTGGAGGAGCTCAAGGCGCTGGGCCTTGACGACGCGCGGATGGACGAGCACGGCTACGTCTACGCCTCGATTCCGGCGACCGACCCAAGGATGGAGACCATCGGCCTGATCGCGCACATGGACACGGTCAGGGACGTGCCCAGCACGCCCATGAACGCGCGGATCATTGAACATTACGATGGGCGGGACGTCACGCTCAACGACGAGGGCGAGCTTTTGTCCATCGCGCAATTCCCGTTCCTCAAAAAATACGCGGGGCAGACGCTGGTCGTGACCGACGGGAAGACCATTCTCGGCGCGGACGACAAGGCGGGCATCGCGCAGATCATCACGGCGGCGGAAGAAATCCTTCGCCATCCCGAGCTTCAGCACGGCAAGATCGCCCTTGCGTTCACGCCGGACGAGGAGATCGGGCGCGGCGCGGACAAGTTTGACGTTCAGGGCTTTGGCGCGGCATACGCCTACACGGTTGACGGCGGCGAACTGGGCGAGCTTGAGTACGAGACGTTCAACGCGTCATCGCTGACGGTTGAGGTCAAGGGCGTAAACATTCATCCGGGCACGGCGAAGGACAAGATGAAGAACGCGCAGCTGATCGGGATGGAGTTTCACCAGATGCTGCCCGCGGCGCAAAGGCCCGAGCACACGCAGGGGTACGAAGGATTCTTCCTGCTGACCTCGATGAGCGGGCGCGTGGAGGAATGCCGGATGAACTACATCGTGCGCGACCACGACAAGCAGGCGTTTGAGGAGAAGAAGGCGCTGGCGGAGAAGATCGCCCTGTTTTTGAACGAGAAGCACGGCGCGGGGACGGTCGCGGTCACGCTCAAGGACAGCTATTACAATATGAGCGAGGTGCTCGCGTCCCGCCTAGAGATCGTGGAGCGCGCGAAGAACGCGATGATCAAGGCGGGGGTCACGCCCAAGGTCGGGCCGGTGCGCGGCGGAACCGACGGCGCGAGGCTTTCGTTCATGGGCCTGCCGTGCCCGAACCTATCGACGGGCGGCATGAACTATCACGGACGGCATGAGTGCGTGGTGGTCGAGTCGATGGAGAAGATGGTACAGGTGCTGGTGAACTTAACCTGCGCGTGATCGCTCGTGGACGACCAAGGGGCAGGGCACGGACCAACTCCCTGTCGCCTCGCGAAGCCCCCGGGGTTCCCGGGCGGAAATCGGACGTGTATAAAAACCAATCCGGGGACTGTCCCCGGATTGGTCAGCTCATCAACAAACCCCGGACAACGCCCCCGGCGACCTGTGCGCCGGGGGTGAATCGGATTTTGACCAAGGGCGGGCTTTATCGCCCGCCCGACTCAAAATCCCTACCCGTCCAAATTGCGCCCGGAAAATCCCGCAGGATTTTCAGCAATTTGGCCCCGTTTCCCACTCATCGAAAAGGTTTTGCCGGGGCAAAAGATTTTCGATGACAGCGTATCGACTTTGTCGATACGCTCTCCTTTGCCTATTCGCCGACCGCCTTGTGCGCCTCGTTCACCACGCGTTCGACCGCGTTTAGGATATTCTGATACCCGGTGCAGCGGCACAGGTGCCCGGAGATCAGCTTCCTCAGCTCCTCGCGCGTGTACTTCTTGCCCGAGCCCACGATCTCGACCGCCGACATGATGAGGCCGGGCGTGCAGAACCCGCACTGAATGGCGGCTTCGTCCACAAACGCCTGCTGAATGGGGGAAAGCTCGCCGTTTTCACCCGTGATGCCCTCGACCGTCAGGATGTGCTTGCCCTCGGCCCAAGCGGCCAGGTAGATACAGCTGTCGATGGCCTTTTGATCGACCAAGACCGTACACGCGCCGCACTCGCCCACTTCGCAGCCCTTCTTGACGCTGGTCAGCCCCAGGCGGTTTCTGAGCATATCGGTCAGCGACTCGCGCTCGTCGATGGCGACTTCGGCATGTCTGCCGTTTACCGTAAGTTCAATGATCTTCATTCGCAAGCGCCTCCCCTGTTTTCGATGGCCGCCTTCAGCGCGCGGCTGGAGAGCTCCTTCACCAATTGAAGCCGGAATTCGCGGCTCGCGCGCCAGCTGGTGCGCGGGTTGACCTCCTTGACCGCCTCTTCTCCGAACAGGCGGCACGTTTCTTCGTTCGCGGGCAATCCCTTGACCGCGCTTTCCGCGCCGGGGCAGCGGATGGGCGTGGGCGCGGCGACGCCAAACGCGAGCCGCGCGTCCTCGATCAGGCCGCCTTTCACCTTCGCGTGGACCGCGCAGCCAAGCGTCGCGATGTCCATCGCTTCGCGCATGGCGTACTTGATGTAGTGCCCGCCGTAGCCCTCGTAATCGCTTTTGAGGATTCGGATTTCGGTCAAAATCTCCGCGCGGTCCATGTGCACCTTGCCGGGTCCCGCGTAGAAGTCTTTGAGCGCAACGGTTCGTTTGCCGCTTTGCCCTTCAAGCGTGAGATGCGCGTTCAGCGTCAAAAGCGCGGCGGCGCTGTCGGCGCTGGTGACGCCGTTGCACACGTTGCCGCCGATGGTGCCCATGTTCCTGAGCTGCGGCCCGCCCGCCTGATCGGTTGCGTAGCCGAGTGCCGGAATGTGCTTTTTCACAATCTCGCTTTTTGTCACCTCGCCAAAGGTGGTCAGAGGCCCGATCACGATGGTTCCGTCCGCCTCCATGGCGACGCCGCGAAGCGCCTCGATGTCCCGGATCGAGACCAGCGAACATCCGGCGAGCTTGCCCTGACGAATCTTGATCAGCACGTCGCTGCCGCCCGCGATCACGATGGCGCGCGCGTCTTCCGTAAGCGCCTTGATCGCCTCGCCCACGCTTTTTACCGTGACCATTTTTTGAATATCATACATCGCGCGTTCCCTCCTTCATGGAATCAGGCCGTGTTCGGCGAAGTGCTCGAAGAGCTTTTGGGGGGTTAGCGGCGTGGAGTTGACCGCTACGCCGGTCGCGTGAAGCAGCGCGTTTCTGATCGCCGCGCCCACGGGGATCGCGGGCGGCTCGCCCAGCGCCTTGTTGCCGTAGGGACCGGTCGGGTCGATGGTCTCGACGAAGCGCGCGGCGAGTTCCGGCGTGTCCATGGCCGTGGGCAGCTTGTAGTCGAGCAGGTTGTCATTGAGCGGCTTGGCGTTTTTGTCGTACAGCAGCTGCTCGGAAAGCGCAAAACCCAATCCCATGCTCATGCCGCCGTGCACCTGCGCCTGGGCCAATTGCGGGTTGATCAAAACGCCCGAGTCGTGCACGTTGACGATGTCCAATACCTTGACCTTGCCAAGCGGGATGTCCACCTCGATCTCGCAAAAGCAGGTGCCAAAGGCGTATGTGTTGTCGGTTGCGTGGTGGCTGCACTCGGCGGTGATGTGGGTTGAGTTGGTGAGCGAGTAAAACGCTTCCATCGCGAGATTCTCAAGCGAGAGCAGGTTCTCGCCGTCCGCGATCCGCTCGATGTGGTCCCCGCAAACGTCGAGTTCCCCGGCATCCGCCTTGAGCATCCCCGCTGCGTATTCGAGCAGGCGCGCCTTGAATGCCTCGGCGGTCTTCTTCACGGCCATTCCGCTCACATAGGTCTGGCGCGACGCGTACGCGCCGGTGTCAAAGGGCGTGAGGTCGGTGTCCTGGGTGGAGACGATGTGCACGTTTTCATCGCTGAGGCCGATGGTCTCGGCGGCCATCTGGGTGAACACGGTGTCCGCGCCCTGGCCGATCTCGGTCGCGCCGAGGGACAACTGCACCGAGCCGTCCTGGTTGAGCACGATGCGCGCCGACGCGGTCTCAAGGGAGATCGGGTACACGCCGGTCTTGTAGCTGAACAGCGACATGCCGACGCCCCGGCGGACGGGGCCGCTTTGGTCTTTGTACTTCATGCGCTTCTCATCCCAGCGGATGTATTCCTTGCCTTTATCAAGGCACTCAATGAGGCCGGAGGAGAAGCAGGTAATCGAGCTTCCCGGATCGACAAAGCCGAGTTTCATGGCGTTTCGCTTTCGGATCTCGACCGGATCGATGCCAAGTTTAAGCGCCATGTCGTCCATCTGGGACTCGCACGCGAAGATCGCCTGCGGGATGCCGTAGCCGCGCATCGCGCCGCCCGAGGAGATGTTGGTGTAGACGGTCGCGGCGTCCAGCTCGAGCGCCTTCTCGTCCTGATAGAGCATGCGGAAAAGGCCCATGGAGTTGAGGATGATCGCGTGGCCGTGGCTGGCGTAGCCGCCCTGGTTGGACACGGCGCGAACGCGCCGCGCGATCAGGCGGCCGTCTTCGTTCATCGCGGTCTTCAGGTCAAAGCGGATGGCGTGACGGGTGCGGGTACAGGCCATGGTCTCCTCGCGCGTAAGCTCGAGTTTTACCGCGCGCCCGCCGACCTGCGTGGTCAAAAAGGCGTTCAGCGGCTCGTAGAGCACTTCCTGCTTGTTGCCAAACCCGCCGCCGATGTAGGGCTTGATGACGCGCACCTTGCCCCACGGGATCCCCAGCGCCTGCCCCACCACGCGCCGGACGATGTGGGGGATCTGCGTGGAGGAAACGACGACGATGCGCCCCTTCTCCATGTAGGCGTAGGAGAGGGCCACTTCGATGTGGCAGTGCTGAACCACCTGCGTTTCATACCGGCCTTCGTGAACCAGCGCCGCGCCCTCCATGGCGCGTTCGGCGTCCGTCTCGCCCACCTTGCTCACCGTGTGCCGGAGGATGTTGCCGGGCGAACGCTCGTGAATCAAGCTTGCGCCCTCGGCCATGGCCTGGTCGGGCGTGACCAGCGCCGGGTATTCCTCGTATTCGACCTTGATCAGCCGCGCGGCCTTTTCTGCGGCGATTTCATTCTCGGCGATGACGCAGGCGATATCGTCGCCGTAGATGCGCACGCGGCGGTTGAGCAAGCGCCGGTCGGCCACGTCCTGATGCCCCGGATCGGTTGACCACGGGTGCCCGGCGGTGGGAAAATCGATCTCGGGCACGTCAAAGCAGGTCACGATCTTGACGACGCCCTTGGTCTTGTTTGCTTCGCCCAGGTCAAACGACTTGACCAGCCCGTTGGCGACGGTGCTCCTGACCACCTTGGCCACCAGCATGTTGGGGGAGGCCAGGTCGGCGGTGTACATGGCGCGCCCGGTCACCTTTTCATAGGCGTCCACGCGCTTCAAACTCTTTCCTACACTCATAAACGCATCCTCCCATCTTCCCGGCGGCTTGCCTGAGCCGCCCAAACTGTCCTAAAACAGGCGCGCCCCGCGCACATATTTGGAGACGACCTTGGTTTCTTCCGACAGATACACCGCACGCTCAAGCCGTTCGCGCACGCTCAAAGGCCGCGCCGCTTTGAGCGATTGATCGTCAAGGACCACGGCGTCAAATTCGTACCCTTCCTCAAAAGAACCCACTTTTCCAAAGAACGCGCCGCCGCCCATCGTTGCGAGGTAGAACGCTTCCTCAAAGCCAAGCGGTTTTTCGGCCTGATCGACCAAGCGCCAGTAAAGTTTTGAGACTTGCACCGCGTCCGACATCGCGCGGAAGATGTTCGTGGTCTGCCCGCCCGCCACGTCGCTGCCCAGGCCCACCCGAACGCCCCTGTCCAGGTAGCGCCGAATGGGCGCGATGCCGCTTGCCAGGTTCATATTGGACGCGGGGCAATGCGCGACAAAAATCCCGCTTGCGCGAAGCGCTTCGGTTTCCTCCGCGTCGCACCAGACCGAATGCGCCATGATGGTGGGGTTGCCCCCGAGCAGACCCAAGCGGCGGTAGGCGTCCAGGTAGCCGCGGCTCTCGGGCACGAGCGCCTTGACCCAGGCGCATTCGCTGAGGTTCTCGGACAGGTGCGTCTGGACCGGCAGGCCCAACTCGTCCGACAGCGCGGCAAGCGCGCGCATCAGTTCATCCGTACAGCTCGGGATGAAGCGCGGCGTCAGGATGGGGTAGGTGTTTTTGTAGCGTCCGCGCGCGGCGTTCAGCCACGCCTTCGTGTCCTCAAGCGAGGTCCGCGCGTCCTTTTCCCTGAGCGCATCCGTCGCGTTTCGGTCCATGTTCACCTTGCCCACGTAGGATACGATGCCGCTTTCCTCCATCAGGTCCATGAGCAGGCCGGTGGCCTCGGCGTGCGCGGTCGCGAACAGGCAGGCACGCGTGGTCGCGCCGCGGCGAAAATCCCCCGCCACGAGCCCATAGGCCGCGCGGGCGTATTCCGGATCGCGGTAACGCGCTTCCTCGGGAAAGGTGTGGGTATTCAGCCACTCGATCAGCTCCAGGTCCATCCCAAGGGCGCGGAAGGTATACTGGGGCGCGTGCATGTGCAAATCGGTCAGCCCCGGCACGATCAGATGCCCGGTGTGGTCGGTTAGCGGCAGATCCCGGTACCTGTCGGGCAATGTGTCAAAAACGCCGAGCGACCGCTCCCCGTCCGAGACGAGGTACCCGTTCTCAACCGCGCGCACCGACTCGGGCGACGTGCTAAAGCAAATGTCGCCCTTCAGTATAGTTCCCGTCCGCATGGTCTCATCCCTCCTTTTGCGGGAAACGCCGTATAAAAAATCACCTATCGCCCCTTCCGGGCAATGCCCCGGAAAAGGCTTATAGGCAACCGTTTATGCGGCGGTTGGTAGAGACATCCGACCTTATCTCGGATCTATATAAGCCGTGCGCTATTGAGTTTTACCGGGCGTTTACCTTTGCGAAAAGTATATCGCGTCGCGGCCATGCTGTCAAATGGTTTTGTAAAACAATTCGCCGCTTGCGAAACGTTGCGTGAATCGCTTGGAATCCGAAAGCGTATCCTTGACAGAGCGCCAAACGCACTGATATAATGGGCGAAAGGTTTCGCGATAACGGAAGGGGCGTGGCGCTTGTGACGACCATTAAGGATGTATCGCGCCTCACGGGCCTGTCCATTTCCACCATTTCCAAGTACATCAACGGCGGAAACGTGCGCGGGGAAAACCGCGAGAAGATCGACCTTGCCATTCGCCAGCTCAACTTCAAGGTCAACCAAGCGGCGCGTTCGCTCAAGACCAACCGCACGATGACGGTCGGCATCTTGCTTCCCGCGCTCGACGTTTCATTTTTTGCCGAGATGGTGGGCGATATTGAAAAGCGCCTGTTCAAGGAAGGCTACAACGCCTACATTTGTTCATACGACCACGACCCGGCGCAGGAAATTAAAAAGCTGGAGCTGCTGCTCGAGCAGCCGGTGGACGGCGTGATTCTGGTGGCCGAACACATCACGAGCGAGCTTTTGATGGCGATCCCGGCGCTTTGCGAGGGGCGCACGCCGCTGGTGCTGCTCGACCGCTCGGTGGAGGGCATGGCCGCGGACAGCGTATTGGTCGATAGCCAGAGCATCTGCCGGTTTGCGGTCGATCAGTTCTTGCTGAACGGCCACAAAAGGATCGGCGTCATCACGGGTCCCGCGGACATCTCGACCGCCTGCGACCGCATGGCCGGGTACCGCCAGGCGTTTTCAGCGCGCGCGCTCCCCGTGGACGAATCGCTCGTCAAGATCGGCGATTATTCGCTCAACGCCGGATACCATCTTTTCGGCGAGCTGATGGACATGGAGAATCCGCCGACGGCGGTCTTCGCGACCAACTACGATACCACGCTGGGCGCGATCACGGCGGCGTTTGAAAGGAAGCTCAACATTCCGCAGGATGTGTCCTTCATCGGCTACGACGACAGGCAACTCACGCAAATCGTCAACCCCCCCATCACCATCGTGCTCCAGCCCGCCGACCAGATGGCCGCGGAGGCTTCGGCGCTGCTGCTCCGGCGCATGCGCGGCGACCGCGAGGGCTTCCCGCACACGACGCGGCTCAAGGCGTGCCTGCTGATGCACGAATCGATTGCTTCAATATAGCCAATGCGCGCCGCGTATGGTATAATTATGAAAAAATAGACGGAGGAAAGCGTATGCAAATCAAATCGGTATTCGATCCGGCGTTTGGCGCTTATGGCCGTGTGGTCGAAGGCATCGACGCCCAGGAACTGATGGGGGCGATGCTGGACACGCCCTGCCCCGACCACACGGTTTACGAGCCCTCGGTCCCATCGCTCGAATCGCTTGGCGTTTTTGAGGCGCTTCAGCGGGTGTGTTACGGCGGCATGCCGATCCAGGTGGGGTACTGCAACGGCACCAACCATCATCTCAACGCGCTTGAGTACCACCGCGACAGCGAGTTCAACCTGGCCGTAACCGAGCTGATCCTGCTCGTAGGCCGCCAGCAGGACATCAAGGAGGGTTTCACCTACGACACGTCGCTGATTGAAGGGTTCCGCGCTCCGGCGGGCACGCTGATTGAGTTTTACGCGACCACGCTGCACTATGCGCCGGTGGGCGATCATTTCCGCTGCGTGGTGGTGCTGCCGCGCGGTACCAACTACCCCCTGCCCTTTAAGAGAGGCGCGCACGGCGAAGACGGCCTGCTCACGCACGTCAACAAATGGCTGATCGCGCATCCGGAAGCGGGCATCGCAAACGCGCACGTCGGGCTCACGGGCGAGAACCTGAGGGCGTAAAGGATCTTCGTTGCCCCTCCTTGCAAGCGATGCTCAATTCGATCATCGCTTACAAGGAGGGGCGTTTTTTTGCGCCCCGCTCCCCCTTTGTTTGTCCCGCAAAATAACCTAACCGCGGTTGCCACGCCCCGGCACACGGCGTACAATCTTCCCATGAAAACATCTTTTGTCTCGACATTCAAGCGCCTTCTCGCGGGGCCTGCCTGGGCCTACGCCGCCTTCCTCACGCTTGGCATGGCGCTTCTGTCTTTGTGGATGAACCTCATGGAAAAAAGCCCGGACTATGCATCGCTCTTTTCCATCCTGAACGTTTGCCTGATGCTGGCGCCGCCGTTTTTGACGATGGGCGCGGCGACGGGGTTTGAGAGCGGGCAGCGCGGCGCGTGGGCGGGCGCGTGCCTTGCGTACTTGGCGGTTCATTTCCTGACGACGGCGCTGCTCGCGGCCTACATCCTGCCCGTCGCCCCGAGCGCCATGGCCTTCACCTGCCTGTTGGGCTTTTTTGTGACCGGCGCGGCGCTCACGGCGCTGTGCCTCTTGTGCTCAGCGCTCTTCAGGCGCGCATGGGCGGCGGCGCTTGCGTCGCTCACCGCGCTCATCATTCTGCGCGAAGCGAGCGATATCGCCTCGGCGATCACCATCGCGTGGGGGCTCTTCGGCGCGGCGCGCGTCTTGATTCAGATGACGCCCTTTTCCCTCATGAACCATTTCCTGAACGGACTGATTGACGTAAAGGCCATCCTCTCGGCGGCGGGATTTTTTTGGTTCGCGGCGTCTCTTGGCCCGCTGATCCTAAACCGCGCGCGCGTAAAGGCGTACTTGCCGCCCATCACGGTCTTTGCGGCGGTGTTGCTGGCGGTTCTCATCCAGCCGGTCAACCTGACGCTCATCGACATAACCCCTTCGCGCTTAACGGTCGCCTCCGAGGCCATGGAAAGCGCGCTCAAGGGCCTCGATACGCCCGTCAAGGTGTATCAGGTATCGGAAATCGGGCTTGAAGACGGTTGGGTTCAAACGTACATGAAAAAGCTGAGCGAGCGCCACGCCTACATCGATTTTGCCGTCGTCGATCCGCTCGAGGATGATCAAATCGCGCCGCTTTCCCTCGCGGACAACAGCCTGGTGGTTGAAGCGGGCGAGACCTTCGCCATTTTGAACGCGGGCGACCTTTACGCCCAAACGCCAACCTACACGGGCACGCGCTTTACCTTTGAGCTCGAAGGCGCGCTGCTCACCGCGCTGAGCGACGCGACGGCGATCGACATGCTGTACGCGGGCCCGCCGCCGGGACGCGATCTTGGCATAGCCCCGCTCGGGCTTGACGAGGGCCGGGCGCGCTTTCTCGCCGCCGCGTTCGTCGCCCTGCCCCTGGGACTCGCGCTCACCTTTTTTCTTTTGCTTTGGAGGAAACGCCGCCATGCTTAGCACAAAAGAGAGGGCCTCGCTCTCGATGATCTTTGTAAACATACTGTGGGGCCTTTCGTTCATCGCGTCCAAGCACGCCCTGGCGTCGGGCTTTCGTCCGTTTTCACTGGCGCTCACGCGCTTTGCCGTGTCGGCGGCCCTGCTGGTCCCGATCCTATGGAAAAAGGAAGGGCTGGCCCTGCCGAAGCGCGACTTTTTCCGGATGCTTGTATCGGCGCTGCTGGGCATGACGCTGTACTTCCTGTTTGAGTACAAGGGGCTTGAAAAAACCAGCGCCTCTACCGCGTCCCTGATCGTGGCGGCGGTGCCCGCGTTCACGCTTTTGTACGGCGTGGTGTTCAAAAAGCGGCGCTACCGCCCCATATGCTACCTGGGCGTTCTGACTTCGCTCGCGGGCGTGTACCTGATCGTTTCCTATGGCACGGGCGGCGGCGGCGATACTTTTGAGGGCAACCTGCTCATCGTGTGCGCGGCGCTTTGCTGGGTGGGCTATATTGAAGTGACCGACGGCCTGATGAAGAAGCATTCCTCGCTCTTTGTCACGACGTGGCAAAGCGTACTGGCCTTCCTGACGCTGATCCCCTTGTCCATGACCGAGCGCGTTTCCTTCGCGGCCATCACGCCCTCCGGCTGGGCGATGGCCATGTACCTGGCGCTTTTGTGCTCGGTGGTGGCCTACCTGCTGTATGTTCACGCGATATCGGAACTTTCCCCGTTCAAGACCGCGCTGTTCATCAACATCAACCCCATCGCGGCGGTCGTCGGCGGCGTTCTTTTGCTGGGCGAGACGGTGACGCCTGTGCAGCTTTTCGGCGGCGTCGTCGTGCTCGTCAGCATCTTCCTCGTCAACCGCCGCAGCGCTTGATTCAGGGCAATCGCGGCTTGCCCCGCACTTGATCGAGATCAAGCGCCGTGGTATAATCAAGAGGCGGAATTTTGCGTAATGAGGGATTGTCTTGTACAAACGAATGGGAAAACGGCTGATCGATGTCGTGCTGTCGGCGATCGCGTTTGTCGTGCTTGCGCCGGTCATGGGCATCGTCGCGCTGGTCGTTAAAATCGATTCCAAGGGACCGGTGCTGTTTAAGCAAAAGCGCGTCGGGCGGGATAAACACCACTTTATGATCCTCAAATTTCGCACGATGTATGTGGATACCCCAAGCGACATGCCCACCCACATGCTCAAGGGCGCAAAGCGCCACATCACGCGCGTCGGCGGTTTTCTGCGAAAATCCTCGCTTGACGAACTGCCCCAGCTGATCAACATCCTCAAGGGCGACATGGCCATCGTGGGGCCGCGCCCGGCGCTCTGGAATCAGTTTGAACTGATCGCCGAGCGCGACAGGTACGGCGCGAACGCGCTTCGGCCGGGGCTGACCGGTCTTGCGCAGGTGAGCGGGCGGGACGAGCTGCCCATCCCGGAAAAGGCGCGCCTTGACGGCGAATACGCAAAGAAGCTGTCTTTTCCAATGGATGCATGGTGCGTGATGAAGACCGCCCTCTCGGTGCTCAGGAGCGACGGCGTGGTCGAAGGCGCGAAGGAGAAATGACATGGACGCGAAATACGATGTCCTGATCGTAGGCGCGGGGCTGTTCGGCGCGGTCTACGCGCGCGAAGCGACCGACAAAGGCAAGAAGTGCCTGGTGGTCGAGAAGCGCGCGCACGCGGGCGGCAACCTCTACTGCCAGAACGTGGACGGCGTAAACGTCCACCGGTACGGCGCGCACATCTTTCATACGGGGGATGAGCGGGCCTGGGCCTACGCCAACCGCTTCGCCCGGTTCAACCACTTCGTCAACAGCCCCTTGGCCGCATACAGGGGCAAGCTGTACAACCTCCCGTTCAACATGAATACCTTCTACCAGCTTTGGGGCGTAAAGACGCCTGAAGAAGCGCAAAAAATCATTGCCCGCCAGCGAAGCGCCATCACGGGGACACCCAGAAATCTGGAAGAACAGGCGATCTCGCTCGTGGGCGAAGATGTCTACCGCGCCCTCATCAAGGGCTATACCGAAAAGCAGTGGGGCCGCGATTGCGCCGACTTGCCCGCCTTCATCATCCGTCGCCTGCCGGTCCGCTTTACCTATGACAACAACTACTTCTCCGATCCTCACCAGGGCATCCCCGAGGGCGGCTACAACCCCATGATCGAAAAGCTGCTTGAGGGGAGCGAAGTTAAGCTGAACACGGATTTTCTGTCCGATCGATCGCTTCAAAAAATCGCGCGGCGCATGGTGTACACCGGCCCCATCGATCAGTATTTTGGCTGCGCCCACGACCCCCTCGCTTACCGGTCCCTGCGCTTTGAGCACGAGCGCCTCGAGATGGACAACTACCAGGGCGTGGCCGTCGTCAACCACACCGAGCGCGAAGTGCCCTATACCCGCGTGATCGAGCACAAGCATTTTGAGTTTAGCACAAAGAAGCATACCGTCGTCACCCGCGAATACCCCGAGGAATGGCAAAGCGGCATGGAGATGTACTATCCCGTGAACGACGATGTCAACCAGGCGCGCCTCACCAAATATCAGGCGATGGCCGCGCGCGAAGAGAGCGTGCATTTCGGCGGGCGCCTGGGCGCATACCAGTACCTCGACATGGACAAGACCCTGCTCGCCGCGCTTGACTTGGCCCGGCAAACACTATAAATTGCAGGAAGACATGCACGCCGTTGCAAATCTCTTGCAAATATGCATTAAATCCTCAGTAATATGCAAGTATTTGTGTTAATTCTTTCACTTTAATGAAAAAAGGCTTGACGCTCCCGCCTCGCATCACTATGATGGGAGGAAATTACCCATTAGGAGGGGAGCCAGTTGATCGAGTTTAGCAGCAAACGCAACATGCTCATCGAGTGCGAGTACAAGTATTCGCTACAGGATGTCAAAAACCCGCAATTGTACCGCGATATGTTTTCCTACGGCGAAATCCCCAAATGCACGTTCAACCAGCGCCTCACGCCGCTCAATCCTCCGGACGAAATCTGGATCACCGATACCACCTTCCGCGACGGCCAGCAAAGCCGCGCGCCCTATACGCCTGAGCAAATCGTGCACCTGTTTGGGCTCCTCAACAAGCTTGGCGGGCCGAAGGGCAAGATCCGCCAGTCGGAGTTCTTCCTGTACAGCGAGACCGACCAGAAGGCGGTGCGCATGTGCCAGGAACTGGGGCTCCCGTTTCCCGAAATCACCGGCTGGATCCGCGCGCGCAAGGAAGACTTTGAGCTGGCCAAGAACATGGGCCTCAAGGAATGCGGCATCCTCGTGAGCTGCTCGGACTACCACATCTTCAAAAAGCTCAAGAAAACGCGCGCCGAGGCCATGGAGGGCTACCTCTCCGTGGTCAAGCAGGCGCTTGACGCGGGCATCCACCCCAGGTGCCACTTTGAGGACATCACGCGCGCCGACTTCTACGGCTTCGTCGTGCCTTTCGCGTTGAAGCTTTCAGAACTCATGCACGAAAGCTCCATCCCCATCAAGATTCGCGCCTGCGACACCATGGGCTACGGCGTGCCCTATCCGGGCGCCAGCATGCCCCGAAGCGTCGCCGGCATCATCTACGGCCTGAGCGTGTACGCCGGGTTCCCGTCCGAGCTGATCGAGTGGCACGGCCACAACGACTTCTACAAGGCGGTGGTCAACGCCTCGACCGCGTGGCTGTACGGCGCCTCGGGCGTCAACTGCTCGCTCCTTGGCATCGGGGAGCGCACGGGCAACACGCCGCTTGAGGGCATGGTGATCGAGTACGCGCAGCTTCGCGGGACCACCGACGGCATGGACACCACCGTCATCCGCGATATCGCCGATTACTACGAGCAGGAACTGAATTTCAACATCTGCGAAAAAATGCCGTTCGTGGGCCGCGACTTCAACATGACCCAGGCGGGCATCCACGCCGACGGCCTGCTCAAGGACGAGGAGATTTACAACATCTTTGATACCGCGAAGATCCTCAAGAGCCCGCCGAGCGTCTCCATCACAAGCACCTCCGGCCTTGCCGGGATCGCGGTATGGATGGCAAAGCACCTGGGCGCGAAAGAGCCGATCGCCAAGAGCGACGCGCGCGTCCATGCGCTCAAGGAATGGGTGGATAAGCAGTACGAAGCGGGGCGCGTGACGCAAATCGGCAACAGCGAGCTTGACCAAGCGGGCAAGGCGCTTGGAATCTTCTAGGTAAGCACTGATCAGGGGTCAGTCCCCTGATTGGTCAAACCATCGACAAACCCCGAAAGCAACGCCCGCGCGGGCGTGTACCGCGCGGGCGACTCATCTTGGGAGGACGCGCTATGAACCTTACCCAGAAGCTGATCGCGAGCCACCTGCTCGAAGGCGAAATGATCGCGGGACAACCCATCGCGCTTAAAATTGATCAAACGCTGACCCAGGACTCCACCGGCACCATGGCCTACCTCCAGTTTGAAGCCATGGGCGTGAGCCGCGTCAAAACCCGCCGCTCGGTGGCCTACATCGACCACAACATGCTGCAAGCCGGGTTTGAAAACGCCGACGACCACAAGTACATTGAAACCGTCGCGCGTGCACACGGCATCTGGTGCTCGCGCCCGGGCAACGGCATCTGCCATCAGGTGCACCTGGAGCGTTTCTCGGCGCCGGGCGAAACGCTGGTCGGCAGCGACAGCCACACGCCGACCTGCGGGGCTGTGGGCATGCTTGCGATGGGCGCGGGCGGGCTTGACGTCGCGGTCGCCATGGGCGGCGGCGCGTACCATATCGCCATGCCGCGCGTCCTGAACGTGCGCCTGAGCGGGGCTCTCCCGCCCATGTCCTCGGCCAAGGACGTGATCCTTTTGATCCTTCAAAAGCTCTCGGTCAAGGGCGGGGTTAACAAGGTGATCGAATACACGGGCGAAGGCGTACAGTCGCTGACGGTTCCGGAGCGCGCCACCATCACCAATATGGGCGCGGAACTTGGCGCGACCACGTCGATCTTTCCAAGCGACGAAGTCACCCGGCAGTTCCTCAAGGCCCAGGGGCGCGAGGAATGCTGGGCTTTACTGACAGCCGACGACGACGCGCGCTACGACGAGACGCTTGACATCGATCTGTCCGCCATTTGCCCCATGGCCGCCAGGCCGCACAGCCCCGACAACGTCACGGCGGTCCGGGACATAAAGGGCATCAAGGTGGATCAGGTCGCCATCGGGAGCTGCACCAATTCCTCCTTTGCCGACATGATGAAGGTGGCGCAAATCCTGGATGGAAAGACCGTTCACGAAGGCGTATCGCTCGTCATCGCGCCGGGATCGAGGCAAGTGCTGACCATGCTTGCGGGCAACGGCGCGCTGGCCAAGATGATCGCCGCAGGCGCGCGGATTCTCGAATCCGCTTGCGGGCCGTGCATCGGCATGGGCCAGGCCCCGGCGACAAACGCGGTATCGCTGCGCACGTTCAACCGCAATTTCCCAGGCCGCAGCGGCACGGCGTCGGCGCTTGTGTACCTGGTCAGCCCCGAGACCGCGGCGCTTTCAGCCGTCGCGGGCGTCCTGACCGATCCTTCCGCCTTCCCCGCGCCCAAGATGGTCGTGCCGGACGCGTTTTTCGTGAACGACAACATGGTCGCCGCCCCCGCGCCGGAAGGCGAGGGGACAGAGGTTGTGCGCGGCCCGAACATCAAGCCCTTCCCGCTGGGCGGGGCGCTGCCCGAGACGCTTGCCGGCGAAGTGCTGATCGCGCTGCCGGACAACATCACGACCGACCACATCATGCCGTCCAACGCCAAACTGCTGCCCTACCGCTCGAACATCCCCTACCTTGCCGAGCACTGCCTCGCGCCGTGCGACGCTTCGTTTCCCGCGCGCGCAAAGGAAAAAGGCGGCGGGTTCATCGTGGCGGGTTCAAACTACGGCCAGGGCTCAAGCCGCGAGCACGCGGCGCTGGCCCCGCTTGAGTTGGGCATCAAGGCGGTGCTGGCCAAGTCGTTTGCGCGCATTCACGCGGCCAACCTCATCAACAACGGCATCCTGCCGCTGGAATTTTCCGACGAAGCCGACTATGAACGCCTTCAGCAGGGCGACCATCTGACGCTTGACGACATCCGCGCCCAGATCGAAAGCGCGCCGCGCACCGGCATGATTGCGGTGATGGCGGGCGGGCGTCCCATTGCGATGAAGCTCAAGCTGTCGAGCCGCGAACAGGCCATCTTGCTCGCGGGCGGGCTGATCAATATGACGAGGAGTGCATCCCATGAAGCGTAAGGCGGTGCTCATACCGGGCGACGGAATCGGTCCGGAAATCGCGCGCGCGACATGCCGCGTGATCGAGGGCGCGGGTGCGGACATCGACTGGCAGGTATGCGAAGCGGGCGCGGCCCAAATTGAAAAGCACGGCTCCCCATTGCCGCCCGAGACGGTTGACGCGATCCGCGAAGTCGGCGTCGCGCTCAAGGGGCCGATCACCACGCCCATCGGGACCGGCTTCCGCTCGGTCAACGTCGTCATGCGCAAGGAACTTGACCTGTACGCGAACGTCCGCCCCGCGATTTCGTGGCCGGGCGTCAAGACCAGGTTCGAAAATGTCGATCTCGTCGTGGTGCGCGAGAACACCGAAGACCTCTACGCGGGCGTCGAGCACATGATCGGACGCGACGCCGCCGAATCGATCAAGATCATCACGCGCAAGGGAAGCGAGCGCATCGTGCGCTACGCGTTCGAATACGCGCGCGCAAACGGGCGCAAAAAGGTGCTCGCGGTCCACAAAGCCAACATCATGAAGTGCACCGACGGCCTGTTTCTCTCGGTCGCGCGCGAAATCGCCGAGGATTA
Source organism: Eubacteriales bacterium (assembly GCA_031551775.1). GTDB lineage: Bacteria > Bacillota > Clostridia > Christensenellales > Aristaeellaceae > Anaerozeibacter. The sequence goes on along the minus strand of JAVBND010000008.1, from coordinate 10,901 downwards.
CAAGGACATCGAGTTTTCCGATATGATCATCGACGCGCTGTGCATGCGGCTTGTGCAAACCCCCGAAGCCTTTGACGTGATGGTGATGCCCAACCTCTACGGCGACATCGTCTCCGATCTCGCGGCGGGTCTGGTCGGCGGCCCGGGCTTGGCCCCGAGCGGCAACATCGGGGAAACGCTCGCGATCTTTGAAGCCGTCCACGGCAGCGCTCCGCAAATCGCGGGGCTGGACATCGCCAACCCAACCGCGCTCATGCTCTCAGCGGTCATGATGCTCAAGCACATGGGCGAAGCGGAAGCCGCCGACAAGATGGCAAAGGCTATCGAAGACGTACTCCGGGAAGGCAAGCGAGTGACGGGCGACCTCGGCGGAACGCTGGGCACCCAAGCGTATGCCGACGCGATTATCGAGCGGATCGGGTAGTGTCCGTTCTATTGCCCATCCAACAAAAAATCCGCCCACAAGCGGATTTTTTGTTGGACCAATCCGGGGACTGACCCCGGATTGGTCAGCCAGCCTTCCGAGGGAGAGCGGGGAGGCCGAAGCCATGTTCTATCGCCCGGCGTTGCAAGCAACGCCTGCAGCCCTCTCAATTCTCATTGGACTGGCGCCCTCCCTTTTTTCGCAGTGGCGGCGGTCGGGCGCGTCCCCCACAGCCCATCCAATAAAAAAATCCGCCCACAAGCGGATTTTTTTATTGGATGGCGTTCCCCGCATCGAACAGATGCGCCCAAGGAGGGGGGATGGCGCGCTCAGCGCTCCTCACGGAAGTAGTTCGTGCCGCAGCCCTTGGGCTGGGCGTGTTCCTTGCTCATCTTGACCGAGCTGATCACCAGCACCACCGCCGTTGCGATGAACGGCAGCATGGAAAACATCGCCGACGGGATCACCTTCACCACGCCCGGCGCCAGGTACAGCCTCAGTACGCTCAGCGCGCCAAAGACCACCGAACCGAGAATCGCCCGGTAGGGACTCCAACTGGCGAAGATGACCAGCGCCACCGCGATCCAGCCAAGGCCGTTGACGCAGTTGTACGTCCACGCGCCGCCACAGGTGACCAGCGCCACATACGCGCCGCCCAGGCCGCAAATACCGCCGCCGAGCAGGATGTGAATGTACTTGTAGCGCGTCACGTTGATGCCCGCCGCGTCCGCCGCCGCCGGATTTTCGCCCACCGCGCGCAGGTTGAGCCCCCGGCGCGTTCTGAACAAGTACCAGCCGCAAAGGAGGGCCAGCAGGACGCCCAGGTACACAAAGACCGTGTGCCCAAAGAGCAGCCTGCCGATGACCGGGATGTCCGACAGATGCGGGATGTGGATGGGCGCGAAGCTGCTTTTCAGTGAATCGGACAAAATCGCCGACTTGGTCGGGGAATTGAGGATCATGTTCTCGCCCACGAAGTTGGCAAACCCCGTGCCGAAGATGGTCAGTGTCAGGCCGGTCACGTTCTGGTTCGCGCGCAGCGTAACGGTCAAGAACGCATAGATCAAGGCGCCCAGCGCGCCAGCCGCGAACGCGCCCACGTAGGCCATCAGCGCGCTGCCGGTCGAATACGCGGCCAGAAACCCGATCACCGCGCCCATGTACATTTGCCCTTCAACGCCAAGGTTCAGGTTGCCCGCGCGCTCGGTCATGATTTCTCCGACCGTCCCGAACAGGAGGGGCACGCCCGCCAGCATCGCGGCATAGACGAAGTTGGTCAGGTACATCACCCACTCAGGCATGGATCCCGCCTCCTTTGCGCATGATCTTGAAGTTGATAAAAAACTCACTGCCCAGCACAAAGAACAGGATGATGCCCTGGAACACCTCGGCCGCCGAGGGCGAGATGTTGAACACCGATTCAATCGTGCCGCTGCCCTTTGTCAGGCACCCGAACAGGAAGCTGACGATCAGGATCGCGAAGGGGCTTAACTGCGAGAGCCAGGCGATTGTGATCGCGGTAAAGCCCTTGCCGCCCGCGACCGTCTCGGTCAGCGTCTTGTCCGCGCCGGTCGCCTGCAGCATGCCCGCCAGGCCGCAAACCGCCGCCGACAGGAACATGGTGCGCAGGATGATCTTGCGTACGTTCATGCCCGCGTAGCGCGCCGTGTTGACGTTTTCACCCACGACCGAAAGTTCGTAGCCCTGCTTGGTGTGGTTTAGGTAGATGTAGGTGGCCACCACCAGCAAAAGCGCCACGATCCAGCCGATGTGCACGCCAAAAACCAGCGGCAGGCGCGCGGTTTTTTCGAACATCGGGACCTTGGGGAACCCGCTCATCGGATCGCGCCAGGGGCCTTCGCGCAGCATCTGGATGACATAGATCGCGATGTAGTTGAACATCAGGGTTAAAAGCGTTTCGTTGGTGTCAAAGCGCGCCTTGAAGTAGCCCGGGACGAGGCCCCACAGCCCCCCCGCGACCAGCGACGCTACGGCCATGATGAGGTACAAAAGCGGCGAGGGCAGGTAGGAGAAGTTGAGCGCGAAGAACGACGCCGCGATCGCGCCCGCCGCGATTTGCCCCTCCGCGCCGATGGTCCAGAAGCGCATCTTGAACGCCAGGGTGATGCCCAGCGCCGTTACGCACAGCGGAATCGCGAGTTTGACCGTCTCGCGCAGGTTTGACGCCGTGCCCAGCGCGCCCTGCACCATGGTTTGGTATACCGGAATGGGAGGGAACCCCAGCGCCCACAGAAACAGCGCGCCGGTTAAAAGCGCAAGCGCAACCGCGGCCAGGCGGTACAGCATGGCGCGGCGCGGATTAAAGTCCACCCGCTTTACGATGTGGAAGCTAGGCATTCTTCATCGCCTCCTCCGCCGTGGCGCCCATCATCATGAGCCCCACTTGCCGTTTGTTGACTTTCTTGGCATCCACGATCCCCGAAACCTTGCCGCCGCACAGGACCAGGATCCGGTCGCACAGTTCGAGCAGCACGTCAAGATCCTCCCCGATGAAGAGGACCGCCACGCCGCGCGTTTTCTGCTCGTTGAGCAAGTGGTAGACGGTCATGGATGAATTGATGTCAAGGCCGCGAACCGGGTATGCGGTGATCAGGATGTGCGGGCTTGAGATGATCTCGCGGCCCAGCAGCACCTTTTGCACGTTGCCGCCCGAAAGCCGCCGCACCGGCGTTTGCGGGCCGGGCGTATTGATGGAAAGCCGCTCGATCAAATCACGTGAAAGCTTCTCGGCGCTCCTGCGCTCAAGCAGCGCGCCCGTTTGCGTATAGTAGGTCTTAAGCAGCAGGTTGTCCACCATGCCCATGCCCCCGATGAGGCCCATACCCAGCCGGTCCTCGGGCACAAAGCCCATGGCGACGCCGCTTGAGGCAACCTGGCGCGGGGTGAGCCCCACCATGTTCACGCCTTTGTTCAAGATCTCGCCGCCCGCGACCGGCTCAAGGCCCGCAATCGCTTCACACAGTTCCTTTTGCCCGCTGCCCGCGACGCCCGCGACGCCCAGGATCTCACCGCCGGAAAGCGAGAACGACACCGCGTCAAGCGCCTTGACGCCCACTTTCACAACGGTCAAGTTTTTAACCTCGAGCACGCCCGGCGTCTTCTCGGCTTCCGGGCGCGCGATGGACAGATCGACCGCGCGGCCGACCATCAGCTCGGTTAGCTGCTTGGCGTCGGTCTCGCGGGTATCGACCGACCTGACCGACTCGCCCTTGCGCAGAATGGTTACGCGGTCGGAGATGGCGAGCACCTCGTTAAGTTTGTGGGTGATGATGATGACGGCGCAACCGTCGTCCCGCATTTTCCGCAGGATCGCGAACAGCTTGTCGATCTCCTGCGGCGTCAAAACCGCCGTCGGCTCATCGAGAATCAAAATGCGCGAGCCGCGGTAGAGCACCTTCAGGATTTCGACCGTTTGCTTTTCACCGACCGAGAGGGTGTATACCTTGCGCGCGGGCTCGACCTGAAGGCCAAACTTCTCGCTGATGCCCTCAATGTGCCCGCGAAGCGAAGCGCCCTTTGCGTTTTTCGCGCCCGTACCCAGCACGATATTTTCCTCAACCGTCAAAATGTCCACGAGTTTAAAGTGCTGGTGTATCATGCCGATCCCGAGCAACTGCGCATCGTGCGGCGAGCGGATGGTCACTTCCTTGCCTTCCACATGGATTACGCCCCGGTCGGGTGCGTAAAGGCCCGAAAGCATGTTCATCAGCGTGGTCTTGCCCGAGCCGTTTTCGCCCAGCAGCGCCAGAATCTCGCCGTGACGAAGCGTCAGGTCGATGTCGCGGTTGGCCACCACCGGCCCAAATGTCTTGGTCAGACCCTTGAGTTCGATGGCCGGCGCGCCGTTTTTCATCATGCGCCCACCCCTTGCGTTAATATTTGGTGCCAATACCCTATTATACGATATAGGACCGGTCAAGTCGAGTCGATCAGAAAGTTTTTTGTGAAGAAAGTGCGGAAATTTGCAATTTCTTCCTGTTCAACGCGCGATTTGACAAGCGCGCGGGGAACTTCTATAATGGGTTCCTACAGGAGGGTAAACCATGGACGAGCAGAAACTTTCGGGTGTGGTGGAGGCGATTCTCTATGTCGCGGGGGAGCCGGTCGCCGTCAGCGATCTTGCCCACGCGCTTGATTTGACGACCAGCGAGATGGACGAGGTGCTCATGGCGCTTCGCGATCATTATGACCTTGAGATGCGCGGGCTCAGGCTCAACCGCTACGGCGGCACGGTGCAGCTTTCGATCAGGCCGGACTATGCCGGATATGTGGAGAAGCTCTTGCAGCCGGTCACCCAGCAATCGCTTTCGCAGGCGGCGCTTGAGACGCTCTCGGTCATCGCCTACCGCCAGCCGGTGACCAAGGGCGACATCGAAGCGGTGCGCGGCGTCAAGTGCGACTATTCGGTACAGTCGCTGATGAACAAAGGCTTGATTGCCGAAATTGGGCGCAGGGAGACGCTCGGCAGGCCGTTTTTGTACGGGACGACCGATGAATTTTTAAAGCACTTTGGGATCGGGTCGCTTGATGAACTTCCGCCGCAGGAGATGGGGGCGCTTGACGCGCTCAGGATCGGGGACGAGGGGAACGCCCCCCGGACCGCCGGCATGGCGTAGGGGCGATTATTCTTCATCCCCGGCGTTGATTGATTCTGGTTCCTCCGCTGTGCTTTCAGCGGGGGCTTCTCTTTTTTTGCCCCCAAGCCGCCGCGCGATGCCCTTTACCAGCACCTTCCCGCGCGCGATCACGCCGTGATAGGCTACTGTCTTGCGGTAGATCGCGACGACCATCAGGTTGGGCACGATGAGGCACAGGACCATCATGGCAAAAAAGCGCAGGTAGGTGTTGCCGATAAAGGCCATCTGCCGGCACAAAACCCAAGTCCCCGCGCAGCTGAGCGCGGTCAGGCATGTATAGACCGCGTACTGAATATAGTATCTCCTGACCGGCTTGTTAAACAATTTCCGGTACAGCAAAAGCGGGTCGTACCAGGTCTGGGTGGTGATGCGCGCGATGCTGGTTGCCAGCAGCACGCCGAACACCCCAAGGGGCTTAACCAGCGCAATGTCCATGGCGATGTTGATCACCGCCATCAGGAGCGGGCGGAACTTGCCCTGGATGAACAGGCCGTTGCTGTTGCGGAAGGCGTTGGTCGGGCGCATCATGGCAGACGTATAAAAGTTGAAGGTCAGAACCGCGATGATGTCCATCGACATCTTGAATTTCGTGCCCCGAAGCCAGATCTCGGACACGAAGGGCACGCTTAAGCAAAACAGCGAAGTTGAGCAAAAGCAGATCGCCCAGAAAGATAAAAAGTTGGTGGTCTCAAACACCGTGTGCTGCTTGTCCGGGTCGGATTTTGAAACCATGACGCCGAGGCTGGGCGTAAAGGCGTTGTAGAACTGGTTGATGGGCGTGGTGATGGTGTTGTAAAGCAGGCGGTAATTGCCCAGGTACCCGACAGCCAATACGCCCAGCGCGGGCGCGGAGGAGATGACGATGGAATCGGTCGAGTTCAAAATCACCTGGCAAATCTTGTACAGCGCGAGCGCGCCCACGTCGGTCAAGAGGCGCACCGTCTCCTCGCGGGTCAGTTTCTCATCGGGGTACGCGTCCACCTCTAAAAAGAACTTGTCGGCTTTCTTTGATACCGCGTAGTTGCGCACGAGCGCGTCCAGAAGGCCGATCAGAAGGTACAGGATGAAGTTGCGGGTCGCGATCAGCACGGCGCATTCGATCACCATCTTGGCAAGAGAAAACCAAACGCCGGTATTTGAGATCACGTAGCGCCGCTCGCTGGCCGTGAGCAGCGTGTGCTTGTAGGCCAACAGGTAGCTGGCCGCATTGTTGACGACATATAGCATGAAGATGACGCGGATGTCTTCCTCAATGTCGGGCACGTTCTTGACCATCAGGTGCAAAAACGGCAGACAGCAAAGCCCCGCCGTGAACACAAACGCCGCGATCAGGCGGTAAGCCTTCTTGTAAAAGCGCATGAGCGCCGAAACGCGCCGCCAGTCGCCCTCTCGGATGGGCTTGTACAGCGCAAAGGTGATCGCCGTCGAAACGCCCAGCTCCGCCAGCGCCAGCATATTCAAAATATCAATGAAGAGCGTGGATACGCCGGTGTATTGCATGCCCAGCGTTTTGATGAACACGGTGCGTATGACGAAGCTGACCAGCGCGTTGATGAGCACCAGCACGTAGCTCGAACCCATGTTGAGGGCCACCGATTCACTGTGCGATCTTGCCATGGTATCTCCTTGCCCGGATGTACATAGAATGACGCCGCGTTTTTGCCGCGTTTGCCGTTTGTAATTATAGCACACGCGTCAAGCGCCTGTCGGTTCTGTAAATTTTTGCGGAAAATTCCGGGCAAAATCCGGCCCGTTGAGCCGATTCACCGCCCTGCGGTCAAGCCCGCCCGTCGGGCGCGCATTGGTAATTCAAACCAAATTGCCCATTTGCACAAGCGTGAACAAAGAATGCCACACACAGCCAATGACAAAACGGCGCGCGATTGTTATAATCTGATTATCCAATGGGGATGCGTCTCCCCCCAACCCGGCAATTCTTAAATCTAGGAGGGAATTTTCGTATGAAGAAATGGATCTGCCTGTTCCTCGCCCTGACGATGGTGCTTCCGATGTGCCTCGCGGCCTCCGCCGAAGGCGTAACCCTCAAGACCGTGTCCTCCTTCGCGAGCACCGACGCCGCAGCCGCCACCTATGTGGCGCTGCTTGCCGAGTGGGAAGAAAAAACCGGCAACAAAGTAGAAGACGCCTCCGCAGCCTCCGACGAAGCCTGGAAGGCCAGCGTCATCAACGACTTTGCCGCCGGCAACGAAGCGGACGTGCTGTTCTACTTCGCCAAGACCGCGGACTCCACACCCATCCTGAACAAGGTGGTGCCGATCGCCGAGATCAACGCGGCCTATCCGGACCTGCACCTGACCGAGAACGCCGCCATCGCCGAACCCGACGGCGTCGTGTACGCCATCCCGGTGCGCGCGTTCTGGGAAGCGCTGTTCGTCAACACCGACCTGTTCGAGCAGTACAGCCTGGAACTGCCCACCAACTGGGCAAACTTTGAGAAGGCGGTGGAGACCTTCAAGGCCAACGGCATCGTGCCGATGGCGGTGTCCTTCGCCGACGTGCCGCACTACATCGTCGAGTTCGCCATGCTGGCCTCGGGCGCGCCCGAGAACCACCTGGTCCGCCCGGCCCCCGGCGAGAAAGTGCCCCAGGCCTGGATCGACGGCATGAAGATGCTCAACGAGATGTACGAGATGGGCGCCTTCGCCGAGGACTGCAACGCCACCACCAACGAAATCGTCGGCCAGATGTTCCGCGACAAGAAGGCCGCGATGCAGCTTGACGGCTCCTGGTTCGCCAACTCCATCGCCGAGGAAAACTGGAACACCACGGCGGTCATGCCCTTCCCGACCCACGCCGAAGACGCCGACCCGACCTCGTTCATCGGCGGCGTGTCCATGGGCTTCTACCTCTCCCGCAAGGCCTGGGACGATCCGGCCAAGCGCGACGCGGCCGTCAACCTTCTGCACTTCCTGACCACCGGCGACAACGCCGTGGCGCTGGGCGGCTTCGCCTTCGGCGGCAACATCATCTCAACGTCCATCGAGATGATCAACTCCGCCAACATCATGCTCAGCCCCATCCAGGACGAGATGGATCAGGAAATCCGCGCCGACAAGTGGTTCAGCAAGGTCCCCTCGATCGTGGACGGCTCGCTGACCGACATCGACGGCATGTGGCAGGAACTGATCGACGCCAACCCCTTCGGGAAATAATCTTCTAACCCCTACCCCCCCTCTTAAGAAGCCGCCGGGCTCCGCAAGCGGTCCGGCGGCTTCCTTTCAAAAAGGGCGGTTGAAGGTCGGCTCTATATCAAGATGGTAAATTCGACCTTTGGCCGCCTGCGCCATGTTTGCTACCGTCTAGGTAAGCGCTGATCAATTCGATCACTGTCTGGGTTCTGCTTTCTCGCCCAGGCACACCTGCAAAAACATCGACGTAGCGCTGCTACGCCTTCGGTTTCCGCAGGCGCACCCGGACAAAAAATCAAAACCCAGCCAGCAACCGAATTAATCAGCGCTTACCTAGGGAGGAATGCAAAATGTTGTACCGCGACAAACGCCCGCTGCTGGTGTTTGTGCTGCCCTCGTTTATCCTGATGATTCTCTTTTTGTACTACCCCTTCTTCGTCAACATCTACAACTCGCTCTTTGAGATCAAAGGCTTGGCCGCCGCCCCGAGCGAGTTCTTGGGCCTCGCCAATTACAAACGCTTTTTCACAAGCGACCCGACCGCGCGCGTGGCGTTGATGAACAGCCTCAAAATCATGGGGCTGACGATCGTTTTCCAGGTTGGCATGGCAATTTTGCTGGCGCTGCTCGTCGATTCGATCAAGCGCGGACAGCAGTTCTTCCGCATCGTCTACTTCTTCCCCATCGTCATCTCGGCCACCGCCATCGGACTCATGTTCAGCCTCTTTTACTACTACGACGGCGGCATGTTCAACCAGATCCTTCAGCTGTTTGGGCACGACAAAGTCCTGTGGCTGAGCAAGGACCGGGCGTTTACGATGGTGGCGATTCCGGTCCTTTGGCAGTACGTGGGCTTCTACTTTGTCATCATGCTGACCGGGCTTTCGGGCGTGCCGGAGGAGGTCTACGAATCGGCGGCAATGGACGGCGCGACCGGCTTCAAGAAGGTGTGGTACATCACGCTGCCCTTGGTCTCAGACGTCATCATCACCTGCACGACGCTGGCCATCACGGGCGCGATCAAGGTGTTTGACCTGCCCAGCGTCGTTGCGCGCAACGGCGCGCCCAACGGCCTCACGCACTTCCTGGGCACCTACATGCACAACCAGGCATTTGTCGCCCAGAACGTGGACTACGGTTCAACCATTTCGATCATCATCGTGGTGCTCGGCGTCCTGGTTGCGCAAGTGGTCGGGAAGATCCTTCAGCGCGACAGCGCGAGCGCGAGGTGACGAAAATGAAGACGAAGATATCCAAGATCGTGATCTATTTCATTCTGATCCTGTGGGCCCTCACCACCATTTTCCCCTTTGTATGGGTCATCAACAACTCGTTCAAGGCGTCAAGCCTGGTCGTTGGCGATTCGTTCGCACCGGCGTTTAACACCATCTACCGCTACGACCAGTACGGCCAGGTGATGCGCGAAGTGACGCTGACCGACGAGCACGGGCGCGTGATGTACGACAAGCTGCTCTTTGACGAGGCTGGCAACCCGGTCTACGAGGGAGATACGGCGGGCCCCTCGCTTAAGGGCAACGACGCGTTCACCAGCCTGCTCGGCGGCATGGCGCAGGGCCAGAGCAATGAGAACGCGGGGCTGCAAGCCTACGACACGGTGAACGGCAAGATCCTCTACGACATGGATTCGCCCGCCGTCAAGCTGACGCCGACGCTCGCGAACTACACAAACGCCTTCACCAACCGCAACGTCAACATCGCAAACGGCTACAAGAACAGCCTGATCGTGTCGGGCTCGGTGATGATTCTGGTCATGCTGCTCTCGACCATGGCGGCCTTCGCCATCACGCGCTGGTCATTTCGCGGCAAGGGCGCGATCAGAGCGCTGATCACGGCGGCGCTCATGTTTCCGGCCTTCTCCACCATCGTGCCGGTGTACAGGATGCTGTCGGACGCGGGGTTGTTCAATACGCTCCAGGGCGTCATACTGGTGCAAACCGCCGGCAACCTGGCCTTCGCCTCGACGGTGATGATCGGCTTTGTGGCGGCGCAGCCCTATGAACTTGAGGAGGCGGCGTTCATGGAGGGCTGCGGCGTGTACCGCATCTTTACCAAGATCATCCTGCCCTTGTCAAAGCCCGCGCTGATGACGGTCGCGATTTTCACCTTCATCTGGAGCTACAACGACCTGTTCGTGCAGATGGTCCTGATCCGCTCGCGCCAGTTGATGCCGGTGTGCGCGATCCTGCGCGAGATCAGCAGCCAATACGGCACCGACTTTGGCTTGATGGCCGCCGCCGTGACGATTGTGGTCGTGCCGGTATTGATTCTCTACATGGCGCTTCAAAGGAACATCATCAAGGGCCTGACCGCAGGCGCGGTGAAAGGCTGACGCCTTCATCGAAAATCTTTTGCCCCGGCAAAACCTTTTCGATGAGTGGGAAACGGGGCCAAATTCCTGAAAACCTGCGGATTTTCCGGGCGGAAGTTGGACGGGTGGGGAAGGCTCGCCGGGCGGGCGATAAAGCCCGCCCTTGGTCAAAATCCCATTCACCCCCGGCGCACAGGTCGCCGGGGGCGTTGTTAACGGGGTTTGTTGATGGTCCGAATCTCCGGCCCTTGGCCGGAGATTTTTGATGCGTGGATGGCGGATGCCCCCCTTGTTCCGTTGGTCACAGCACCTGCCTTGGGATCGATCCCTGCCTGACTTCT